>JANYGK010000101.1 GCA_025362395.1 Bacteroidota bacterium
TGTGCAAAAAACGACTGTTTAAGGGGTTGTTTACGACAAAGCATTTTTCTACTTTTAAATCCTAAACATCCGACTAAAAAGCTATGAAAACTGTGTCGATCCTTGCTCCCGAAACCGCTGTTATAGAAGCTATAGCAGACCCGCGTTATATGTTTAATGCCGTAAATTTATTTTTACAATCGGCAGGTAAACCTGCCTTATTTAATGTACAGGTAGTGGGTGTGAAAAAAGAAGTCAAGCTTGAAAATAGTTTATTTTCGGTACATACAGATAAACAAATTACCGACGTAAAAAAAACAGATCTGATCTTTATTCCTGCTTTAAGCGGTGATATGCAAAGGGCTGTAGCATTGAATCAAGAGTTAGTGCCATGGATAGTACAGCAACATAAAAATGGCGCGGAAATAGCATCACTTTGTGTAGGCGCATTTTTACTGGCTTCTACAGGATTGTTGAACGGAAAGAAATGTTCCACGCATTGGGGTTTTGCAAATGAATTCAGAACCATGTACCCCGATGTTGAATTGGTAGAAGGCAGTATTATTACGGAGGAGCAAGGAATTTATTCGAGCGGTGGCGCTAACTCCTATTGGAATTTATTACTGTATTTAGTTGAAAAATATACAGATCGTGATACGGCCATTCTTGCTTCTAAATTTTTCGCAATTGATATTGACCGGGACAATCAGTCTGCGTTTATGATATTTAAAGGGCAAAAAGAGCATGACGATGAAGAAATAAAAACAGCACAGGAGTTTATTGAAATAAATTATCCCGGTAAAATAACAGTCGACGGGTTAGCGAATATGGTTGCAATTGGAAGAAGAAGCTTTGAACGCCGTTTTAAAAAAGCAACTAATAATACGGTTGTTGAATACATGCAACGTGTAAAAGTAGAAGCCGCTAAAAGAAGTTTTGAATCAAGCCGCAAAAACATCAATGAAGTGATGTTTGATGTAGGTTATACGGATACCAAAGCTTTCCGAGAAGTATTTAAAAAAATAACGGGCTTAACGCCTATTGAATATAGAAATAAATATAATAAGCAGTAGCTTTTAAATTCTCTATACAATTTTTGTAAGAGGTAAACAAAAAACACTCGAGCTGACAACGGCTTATCGCTATTGTTATATTGATTCAGAAGCAGGCATTACTCTAAAGTAGAAGTATATATACATTTCTCATACGTCGCTAAATGTACAATTGCTTTAGCTGCTGAAACGAGGCCCGCATAACGAGTATATTAACCGGCATGTCATTTTATAGCAGGTTGTATGGCTCAATACAACATAGGATGTTCAGGATATTATTACCCGAACTGGAAAAATGAATTTTATCCGGCAGGTACGCAACCAAAAAACTGGTTGCAATATTACAGCTCTGTTTTTAATACGGTTGAGCTTAACGGAACTTTTTACAGGACGCCTAAGCTGACAGACCTTAAAAAATACGCCACGGTTACGACATCAACCTTTAAATTTTCTGTAAAAATGAGCCGTTACATTACCCATGTGATGAAGCTTAAAGAATGCAAACAACAGGTAACCGAATTTCAGAATCTGATTTCAGAGGGCTTAGGAGAAAAATTAATGTACTTTTTATTTCAAATGCCGCCCTCATATCATTATAGCGAAGAAAATTTAAATCGTATCCTCGAATCTGTACCTCATAAATCGCATAACGCAGTTGAGCTGCGACACATTTCTTGGTGGAATAAAGAAGTGGAAACTGCTTTTAAAAAAGCAAAATTAACATTTTGTAATATTGATTTTCCGGGATTAGAAACTTATTTTATGCATACATCACCCGATTTTTATTTACGATTGCACGGTAACCCTGTTTTATTTAAATCATCCTATGAACAATCAAAGCTGATTGAATTTTACAACCAATTCCCGGAAGGTTGTAAAAACTATACTGCATATTTTAATAATACCTATTACAAAACAGGCTATACCAATGCTTTGCAATTGCTTAATATGATAGACCATGCCTGAAGGACCATCCATTGTTATTCTAAAAGAAGCGCTTCAATCTTTTACCGGTAAAAAAGTAGGTGTTGCGGAAGGAAACGCAAAGATTGATTTTGAAAAGCTGCAAGGCTTAAAAATTCTTGAGCTAAAAAGCTGGGGCAAGCATTTTTTGATTTCCTTTAATGGCTTTTACATTCGCATTCATTTGCTCATGTTTGGAACGTATATGGTTAACCAAAGAAAGCCCAGTACTACACCGCGGTTGAGACTCAGTTTTAAAAATGATGAGATTAATTTTTACACGTGTAGCGTTAAGTTGATAGAGGAAGATATTGATGCAGCTTATGACTGGGACGCTGATATTATGAATGACACCTGGAACCCTGAAAAGGCTCTAAAAAAAATAAAGATATTAAAAGACGATATGTTGTGTGATCTTCTATTGAACCAGGAACTGTTTTCGGGAGTAGGCAACATTATTAAAAATGAAGTTTTGTTCAGAATCCGTTTACATCCTGCATCGTTAGCGGGTAGTGTGCCTACTCCTAAATTAAAAGAAATGGTGAAGGAAGCCCGTATTTACAGCTTTGAGTTTTATGAATGGAAAAAAGCGTTTGTGTTAAAGCAACATTGGCTTATTTACGGAAAAAGAAAATGCCCGCGGTGTAACATACCAAGTAAAGCAGAACATATAGGTAAAGGGAAACGCATTACATACTTCTGTGAAAATTGCCAGAAGCTATACGATTGATTAAATCGTTGCATCGTTGCTTAAATTAAAATGGGTAGTAAAATAATCATGAAGCTGATCTTTTAATTTATCAATGCTTAATGCCTTAATCATAAATTCCTGTGCACCCATTTTTAACAGTTCATAAATTTGAGCTTCATTTTTAGAACCCGAAAGGATTACTACAGGGATCCGGGAAATAATTTCCGTACTTACTATTTTATTGAGGCATTCTTTTCCGCTGACGTTTCCCATGTATAGATCTAAGAATATACAATCAGGGGTGGAGCCGCCTTCCGTTAACTGTTTAATGGCTTTATTGCAATCCGTAAAGGCTGTACAGTGCACTGTAATATCAAGCTCTTCAAGGGCTAATTTAAAAATATCTATTTCTTCGGGGTCATCGTCAATAAGAAAGCAATAAATGGTATTTAAATTTTTCATTGAGATAAGTGTTAAAAGTCAATGTAATTAACCAATTAGGATGCCAAACTCAAATAAAGCCTTTCAAACAACATGGAAGTGAAATAAAATATACGTCTTAATGAAAATGAAAATACGGATGGTGTAACTAGAGGAGATAAAAAATGATTAGGGCAAATGAGGAGCTACTTCGGTTAGAGGCTAACCCGTGCAATAGTTGATTCAAGAATTGTTTTTTCTCCGGGTGTTTTTGTTAAGCCTAAAGCAGTTTTTAAATGCTTTAATGCTTTCCCGTTATCTATATCTTCATACAAATTGCCTAGTAAAGAATAATATAAAGGATATTCGATCAGCTTTAATTTTTCCGCTTCAATAATGGCCTCATGTTTTCCGTTAGCTTTACTTAATGCGTAAGTCCTGTTAAGCGCGGCTATAGGCGAATATTCTAACAGCAACAGTTTGTTATACAATTGTAAAATGCTTTCCCATTTTTCGGCAGTGTCATTTTTGTGTGTGTGCCAGTAAGCAATTGCCGCTTCTAAATGGTATTTCGACAGCTTGTTACCGGTTGATGCTTTGTTTAAATAATCGACTCCTTTTTTAATAAGCTCTTCGTTCCAAAGTGTTTCATCCTGATCTTTATAAATGATTAATTCACCGTTTTGCCCGGTTCTTGCTTCAAACCTCGACGCATGAAAACACATTAATGAAAGTAATGCATTGGCAGGCGGCGTATTGGTCTGTTCATTATCCACCAACATCACATTTAGTCGCATCGCTTCTAAACACAGGTCTTTTCGAAGTGTCGTATTTTGTGAAGAAGAATAATAACCTTCGCTGAATAATAGGTATAAGGTCGTTAAAACAGTTTCTAATCTTTTATGAATTTCCGGTTCGGGAGGTAATTCGATTTTAATGTTTTCTGTGCATAGTTTTTCTTTGGCTCTCGCAAGGCGTTTATAAATCGTATCTTTATTACTCAAAAAAGCATCCGCTATTTCTTCCGCTCCAAAACCGCACAAAATGTTTAAGGACAAGCCAACCTGTGCCTCTGTTGAAATAGCTTCGTTGCAAATGGCAAACATCATTTGCAGCTGGCTGTCATTAATATTTTTATTTGACAGATCAATTTCTATTTCAAATAAACCAGGTTCCGATCGTTTTATTTCAGGAATTATTTTCCCCGTATAAATAGTTTTCCGTTTTAAAAAATCTTTCGCTTTATTTTTAGAAACCGTGTAAAGCCAGGCGGTTGGATTTTTCGGAAGCCCTTTTAACCCCCATGTTTCGGCTGCCGCCAGAAATGTATCGCTTACAATGTCTTCAGCAATCTCAATATATTCGATACCAAATAGTTTTACAAGCACAGAAATAATTTTCCTGTATTCGGTACGGAATAAATGAGGTATCAGTTCTTTTTCCTGCATTATAAAAACCTCCCGGCATTACCGGGAGGTTATAAAATTTAGTCCATTGGTATAATGTTACGTACTTCTACATTGCCGCCGATGCTAAGTATAGGACAACTCTTCGCAAGCTCTACGGCTTCCGTATGCGACTCTGCCCTGATAATGGTGTAACCGCCAATAGCTTCTTTAATTTCCACATAAGGTCCGTTAGTAACAATGTTACCCGGCTTAACCACAGAGCCTTCCGGAACCAGGCGGTTTCCTTGGTCTACTAATTTGTTTTGTGCGGCTAAACTACCCATCCAATCTTGCCATGGTTTCATCATAGCCTGCATTTGTTCGGGTGACATCGGTTGTTCTGTGCCTGAAGCATCTCTTCTGAATACTAATAAAAATTCGTTCATGATTTTTATTTTAAGATTATTTATTAGAATGTAACCCTATGTTGTTTCCTTCGGTATCTATTATAAAAGCCATAAAGCCTATCTCGTCACTGATCTTTGTTTTAGGCATTACTATTTTTCCGCCGGCTTGTTCTACTTTAGCAAGAACGTTTACCATATCAGGGTTTGCATTTAAATAAATTTTTGCTCCGTCGGCACTTGGTTTATGTGTGGCACTTTCTACTAAAGATCCACCAACCTTACCGTTCATGTTGTCAGAAGGAAAGCCTGCCATTTTCATTCCCATCATTTCCTGTTGATCCATAGTAATCCCGAAAATAGTTCCATAAAATGTTTTAGCACGGCTAATGTCTGATACTGAAATCTCGAACCAGTTTAATGAATTGTCTTTTGATGTCATTTTGTTTAGTTTTTAGAGTTTATAATTGTTGAATTACTTTAATAACGATCGAGTTTTAAAAATTGGACACATAAAAGAAATCATTTTTATAATAATAGGGTTCTTATGATAAATATAAACTAAAAAAGCAGTTCCCGGTTAGAAAACTGCTAGTTAAAAAACAAATTACAGTGTAATTTGTGAGATATATTGGTTAATCGTGAACTCCTTCCCTGATCTCTTCTATCATTTTTTTGCAAAAAGCAGGTAAATCTTTAGGGCTGCGGCTTGTTACCAAACCATTATCAACAATTACCTCTTCGTCTTCCCATATTGCTCCCGCATTAATCAGGTCTGTTTTTATAGATTCAAAAGAGGTCATTCTTCTTCCTTTTATTAATCCTGTTTCAATTAAAGTCCATGGGCCGTGGCAAATAGCTGCCAAAGGTTTTCCTTCTTCTAAAAAGTCAGCTACAAAATCAATTACGTCATCATTTATTCTTAACGCATCCGGGTTCATTACGCCTCCCGGTAGCACTAAAGCGTGGTACGAATGGCTCTTCACTTCATCAATGGTTTTATCTACTTCAAATTCATCGCCCCAATTATTACCTTTCCATGCTTTTATTTTTCCCGGTTTAAGGGAAACGATATCTACGTGTGCACCCGCTTTTTTTAATGCTTCTAAGGGTTGTTGCAATTCTGATTGTTCAAAACCGTGCGTAGCGAGTATAGCTACTTTTTTACCTTCCAGTACATGTTCCATAGTCAGTTAAATATGATTCGCTATTGGTATTAAATCCTTATGCCATTGGTTTTGTTAGATAAAAACTAATACTGCGTACAGAATTCTACATTGACCGGATTATTTTACAATTTATCCAATGTATCTTTTTATTAGGCAGTTGCTTATAAATAAAATTTGCCGCTAAGTTGAAATCGTTTAAAAGATAATAAGGTAGTTTTACTCATTTACACTGTTGAAACAAGGAGTTAACTATTTTTGTTAGGTTAATTTTCGTTAAATTAGCTTAAACAATTATGTTAACATGAGAAAAATCTACTTAATTGCCCTTAGCATATTATTTATAAATTATGTGTTACAGGCACAAATAGTTTATACAAATGCAGCATTAGTAAAAGTTAACTCCGGTGCAATTGTTTGGGTTAACGGAGGCATAAATGTCTCAGGTACTACTGCGTTTTCAAATGATGGAACTGTTACGCTTACCAAAAATTCTACCTTGCCGATAGCAGGAACCTTTAATATTGAAACCGGCAGCATTGTTTCAGGAAACGGAACATATAACGTGGAACAAGATTGGGTGAATAGCGCTACATTTAATGCCGGTAGTTCACAGGTAAAATTATTCGGAAATACGCAGCAGTTCATTACCAGCAACAATGCAACGGCTACCACTTTTAATAACCTCGAATTGGTGGGGGCCGGTACAGGAACTAACCGAAAAAAAACTCTACAGGGTGTAGATGCCAAAACAGGAAACACCGGTAACCTACTGATTAATGATAGGGAATTGGAAACACAAGCTCAAACTTTTTATGTGTTAAATACTGCCGTAAATGCAGTAACCAATATTACTATACCCGGTAATGAAGGTTTTGTAAGTAGTATAACGCCCGGTACTTTTTCCAGGCAAACCAATACCAACTCTGTTTATGTATTTCCAACCGGATCAAGTACAGGGGTATTGCGCTACCGCCCGGTTGAATTAACACCCTTGGATGTAAACCCGAATACTTATGCAGCACGTCTTAATAATACAGATGCAAGCACACAAAGTTTTGATCGTACGTTAACGGATGGGAGTGAATGTGATCTGAATGCGCTTTACTTCCATTCTGTTAATCGTGTATCAGGTTCATCGTTAACAGATGTTCGCTTATTTTACAGTACGGCTTCTGACGGTAACTGGTCGGGAATAGCCCAATGGCAAACCGGGAATACATTGTGGAATAATATGAATGCTTTGGGATCAGGAACATCGGGAACATTTGCAACACGTACGCGCTCAGGTTGGAACTTTGTAAAACCCGGAGATCCTTATATACTTTCCAATGTAAGACCGGAAATACCGATCGTTAACTGTCCTTCACTTTGTGAAAATTCAACCAATAATGTATTTAGTCTTACAGGTACCGGGTCTTCTTACCAGTGGACGTTTCCTTCAAACGGAACTATCATAAGCGGCCAGGGAAGTTCAAGCGTAACCGCAAGCTGGAGTACAGGAACATCTTCGATATCTGTTATTGCCATCGGGAACAGCGGCTGTAATTCTTTACCGGGCACATGCACTCCTTCCTTAGTTCTACCTCCACCGGTTTATTTTATCTATACAGGGGATTTGAGCGATGTTGGATTTATTGATCAAACAAACGGGGGCGCGCAATGGAACTGGAGTTTTGGAGACGGCACTAATTCTTCCTCTCAAAATCCTTTACACACTTACCCGGGCAGCGGAACCTATACCGTGATATTAATTGTTAAGGATGCCCGAGGCTGCTCCAATTCATCCTCACAGGTTATCGATATTATTGATAATATTGTTATTCCTAATGTAATATCACCCAACAACGATGGTGTAAACGATATTTTCACTATTAAATCAAGCGGCTTAAAAACATACGATCTTGTTATACTGAACCGGTGGGGCAACAGAATTTTTACGTCAACAAGTCCTAATGATCATTGGGACGGAAAACTAAATGGGAATTCTGTACCGTCCGGCGTTTATTTTTATATTTTAAATGCAACATCACCAAACAAGGAATTTAAGTTTCACGGAAACGTAACTGTATTCAATTAATTTACTCCTCAAAATAACTAATTATGAAAAACAAAATCCTTTTTCTGTTTACAGTCAGTGCAATTGTAGCATTTAATCATGTTACCGCTCAAAATAATGTCGGTATTGGTACAACAGCTCCAAATCCCAATTCGATCCTTGAAATGCAATCAACTACGCAAGGTGTTTTGGTACCAAGAATGACTACTGCCCAAAGGTTAGCCATTACAAGTCCTACAGAAGGGCTATTGGTGTATGATATTACGGTAGATTGTTTTTTCTTTTATGAAACTACTTCAGCTACATGGAATAATTTATGTTCCGCGTCAGTTGGGATCCCCGGTCCTACAGGCCCTACCGGTGCAACAGGACCGGCCGGCCCGGTAGGTGCAACAGGAGCAGTCGGGGCGTCGGGAGTAGCAGGTCCAACAGGCCCTGCCGGCCCTATAGGCGCAACAGGGCCTACAGGCGCAGTTGGAGCTACCGGGCCTGCCGGAGTAACAGGTGCGACAGGAGCAACCGGCGCAACAGGACCTGCCGGCCCAATAGGAGCAACGGGAGCAGTTGGAGCTACAGGTGCAACGGGACCTGTCGGTGCAACAGGTGCAACGGGACCTGCCGGCCCGATAGGTGCAACAGGAGCAGTCGGAGCTACCGGTGCAACAGGGCCTTCAGGTGTTATTCAAAAGTACCATGTATATGGGTCGGCAGGAAGGCTTGCCGTTACATCAGCCGTTGCAACTGCTCAACCGGGACTTACGCAAACGTTTACATTAGCTGCACCTTCTTCGGTCATCATCTGGGCAACAATAGGAGGAAGAACCACCTCCTCTACGACAGGTCAGTATGCAACGGTTGATATGGTTGTTTATTTAAATGGTGCATTTTTGGCTAACGGAGGATGGAACCGTTTTTCGGTTGTTAATCCTACAGCCAGCAATGCATTTACTAACGGCGCTATTAATACAATGCTTACATTGCCCGCAGGTACACATACCATCGATCTTAGAACCTTAAGACTTGGAACATCCACATCACCTGTAGATATAGGAGGTAATTCTTCAACAGATATTAACCCGGGTGAACTTACTATTCTTATTGTTAATTAGTTTCTTAATTATACACAACATGAAAACAATTACCTTTATTTTATTTTTAACTGTATTTTGCTGCCTGCATACACATGCGCAAACCACCTCGTCTAAAAAAAGTGCTCATTTAGAAGCGTCTACAGAGCCCGATAATGCAAGCATTTCCAACAACTCTTCAGCTACACATGTTTCAAGGGAAAAAAACGCAACGGTAAAAGAAATTCCTTTGGAAAATAAGGAGAATACCGGTAACCCTGTTCCGGCTACCAATGAAACAACACCCCTGTCGAGGAAGCCTGATTAATACGTGTTTTTTACCTTGGTAATAATAGAATGTTTTTTTAACTACATAGGCACATAGAAGAAGAGACTAAAGAGAGGGACTAGATGCGGGAAGGAATTGTTTGACTGAAGAGACATAGAGTTGAAGTTTACTGCGGCTGTTTTCAGCGGAACGGAGCGAACTGCACTTGAGAGGAAAGAGTGGGCCTATTGAAGTTGGTGAATTGGATTAATTTTTGGATTTTTTGTTCAGCATAATGTGTATTTGATGGAATACTTAAACATCCTCTATTCGTACTCCTTTAAAAGGAGAAATAAGTTACTAATTACAACGCCGGTAATAACGTTGCCCTACACTCACCAAAGCCAATGCGTATGCCATTTTTCACACAATGACCTTTAATAACAATAGTGTCGTTATCATTTACAAACTTACGTTGCGTGCCGTCTTTTAAGGTCATTGGTTTTGTGCCGCGCCAGGTCAGCTCCATCATACTGCCGTATTCGTGTGGCTGAGGGCCGCTAATAGTACCGCTTGCCATCATATCACCTACATTAATATTACAACCGTTTACGGTATGGTGTGCTAATTGTTGCTCCATAGTCCAGTACATATATTTATAATTTGACGTACAGAGTACATTTTCTTCTCCTTTTTCAGGGATTAATGTTACTTCCAGTTTAATATCAATATTTTTTTCGCCGGTATATTGTAAGTAAGGCAATACTTTAGGCTCTTGCGTGTAACCTGTAGTCCTGTAAGGTTCAAGAGCATCTAATGTTACTATCCAGGGAGAAACGGTACTTGCAAAATTCTTTGCTAAAAATGGTCCTAACGGCACGTATTCCCAGGTTTGAATATCGCGCGCGCTCCAGTCATTAAACAATACCATTCCAAAAATGTAATCATCCGCTTGTTCGGTACTAACGGTTTCTCCCATGTTGGTTTGTCTACCAATAATAAAGGCTGTTTCTAATTCAATATCCAATAACTTTGTAGGCCCGTAAACCGGTAGGTCACTGTCTGCCGGCTTCTGTTGTCCTTTAGGCCTGTGGAACGAATGCCCGCTTACACATATACTGCTTGCCCTGCCATGGTAACCAACCGGTAAGTGTTTCCAGTTGGGCATCAAAGCATTTTTAGGATCTCGAATCATCGTTCCTATATTTATAGCATGGTCTATGCTGCTGTAAAAATCAGTGTAGTCGCCCACTTTTACAGGCATTAGCATGGTTACGTCGTTTTGTTTTTTAAAGATTGTTCCAAAAATTCCGGCTTTGTCTTTCAGTTCTGTATTATTTACTTCCAACAGATCAGATAATCTGTTTCTTAAAGCACGGGTTACGTCTTTTCCCAAAGCAATAAACTCATTTAAGTGTGTGCTATCAAAAACTTCTTTCGGTAAATTTAAGGTGTCTAAATAACCCTGCTTGGCCAATTCATAAAGGTCAATAATATCATATCCTATGGCGGAGCAGGCGTGGTGCATAACCGCGTTATCATTATAAATGCCGAAAGGTAAATTTTGAATGGGAAAATCTGAAGCGAAAGGTATTGCGATCCAAGATTTTAACTGCGGGTCGTTGGCTTTTATAGTCATAATATAATTAGTTAAAAAAGAAAAAATTGGGTATTGTAATAATAAGCAAAATTATACATTTGTAGCATGCAATTTAAAAAACTTATTCTTGTTTTTCTGATGTTCTCCGGTTACTTAAAGGCTCAGAATTACAATGATTTTTCCTTTGTATTGAATGAAAAAGCCGTAAACAAAATTTTTGCCGTGATAGGAGAAATAAGCGGCAAAAATACGTACGAAGTATTAATGGTTAAAGGAGAATATACGTGGATTATTTCAAACCCTAAAATAAATTTATTGCCTGACAGCAGTGATTTTACCTGCGATACTAAAGTATATGTAGGGCCCTTTAGTTATAAATCAAAAGTAATAGGCAATGTAAAAATCACGTACGATAATAAAACTAACCAAATTTCTATTAAAATTACACGTGCTATCTTTGAATTATATACAATGGTATTGGGTAATAAAATTCATATTAAGGACATTCACCTGGAAGATTATTTTAAAGATCCTTTTGTGTTTGAAGGCCCAAAAAGCTTTGCTACCGATATGGAATTTACGATGCCCGACAGTACGCTTAAAAAAATATATGTTCAGCCTACTGATTGTATCATGCGCGTTATTAAACAATCTATCATTACTTCCTGTGAAATAGCGGCCAGTGATAAACCATTTAAGCAAACGGTTAAGGTAATGCCGCCCATACAGGCTGCCGAAAAAAATAATGAACTTAATCTTAAAAAATAATAAGAAACTTTAATGAGGTTATTTTTTAAACATAACGGGGTTTATCTTTCTATCTACGTATTTGTATTGGCGGTTTTGGGCTACATACTGCTTACTAACGGTAAAGTTCAGATCCATAAAGCACTTAACACCAATGTTGGTAATATATACATTGATACTTTTTTTAAATACATTACTTACCTGGGCGATGGGTTGGTAGCGTTTTTTATTGCGTGTATATTTCTGTTTATAAATATGCGTGTCTCCATTTATATTCTTATTTCTTATTTAGGAGCTGCCATTGTATCCTATATTTTAAAACATGTTGTATATAATGATATTTACAGGCCGCATTCGACCTTCGAATATTTTTTACATGAAAAATTAAATGAAGTGGAGGGTGTTGACATAGCAAGCTTTCATTCGTTTCCCAGCGGGCACGCCTTATCCGCCTTTGCGTTGTTTTTTTGTTTACTGTTTGTAACCAAACAACAGCGGTTTAAAGTTATGTTTTTTCTGTTGGCATTTATAGCCTCTTTTAGCCGTATCTATTTATCGCAGCATTGGCTCATCGATGTGTATGTGGGTTCGATTATCGGTGTTTCCTTTTCTTTATTTTTTTACACTGTATTTTATCATACCTCTTATTTTCAAAAATTAAATACTACTTTACCTAAACTACTTTCAAGAAATAAAACCACGCGTGTTTAAACTGTTAACTAACGACCTCAAGGCATACGCCTTTATTACACTGGCAGCGGCACTGTTATTTATTCCTTTTATCGGTAATATGCCATTGTTTGACTGGGACGAAATTAATTTTGCGGAGTGTGCCAGGGAAATGATTGTTTCCAATAATTATTCGAACGTACAATTATACTTTCAGCCGTTTTGGGAAAAGCCGCCTTTATTTATATGGCTTCAGGCTATAAGTATGAATGCCTTTGGCATTAACGAATTTGCCGCACGCTTACCAAACGCCTTATGCGGCATTATTACCTTATTGGTTTTGTATCGAACAGGTAAAAGCCTGAACGATCGCAAATTCGGCCTAACCTGGAGCTTTGTATATGCCGCCACGTTATTACCCCATCTTTTTTTTAAGAGTGGTATTATTGATCCCTGGTTCAATTTATTTATATACAGCTCTATCTTTTACCTGATCAGGCATACCAATAATCCTATAGGAACTTTCGGGTATAAAACGGCGTTACTTTCTGGGTTTTTTTTAGGATTGGCGCTTTTAACCAAAGGCCCGGCCGCCTTAATATTACTAGGCTTAACGGTAGTAGTGTTTTTTATTTTAGCAAAGTTTAAAAAAATATCAGAACTAAAATTTGTAGTAGTATTTTTTATGGCGTTTTTAATTACCGGTTTCAGTTGGTTTGGTATCGAGCTCATAAAAGGAAACGGGTATATTATAAAAGAATTTATTGAATACCAAGTTCGCCTGTTTCAAACGGAAGACAGCGACCATGGCGGCCCTTTCATCTACCACTTTGTTGTATTACTGATCGGCTGTTTTCCATCATCCTTATTTTTAATATTGGCGCATAAAAAATCAGACTACGACACGCCTTATCAAAAGCACAGTAAACGCTGGATGATCATTTTGTTTTGGGTTGTGCTTGTTTTATTTTCGATCGTTAAAACAAAGATTGTTCACTATTCATCCTTATGTTATTTCCCGTTGACCTACCTGGCTGTTTACGCCATTCAAAAATTATTTTCAGGCGAATTTTTATGGAAGAAATGGTTTAATAACGTATTTATAGTTATGACATGCGTCCTCGGCCTGGCTTTTATACTTGTAGGGTGTGTTCCTTTTTTAAGAGATTTCTTAATAAAAAGCGATCTGATCAATGATCAATTCGCCATTGGAAATTTAAAAGCAAATGTATACTGGACCGGCTTTGAATGGCTTATAGGCGCCAGTTTTTTAGTGTTTACACTCATTTGTATTGTAAAGATCGGGAAAAGAAATTTCAAATTTATTTATGTATTGTTTTTAATCTCATTAGGCACTGTTTACAGTTTAATTATGGTGATTGCTCCCAAAATAGAACAGTATTCACAGCATTCGGCTATTGAATTTTATAAAATGTGCTCCCGTCACCATTATGATGTGGAAACGATAGGTTTTAAAAGTTACGCTAATTTATTTTACGGAAAACTTGAGCCATCCGTTATGAAAGACCCGAACTTTAAAGTTTATGCAAAACAAAGGTTGATTGATCTTGAAAAAGAAGGGGAAACTAAAAATGCTGTAATGTATACGGGCCTTATTCATACAAACTGGTTAGAGGTTGGTGATATTAAAAGCCCTGCTTTTTTTGTAGGCAAGATCAATAATGTAGAGGAGATCCACGAAAGAAGGCCCGCTCTTAAAGAATTGTATCGCCAAAACGGGTTTGTGTTCTTTATCCGGTTGCCGGATAAAAAGTAATATAATTACTCTGTTCATTGTTTTATCTCTCTAACTTCTTTCTTTTGTTTGACGAAAAAGAAATAGGGCAACATCGTGTTGGGGCTGAGCCCGGCAGATATGAGGCATTAAGGACGAGCGCCTCTCCGAGCCATACGGCCCGTTTTTATAATCTAAAAACCTTCCGGCCATAAAAATAATGATTTATACGTTAGTTCATAACTGCGGAATCATTACCAAATTATAAGAGAGGCTTTAGTGCTTCGTATTAACTATTTCCCCTGTAAAAGGTATTTGTAGGAAGGCGGATGTTATAATTTATCATATTACAAACCTTATTAATATATTTAAGTCCTCATGGGAATTTTAAGAACTATATTGGCGATCGCGGTAGTGGTTTTCCATTCTTATAAACTGTTTGGCTTACGGATGTGCGGCGGACAAGTAGCAGTACAGTCTTTTTATATGATCTCCGGTTTTTATATGGCGCTCATTTTAAATGAAAAATATACCGGTAAGGGCTACTACAAAACATTTATTAAAAGCAGGTTTTACCGTATTTTTCCTATTTACTGGGCAGTACTTGTATGTGTAGTTATTGTTTGTATTGTGGGCTTTTACGGCTTTGGTAAGCCTTATTACTTGGGAATGTACATTGGCAATAAAAACTGTTTATCTGTAATAACACTACTGTATTTTATTGCCGAAAATTTAGTGGTAATAGGACAGGACGTATTGTATTTTTTAAAGCTGAATGAGTTTTGTGAACCTTCTTTAACGTACCATGCTTTATCCTTTAAGCACACAGGGTATCAATACCTGTTTGTGCCTCAGGCATGGTCAATCAGTATAGAGTGTGTGTTTTATTTACTGGCACCGTTCATGGTTACAAAAAAAATTAAGTGGCAATTATTGATCCTTATAGCGAGCTTTACAGGACGTTACGTGTATGCATCCATTTTACATTTATCATTCGATCCCTGGACCTATCGTTTCTTTCCGTTTGAACTTGCTTTTTTCCTTGCAGGAAGCTTAGCTTACCGGTATTATAAAACCATCGATAATAAACAGGTTTCAACTAAACCGGGATACATCTTGTTATTGGTACTTTTAATTTTAATTATGTTTTTTGATGAAATTAAAATGGACATTACTTTGAAGAATTATTTATTTTATGGAGTGTTTTTATGTGCTTTGCCGTATCTTTTTTACACGTTCAAAAACAATAAAACAGACCGTTATATAGGCGAGTTGTCGTTTTCTATATACATCATTCATCACTTGATAGTAAGCTTATTCAGAAGCTTCTTTTTCACACATGCTCTATATATGGATTACTATGGTTATACAGTCATTATTATCTCTGTAGCATCGGCTTTACTCATGCAACAGGTATTTGTAAATCCAATGGACAGATACCGGCAAAAAAGATTTTCATGATTTCCGTAATTTTTTTTTGGAAATAGGAAAATTATAGTAAATTTGCACTCCATTAATTAAACGATCTGAGTTTTAGGTACTGTTAATTACAATGGCCCGTTCGTCTAGGGGTTAGGACGCGTCCCTTTCACGGACGAAACACGGGTTCGATTCCCGTACGGGCTACACAAAAAGTAGTTAAAACCTCACTATCAAATAGATGTGAGGTTTTTTTATTTTTATCATGCAAATTTACATCCGAATGATTGCACTTATAGTAATCAACACATTGTTTTTTGCAATTGATGCAACAATTGGTATTATGAATTTAATTAAAAAAAGGGGCTATACCCCCCTTACTCCTTCTTTAAATACTTCTGCGTTGCCAATGCAAACCGTATTTCCGAATACGTGTAATCATCTCCAAGTTCTTGCTTAATAGGATTTGTAAATTCAATGCCATGTTTTTTAGCAGACTCAATAATCTTATCAAATTTTTCTTTCGGGACAAATTGAGTCACGGGTATCATGCCTAAGCTTACGTAGTGTGCTATATGATTTTCAATAGTTGTAATAGCCATTCCTCTGTCAATCGCTATTTCACCGATTGTTTTACCGGCTTTATACAATTCAAAGCTAAGGTCTTTAGTATCAGGTTTAGCTTGTTTTAAACCCGGCGTTTGCTTTTCTTCTTTCGGTTTTTTTTCTTTCTTTACTTTCTCAGTGGAGGTTTTTTTAGTACCGGTTTTCAACCTTCGTTCTTCAAATTCGGCTTTATCGTTAATAGCTATGGTTTGCCTTACCAATTCCAAACGCTCGCTCTGATTTGTAATAAGTTTTAATTGCTGTCTATTAAACTCCACATTATTTAAAATATTATCCAATACAGACGTTACTTTATCTAATTGCTGCAAATGCTTAAACAATAAGCCTTCCAATACTAACAGCTCTTCTAAATAGAGCTTAATTTGTTTCTCTTCTCTTACTAATTCAATGTGCACCAACACACTTTTTGACAGTTCTTTTAATACCGGATAAAAATAATTTTTAGCGGCGAGGTGCCTTGCATTTACTGCTTGTAAATAACCGTTTTCCTTATTTTCAAAAATATGGTGCAGTTGGTTACTAAACTTATCCGCGGTTATTTTTAATGGTTCAAATTTGGTTAACAGCTCCTTCGCCCATGTTTGGTGCTTTTGTTTCGTCGATTTATGCTCCGCCATTACATAACTGTCGGCATGGTGCTTTACTGAAGTATATAACCAAACAAAATCATAAGCTTTTAGTAAATATGCTCTTAAAAAGAAAGAGGTTTCGAGGTTAATTAATTCTTTAACTTCTTCATTTTTTGGTTTGTTCCCTGCATACTCTACTAACACTTTATCCTGCGAAATAGCATTAAATTGTATAGGAGAGGTCAACACTAATCCGTTTAACGATTTTAACCTTGATAAGGCCACATACACCTGTCCCGGCGCAAAGGCACGGTTTATATCGAGTATTGCTTTTTCAAAGGTTAAGCCTTGGCTCTTATGTACTGTAATGGCCCATGCCAGTTTTATGGGGTACTGTATAAACTCACCCACCTCTTTTTCATCAATCTCGTTTGTGACTTCATTCAATTCATATTTTATGTTTTTCCATTGATACATTTCCAGCGTAAAAGGTTTTGTTCCATCCTTAAAATCGATCTCAATTTCTTTATCCGTTAAAGAAGATACTACCCCTATTTTCCCGTTAAAATACTGCTGCTTTCCACTCACATCATTTTTAACAAACATAATTTGTGCACCTAATTTTAATTCTAAGGAAGATTCAACAGGATAAGCATATTCATTAAACTCCCCTTCAATCCTTGCATTAAAAAAATACGATTTCCCCTTTAACTGTTGTAAGGCCGAGCGGTTAAGGGTATCTGCCTTATTGTTATGGGTTGTTAACGTAATGGTATTGAGTGCTGAGGTTACATCAAAACCCGGCTTATAATGCGTATTCAACAGGTCAATATTTGCCTGAGTAACCGTATTGTTTCTTAAATTATTCAACAGGTCGATAAAAGTATTATCCGACTGCCGATAAATTTTATCCAGCTCGATATACACCGGTTTTTCAGTTTTTAAAACCTGCGCGTCAAAAAAGTAAATGCTGTTATAATAGTTTCTCAACACATTCCATTCCTCTTCTTTTACTACCGGTGGCAGCTGCATTAAATCGCCTATAAATAACACCTGCACCCCGCCAAAAGGTTTGTGTTGTTGCCGGCGAATGCTCTTTAACACAAAATCAATAGTATCAAGCAGATCAGCCCTTAACATACTTACTTCATCAATAATTAAAAGTTCCAGTTCCTGTAATAATTTTCGTTTTTGGTCGCGCATATTTAAATGCTTCACCATCGTATAAGGTGTATTTATTTTTACCTGTAGGTTATCTATTTTAAAACTGCTGTCGGGAATAAATAACCCAAACGGTAGTCCAAATTGAGAATGAATGGTTACACCGCCCGCGTTAATAGCGGCAATGCCTGTTGGTGCAACAATAATGGCGTTTTTATGCGTATGCTCAATAATGTTTCTTAAAAAAGTAGTTTTGCCTGTACCTGCTTTCCCGGTAAGGAAAACCGGCTTATTGGTTTGATTAATAAATTTAGCGGCAATTTCTGCCGCATCATATTCTTCTTTGAGTGAATTCATGTTTTGAGTGAGCAAAAATAATGTTATAAAATAGTATGTTGAGATTTGTTAAACTATTAATATTTAGTATCTTGCGTACCTGACCGGAACAACCCCTTTAATTAAAAATATATGAGTGAACGAATACTACGGGCCTTAATGCAAATGTTTGCCATCATTGCCAAAGTGGATGGCATAAGCAATACCGGCCGTTCTATTGTTGAGTCTTTTTTAAAGCAACAATTAAATAAAGAACAGGTTGAAAAATACCTTGTTATTTTTGATGAATTTATTGAAGCGCAGCAGGCAAGTACCAAAAAGAAAGACGGTTCCGCTAAACGTACCTCATTAAACTCCGTTAAAGTATTAAAAATCTGTACACAGATTAACCAGGAATTAGAGCAGCCGCAGAAAGTAATTGTGCTAATACGTTTATTAGAATTTATTTATTCTTCGGATGAAATATCTGAACAGGAAAATGAATTTGTTGTAACAGTGGCAGATACATTTAATATTTCCGGTGAAGAATTTAACCAGCTGCGTGCCTTCATTGAAGATACGGCCGAAAAAATTCCGAATACACCGAACATCTTGGTTATTAATAACAAAGAAAACGGTTACGAAAACGCCTGCAAACATATTTACTGCGATACGTTAACGTCTGACGTACGCGTTATACAAATTGACAGCGTTGGCATGTATGCCTTGCGAATCTATGGTAACATTGAGCTACAGTTAAACGGGCAAGGTATTTCCAAAGAACGCGTTCATATTTTAACACCGGGTTCTTCCTTAAGAAACTCTAAAGTTAAACCAATTTATTACAGTGATATTATTGGCCGTTTCCTTGCTGACAGCTCAAAAGCACGCATTTCGTTTGAAGCAAAAAATATTGAATATAAATTTAAAGGCGGTAAATTAGGCTTACGTAACATTAACATTCGTGAAGAAAGCGGAAAATTAATTGGTATTATGGGAGGCTCAGGCGCCGGTAAATCAACCTTACTGAATGTACTGAACGGGGTTGAAATTCCAAGCGCGGGCCAGGTTTTAATTAACGGTAAGAACATACACATTGAAAAGAAATTTGTAGAAGGTGTGATCGGTCATGTTACACAGGATGATTTGCTGATAGAAGAACTAACGGTTTACCAGAATTTATTTTACAATGCCAAACTGTGTTTCGGTAATTTAACCGATGAAGAGATCGCTAAAAAATGTATTTCTTTACTGGCCGATCTGGGATTAACAGATACTAAAGACCTTAAAGTAGGTTCGCCGTTAGAAAAAACAATTTCCGGCGGACAACGGAAGCGTTTAAATATTGGTTTGGAGCTCATTCGCGAGCCATCGGTGCTTTACGTAGATGAGCCCACATCAGGCCTTTCATCGCGTGACTCAGAAAATATTATGGACCTTTTAAAAGAACTTTCTTTAAAAGGAAAATTAATTTTTGTGGTGATCCATCAGCCTTCATCCGACATCTTTAAAATGTTTGATAAGCTGCAGATCCTCGACGTGGGCGGCTATCCCATTTATTACGGCAACCCGGTTGATGCAGTATCCTACTTTAAAACATTGGTGCAACACGTTAACGCGGAAGAAAGCGAATGTTGGAACTGCGGTAACGTAAACCCCGAGCTTATTTTTAATATTATTGAAAGCAAGGTATTGGATGAGTACGGTAACTTAACACATAACCGTAAAACAAGCCCGAGTGAATGGAACAAAAGTTACGTTGAAAAAATTGAAGCCACCATTGGTGACATTAAGCACCAGGATGAAATACCGGAGGCTATTTTTAAGATCCCGAATGCCTTTAAACAATTTAAAGTTTTTATTACGCGTGACGTAAAAAGTAAATTAACCAACACGCAGTATTTGCTCATTAACTTTATTGAAGCGCCTTTACTGGCATTTATCTTGGCATTTTTAGTGCGTTATTTTAATACGGACGATGATAATACAGTTGGGTACGTGTTTTTTAAAAATGAAAACTTAACCGCTTACATGTTTATGTCGGTGGTAGTAGCCTTGTTTTTAGGCTTAACCGTAAGTGCCGAGGAAATTATAAGGGACCGAAAAATCAGGAAGCGTGAATCGTTTTTAAATTTAAGTAAAGGCAGCTATTTGGGAAGTAAGATCATAATTATGTTTGCCCTGTCTGCGTTCCAAACCGTATTATTTGTGCTGGTTGGTAACTCTGTATTGGGCGTTAAAGGTATGTTTACCGATTACTGGTTAATTTTATTTACAACATCCTGTTTCGCCAATATGCTCGGTTTAAACATTTCGAGCGCATTTAACAGTGCCGTTACCATTTATATTTTAATTCCGTTTTTAATTATTCCGCAGTTGTTATTGGCAGGCGTGGTTGTAAAATTTGATAAGCTGAACCCTGTATTGGCCAAGCAGGGCGGTGTGCCTTTAGTTGGCGAGTTAATGGCAAGCCGTTGGGCATTTGAAGCCTTAGCCGTAAATCAATTTAAGGAAAATAAATACTTTAAAAACTTTTATAAATACGAAAAAGCCATCAGCATTGCAGGTTACAAAAAGAATTATTGGAAGCAAAAGCTGGAAGGCAAGATGAGTAAGATCAGCAGGGAAAATAAAGACCCTTTAAAAAGAGATGAAACTGCAAATGACCTGGCATTATTAAAACATGAGATCCTTAAGGAACAAACGTTTTTAAATAATAAATATGTCTTTGCGGGCATTGATAAGCTGAACTCAAAAGACTATACACCGGAAGTAGCCGCCTCATTAAGAACATTTTTAGATAAAATTAATGAGCATTATGTTGCTCGCGAAAACAACAAAAGAGCGGAAAAAGAAAAAGTGGTCCACAATATGATCGAGAAAATGGGCAACGACAACTTTATTAATCTTCAGGAAGATTATGAGAACGAAAGCTTATCACAGCTCGTAAGAAACGCGAATGATATAAGCGGTGAAGCATGTCTTGAAAAAGACGGAAGACTTATTCAACGTATAGACCCTATTTACAGTGATCCTACAGAGTCTAATTTTGGAGGGGCTCATTTTTACGCGCCTAATAAAAAGTTTTTAGGTGCTTTTGTTCCAACATTTTGGTTCAATGTATCCGTCATCTGGATCATGAGTATTATATTAATGATTACACTTTATTTTGATATATTTAAAAAGGTATTGGATTTCTTTGGGAACATAAGTTTTAAAAGAAAACATTGATTTGAGATTAAAGACTTGAGAAGTCAGACTTGTACATCTACTTCTCAATTTATAATGCCTTAAGTCTTTTCCATCTTAATTCTTTTTAACAAATCACTTGCTTCTATTCCGTATAAAAAAGTAACTTTACATTTCTTGAAAAAGTTTACTATTTACATAATTTTTTTAGTTGCAATTATATTTGCAGGCTGCGACGGTTATAACAAATTAATGAAAAGTTCGAATTACGAGCTTAAATTAGAGAGGGCCAACCAATATTATACACAAGCCAATTATGTTAAAGCCGGCGCCTTATATGAAGAGCTGATCCCCGTTTATAAAGGGACAGATCAAGCTGAAGAGATTTATTATTACTTTTCGTACTGTAATTATTACCAGGGAGATTATGCCCTGGCACAGTATCATTTTAAAAACTATTACCGCAGCTTTCCTGCAGGTAAGCATGCTGAAGAGGCATTGTTTATGAATGCCTATTGTTATTATTTAAATTCTCCCATTTATAAGCTAGATCAAACTGACACTAAGAATGCCATGGCCGAACTTCAAAACTTTGTTGACCAGTTTCCTGAAAGTTCCAGAATTGATTCCTGTAACAGCATTGCTGATCTTTTAAGAGGCAAACTGGAACATAAAGAGTATGATATTACCAAGCAGTATTTTAGCATTACAGATTATAAAAGCGGAGGCCCTGATTATAAAGCTGCCATCGTTTCCGCCAGAAATTTTATTAAGGATTTCCCGGAATCAAAAAACATTGATGAAATGCTTTACCTTACCATTGCTTCATATTACCATTTAGCGGTTAACAGTTTGGAAACCAAAAAATTAGAAAGATTAAATTTAGCTATGGAAAGTTATTTAAAATTAGTAGATTTGTACCCCAAAAGTATCTATGTAACTAAAGCAGAAAGCATTTACCAAAGCTGCACAAGAATAAAAAATAACGCAAATAAATTATAAGATGGATTTTAAAAAAACAAACGCGGAATTAAGCACAGTCACTCGTGATATCAGAAAATTTGACGGCCCTACAGGTAATATCTATGAAGCGGTGTCTATTATTTCGAAACGTGCTAACCAAATAAGCTCAGAAATGAAGGAAGAGTTATCTGCTAAACTTGCCGAGTTTGCAAGCCATTCAGATAACCTGGAAGAAATTTTTGAAAACAGGGAACAAATTGAAATTTCTAAATTTTACGAAAAACTTCCTAAACCATCTTTAATTTCTATTCAGGAATTTTTAGAAGACAAAACATATTATAGAAATCCTGCGAAAGATTAATAAATTATACATTTATTAAAAACCCAAATACGACGAGTATTTGGGTTTTTGTTTTATATGACCTTAAAAAACAAACATATTTTATTAGGCATAACCGGCGGCATTGCAGCCTATAAATCCGCGCACTTAGTACGTTTATTAATTAAAGAAGGCGCTGTAGTAAAGGTGGTAACGACCAAAGCCGCTGAAGAATTTGTAACCGCTAAAACCCTTTCAGTACTAAGTAAAAATGAAGTTATAAGCGATTTTTTTGACGCCAATAATAATTGGAACAATCACGTAGCGCTTGCTGAATGGGCCGATGTAATGATTATTGCTCCATTAACAGCCAATACATTGTCAAAATTTGCCGCAGGAGCCTGTGATAATATAGTAACAGCCTGCTATTTATCTGCCAGAAGTAAGGTTTTTGCAGCACCTGCCATGGACCTTGATATGTACCGGCATCCAAGTACAAAAAAGAATTTAACCACATTACAGGAACATGGAAACAGCATTATACCGGCTGAAAGCGGCGAACTCGCAAGCGGATTGACCGGTGAAGGAAGAATGGCCGAACCCGAACATATTATTGAATTTATAAAAAAGGAATTAGCGGAAAAACTACCGCTTTCCGGCAAAAAAGTGTTGGTAAATGCGGGCCCTACTTATGAGGCCATTGACCCCGTAAGGTTTATAGGAAACCGTTCTTCCGGGAAAATGGGGATAGCTATTGCCGAAGCGTTTTCAAAACTGGGTGCTGAAGTAACCTTGGTTTTAGGCCCTTCCACACAACACTTAAAAGAAAGATCTGTTACAGTGATACACGTTGAAAGTACGGAAGAAATGTTTAAAGCATGCGAATCCTTATTTCATGATACGGATATTGCTGTTTTATCGGCTGCGGTAGCGGATTACAGGCCAAAAACAGTTTCAGGATCGAAAATTAAAAAAAAGGAAGGAGCATTTTCACTTGAGCTTATTAAAACCATTGATATTTTAGAAACACTCGGTAAACAAAAAAATAAACAGTTACTGGTAGGATTTGCTTTAGAAACAAATGACATTATTGAATATGCCAAAGCGAAAATAAAAAAGAAAAATCTTGATTTTATAGTGGCCAATTCCGCTATAGAACCGGACGCAGGTTTTGGTACAGACACTAATAAAATTACAATTATTGACAAACACAATAAAATCACTAATTTTGAGTTAAAAAGTAAGCAGGAAGCGGCAAATGATATTGTTGCCTATGCTTTAAAAACATTACATATAAATGCTTAAGTACATCGCCCTATTTCTATTCATTGTTACGATCGGCCCTGCCACTGTTTATTCGCAGGAGCTTAACTGCCAGGTCACCGTAAATTCAACTCAAATTCAGGGAACAACAGAAAAACAAGTGTTTGATCAAGTTCAAAAAGCGGTTTTTGAGTTTATGAATAATACTAAGTGGACAAAAGATAATTATACGACAAATGAACGCATTGATTGCTCTATCCTGATAAATATAACGAGTAAACTAAGCACTGAAGATTACAAAGCTACGATCCAGATCCAGAGTCGTCGCCCTACTTATAAAAGCTCTTATAACTCGCCCCTGGTAAACTACATGGATGAAAACTTTGTATTTAAGTATGGGCAGTTTCAGCAATTAGAATTCAACATCAATAACTATTCAAATAACCTTACATCCGTATTAGCGTTCTATGCTTATATTATAATAGCTAACGATTATGATACGTTTACAAATTTAGGCGGCACCGAATATTTCCAAAAAGCCCAATTAATCGTATCCAATGCCCAAAGTTCGGGAGAGGTGGGATGGAAATCCTTTGAAAGCAATAAAAACAGGTACTGGATCGTTGAAAATGCACTTCAGCCCGTATTTCAGCCTTTAAGGGAATGTATGTACCAATACCACCGTTTAGGGTTGGACATTATGAATGACAAGCCGGACGACGGGAGAAAAGCAATATTAAATTCGACCGACCTTTTAGTAAAAGTATATAAAGACAGACCGGCCTCCTTTATTTTGGAGCTGTTTTTTAATGCAAAAGCTGATGAGCTGGTCAACATTTTTTCTAAAGGTTTCCCCGACGAAAAAACGAAGGCTGTGGAGAATCTGAGCAAAGTTAATCCAACCAACGCCTCAAAGTATTCTAAAATACAAAGTAATTAATTTAGCTCACGCGTAACACTATTTTATTTTAATATAAAGATTGTTTTACTAGATTTGCGCTTTAAAAAAAAATTATGATTACAAAACCGGCATTGTTTATTATTCTGATTATTTTCGGCTTTAATGGTTACGCACAGGATGTAACGAAAGATGAGGCGGCTAAACTTCAATTAGAATCAGAGAAGCTAAAAGGGATTTCACCGGACAGTGTTAAAAACTGGAAATTCGGCGGGGTTATTTCTTTTAATGGACAGCAAATCTCATTAACCAATTGGGCCGCAGGGGGTACAAATTCTATTTCTTTTGGTGGTATCGTTTCTGCTTTTGCAAGGTACAAAAAGGGGAAAACAACTTGGGATAACAGTGTTGATCTTGGTTATGGCGTTATCAAACAAGGGTCCAATAAAAATTGGTGGAAAACGGATGATAAGATCCAGATTACATCAAAGTACGGAAGACAAGCCTTTAAAAAATGGTATTATACTGCCTTAGGTGATTTTAAAACGCAGTTTTCCAACGGTTATAATTACCCGAACGACTCATCTTATATTTCAAGGTTTATGGCACCCGGTTATGTAGTACTCGCCTTAGGGTTAGACTATAAGCCCAATAATAATTTTTCGTTTTTTATTGCTCCCGTTACTGGTAAGTTTACTTATGTAAATGACGATAGTTTAGCAAGGTTTGGTGCCTATGGGGTTCAAAAACAAATAACGGATGGAACGGGCAACATTACTCAGCATTATTTAACGCATCGTGAAGAGTTGGGTGCTTATTTAAAAATTCAGTATCAAACTAAAGTGATGGATAATATTACGTTTCAAACCACGTTAGAGTTATTTTCTAATTACCTTCATCATCCTGAAAATATTGATGTTAACTGGTCAACCTTAACTACGTTTAAAGTAAATAAATTTATTTCGGCAACTTTAACTACTCAATTAATTTATGATGATGATATTAAATTATTGCGCAGTTCAGGTGATAAAAAAGGAACTATGGGCCCTGATATTCAATTTAAACAAGTGCTTGGAGTTGGTTTAAATTATAAATTTTAATATATATATATTTAATTAAAAAGCCCTGTAATTGCTTAATTACAGGGCTTTTTAGCTATAACCGTATTTTATTTTGCGCTAAGGGTTATATAAGGAATGATCATTTCTTCCAAACTTATACCACCATGCTGAAATGTATTTTTATAATAACCCACATAGTGATTAAAGTTATTGGGATACGCGAAAAATTTATCTTCTCTTGCAAAAATATAGCGTGTACTTACATTTTGCTTGGGTAAAAAGGCATCCCCGGGGTTCTTCACTTCAAATACTTCCTTCGGATTATAGTCCAATGCCCTACCCTGTTTATAACGCAAATTAGTATTTACACTTTTATCTCCAATTACTTTTGTAGGTTCTTTAACATGTACTGTTCCATGATCGGTAGTAATAACAAGTTTCGCATTTTTAGAGGCTATAAATTTGATCATATCCAATAAAGGAGAATGCTCAAACCACGATACCGTTAAGCTTCTGTATGCAGGCTCGTCATCGGCGAGTTCCCTTATCATCTCCAATTCTGTGCGGGCGTGACTTAGCATATCTACAAAATTATAGACGATCACATTTAATTTATTCAGCATTAAATTAGACATATTCTCCGATAATTTTTTACCGGCTGCAAAATTGGTTATTTTATTATAACTCATTTTCACATCTTTTCCTAAACGCTTTAATTGTGCGTTTAAAAAATCTTCCTCATGCATATTTTTACCGCCTTCATCTTCGTCATTTTTCCACCAATCGGGGTGTCGCTTTTCCATTTCGCTAGGCAAAAGCCCTGAAAATATAGCATTTCTGGCATATTGTGTCGCGGAAGGAAGAATGCTGAAAAATAATTCTTCTTGGTCTACTTTAAAATAATCTTGGATAATTGGTTGCAACATTTTCCACTGATCGTAACGAAGATTATCTATAACCACTAAAAAAGTACAGGCATTAGTATCTAAATTACTGAAGAATTTATTTTTTAATAACGTATGGCTCATGGTAGGAGCGTTCTTATCTGTACCGTTTAGCCAGCCGATGTATTTTTTTTCAATAAATTTAAAGAACTGTAAATTAGCGTCAGATTTCTGCATCCTCAATACTTCCAACATTCCTTTATCCTGTACCTTGTCCATTTCTAATTCCCAATACACAATTTTTTTGAATACCTCCTGCCACTCCTGCCAGTTTAAATTATCAGACAGGGTCATTCCTATTTGGCTAAATTCTTTACGGTATTCTGTATTTGTTTTTTCGGATACCAAGCGTTTATTATCCAACGCTTTTTTAAGCGATAATAAAATCTGGTTTGGGTTTACGGGCTTTATCAGGTAATCCGCTATTTTACTCCCGATAGCGTCTTCCATAATATACTCTTCTTCACTTTTGGTAATCATAATTACCGGCAGCTCCGATTTAAACTGCTTTATTTTTGTTAAAGCTTCCAAGCCTGAAATGCCCGGCATATTTTCATCCAGTAATACTGCGGCAATACTATTATTTTCCTTTACAGTATCAATTGCTTCATCGCCGCTTAGTGCGGTAATAATTTCATACCCTTTTTGGTTCAGGAATAATATATGAGGTTTCAATAATTCTATTTCATCATCGGCCCACAGAATAGTTATTTTTTCCATAAAATTGTTTTTTAATCATACGCAATTAGCGGTAAGATATTGTTTGAGGATGCAAAGTAAATTATTACAACCGTAACTAATAATTTTTGCGGTACAAAAAAAGTTAATGGCTGTTTAAAACCGCTAATGCAGCACAGGCATATAAACCTGCGGTTTCAGTACGTAAGCGGCTGTCACCTAAATTAACCGGTAAATAACCGGCGTGTTGCGCTATTTCAATTTCCTCTTTCGTAAAATCGCCTTCGGGCCCTATTAATATGCAATACGATTTGTTTGCCGTAACATACTCTTTTATATTTTTCTTTTCGTCTTTTTCACAATGTGCAATAAGTTTTACATCCGCTTTTATGTTTTTTATAAACTCTTTAAATTCGATTAAAGGATTTAATACAGGAATGTAAGCCTGCTGACTTTGTTTAACGGCACTTTCAGCCACTTTTTTCAGGCGATCTTCCTTTACTATGGTGCGCTCAGAATTTTTACATTTAATGGAAGTAATTTCATCAATACCTATCTCAACAGCCTTCTCTATAAACCATTCGATCCGCTCAATATTTTTTGTGGGCGCTATGGCAATATGTAAATTATAATTTCGGGTCTTTACTACAGTTTTTTTGTTTGTTAATGAAACGGCGCATTGTTTTGCATGAGCTGCTTCAATTGTACCGGTAGCTATGGTCCCCTTACCGTCAATAACCCTTATGGTATCTCCTACTTTATGCCTTAATACTTTAACACAGTGTAATGATTCTTCTTCGCTTAAAATAGCAGCGTTGTTTTGTATGATACCAAAAAATGTATTCATCTATATTATTTCAAATTACAATTATAAAAAATTAAGAATATATATGAATTACTAATAAGTACGAATATACACATCTTTGTATTAAAGCTTAGTAAACCCAAAATTGTATATTCGTATAAAATACGTAGTATAATTGAATTACTTAGCTCATAGTTTTTTATCGTTTCAAAAACCCGATATTATTGTAGGGAATTTTATGGCTGATTCAATGCATGGTAATCATTTTGACGGTTTACCGGCCGGGATTATAAAGGGGATAAGATTACACCGTAAAATAGATTCTTTTACTGATACTCATCTTGTCTATTTATCAAGCAAACACCGCTTCCGCCAAGAGTTTGACAAATACAGCGGTGTATTAATGGACATTATTTACGACCATTTTTTGGCTAAAAATTTTGAAAGGTATTCTTCTGTTTCCTTGCAGGATTATGCAAATGGTGTTTATAAAATATTAAAAAACAATTTTGATGTTTTACCCGAAAATGCTAAACATTTTTATGGTTACATGACTGAAAGAAATATTCTTTACCATTATTCATCCCTTGAAGGAATAGAAACTGTTTTAACCCATTTAAGCCACCGCATCAAACATCGTTACGAATTACAATCAGCGATTCGTACCCTTAAAAACGAATATGCCGACATTGAAGAAGAATTTTTCGCATTCTTTAATGACCTCTTAAATTTTTGTAAAATTCAACCCGAAATTACGAACATTCAGTTGTAATTAACTTTAAATTCAATCCATTTTAAAAATTGATTGAATTTAAGAACGGTATAATTAATCCTGTTTTATTGCGTGTAAATTTGTAAATTTGCCAAAATTTTATTGATAGAATGATTAAAACAGATTTAGCGATTATCGGTGCCGGTCCTGTTGGTCTATTTGCCGTTTTTGAGGCAGGTTTACTTAAAATGCGCTGTCATTTAATTGACTATTTACCGCAGGCAGGAGGGCAATTATCTGAAATATATCCTAAAAAACCGATTTACGATATACCGGGCTATCCTACAGTATTGGCGCAGGAATTAGTTGATAATTTAATAAAACAAGCAGAGCCGTTTCATCCGGGATATACTTTTGGTGAACGTATAGAAACCCTTGAAAAGCGCGGTGAAGCCGACTTTTTATTGATTACCAATATGGGAACCGAGGTGCATGCTAAAGTAATTGTTATTGCGGGAGGTTTAGGCTGTTTTGAGCCTCGTAAGCCTGAAATGGAAGGTCTGGCTAATTTTGAGAATGGAAAAGGCGTGAACTACATGATCTTAGATCCTGAAAAATACCGCGGACAACGTATGGTAATTGCAGGGGGAGGCGACAGTGCGTTAGACTGGGCTATATTTTTGAGCGACATCTGTTCCGAATTAACATTGGTACACCGAAGCGAATCGTTTAGGGGGGCGCCCGACAGCGTAAACAAAGTGATGAAGCTGGCCGAGGAAGGAAGGATCAAGTTATTATTAAATACAAATTTAACGAGTGTTGACGGAAACGGAAAATTAGAATCTGTTGCCATGATCAATTCTAAAACACAGGAAAAATCAGCTATTGCCACCGATCATTTAATTCCCTTATTCGGCTTAAGTCCTAAATTAGGTCCTATCGAAAAATGGAATTTGAATATTGATAAAAATGCCATTGAAGTAAATACGGATGATTATTCCACTAACATACCCGGTGTTTACGCTATTGGTGATATTAATACTTATAAAAATAAATTAAAGCTCATTCTTTGCGGTTTCCACGAAGCAGCGTTAATGAGTCACAGCGCTTATAAATACATGAACCCCGGTGTTAAATATACCATGAAGTATACAACAGTAAACGGGGTTAACGAGTTTTAACAGGATCATGCTGAACAGTATTGAAACACACAAAATATAATTTCCAAAAAGATCCCTTTAATTACAAAGGGATTTTTTATTTTTGTATTGCTATGATAGATATAAAAGTAAACGTACAAAACCAAGATAATACTATAACAACCCTGGAAGCCCCAACAGATATGGGCTTGAGCCTCATGGAATTTTTAAAAGGCTGCGAGTATGATATTTTAGCTACCTGCGGCGGTATGGCACTATGCGCTACCTGCCATGTAAGTGTGATTGAAGGATTTGAACATTTACCTGAAATAACAGACGATGAATATGCCATGTTGGATACCTTACCCAATATTACAAATACATCACGCTTAGCTTGCCAGTTAAAGCTAAACCCGGGTATGGATAATCTAACGGTAAAAATAATGGGCGACGGAAATTAGTAGTACTGTCCTAATATATAAATCTATCACGCTGAACTCGTTTCAGCATCTAAACATTTAAACCCTAAATCAATCCTATAAAGCTTGCTCTTACAAATCTCTCATTAAAGCTTTATATAATTCTATCATGCCTTCTATGTCTTTTTTGTGAACCTTTTCATCGGGCGTATGTACAAATTGTTCGGCTGCTCCTACAAAGCACCAGTCCCAAACATTTTCAGCCATTTGTAATTCTTTAGCATCGCTTCCACCCGATCCTTCAACTTCTAATTGGTGGGGTAATTTATGTTTTTGTGCAATAGCAATAATTTTATTGATGTAGCTGCGACGCGGTATTAAACTGTCGCGTAAGCTGATAACAGGTCCCTTTGAAGGAAATACACCATCGGAAATCCAGGAAATATCAGAGATTAACGCTTGTGATACATTATAATTTTCGGCAATGTATTTTTGTAAATAAGAAACGCTGCCTCCGCCATGTTCTTCCCACGTACTAAAAACAATAATACCGTCCTTTAATGTTTCCGCTACTTTTAAAACGTTATAACACCCCAAGCGGTTATCCATATAACAACATTGCACAAACTCTTTATCTTCTCTCCAGTTGGGTTTAAACACCAATTCAGTTCCCGTCTCAAAATTACGTTTAGCTTTATATTCCATGGCATCACCCACTATATTTAAAGTGGCTTCGCATTTGCCTTTACTGTCACTGCCAACTAAATGATAACCTTTTTCTAAACGCGGGCCCCCAATTTTAACTAATTGCTTGCCGTAACGTACCGTAAAGCCAATACTGTCTGTGTGTGCAAAAATAGCAGTACGCGGCTTACCGAATACCAACATAATATTATCCTGAAAACCTTTGCCGTGGATCACCTTTGGCTTATGTTTCCAATTTTTTTGTTCCTCTTTTATATAGTTTAATAAAAAATTTTTCATGCCCACTTCGTTTCCGCTTGGAGCGTGAATAGCGCACATGGTTTTTAAAAGAGATAAGTCCATTGAATTATAAATTAAGTTTTAAATATAGTATTTCTTAATTACACGAAACACGCTTTTGTCGACTTTGTGATTTAATCTATATTGTGGGTGTTATAACTTAAACTGTATCTTTGATATTTAAATAATATACCATTCATGCCTTTTTCAAAACTTGGATTAACAGACGCTTTATTAAAAGCTTTAGCGGAACAAAAATACACGCAGCCCTACCCTATTCAACAAGAAGCTATTCCCGCCATATTGGCGGGGAAAGATATTTTAGGAATAGCGCAAACCGGCTCGGGTAAAACGGCAAGCTTTGTATTACCTATACTACAACAATTTCAAACGCAGGGCTTTTCTAAAAACAGGCATGTAAAAGCCTTGGTAGTTGTTCCTACAAGAGAGCTGGCCGTACAGGTAAATGAGGTATTTACTACATTGAGCGCACATTTAACGAACAAAATAAAAACACTGGCCGTGTATGGCGGGGTTTCTATTAATCCGCAAATGATAGACCTGCAAGGGGTTGATATTTTAGTGGCGACTCCCGGCCGTTTACTGGAATTGGTTTCTAATAACGCGGTATCCTTATCTGCCGTTAAAGTGTTGGTACTGGATGAAGCCGATAAAATGCTGAACCTGGGTTTTGAAGAAGAGATGACTAAGTTATTTTCGTTACTTCCAAAAAAACGCCAAAACCTTTTGTTTTCTGCTACTTTGAGCGACGACCTTAATAACATAAATAAAAGTTTATTGCGAAATCCTTTGGTGGTAAAAGTTGAGGAAGAAACAAAAAATTTAGACCTGATTAAACAATTCGGGTATTTAATTTCGGAAGAAAAGAAAGGCCCGTTGCTTCGCTATATTCTTAAAAGTCAAAAAATAAAACAGGTCTTAATATTTACATCGTCTGTACACAGAGCTGATGCCGTGGCTTTAAAATTAAACCAAAACGGCATTGATGCGTTTGCCATACACAGTAAAAAAAGCCAGGAAGGAAGAACAGAAGCGTTAAATTTCTTTAAAAAAGGAATGGTAAAAGTATTGGTAGCAACCGATTTAATGGCTCGCGGTATTGACATTAAATTTCTACCTTATGTTATTAATTACGAATTACCTCGGTCCCCTAAAGATTATATTCATCGCATCGGAAGAACCGGTAGAGCAGAAGCCTCCGGTGAAGCTATATCCTTAATCAGTCCTGAAGAAGAACATCACTTTAAAGTGATTCAGAAAAAAATGGGTAAACATGTGACGATGATTGATGGGAATGCGATAAATGTAAAAGGGTTTTAAGGAAACATACTCTGTCCTGCGGGCATTCCTTAAAAGAGAAATGATATAACTTAACTCTTATATTTAATTTTCTATTTACGTTTTACTCATTCCGTCTTTTGAACACGGTGCCTGAAAAACGGGAGATGTTGTGATAGAAAGCAGTTGACGCTGATAAGTATAATTAAAAATATTAATTTATTGCCCTAAGTAACCTGCACAACTACCTAAGGAGGGCCAACATGCAATTTATATAATGGAAAAAACAAAACTATATTTAAGCAGTCTTTTCCTGAGTAATAACTTAGAAGTAACCGATAAAAGAAAAGAGCTGTTTGAAATTTTTGCTAATGATGAACACAACAAAGAATTAGTAAAAATAATTCTTGAAAATCAAAAAACGATGGTAACAGATTGGAAAATAAAAAACAGGATTGAAGATATTAAACAACAATCGTTTATGATTCCTAACGGAACCGTTGGTAAAACCTATATGGCAACTATTGATATTGAAAAGAACAACTGGACCGACCTTTCCTATTTTCAATTAGAAGGGTTGGAAAACGTTGGCGGTATTGAGTTTAATAAAGACACTAACACCATTTCAGGAAACCCGAAACAAAGCGGTGAATTTAAGATCCGTTTAAAATACAGGCTTAATGAAGAAAATGAGGCCTCTGAATTACATGAAAAAATAATTTCGCTCATCATTAATCCTGACCCAAAATCATTATGGAAAACACTGGCAAGTAATAAGGACGATGAATTTTGGAAAGAAGATGATACAACTGCCTTCGGTAAAATTGGAAATAAACACATCGTTGTTGCTTCCAAGCGCGGAAGAAGTCACGCCAACGTTGGTTCTTTCAGAGATGATGATTTTGCCTTTTGTAATTTAGAAAACTCAGGCTGGGGTATAGTCGTTGTTTCCGACGGTGCAGGCAGCGCTAAAATAAGCAGGCAGGGATCTAAGCTGGCCTGCCAATATATTATTGATTATTTTAATGAGGCGCTTTCAAAAGAACAAACATCAGTGCTCGATTCTCTTATTAAAAATAATCAAACAGAGCCTAGCGATGCGATTAAAAAAGAATTAAGCGTATTTATCTACAATTTAATCGGCAATGGAGCTAAAAAAGTACACGATCAATTATCTGATTTCGCAGTAGCACATAAGTATACCATAAACGATTTAAACAGCACTTTTATATTTACACTGTTTAAACAATTTAATTTTGGAACGGCTGTACTTACCTTTGGTGTCGGCGATTGCCCTATTGCCATTATCCCGAATGATTTTTTGGAAGTTAAATTAATGAATTGGCTTGATGTTGGTGAGTTTGGCGGTGGCACACGCTTTATAACAACTATAGAAATATTTGTATCTCCTAAATTTGCAAGTCGTATTAACTTTAAAGTAGTGCCCGATTTTAAATTTATGTTTTTAATGACAGACGGAATTTACGATCCTAAATTTGTAGTAGAAGCTAATTTAGAAAAAGTAGAAAAATGGAAAGAATTTGTAGATGATCTGAACGGTAACAATGATGCAGATATTAAAGTGGAACTAAATCCAAACAATAAAAATATAGAACAACAGCTTTCAGACTGGATGGACTTTTGGAGCCCCGGTAATCATGATGACAGAACATTAGCGATCATTTTTTAAACTAACTTAAATGAGCACCATAACAGTTAAATCTATTATCGATCCCGGAAAAACTTATCAATACATTGATAACGGTGAACCCATGCGCGGTGGGATGAAAGATGTGTATTTCAGCCCGGACAGATCATACGTTGTTGCTTTATTCAGAGACCCGCAGGACTTTAATTCGAAAGAACGCTTAAAAAAAATAGCAACCACTTACAGGGAAGCATTTTACAATAAAGAAGGTGGAGAATATTACAAAACCTTATTTTGCTGGCCAACCGATGTTATTGAAAAAGGAAAACAGATCGGGATCATTGTTCCTACTTACGATAAAAAATTTCTGTTTCAAAAAGGATATGCTACAAGCGATTTAATAAAAGGAAAAGAAAAAGAAGGTAAATGGTTCGCCTCTCCAAAATTCAGAAATAAACAATTTACATTGCGCTTAGATGAATCGGAGTTGGGTAATTGGCTCAGCTATTTCCAGATCTGCGTAAACATTGCACGGGGCGTAAAACGCATGCACGCTGCCGGTTTAGCTCATTCTGACCTTTCTTATAAAAATATTTTAATTGATCCGGTGACACGATCGGCTAACATTATTGATATTGACGGTCTGGTGGTTCCCGGTATTTTTCCTCCGGATGTGATTGGCACCGCGGATTTTATTGCACCCGAAGTATTAGCCACCAAGCATCTGAAAAAAGAAGATCCTAATCGCAAGCTGCCCAGTCGTGTTACAGATTTACACGCGCTTGCTGTTTTAATTTATATGTTCCTGTTATACAGGCATCCTTTAAAAGGCGGTAAAGTGCATGATTTAGATACAGAAAAAGATGATTTGTTATCGATGGGCGAGAAAGCATTGTTCATTGAACACCCTACCAATGCCATGAACAGGCCAAAGCTTAACCAGGTAAATCCTAAAGAATTACCATGGGCCGATATTAATAAATTACCTTATACTATTACAGGTCCTTACTTAACCGAATTGTTTAACCGGGCATTTATTAACGGTTTACATACGCCTATGAACAGACCGACAGCCGACCAATGGGAACAGGCTTTATTAAAGACTACTGATTTAATGCAACCCTGTTCCAATAAAAAATGTGAACAAAAATGGTATGTATTTAATAACAGTACGCGTCCTGTATGCCCGTTTTGCGGGACTCCGCATATTGGCACTTTACCGGTTTTAGACTTATATTCTCAATTTACAACGGGTGTTTGGAAACCGGTTAATCATCGCTTAATGGTGTATCATGATCAGTATTTATTCAGGTGGCATGTAAACGGACAAGTGATCAGGAACGAGAAACTAAGCGATGCACAAAAAATACCGGTTGGTTATTTTAAATTAGTGGGTGATAAATGGATGCTGATAAACCAAACACTCACAAGCCTTAAAGATTTAACAAACGATATAGCAGTTGCTCCCGGTTCCTCCGTTGAACTAACCGACGGAAAAAAATTATTATTGTCTGCCGAAGAAGGCGGACGTGTAGTAGTTATAACATTAGCTAACAAATAAGTCATTCTTTTTTGTTCCGTTAATAATTAAAATAAAAACTATATTTATACCGAAAATTTAAAATTATGAGTATCTACGACAACATTCAAGACATTATTAATAACCCCTTGGTATCAGGCGGAATCATTTTAAACCTGATCGTTATTGAAAGTTTATTATCCGTTGATAATGCTGCCGTATTGGCTACTATGGTAATGGACCTGCCCGCTGAACAAAGAAAAAAAGCGTTGCGTTACGGTATTTTTGGAGCCTATTTATTTAGAGGTTTAGCCTTATTATTTGCCGCGTTCTTGGTAAAATTTTGGTTTTTAAAACCCATTGGCGGCTTATATTTATTGTACTTAGTATGGGATTGGTGGAAAGGAAAACAAACAGCAGATAAAGAGGATGACTTTGTAGATAAAAAAGCAAATTGGCTATACCGCTCTACAGTAGGGGCTTTCGGAAACTTTTGGGCAACAGTGGCCTTGGTTGAATTAATGGATATGGCTTTTTCAATTGATAATGTTTTTGCCGTTGTTGCTTTTACCGACAATATAATATTAGTTTGGGTAGGTGTATTTATAGGCATATTAGCTATGAGATTTGTAGCGCAAGGCTTTGTAGCATTAATGGAACGCATACCTGCTCTTGAAACTGCGGCCTTTGTTGTAATTGCTGTATTAGGTATAAAACTTATCCTTTCGTTATCCGAACACTTTATGCCCGAATCGGCGTTTAGTAAATTTTTAGGAAGCCCTGTTGCAGATTGGGGAACATCGATTCTGACAGTGCTTATTTTCCTGATTCCTATAATTATAGGTTCTTTAAATAATAAAAAATCTGCTGAATAAAAGGGTATAACTACCGGTTATAAGTAAAATAACGCCGGTTATAACCAATACATTGCCGGATGTAAGTTTAATTTTTTTTTGGACGTAATATATATTAATTTAGCTGTATGCTAAAAACATATACTCTCATTATTGTATTGGCTTTAAATGTTGTGTTTGCAGGCATTATTTCGGCACAAACAAAACCGACCGTAAAAAAACCTGTACCCGCCGCTAAAACACTTACAGTAGCACCGGCACCTGATAAATTAAGACTAACGCCCTGGAGCATCAAAGCAGGGGCTAATCTTAGTGTAGTGTACTTGGCACGTAATGTAAAAGACAATAGTAATACACCCGGTATTTGTGGCGGCTTAAACTATGAGGTAAATGATTTCATAAGAATATCTACACTTATTACACACTTCAGCCCTTTAAATATTGAACCTACCTGGTTAAATGTAAGGGCTAATTCATTTGAAATGAATTTTGAAACAGTAGCGCGTTTTCCTAATGGTAAAACATTACTGTATCCTTTTGCAGGATTAAGTTATAATACATACGACGGTTATTTTACCGGACAATCAGATTATTTAAATCTTAAAGAATATTATAAGGTTAATTCAGTTATAAAAAACAGGTGGCTTGGCGTAAATTTCGGGATAGGCTTTGAACATAATTTTGGAATGATAGGGGTTTTTCTAGACTACAGGATGAGGGTGGGCAAACAGGAAAAAGGTATCAATATTATGGATGTATGCTACACAGGCGGTATAAAAGTAAGACTACCTCACATAAAGATTTCAAAAAAGCCATTGTTTAATACACACAACCGCTATCACGTAGGTTAAATCCTATGATCGTGCATCTGATCTATTGGCATCAAAATTTGTAATATCAGCATATATCTCCCGGCAGGAAATAAATAATTGATTGATTTACATGAAGCGAATAATTATCTTATTTTCAATACTTTATTTTAATTATCCCTGCTTTAGCCAAATCGATAGCCTTTTCAAAGATGTCGAAAAATTAAAAGATACGCTGGTTCACAAGCTTTTAGTAGATGATATTCCCAGGAAAACAATTAAGGATAAATTTATGTACCCTCACCGGTGGTATGTAAAGCAGCTGCTCGCACCAAAGGTTCCGGCTTATGATACGAGCTATATTAAAAGTAATAAACACAAGCTTACAATTGCTATTCCCATTGCTAAAAAGTTTTACGGCTTTAATATTGTTGATCTTGAAAAGAAACGAGTCCTTAAATTTTCTCCGAATAATTATTATAATGTAGGATTTAATTTCAGTAATATTATTTTAACCTTCGGCTTTTCGCCGGGTATTAAATTCGGTGCAAAACCGAATAGAGGATCTACAATAAGTAAAGATTTTCAGTTGACTGTTATTGGCCGTAAAGTAATTACCGATATAAATTACCAAAGTTACAAAGGCTTTTACGTTTACAATACAGCCAATTACGACATCAGTAAAACAAATGCAGACACCATTGTTATAAGACCCGACATTAATGTAACCTCATTCGGGATCAATACAAATTATGTATTTAATAATAAAAAATATTCATTACGGGGTGCTTTTTCCTTTACTGATGTCCAACGCAAAAGCGCGGGTTCTTTCATGGCGGGAGTTTACCATTCTCATGTTGTATTTTCTTCAAACGATTCTACCTTTATTAAATATCCTTTTATTAATAATTTTTCAAAGCTTTTAAGCGAGATCAATCAAATTTCGCAAATATCAGCCGGAATAAGCGGGGGCTACGGTTATACGTTCGTGTATCAAAAAATAATTTTCAGCGTAGCAATCAATGTAGGGGCCGGCGGTCAAAAAACATATTACCGCACGTTAGACGGGATGAACGAATCACTGAAACTGAATTCAACTGTTAACATAAATGCCAAAAACGCCATCAGGTATGATAATCTCAGATTTTTTATAGGCGTGTTGGCAACCTACGATAACAACTTCGCGTTTAATACAAAAATATTTAATAATGATAAATACATTGCCCGTGTGGTTGGTTTTATAGGCTACCGGTTTAATATTAAACAAAATGGACGCAAATTTTTAAAGGCATTAGGTTTGGTAGACTATGATAAAAAATAATAATTACAGGCATATTTTATAAGAACATAATTTAACGAACTATATAACATCATTAAAAACTACAAACCATTACTTATTTATGAATTATATATTATTACTTATTCTCTCTATCATTTTACTCTTTTCGGGCTGCTCCATAAAACCGGTTCATAAAATTAGAAATATAACCTACGACACTGCTCACAATTTACAACTGGATGTGTATACTCCGAGAAAAATTAAAGAGCCTAAAAAAATATTGATATTTGTACATGGCGGAAACTGGGTACATGGTAAAAAATCAATTTACAAATTTTTTGGAAAAGGAATGGCAAGGAAAGGAATTATTGGTGTAATTGTAGATTATAGGCTCAGTCCTTCTGCAGAGTATGACGGAATGGCTACCGATGTTGCCAATGCTGTAAAGTGGGTAAAACAAAACTGTTTATCTTTTGGCGGTGATACCAATAATATTTTTATTTCAGGGCATTCGGCAGGCGGTCAATTAGCCGGGTTAGTGGCTACAGATAATTTTTATTTTGAAAAATTGCGGATGCGTAACCCTATTAAGGGGACTGTTTTAATTGATGGTTTTGGTTTAGACATGTACCGCTATTTTAAAGCTTCTACAAGCGAAAAAGATACTCTGTATAAGCGTGTATTTACGAACGATCCAAGTAACTGGAAGAAAGCTTCACCTGCTTACCATTTAAAAAAAGGAATGCCCCCTATACTTATGTTTTTGGGTGGAAAAACGTACCCTGTAATAGCACTCACCAATAATGAATTTTACGCTGAATTAAAAAACTATCAGCCCAATGCCGAACTCATTACCGTAAAAGGCAAGGGCCATGTTCCTATGATCTTTCAATTCATTAACCCTTATGTAAAAGCTTATGGGCATATATTAAATTTTATGGAAGTGAAAAAATAAAAAAGTTATTTTAACCACACAGGCAAAACCAACCGCCTTAATTTATTAAGAAGAGAAGAAGAATACCAACTTATTAATACTCAGACGGGACATACTGTAGCAATACATTTATAATTACTTTAACACCTATCTACTAACAAAAAGATCTTTAAGAATAAACGTATTTAGTACCATTAATTTACCTTAAAAACTGTGGAAAAAAATACGCGGTTTATTTACAGGGAGATAATAAACTATAGACTACCGTATCTAAAAACACTCCGTCAAAAAAATAGTTTTCTTTATAATAGGCTTCTTTTACAAAATTAAATTTTTGCAACGTTTTTTCTGAACCTGTATTGGTGGGATCAATTTGGGCCTCAATGGAATGCAACTTCATTTTATCGAAACCATGATCAATAATTGCCGCTACGGCTTCGCTGATAATTCCTTTTTTCCAATGCACCGGTTTCAGCATATAGCCTATCTCTGCGCGATAGTGCTCCTTATCTACTCTATGAAAAGAAACTGTTCCAATAAAAGCAGGTTCATCTTTAAAACAAATACCCCAGTTTATACCATTGTTGGAATCTATCATTGCATCCATTTTCAGGATCATATTTTCCGCTTCTTTTAAAGAAGTCTGTAAGGGTTTACAAATATGCTTCATCGCTTCCGGGTTACTTCTTAAAGAAAAGAATTCGGGCGCGTCCTCCAACGTCATTCTTTTAATATCAACCTTTCTGTTTCCAAGGTAGGGAAGGGATCAAAATTTAATTCTAACATATCTGCAATTTTAAAATTATACGTTGCTTCAATTTTTTTTGCGATACTTTGACGCCTATTTGTTTACGAGTTAACGATTAGGGTGAAAACACATATCACTTAAAAGACATTTATAAATTATTGGTTTATCGTGAAGGTTAATAGTCATGACTAATATTAGGTATTACTGCTAACAAAGCAATAGCATAGCATCATTAAGCAACCGGAGATAAAGAATACATTGAGCTTCCAAAATTATATAATAAAAAGCATGGCTCTTAGGGTTGTGTTTTAATCGTTATAAACAATCATTATCCCGGCATACGGTTAATTTGTTTTTCCATGGTTTTCATCTGACTCACAATTTCTTCCGTTTTAGGTTTCAGGTCTTTTGCTTTTTTAAAATATTGTTTGGATATTTTATATTGCATTCGTTGCGCTTCAATATTACACAGCTGCAAATAAGCTGCTGCCATGCTCTCCTTATCGGGAATACCTGCTTTTACCGCTTCCATTAAATGCAAACGTGCTTGCTTTGTATTTCCTTTTTTAAGTTCAATAAAGCCTAATTGCAATAAATTAGAACCTTCCATATTACCTGCTATTTTAGATTTTATTTTCAGGCTTTTACGAATGTTCGCTTCCGCTTTTTCGAGATCATTAGATGCCATTGACAGGTTACTTTGTAAGATATAATAGCCTGAACGCACGGGCTTGAATAATAAACGCGGAAATTTAATTTTTTCCATGTAAACCATTGCTTTGTCCACATCGCCTTCTGTTACTGCTTCCTGTACTAAACGCATCGTACCTATCATAAAATACAATACTAACGAAACTGCCGCCAACACATAACAGATCCATGCTGTAACGGCATCCATATATATATGAGAAAGCACACCCAACACTATAAGTGCGATAATAATTTGTAAACGGTAAAGAATATAAAAACGTAAAAATTTCATTTTAAATTATATAAATGTTGATTCAGTAATTCACTCCGATTGAGCGGGCAAATATACTTGTTTTTATAATTACCGTGTGGTTTTTTAAAACAAAAAACGTTCTTCCATACAGGAAGAACGTTTTATTTTGAATTAAAATATTACCTATTCAATAATTAATTTCTTTGTTACCTTTTGTCCATTTAAACTTAATCCTATAAAATAAATACCCGGTTTTAAACTCGTGTTTTTATTTACATCATACTTAGTTAAAGTTCCCGCAACGGCATCAAAGTTAGTGTCTTCCACTACCCTTCCCATAACATCAAATACGGATACATTTACTTTTGCATTAACAGGTGAATTAAATTCAAGTGTGGATGAAGAGGATGTAGGATTTGGGTAAATGGATAATCCAATTTTATTTTCTAACTCTTCTAAACCAACAGTACCGGAAATATTTAAATTATCAAAGTAAAGGTTTTGAGCTTGTCCTGAGGCGGATGCTTTATACCACAAACGGAATTTCACATTAGGTTTACCGTTTAATGCTACTAAAGAAGAAGAGTTATATACCCATGTTTTCCACTTTGCCTGTGAAAGAGGAATATAAGGCGCTGAGATCACACTGCCTGTTCTTGCTGCCAATGTAGAATCAAAATCAGCACTGCTGGGAGTGCCGGGCATTGTACTCCAAGTTCCTCCGCAATCTAATGAATACTCAAATTTAATTTGGCTGCCGGTCGATCTTCTTACACCCGGATTTCTGGCGTATGAGTAATCGAACGATACGGTTATGGACGAGGTGTTTGCAAAGTTATATTGACCTGTTTCAAGAATATCGATATTACCTCCCGCAAACGAAAACCCAACGTTATTCGCATTTGGCAATATTAAAGCTTTGCTTGAGTTTGATCCAAAATTAGTGCTTTGCCATGTTAACGAACCGTAATCAGGATTTTGAATAACCCATCCGTTAGGTAACGAATTTTCAAATCCTTCTATTACAGGGTATGATGCCTGGTCAACTTGCCATGCCGCGTCCACAAATTGGTTTATTACTTTAGTACTTGTACCTGCTGTATTTGTAACGGTTAAGGTTGTTGAATAACTTCCCGGTATTAAATAGGCTACTGAAGGGGCTGTTAAGGTAGATGTTGCCGGGGACCCACCTTCAAATTGCCACATATAGCTTAAACCCGCAGTGTTATTATAAGAGGTGCTGTTATATACAATGGACTGTCCCTGACAAACTTTTGCTTTAGTAGCATAAAAATCGGCTACCGGTCCGCAAACAGGAGTAGGTGCAACCGCGTAAGAGAAAGTGGTATCCATTTTTCCTGTTACAGAATTTTGAACAACAGCAGTAATTGATTGAGTCCAAATGCCTGTAAAAACAAGGTTTGCAGTATCTGTTAAGTAATTTCTATTTGCTGTAGAAGCTCCCGCGAAAAACCGAATTTTATCTGTTTGACCTTGTGTAAACATTTTAGGACATCCCGAATAATCCATAATGTTTTGCATATTAGGCCTGTGACCTATGTCACAAGAATCACTCAGGGTTTGGTACGGAGGACATGTGCTGTAGAACCCTGCTGTAGCCGGCGTGTCATAAATATCATCATTACCGCAAATAACACCCGCATTATTTGAACCGCCAAAGGTATGGCTTAAACCAAACCAGTGACCAATTTCATGGCTCAATGAACGAGAATCTAAATAACTGTTACCTGCTAAAAAGCTTCTGTTATAAACAATTGCATCAGAACCCACATTTGGCGCAGTACCCGGTAAATGTGTATACCCTACAATAGTACCACCGCCTAAAACCGAACCCTGAGGAATAATATTATCTACGATATACACGTTTAAATACCTTGATGCTGACCAGTTGTAAGTACCTACGGTACTGTATTTATAATTCATTAAATTAGCTTGGTCCCACTCTGTATTTAAATCATAATGATGAACGATGCCTGTAGTACAATCACCATGCGGGTCTTTTTTTGCCAATACAAAACGCATGTGTGAGTTTACATATAACGGCTCATACAACGGATCAATACCCGTTGTATCCGCTCCTTTTCTTGCATAATCCCTGTTTACCTGATCCAAGACAGAGGTGAAAATTGCATCATTAACATTTGTACCGGTACCGAGCGGTTCCCCTAAATGTAATACATGAAATACAACAGGAATAGTGTACGTATACGTAGCAGGAATAGCTGTAGCAGACCGTTGAGCGTTTGCCCTGTCGGCTGCCAGCTTTTGTTTATATGCTTCAAACTCTTGTGCATTTTTAGCGGTTACGGCATCTAATTGCTGTTTATACCCGGGAATAGTTTTAGTGTAATATTCCTGCATGTGATATGTATTGCAAGGTATTATTTTTTTTACGGCCGGTGTTTCACCTGTCGTTTGCGCTGTTCCAACATTAATAGCTAATAAGAATACAGTAGCACTAAGTAATAGTTTCTTCATTTTGTTATAAATCTTAAGTTAAATAAATTGGGGATTTACTTACCACAAACTTAATAATTAATTAATTTAAAAGCAAAAATTTAGTGTAAATTGTTATTCAGAACCTTCTTGTTAAAAATAACTTGATCGCGCTATTTTACTTCTTTCCAATCTATCAGATCCCTTATTACAACAGAGGCACAGGTCATGCCAAAAACCGCCGGTATATAAGAAATGGTGCCATAAGCCGATTTTTTATAATTTGATCCATCTGTTTTCATGATACTATCCTTTAAGGGTAATTCTGTCGAAAATACTGCTTTTACCCCTTTTTTAATTCCTTCCGCTTTCAGGCGCTTTCTAATATAATATGCCATGGGACAATGATACGTTTTAGAGATATCGACCACTTGAAGTTGTGTAGGATCCATTTTACCTCCTGCTCCCATGGAGGATACAATATTTAACCCGGACTCTTTACATGTTTTTATTAAATTGATCTTGGGTGTAATGCTGTCAATGGCATCAATCACATAATCAAATTTTTGCTGTAAGAGAGTTACCATTTTTTCAGGCTCCTGAAATTCTGCAATTACATGAAGCTTAACATAAGGGTTGATCTGTACTAAACGGTCTTCCATTAATTTTGCTTTACCCTGCCCGTGTGTTGTTGCCAATGCCTGTAGTTGGCGGTTCCTGTTTGTGGGGTCAACCACATCACCGTCAACAATGGTAAGCGTACCAACACCTGCTCTGCATAAGGCTTCCGCGGCATAAGAGCCTACTCCGCCCAATCCTACAACCAATACATGTGCGTTTTGTAAAATATCCAACCCTTTGTTACCGACTAAAAGGCGTGTACGCTGCATCCAGTGTTTATCTTCCATGGTATTTTAAATTAAGCTTAAAGCTTCAAAGTTATTGTAAATTTTCTTTTTTAACTCATCGGTTTCTATATTAAACTTTAATGAAGCTTTAAGATAAACGTCGCTAATCAAATCCGTTTTACATGTATCTGTTTCCAAAAATAATTTAGCTAAAGGAATTACATTAAAATTGAAACCGGCTTTTTTAAAAACAGTGGGATTCAATGACACGTAAAAGCCTTTTTCGGTAAGTTGTTTTGCCAATTGAGAGGATTTATTAAAGCCGTGAATGATTAAAGGAATTTTATGTATGTAAGAACTACAGATCTCTATCAACTCATCAAAAGCTTTTACACAATGAATAATAACCGGTTTATGATATTTAAGGGCAAGCTCTAACTGTTGTTCAAACACCCTTTTCTGTATCTCTAAACCCGGACCTTTCTGTTTATCCAAACCGCATTCACCGATAGCAAAACAGTTAGCATGGGTTATAAGGCGTTCTAATTCATTAAACACATTTATACTTGCTAATTCCGCATCCCATGGGTGAATGCCAATGGAGAAAAGAGAAATTGTATACAGTTCCCGGTCGAAAGCAAAACGGTTATTAAATACAAACACACCGCTACCTGTTGATAAATGGTGTGTGTGTATGTTAACGTATGGGTTCATTTTTGCGGCATTTCAATTACGCCCCTGTATGCGTTGGAGAACCTGCTAATTTTTTTATTAATGCCATCAAAAGTACTTAAATCCTTTGATAGTAGGGCAATCTCTTTTTACAAATTCATTATCGCTTGTACTTCGACATTCATCTTTTTGGTGATCTTAGAGAATTTGTCAAAATGCAGCCTGACAACTTCTAACCTTGCCAAAACAATAATTCCAAGCGAACAACACTTGCCGAAACCTCAATGAAATATGGCATAAGGGAGGGTTTGACAAACAAGTAAGGTTAAAAAAAAATTGGTTTTTCCGGAAGGAATTACGTTTGACAAAAAACAGGGTCACTTCTAACTCCGAAAATCAATGAAACAATAATTCAAACGCCCGTCTAGCGGGCGATTTGTCTATAACTGAAAAGGGACTTAATACTATTAAAAGTACTAAATCCCTTTTTGCGGAGAAAGAGGGAGTCAATGTGATTATTTTGATACAACTGTTGTTTACCCCTTATTGCTTTATTACCAAGGGTTGCAAGCTATTTATCCTATCTCTTTACTTCTTGTTTATTTCTTGTTTTTTAGTGTTTTTGACCCCCACTTTGACCCCAAGGTGCGTATCTTTCTAACATAGCTAATCATATACAAACTAACTTTGTAATGTAATATTAAACAAATTAATATGAAACTACAACTTAAAAGACCAACACAAAAAGAAACTGTTGTAATGACAAGAATGATGTTTAATGGTGTACCAATGAAATTCTATACAGGTAAAACCATTCAAAGCAAAAACTGGTCAAAAAGCAAAGAAGAGGTTTTGTCAGGGGAAGAAAATTATGAGTTAGTAAACTTGTATCTTGAAAATTGGAAAAGGGAACTAAAAAGAATTATTGCTGAAATGCAAGCTAAACAAATCCGGCTTGACAAAATTGAAATAGATAACCAGCTGGATAAATATTTTAAGCAGGAATCTAAGTTAGAACCGTTACAAAATCAAATTGAAATACATGATTTCATTAGTTATGTGGAAAGCTACAATAAAACTAAAGGTGAAAGTCCAAGGAATTTACAAAGGCTTAACCAAAACAAAAAACATATAATTATAGCTTTCAATCTCATTACAAAAAAACATTTGTCTGAATGGAATAAACTGGGAACGAAAGAAAAGTCACGAACTGACTTAAAAACAGATTTGCCTTTACCCTTTGATCAGATAAACCTAAAGTTTATAGAATCTTTTAGGCAGTACTTTATAAATACACCTTTTACCATTAAAATTCAAGGGAAGGAAATAACCCAACACTACAAGGTAAACTATAGGGATAAGCAAATAAGTACTTTAAAACAATTTATCACAACTGCTATTGAGGCAGGATATGTTGAAAGGTTTACTTGGAATAGTATTAAATCAGAGAAAAAAGATGTTGATTCGGTTTATACTGATTTTTCAGAAATACAAATATTATATGACGAGGCTTTAACTAAGCCAACCGAAATATTAGTAAGAGATAAATATATTGTAAATTGTTTTTTAGGTATGAGGTATAGTGATCTGAATAAATTGGAATCTCATTTCTTTGCAAAGAGAGAAATTAAAGGGGTTAAATACCTTGTTTATGCAGGAAGGGCTAAAAAAACAGATCATAAAATAGAGTTTGTACTTCATCCTATTGCTCAACAAATACTAGAAAAATATAAATATGCAATTCCAAGGCTTTCTGCCAAAGAATTTAATGATGTATTGAAAATAGTGGCTCACAAGGCAGGATTAAGGGGATTGGAGAGAATTAGAGAAATTAGGGGTACACACACCATAGTCAGAGATGTTCCAAAATATGAGTTGATGAGTAGTCATGCAGGCCGTAGAAGCTTCTGCACTAACTTTTACAATGAAGGAGTGTCCATAGCTGCCATTATGAGTATCAGCGGACATCAAACAGAGCTCGAATTTAGAAAATACATTAAAAAAGCTTCTGTCAGGCTGGAAATTGTTGCAGAACAAATATCTGCCATCAAAGGAATTAATATTTTAAAGGTAGCTTGATTTAAGTAAACTAAGCTATACCTGAAAATATGGGCATAAAAAAAAGGAGGCAATAATTATTGCCTCCTTTTTTATTTTGTTTCACCAGAACTAGTTTTTTATCAGATACTGACTTGCATGGTCATATATCAACATTTCTCCTGCTCCTCCCCATCGGTTTTTATCCTGCCCAGTTCGGATAGTTCCATGATCTCCAAAAACCATGACATCGACTATGTTCCGCCATTGCTCTTTTCCTTTAAATCCCTCCCCTTTAATGCCATGAGAAACAATAATGAATGATTGCTTATTAAAATCCTCTTTAAGCTTTAGGAAATCTGTTGTATCAATATCTAAGCTATCCTTTGTATCTAAGACAACAAAGTCAAAATCAGCAGGGTTTAGGGTGCCTAATTTAGCTACAATGCTATAATTATTACCCGCCACAATATTGAGTTGATTTAATAATTTAGTGAAAGGAGGCGTATCGAACTGCTCTCCGGCTACATATAAAATTTTATAGCCTAATGTCGCAAGGTGCTGAGTAAATAACAAAGCAAAGGAGGTCTTACCGCTGCCTCCGCTGCCATAAACAAACAAGTGGGTTGGTAGACATATTTCACCTAACAGTTCTTTCCATTTTGCACCTAATGGTACAGAATCATATTGCTTTTGTTTGACATCCTCCACACTCATTACCTGCGGGGTATCATCTACTCCATCTAGCCCATTCAAATTGCGGTTTTTCTTGCTTCTAGGGTTATTGCAATCGCAGTTACAACCCAATACTCCATTTAGTCCGTTCAGTGTCTGTTGGTGGATTTCCAGCGTATCTCCTTCATTAGCCATTTGAATGAATTGTTTAAGTGAAGTACTTGTAGTTACTACGTTGGCATAATAGGGATCTGATTTTGCAATCGTATCTGATTCCAGGGCATTCTTAATAACGTCCAGTAACCGCTTTGCCTTTTCCTTGGTAATGTTTTTACCCTGAATGCCAATAAAGCGTTTTAAATATTGGGTGGACAACCTGATTCTAGCAGACCCAACAATCTCTGAGAATTTTTTTATGGTGCCTGCCCCCAATTGAAAGGTGTGTTCAGCCCCCATAATTTTATAGGCTGCTCGCAGTTGCTTTTGTATCTGCATCACTTCATCCCCATATTTAGATTGTTTTCGGACGCGTTTTTCAACGATGGCTCTTTGCACCGCATTAAAGAAACTAAGTATCTGCGCTTTGGTTTTACTTTTCCCGTGCAAAGACAAGCAGCGTTTTATAAATTTAATGTCCTCCTCAATTCGTTCAACCGGCTTGCTGTGATCATAGCTAATGCGAACAGTCGTTTGAGGATTTGGTTTAGCCGGAGAAATTTGAGCCGGCTTTGCCGGTTTAGAACTATTCTTTTTTTTCTTGTCATTATCAATTAATTCATTAGTTAATTCATCGAAGACACGTTTCAAGGGGAATGAAAAATGCACGTTGCCATTTTCGGGATCTTGCACTTTGATTTTGTGTAATCTAATCTCTGCTCGATACAGGCCATTTGAACTACCCATCATGCTCTTAGCAAGGCTTTCATAACTGTCGCCCCGATGAACGTAGCTTCTAATAAAATCGCTGGCATACTGTCTGGCCTTAACCTCTGTCATAGCATTTTTAGGCTCTTCGCTCATGTGTTCATTCAGGAGTTCCAAATACTTATCTACCTTTAATTTGATGGCAGTATTCTTATGGTAAAAATTCCAGTTAGCGTGGTCTTCTGTGGCTTGCTGAACAAACAAAAATGCTTTGTGTAATTTTTCCGGCAGTTTTGAAACAGGGATCGTTTTTACCTTTTCAAAATAATTCTTCGTTGTGATCATAGTCGTATCTTTTAAAATTTAAAAATCTAAATCGGCAGCTTTGCTCATCAATTCTTTAAGCCTGTCGTTTTCACTTTGTTGGTTTATCTGAGATTCATAGAGCGTATATATTTTAGCGGAAATAAACGCATCAGCCTGTTCTACAATTTTCATAAAAGACTTTTGTTCCGTTTCGTCTGTCTCTTGCCATAGGGTAAAGGACTTTTCATATTGCTCAATCAGGGCATCTAATTCAATTGGCAAACTGCTTAATTGAACGTTGGCTTTATAAAGCCAATACATATAGCGTGGCGTGTAATTCATGGCTCTAAAAATTGCGAAATGTCTTCTATGGTTCTGTTTATTTTCCTAAGTGCTGCATCCTCTGTAAACGTGCCCCCGAAGTAATACCTATGCTTGGAGGCTAGGTTTTTTGTATATCCTGATTCTTCCAGTAAGGTTTTTAACTGTGAGGCATCCATCGGTAAACCCAAACCTCCGGGTGTTGCCCGCTCAAAGTTTTCAAACGCACAGATCACCCCTTTAAATGCATCAAAGCGCATGAACCGAGGATCAGAGCTTAACAAAGCCAATACGTTACGGTCTAAGGGTTCATCATAGTTTTTAACGGGAATGATACAGCCGATATAGGTATGTCTTTGTTCGTTTAAAGCAGAGCCGATCACAATATTAATTTTCACTTTTATTCCTGCTTTGATTAAAAGCTCCGCCATGACGACTGCCGAAACACCGCCGTACAACATTGCTTCCGCTTTGACAGAACCCAAAGCATCACAAGAAATAAAAAACTCTACAGCATGTTTCTCTCTTGATACTTCAGGAAAATAAGCAAACAATTCTTTGGTATTCGTCTTAATTTTCAACAAGTCGGACTCATCATTTTCTCTGACTTTGTAAAGGGTCATCGCTGCCCTGTCAAAGGAGAACATGCCAAAGCCCAAGGCATTGAATTTTAGTTTTCGGGCTTTTAGTTTTTGAGCAATGACAGGATTTAGCTCATGTTGTACCTTCTCATAAAGGCGCTCTAACAGATCAGGATTCTGATACTGTTTCACACCTTCTGCTAGTACTTTATAGGTTGTACCCCTACCAAACCAACTCGGATCATTCTGAATCCGCCATTCCGTTCGGCTTTGGCTGTAATTAGGCTGATGCCCTGAATTTTTAGAAGACAACTTGGCGAAGCTTTGCTGCACCCACAGCTGATAATCCAATAGGTTTTTAAAATCGTCTTTTATGTGGGCTATTGGTATCATTAAAAGGCATTATGAGTGATATCATGTTCACGGTATTGATAACGGCTGAATAATGCCGAGTAGCCAACTTTATCTTTGATGTTCTTTTGTTGCAGTTCCGTGAAGGTGGATAAATAGCAATCTAAAGCGCTTTTAAACGTTTTACCTTCATTGGCCTTTATACTATTAGGCTTAGTACTTTTTAGGCGCTGCATTTCCAAGGTATAGGCATCACGTGCGGTCTGCATAAAGCGTAAGGACAACTGCGCTTCATATTTCAATTCATCAATAACGCTTCTCACCTTATCACAGATGCTCCAAAGCATTTCGTTTTGTATGATCTGCTTTTCGATAGCAGGATTCTTTTCTACAAAATAGACAGAACCCGAAAAGCGGTCTAAAAGCGACAAGTCCTGTTTATTGTTGGCTCCATAACTCATGCTTTCTTTATTAGGATAGATATTGCCTGTAGCGATGCAGGCAAAGTCGGGATGCTTGCTAAAGCTTTCCTTACGACCATTGAAAATAATAGATTCACTTAACTTGGTTTTTGAAAGGGCATCATTGAATAAGCCTGCGGTATTAGGGTCTATCTTCGGTAATTCATCTAAGATCAGCACCCAGCCGTTTTTCCATGCTTCAATCATTTTGCCTTCGACATAACCGTCCATCGTTTGCCCGCCTATGATTTCTGTAGGAGATGTCCATTGCGAACAGTTTATCGTGACATACTGCCTGCCCAACGCATTTTTAGAGAGGAGGTTTTCAGCCGTAAAGGATTTTCCTGTCCCTGCACCTCCTACTAAAAACACATTGTTGCCCATTAAAAGATCATCGACCATTTGTTGAAATTCCTCTATGGGTGGTTTGGTAAACGTAGGCAAGCTACGTTCGGGAAGTTCATAACTCATGACCATCGGAAGAGAGGAGAACCGTTTTTGAACATCACTATCTAAATCGCTGTAACGGATTTTATCTTCTTTCAACGTCTCATGCAAAATTTCTTTCACATGTTGTGTATTCAATAATGGAGAGCCTGGCTGTTGTATGTTTCCTTTTAACAATTCAAAAAGTTCCTCAAATTCACTTTGCAGGGTGCCGTTTGGTTTTTTTTGAACCGTTGTTTTTTTGATAACTTGTTTTGGTTTTTGAACAGTTGCTTCTTCTGCCTGTGGCTCATCTAATGCCTTATAATCCATCAGCATTTTATCCATATCCTTTGCCACTTTGTTGTCCAAGGTAAAATTCTGACTTAGTTTTTTTACGATGTCAAAGCGTTTGCGGGTGTCTGCATCTGCCTGCTTAAAATATTCCTGATGTTTGGCTATTTGATACATGGGAGGTATGGTTTAATGTATATCCCAGACTTCGGGGTAAATAGTGTTTCCATCTATTGTGCCTAATCCGTCTACGGGTTTGCGTTTCTTTTTCAGTTCCAGTTCCATTTTTAGAAGTTCAATCTCTGCTAAGGCTTCTAATTCCAGTTGGTCTGTATCGTTTTCATCAAGATTGTCATCCTCGTTATCATCTTCAAAATTTAAAATATCGTCAAGGTCAGGTAATAAACCATCGTCATTAATTGCAACGATACGAACGGTGATGCCCGTTTGATTAAAAGCATCTTTAAATGCCCCTTCAATTTTGTCGCTGATAAAAGCATTTTTCTGAAACAATAAATCCCTGAACTCTTTATCTTTTTTGTAACTTCTAAAAAATACACCTTCACCCATTATGGCTACTACACGCCCTCCTTTTTTTAGTAGGGTTAAAGCGTGGAGTACATGGTCTATATCTTTTCCATTTTCAAAAGGAGGGTTCATTATGATTTTATCGTATGTTCCTTTATGGTGTAAAAAGTCAGTTCCTACTAAGTCATAACCTTTTAATTTTAAAAGCTCTATTAAACTGAAATTAACCTCACAGGCACTTAACGAAACCGTATCTGAAAATTGCTTGGAAAGGGCATCCAAAATGTCTCCCTTTCCTGCCGAGGGTTCTAAAATACTTTCTCTGGTTTTAATGTCGGCGATGGCAATCAGTTCATCAATAAGCTTTTTAGGCGTAGGAAAAAAGCCGTCAATTTTTTTGGATTTGATGGCTATTTCTAAATCCTCAATTTTTCTTTGCTGTTCGGTTTGCTGCTGCATAACCCTGTCAGAAAATCGCTCCAGTAAGTCGAAGCGTTGTCCGTTCGCTAACGACCAATCATAAACGTTTGTTATACCAAGATTGCGAAACTCAGTCCGGTTGTGATCCATAACACTTTGTAAATAGTGGTCTTCCTGTTTCTTACCAAATGCATCTGTATATTTATTCAACAGCTCGACTTGAGACTTTGTGCGAATGGATTTAAAGACATTAAATTCATTAGCTTGTCCTGTTTGGTGTGCTTTAGACAAAGCATATAAAACTTTTTGAATGTTTAGTAGATAATACCCGTCTTGCCTCATGCCTGCTGCTACTCTTAAACGTTTTGCCGTTGGCCGTTGCCTTGAAGTGGCAGAGTTTAGTTTAGCATCTATCTGCTTTTGCATCCCGTCCGCCATGTCTTTCAGTTTTTGGACTAATGCTAAATCGGGTTTCTGTCGTGTTGGTTTTTTATCCGGTTCTACTTCTTTATTTTCTTCGTTCTCGTTTTCTTCTTCCTCGTGTTCTTCCGGTTCTTCGTCGCTTTCTTCATCTTCTATTTCTTCTGATTCTTCCCTTTCCTCTCCGTCCTCGCCAACAATTTTATTATAGAACTTTTTAAATTTTAACTGGTCACTATAAATAAGCGTTTTAACCATAGAGCCAGCTTCCAATTGCTTTTTGTTCCTGAAGTACTGTGGAGGAATACCACTTATCATAAATTCCGTATAGTTGGTAAGCTTTTTGTAAAAATCTACCGAACCAACTTTTGCCCATAGATAACGTTTCTCATACTGGGTGTCGTCTGCTTCACTTTCATTGTCCTCAAAGTATTCTACGAGTTCTCGGGCCTTGGCCGCATCTAGTGCATACCACATGGATTGCCTTTCGGAAAACTTAAATCCATGCGCTTTTAATTTTTCTCTTAACTCAGGTGTTGGGCGGTTGCTACCAAAACGAATTTCAATACCGTCCGGTGCTTTTTTACCGGATTTATTTGTACGGCTTGTATTATAGGTAATTTCAGGCTTAAACTTTATTATGCCTGATAAGTCGTTAAACTCATTATCTATATACTTTTCCATAGTATGCTTTTTAAATCACTTTTAGCGTAAAAAGCCTTGCTGCAATTTTTCTTTAAACCATCTTAAAATGTCAGTTTAAAAAATTTATTGCGGGCAAGGCTTTTACTCAATACTTAATCAATGATGCGTTTTCCTTGTCTGCGCTGATACGCTAGAATAGCTTTTTGAAGTTTTAAAGGAAGCTTCTTTTTTTGCTTGTCGGTTAAGCGGAACGTACCTTCGGGGCCATTTAAGCAGCCCTGCTCTTTGCGTTTGGCCTTTGCCTTTTTTCCCTCTTTACTTAATACGCTCCCTGCCTTTCTTGATTTTTTTGTTGCCAGTAAATGCCCCGCTTCGCTAATGCGAAAGCTGGGGCGGCAATTGACTTTTTTCTTTTTCGTTGTCATGATGTTGATTTTTTAAATGATCTTGTTACAAGTAATTCAGGGTTTCCCTGTCCACCCAACGGTTCACGAATTTTTTATTCCCACTTGCCCAGGTCGTGATGTTGACTTCTCCCTTGCGTTCGATGCGCTGGATCGCCCAACCTCCATCGCTTGAAGGAGTGGCCAAAGAAGCAAAACCTTTATACACTACTCCTACGCCACTGTCATCAACTAATAATGGCTCTTCAAAGGGCTTGTATTCCGTCCCTACCAATAAGTCTTTAACAGTCAACAGGTGGGTTTTCATGTCAGTCAATACCTCTATTTGCTGGTTCTGCTTAGCCTCGGTTGCTCCGCTGCTTGGGTTTGCTCCACCCGATGAAGTAGGTATAAAAGCATTTATCGCGTCACGTAATGCTTCCGCATTTGCCGTTACAGGATTTGTGACATCTGCGTAAGGAATGTAAATATTATACAACGCTCCTAATCGAATGTCTATCTTAATGATATTGGTTTTGATAACCGCAATTTCGACGATCTGGGATTTGATAATATTCCTTACTTGCGTTCCAATGGTTAGCTTAATGCTTGCGCCATTGTCTGTGATGGTTGTTTGCATGTTTTTGGTTTTAATGTTTACTTTTTTTTTGTGCTAACTTGTGTGATGATTTCCCCTGCCCAAGCCCCTATAAAGCCTCCAATCATCATATAGGGAACTACATCTTTGTGGTGTGCTTTACTGTAGTAATAGCTAGCCAAAGAACCAATTAGGGCAAGGGCGGATACCAGTGTTTTTTCTTTCATGTTTTTATTTTTTAGTTTGGATGATTAACAGACTTGTAGCTATACCGCTTAAAATCAGTAGTCCCCCGGTTAATATTTTATTTTGGCGTATTTTCTTTTTTTGTTGCTTGTACGCCACTTGTAATTGAGTAGTGAGGTAATTGTTTTGAAGAATCTCATCTTCATTAAACTCTTTCAACTGATTTAAAATTCGCTCTTGCAGCAGGATGATAGTATCTCTTTTTGAAATTCCCTTTTCTAAAAAAGCAATTGTTGTATCACATTGTATATCCGTGCTGTCCCGCATATTACTGAGGTAATTTATTAAAGGAACTAACGTGTCATTCAAGCTGCTGTCTTTTTGTGTAGCGTGATGCAGGACTATTTGCAGGCGGTCTTTTAACGAATCTGATTTTTGGCGGTAGCTGTAAAGTTGCTGCTTGCTTAATTGAGCCGATTGTCGGAGCAATTTATTTTCCTGCTGAATAATTGCAATTCGTTTTTCAGAGGACACGACCAAAGCCTGTTTTTCTTTGCGCTCTTTACGCCATTGACTTAAAAATACCGTGTCCTTATCTAACACTGGATTAGTAAGTGCCTCAGCAGATGACTTGCATGTGCGAAATAAAAGCAGACACACAATGATTAGTATTAACGCTGCAACGAGGCTGTTTTTAAAGGTTATAATTTTCATGGTTGTTTCTTTTAAGTAATAAATCTACTTGGTTTCTTTATCAGGTTCCGTTGGCTTTTTTTCTATGCTGTAGCCAAAGCATCCTGTGGCTATTAAGCTGACTATGGAGTAAAACATATATTCAGGTGTGGCTATATGAAATACTAATTGCGTAAGCCAGCTGATAATGACTAAGAGCATGGAAATAGCGATGACAATTTCTCTTAGACTGTAAGCGCCTGTTTTATCTTTTAAAATATTTTTCAAATAGTTTAGCATGGTAGTTAATGTTTAGGTAATTAATTTTTGATAACTTCTTTTTAATTCGTCCCTGTAACAGTATGCACCAAAGACTACTAATGCGGTTGTTCCTATTGCTATGTATGGTGTCAGGCTTGTTCCCGTCGCCGAACTTTTTTTTCCATCCAATTGTTCAAGATGGTAAGCTTTCACAATTGCCATCAATGCTTTACCGTAAGTTGGGCTTTCCGAATAACCAGCCTTTTGAAGTGCTTCCGCTTGAGCTTGTGGAGTCTTGGCAGCAAACACACCGTGGTTTTTGTAGCGAGCATTTTGCTGTAAAAACAGGGTATGGTCTTTTAAACTGTCTAAGGCTGTTGGGTACACCCTAAAAAAGCTCACTGGCTTGCCATCTTTAGGAGTATTTAAGGCGATGCGTTTTCCTTTCCAACGCTTATCAGCTTTAATTCCAAAATAATTATTGGCCTTTCGTACCGCCATCCCTTTACCGATCCCAAATTTTCCATGCTCGTCTTTTCCGCTGCTTTCAATGATCATTTGCGCCATTTTGAGCGATGGAAAAAATCCGCTTCCCTGTACGCTCTTGATTACATCATTAGCATTTTTGGAAATGAAATATTCGGTTTCCTTACTCACTTCAATCTAAATTTTAAAAGGTTAATTGGTAGTGCGCCAGCCATGTTTTGACGTCAAAACTGGGGCAGGCTTTATGCACGTTCGGAAAATCACGATGTCCTACTACTTGTGCTTTGGGGTATTTATGAATAAGCTCAACGATCTTGCTAAACATAGCTACTTGCTGCCTGACTGTTCTGGTATCTTTCGGTTTTCCGTTAGCATCTATGCCACCGATGTAGCTAATACTTATACACTCGTTATTATGTGCATATACTCCATAGCTATTTTTACTTTCATCCAATAATGTGAGGATGCTTCCATCTGCCTGAATAAGGTAATGATAGCCCGGCGTATCGCCCCATTTCTTAACGTCTTTCCAATATCGTTTAATGCTTTCCACGCTCGCATTTGGCTGTGTGGCGGTACAATGAATTACAATGTACTTGATGTCTCTTTTTGGTTCCATGTTTGTTTTTTTAATAAAGGTTTATTGTATTTTTATGGTGGTGCTTTCGACCAGGTAATAGCGATGTTGGTTTTCAAAAAGGGTAAATGTTCCCCGCTTGCAGACTTCTCGTCCCAAGACCATATTGTAAGGAACAGCTACGCTCGTTCGTGGATCTTTCCATACCTTCGTTGGTTGCGTAGTGATCAGCAGCGGGGTCACTCGCTCGGTATCACCTAATGTCCATTTGTTCCCGCTGAACTTTAATCCGATCCGTTTAAAAGCAGAGAACAACACTTGGCGTTGAGAGGACAGTTTAAACTTAGACAACAGTCCGGTTACAATGGTTTGTGTGGTGAAGCCTGTTTTAAATTTTAGAAACTCCTTATTGACGTTGGTGTAATCCGTTGTATTGCGGATCAACTTCAAATTAGTGTAAGCTTTCAGAAAATTATTAGTGATAATTCCTGAACGGATATTTGCTGCTAAATCCTGAGGTTCAAATAACGACGGTTCTTCTGACTTTGGTTTTTCCTCTTTGGCAGCATGTTTGGTTTCTGTTGTCTTTTGGGCAGTATGCGCTTTAGGTTTGGCCTTGCTTTTAGGCTTTGTTTTTGGATCCGTATAGGGATCATCCGCTTTAAATTTTGGACTGCTTGAATCAGGCTGAACGGTCTGTTTGTTTTTTTTCCAATAACGAATTCCGAAGAACGTTAAGATCGTGGTAGCTAGTAAGCCAAGACCAACCATAACGTATTTACGTTTTTTGGCACTTTCCGCTTGCGGGTTTTTAGGATTATCTGTAGTTGTTTTCATGTCTAGCCTTTTGGTTTTTTAGCAATAATTGCCATGTAGGTGGGGTACTCCCAGTATTCCAGTTCAGATTTCAAGTCATTGATGAAACTGCTCTTAAATTCAGTTTGGTAAGCTTTACCAGTATTTATAAATTCCTTTTGTGTCGGAATTTCAATAAACACAGCCTTGATCGCTTTTTCGTCCGTGCCGGGCAGGAAGCTATACGTTTTGTCAAAAGCAGATTTTAAACGTCTCGCCCAATTTTTATAGAGAATGTCTCTCGTGATAACCTGACCTTGTTTTTCGGGTTTGGATTCCTTAATGAACATCATTTCGTCATATTCGGAAGATTCCAATTCGTCTTTCATATCCTGCAATAAATTGTTGTGAAACTGATTGCTGTATTCAGTCATTACCTGCTTCCATTGCTCTTTATTTTTTAACGCACCCATGATGTAGCGAAGTTTTTCTAAGTCAGTTCCAGGCAGCCCGTCATTTTCAAAAGCCATTTTAATTTGCTTGGCAATCGTTGAGGGAGAACCGTCGTCAAAACTTTTTAAATCAGATTTTTTTGCTTTTTGTTTTTTGATGGTTCTATTCAGAAAATAAATCCCTGTTCCCAAAATGACAGTCGCCACTATTCCATAGCCTAACTTTTCTTTCAGGCTCATGCCCTCTTGTGGAGGATAAATTATTTTTGGATATGCATTGGCGTTTATCATGGAAGTTTTTTATAACCCTAATGCTTTTTTTGCAAAGGCTGTTTTTACCGGTTCGTGTTCGACTACGTAGGCCAAACGTTCCAACTCTTTTGCACTAAGCTTAGAAGCAAGCACGGTAAGGGATTTCATTTTACTGTCTGCTTCCTGCTCTGTAGGCGCAGCGATAGCAATATCATACTGATACTTTTTCATGTCTCTATTTTTAAATATTAATTTTATTTTATGTTTGCTGTTATTTGAAATCTTGCTAGGAATTTGATTTCTCTTCGAGAAGCACCAACACAGGAGCAATCAGTTTTTTATCGAGGCTTAATCGGTCTAAAATTTCAATGACAGTGTAAATCTCCTGTTCAGTAAACGTTTTTTGAAGCTGACGGAACAGTGATAGAAAATGGGTTTCGCTTTCTGTCAAGGCTGATCCTTCGCTTGTCCCCGCTGTCTTTTTAGTGAAAGAAACTTCGGCCTCTACCGTCGGAGTAGACACTCCCTGCTGTTGCTGTGTGTCCTGATCAATAAGTTTAGCGAATCCTTCCAAAGCAGGCACTTGCGCAATGATGTGCGTATTTTTTCTTAATAAGCCCTCCAAGCCCTCGGCCAAAACAGTACTCAGATTGATCCCTCCGATTTTGTTACCATTGGCTTTGGCTTTTTCAATGCCTTGTTCCAATAATGAGATATAACTGTCCTTCTCATCCAACTCTTTATTTAAGTCTTCAATGTCTTCGTTGAGTTCTTGAATGACTTGCGATTCAGCTAAGTGATTTTCACGGTTCGTTTTTAATTCACTCAGTTCGTTTTTTGACAACATCTTGAACGATACGCCATCCAAGCCTAATTCTAATGCTTCCTGCGGATTCTTCGCTTTCATACTGAATACGAATTGATCATTACGAGGCGATGTCCCTGAATTGTAGATCACTATTTTGATTTGGCTGGTATCTGCCGTCATATAGTTTTCGTAGCCATCAAACTCGTCAGGTTCGTCTGTTTTCTGTACTGCTTTTAAACTGTCTACGAAAATTTCGTAAAATTTCGAGTTGCCTTTTTGGGCTTGTGCTTCCAAGTGGGTTTTCAATCTGTCCACTTTTTGCTGATCGAATTTGTCAAATTGAATAGGCATGGTCTGAGGTTTTATGATTTATGTTTCTTTGTTTTAATTTTTTGGAATGACCTGTATAAAGCGAACGTGTCTGATGTCTGCCGAGTAATTGTAAATAGTGACCTGTCCCTGATGCTCATACTGTTGTTCGTTAATGCTAGCATCGCTTAGATCGTACTGGCCAAATTCAGAGTGTATAGTTATATCGGGCACTTCATCCAGTTGTATAAAAAACTGGTTGTAAGCATCTATTTCTACTGTTTCCAAAGGCACTAACATAAAGTGTCTGAACCGAATAAAATAGTTCGTACCTACTCCTATATCATTCATTCTCCTGGGAATGTATTCTAAGGCTAAAGCAATGGTCATGAGTTCTAGGTTTCTTTATTATCTATCCAGATGTAGATCGAGACGATATATTTATAAGGTGTAGTAAGTTTGAATTGATCTTTATAGATGCCTTGTATAACTGTACATTTTGCATCTACAGTGATAGGGTCTTCGTGAGCGTATGTTTCGTGTGTGAACGGTTGCGGATTGAATTTTGTTGAAGAATAATCTGTGTGAATGAAATTGTGATCCTGCTTTAATTCCTGTGCATAAAATATTGTTGACCTATCGTAACTCTGTAATTTAAGTTCACCTATAAGCACATTGGGGTAAAATTTCATAAAGCCATCTGCTATATTGTAAGCCGGATGTGCAGGCATTTGTCCCGACTGCAAACGCATACCCATTTCTATCCCAATAATGTTTTTTGCTTGCCTCGGAATTTTCACATCAAATACCTTTACCTGCTTAGGCTGGTCGATAAGTAAACTTTTAATAATGACAACTTCTCTGTTCATAGCTTTGGTTGGTTTAAATTGGTTTCGGCTTAGGTGTTACTTTCTATGGAGCAGTCGACATACAGCGATACTCGGTAGGGTGTAAAAATGATCCCTGATGTTTCTGTATCCTGATAGCTGATTTTTACCGAACCATTACCCGGGCTAACTCCTCCCAGATCATAGTAGCGCTGCTTTGGAGAAACGTTGATACCGGACATAAGAAGCTTGCTTTCATATTGATCAGGAAAATATTCTTCTCCGTTAATTTCAATTTTTTGTGAGCCTCTGTAGTACAATAAATCGTCTTTATCAGAGGTTAAAAGCAAGCCGTTGACGGCCACAATATTTTTATCCAGTTCAAAGGTTTTAGTAAGGCTTTGGTTATTGGCGGTAATTCGTATATCAAACCGCTTTTTGATAGGCTTCAACATGATTATAGTTTTAAAGGGTAAATAAGCCCGCAGTCTTCCATAAACTGCGGGCGATGGGGCTTGTTACGGGGTTGTAATGGTTCCGTGTAAGCCTAAGTAGATGTGGGTTTTAGGGTCTAAGCCGTCTGTGGTTCCAAACTCAAAGGTGGCTTCGATCAGGACGTCATCGTGGATCAGTCTCGGATTAGCCAGTTTGTAATAACCTACAGGAACCTGATTGTAGTTAGCAGTTTTAAAAAGTTTCATGCTACTTTCAGGCACAATTACTTTTTTATTCGCTTTAAGATTAAATTCTCCAGTGGCTAACGCTGGAAAATCTTCAATTTTGCCGTAAGGCGCTGACATAATTTTATCGGTGGTTAAATCAGAAGGTACACCTGCCAACACAATTATTCCGCTTACAAGGAATGCCTGATTTTTGGGCAGTTTAGCCGCTGACAATGAGTTTAAGGCTATTGCCTTTGTATCTTGCGTTTCAAACATTTTAACCGTTTTACTCGCTACTTTCTTGATGCTGTACAGGATAGTATCTGCTAAACGCAACTCTCCTTTTTTTACACCTTCTTGGATATGAGGAGGCAGCTCTCCAAAGAATTTTTCCATCTCGCCACGTGATCCCCTACTTGGTGAAGGGTTAGACGTGAGCTTATTAATCAACCGCTGTCGTTTTAGCGGATTCATTGTTCTTAATGCGCCAAGAAGTTCTTCGCCTTCCATGCCGTCGAGTCCGAACAACGCTCCTGCGTTGTTGTATTCCTCTATTCCTTCCATGATGTCTAACATTGTTTTTGTTTTTTTTGGTGATACATTTTATTTGATTTATATTGCTTCCGTCAAGGCATAGCTTGTCCATTACGGCCTTTGCTGTTTTTTTGCCGTTGAGTATTTTGTAAACTGGTGTGAATTATTAAGCGTGTATTTGCACGCTTGTGTTGGTTGTAAAAGGGAGGTCGTTAACCGATTGCATACGGCTTACTTATCGTTCGGTATATTTTAACCCTGAATGATTAACGCCCGTCCCTTTCCATATTCTGATTATCTAATAAATAATATCGTCTCCTGATCCCATCAGGTCCTCTTCGCCTTCTGTCAAGTCATCCTCGGAGCCCGCAAACTGCTTGCGCTCAAACCGCTCCGCATGATGACGAATTTCCTGCTCTATAGCGTCCAGTCCTCCCATGTCTAACCCATTGTTAGGATTAAAGTAGCTCACTTCTCCCAGTCCGTCTGTGCCGCTGTTTGAAGATCCTTTTTTACTGATTAAGGATTTGATTTTGTCCAGGTATAGTCGTTCTTTTAAATCTTGCCCAAACGCTTTCAGTCGTTCCTTGGCGCCATCCAGTCCATCGGTTCCTGTACCGCTCACTCCACTTACGGCTTTGTAAGCGCTACTGGCAAGCATCCCTGTGCCAACGGCAATGATCTTGTTTGATTTATAATAATGGCCTGCCGTGATCACCGCCAATCCGATTAACAGTGACGGCTTACCTAAAGCTGCGCCCGCACCTGCGCCGATGACGCCAACAGCTCCTGTTTTCAGCATTTCTAAAGCGCTGTTTTTAAGGCTTCCTTTCGTATCGAGGTCATCTTGCAGAAATGCCATGATTTGTGCTTTTTTATCATGGGCTTTACTTATACTACTCATGTCTTTATTTTTTATATGGTTGTTACATTAATTGAATAATGGATTTTTGTTTGTCCTTGCCTGCCTTTGATTTCTTTCGTTTTTTCCGAGACTGTTTTACGCCGTCTATCGCTCGGTCAAGTGCATCTTCTTCTTGACTGTTATTTGAACTTTTTTCCTGCGTGCTTTTGTAAATTAGATAAGCCACTGTGCCGATGCCTAAGCTGATGGCTACATTGCGAATCAATTTTTTATTGGCTTGGTAGTAGGCTTTGATCCCCGTACCGATGCCTGCAAGTCCGTCTGTTGATTCTTCATTTGATTCGGCAACCTCGCTGTTTTCATCGGGCGGAGTCAGTTCGTCCGAATCCCTGACGACCGGAAGGTCTTCGCCTTCTGTGTCGGATTCTTCCGATTTTGTTGAACCTCCGGCTTCTTCGGGCGTCATGTCCTCCTGATCATCATTCGATTCAGAATTTTCTGCGCCTGCACCACTACCTTCACCTTCCGGTTCGTCCGATTTTCCTTTTTTACCTTTCTTGCCTTTGTTCGGAAACAGATTTCCAATAGATTTTATTAAGGCCGCCAATGCTCCCATAGCAGTAGATGCAGTGGCAACGGCAGCAGCAGTAACCACACCTAAACCTTCTCCTTCTAGGCTTCCAAAACCCTCAAAGCCTTCCATGCCATTTACAAATTCATCATAGTAGACAGTTCCTAATAATTCAGATAAAGGCATTGTTGCACTTAATCCGTCAAAGCCTGCAACGTCTTCATTTCGGTTTCCTCTACCTTTTAGAATAGCAAGGCGTAAACTTTCAGGCTTTCCTCCAGCGGAATAAAAAATGTTCTGAATTTTTTGAAGGACTTTTTTGATTCGTTCATACTTCTTCATATCCATTCCTTTTGATTCAGCATGTTCCCGTCTAGCATATCCCCATTTGAGCGCTTCTGCGACCTTCTGCAAATTAAGCTTCATGGAGGCTAAGATCCCCGCTCGTAATAGTGCTGTTGCAGGATTTATTTTGTTTGCTACATTCAATACCTTACGGTTTTTCTGCATAAACTTTTCCCGCTTCTCTTTCGCTATTGCTTTTTGCTCAGGATTCTTCTTTTTGAGCAGTCTTCCCAACTCTCCAAAGTCGTCGTTGTTCCCAAACATATCTTGTGCATCCATATTGGTGTACCTTGTCGGTGTACCGTCCATCCCATCGGTGGTGCCGATACCATCTAAAAATTGTAGTTCCATTTTATAGTCTTCTTTATTGGTATATTTTTTTTCTTTATTGAATGCATTCCAAACACAATCCATGATAATGTAAGAGCCTTTGCCGTCCGGTACTAGGGAATATATGTGTTGAAAAAAGTCATTATTATCGTAGGCGGTGATTCTGTTAATGATTGCTTTTACTCCTAGTTCAAGCATACAGGCATTAACAAAATTGGTCATACAATCACAATCGCCTTTGCCATCAGCTATCAATCGTCTTGGGGACTTTACCTGCTCCAAATTTTCACGTATATCTTTCCCTCTTTCAAACGTGGGATCGTCTTTTTGATACTCAATGTGTTCTTTTACAAAGTGCCATAATTTTTTACAGGCATCATAAATCGGCAATCCTTTTAATTCGGTATTGACATATCTTCTAACCTGCCAACGGCTTCGTCTGGCAGCTTCCTGCATAAACTTTACCGTATCTGAAACAGTCGCTCCTTTTTTGACGGTATGATCTATTCCTGTTGCTCTCGGAAATAGATACCTGTAAGGTTCCAGACTTTTTAAAATGATATGATCGGTAGCTTCCATTCTTATTAGACCGTTTTAGGCTTTAGGTTCATTACATCGGTTTTCTCATAGCTTTTAAATCCACCTGCTATATAAATACTCGTCAATATTTTGGTGGTAATTTGAGCAGGCTTCTTTTGTACGAGTAAGCTTAATAGTCCCCCTCCTAAACTAAGTAGACCTGTTACAGGAATGGTTAAATAAATTGGGTCTAAAGGCTTTGGTTTAAAAGGCAATATGATTACTTTTTGATCTTTTAGTTCTGTTGTTCCAACTTCTTTATTATTGAATAGTACTTTGATGTAGGGTTGTCTAATTGTCAATGTTCCTTCCGTAGGATTGATAAGGGTAACATCAATCCGTAAGATTACGCCACTCAAATTAATAGAGTGTACCATCACTTTGATTTTCGTATCCAGCTTATCACCTACTTTTTTCTTAGACAGTAGATCGCCTATGAAAAAGAAAATGCCGGTAGTAATCGCTGCTGCGGTTCCTATTACAATTGCCTTTTTAGATCTATTATCTCGTTTAGTATTCACGATTGTTTGTTTTATTTTTTACTATTAATTAAATATTTTTATCCTGGTCATCGGAGATGTTGACATCCTGATCTTTGTTTTTTTTCTTCTCTAATAATTTATGAGAAAGGTAATCGCCGGCTAGTTTAAAGACCATCCATATTAAACCACCAATAGCTGCTTTAACGGCATATCCACCAAATCCAGAATAATCGACGTTAGCAAATAAAATAGCGCCGGTTAAAAAAGATTGCGATGTGCTGTCTGTTGATGCGGTTGTTGCTCTCATGATTTCTGTGTTTAACTTTTTGTGTTGATTTCTGATACAAAGGTATAGCGGTCGATTCGGGGCATCACTCACTTTTTACTGTCTTTAATTTTCATTTGGTGTGAATAGCTGCGTTTTTATTAAGTAGCTTTTCATTTCTTCATCTATCTGCCCTTCCATGCCTTGCATAACATCTTTCAGTTTATTGATTAAGAACATGTATTCTTTCGTTTGCTCAGGATAGCGAAGCTTCATTTCATACATAATGAAATTTGACAACGCTAATAATCTGGACACTTCTTCTTCTTTAAATTGTTCTTTAAAGGCTTGGAGGCTTTTCGGTAAGTTCATGGTGTTACAATTTATTTTAGTTAGTGTGCTTTCTGATACAAAGGTATGGCGGGTTTCTTGAAGCATCCCTCACTTGTTATCTTCTTTTATTTCCTTTGTTTGAGATTCAATGAGAATGCTTTTTTACATAGATCATTTCATAATCCCGTATTTGCTTACCATGTATTGCACTTGCTTTTGACAATAGATGGTTCCTGTTGGATTGCCAATGTCTGAATGGCTTTCATCTAACATGCGGTTAAGAATGTAGACAGACACTTTCAATAGGTGGGCTAATCCTTTTTTGTTGAGCGGTTCTATGATGATCGCTTTTTCTTCGGAGAGTTCATTGGAAGTTTTCATAACTGGATTTTTTAATCGGGGGATTATGAAAACAAAGGTAGACGCTAAATTCTGCGCTATCACTCACTTTGTAATGGCCTCTATTGAAACTGTTTGTCTTTGTATGTGATTTTAATTTATTTTATCAGTTTTGATTTTGGAAATTTTGGAGCGGGATTGCTCGCTGAAATGCAAAGGAAATTCGCATTTCTAAGAAATGTAAAAGTTGAAATATGAAGAGGTAAACATTTTAATGTTTGAGAACTATATAAGGGATAGCAAAGATTTGTAGGATCATAATTACTTGTTCAAAACGCCAGCGATTGCCGTTGCGCTTACCTAATGTTTTACGGTGCGGACGAAGGTCACGGTTAAGATTCCATTTACTTGTACCTACTAAAGTTGGTATTTCCTTGTGGAAATATTGCCTAAATTCAAGGGTAACTACTTCTTCGTTCATTTGAGTACTGTTTTAATTAGTGCATCTAATGCTACTATTTGCGGGGATGTAAAAAAAGCAACTTACTTGTTATTGTAAATGAGTAAACGCCAACAAGCAGCGTTAACGTTAGCTTATAACGTCAAAGTGGGGAAATTGTTACACACTGGAGATGAAAAATCCTTGAAAGTATCTAAAAAATTGTTAAGTGGTTGGTTTTAGCAAATAACTGGTAAACGATTGTCAGGACTAATGCTTTTAATTATACAACGTGTCTTTAGCACGTTATTTGAGCAAATCTGAATAAGATAGAGTATCGGAGTGTTAACTGTCCAATAATGTTATTTGTGGATACTCCACTTTAATTTTAATTTCTGAAACATTAAAGAGTGCCGGTGTTTTAGGATTTATTTTCATTACCGTATGTGCTTCCATTAAATTTTCATCTAATGGATTCATTAAGGCAACAATTTGTTCATCTGCTAAGTTTGGATTGATCCATTCGTACATTTCTTCCCTAGTGTACATAACAGGCATACGCATTTTTGTATTATGGATTTTGGACATTAACGGATTTGCATTGGTTGTAACGATTGCGCAGGTTTCTCTTGTTTCTCCTGTAGATTTATCATTCCATGTTTCATATACTCCGGCGCAAGCAAAAGGTTTGATTTTTAATAGATACTAAATAAGGGTATTTGTCTTTTGTATTCAAATGCCTCCATTCATAAAAACCATTTAAGAAAATAAGACAGCGTTTAGTTTTAATTGTATTACGAAATGAACCTGTATTAAATATATCTTCGCTTTTGGCGTTTAAACAACTTTTACGAAGTGTATCAGCATGTGTTTTATCCTTTGCCCAATTTGCTACTAAGCCCCAATTATTTAACGTAATCCTGTCCGGCGACTCCATTCTTAATGTTGCCAAGGCCTGATGATCGTAACCGTTCATGTAATGGTAATATTTATCCCATTCATCGTTACGGATAGCATTATCCAGTAACTCTTCGAGTTCTGTTTGTTTTGGTGTAGATACGTGGTAGCACATTATTTTTCTTTCAGGCTTTTTTTTTACTATTAAACATTTTCTGAGGGACGAAGTATAAATTATTTGTTGTTCTTGTGCAAGCAACATAGAATTTATTCTTAGTTGTAGGCGCCATGTCTTTTAATTTACCCTTTGTATAACTTAGCAATGTACTATCATTTAGTACAACACATACATTTTCAAATTCTAATCCTTTGCAATTACCCCAGTTATCACTATAACAATCAAATAAATGATTTTGTTGATAAAAGAGTTTAATAATGTTATTGTTGTAATAGACGTCTTCTGCTTCTTGTTCGTCATTTATAAATCGGATCACTGTCTCGTTTTGAAATTTTGAATAAATTTCAATGGCAAGTTTTTCTCTTAAAAAATCACATACTGATTTGCTGCACCTACGGCTTTGTACAAGTGTTGCACTATCAATTTTTAAATTCATTGCTTCATATTGTTGCAGATATGCCACAGGATTATTATGCAGAGTTTTATTTACTGCCCCGTCATTACTTGTACTAAATGTATGCTGAAAAAAATCACCGACAAATAGGAGTTCGATATTCGATTTGGAAATTTCTTTAAGGAGATTAAAATCATGCCCGCCAAAATCCTGAATCTCGTCAATGTATAAGCAGTCATAATATTTTTCCAATCTTTCATTTATATCGTTGAGGACCTCTTTTTCTTCTAATAATTTGGAAATTCTATTGTGATATAGCCATTTGTTCTTTAGAAGATAATGATTGTTGTTATCTCTTTTTAAAGTCCTCGTGAAATCAGGTGGAAAGTCCCAAAAGATTCCTTTGCTTTTAAGAGCACTGGCAAGAAAAGGTTTAAAACAAAAAGAATATAAAAAGGTGAAAAACGACTTAATTTTAATATTGTTTGGAATAAAACCAAATTTATTTATAATTGCAATTCTTAAATTTTCAGTGTTGCCAGTTGTGTATGTAATTATAAGAAAGCGTTTTTTTTCATCAAGTTTCTCTACAAGATGGTAAGTTTTACCTGAGCCTGCTACAGCCAATATTACTGTTTTATCCATTCCATTGCTTCAGAAATATATTTTGGAGCAGCGATTTCTGCGCCTCTTTTATCTAAAAGTTCAAATGCAGCATTAGCTTTGTTTTTTATCATATATTCTTGTACTTTCAATGTACGACGACCAGGTGAAAATAAAGCTTCGCAAATAGTTTTATTGTCTTCATACATACAAATTTCAAAAGTAGATCGAGCATTATTTGTATCTGCGAAAACGTTTATATTTTGCAATTTGTAGTCTGAATAATTGTCAACGCAGTTTTCCTGATAATTACCGTCATTATCTCTTATTACTGCTGTTTTGATAGGTAGAATTTTGGCAATTTCTAAATATCTAGGAAAGCTTGTGCCGTCGACAGATATAACGTGAATATTTTGTAAACTTAATTCGGTTTTTGTTACATTCATGAAAAGCGATTCCATCAAAATATACTCTGCATCACCTTCAACTAAAATTACTTTTTCAGATAGTATAAATTCAAGAATGTTATTATCAGGAGCCTTCATGAAAAAATTGGCAGTATCTTTAGGAAGATTACTTAATTTCAGTGGTTTTTTAGCAGTACTATTAATTAAGATAGCTTTGCGAAGGTCTAATCTTGAACTTATTAAAGCACTGTGAGTAGCAATAAATATCTGTTTGTTTTTTGCGGTACTTATTTCTTTTATAAGTTGTTTCGTATTACCGTGACTTAAGTGATTTTCAGGTTCTTCCATGAGAACTACATCTAAGTCTATTTCATTTCTATTTAATGCTAATTTTGTTTTAATAATTGATTGCTTCCCTTTCCCTTTATTATCTATTGCAATGTTTCCTTCAAATATTGTTAAATCTGTTGCAAGATTTGCTTTTGAGTTTGATTTAATTGCAAAATTGTAATCTCCGAGCCTTGTATTTATGTCTTTAAATGATGACTCTTTATAATTATGTTTATGATAGCGATATTCATTCTGATGTGTGTATTTTTCTATTGTATTTTTGATTGAACTTTCATAAATATCTTTTACGTATTCATTCATTGCATATTCACCATTTACTTGTGAATTATCAATTAGAATGTGTTTTAAATGTTTTTTTAAGCCAGAATAAGGTTGGTCTGCGAATGTCGAAAAGACCACATCATAAAATTCAAAAGGAAAAACGCAATTTGGATCACTCAGGATTTGGGCAATATCTTTACTGTATTCATCATTGGCTTGACATATAAGTCTTAAACCATCTTGTTTGACTTTATCGCTATTGTTTTTACCGCTAGTTTCTTCATTGTTTAATTCATTTAGAAATAATTCAATTGTTAAAACGGGTAATTTCGCCAAGTGCCTGTCAGATTTTAGAAATGCTTCGATTATATCTGTATTAAACAAATACTCAAGGCCTATCGTCTCAACTTTATGTCTGCTACCTCTTATCACCAAATCTATAGCAGAGAGAACTGAACTTTTACCTGCCTCGTTATCGCCAATAAGAATATTTATTTCCTTATCAAATTCAACCTCAAATGTTTGAAATTTCTTAAAGTTTTGGAGCTTGATCTTTGTAATATACTTCATATAATAAATTAATTAATGTATTACTAAATTAAGCATATTATAATATGTATTTGTATTGTTATTTCATTTTTTCTCTGGTTAAACCACTTTCCTGTGGGTAGGGTGCGCGGTGTGTTACGCTAACGTCTGCTCTTATTTGTTCGTGGGCTTTGAATTGCCTTGATGCGCCATTTGAGTAACGTGGATCGGCTATAAATGGCAATTTTGCCATTTTACTTATTGTTACGGTAGGGAAGTGGTAATCGACTTCTACGATGCCTAACAATAGATAGCAGCCGCCACCTTTGAAGGGATAAAGTGCCAGGCAATTAGCAAAGTGTGCTGTATCGAAAAACTGACCTTCTGCATCTATCCATGTTCCAAAGTACATATCTCCCCGGTCTGTAGGAACCTGTTTTGTGGAAACCAAGTAAGCTACCATTCTTACTTGTTGCTTATGGTGTTTTAAAAGATCCTTTGCCATTACATCACCTCTGAATTGTATCTGTAATAAATCGAAAGGCGAACATGATACCGGAAAACTTAATATCTCAATTTCATCAAAGGCATCTTCAAAATCATTACGTGTTAAGACAGGTAATTTATATGCCCTTACAGGGGTTTCCAATAGTAGTAAGTTTCTATCCTTGGGTTTAAAATTTACCATGATCAACCTTGCCGCTAAAATCAATTCGTTCTTTGACTTCCCTGTAAAACGAAATGCGCCAATAAATACCAAAGCTTCTACTGTTTCAATGCCAATATGAATACGCCTTATAAAATCCTCTAATGACGTATAGTCTCCTTTGTTTTCCCGTTCCTCTACAATTGATTGTGCAACATCAGCATTAAAGCTCTTTAAGTGCATAAAGCCTATGTACACTTCTTTACCGTATACGGTTGTTTCATACAGGCTTTTATTGATACAAGGGTTATTAATGATGCCGCCCGACATTTTTGCTTCATGTAAATACACTTCTGCCCTGTAAAACCCACCACCGTTATTAACGGCTGATACCATAAACTCGATACCGTAATATACTTTAAGGTACAGGCTTTGGTAACTCTCCACTGCATACGATGCAGAGTGTGCCTTACAAAATGAGTAACCTGCAAATGATTCTATTTGCCGGTAGACTTCTTCGCTTAGTTTTAAGGGATGGCCTTTTTGAGCACAACATTCAAAATACCTTTCTTTTACTGTTTGCAGTTCTTTTAAAGAACGCCCCTTGCCACTAATTGCCCTTCGTAAAATATCGCCATAGGCAGGCTCTAAGCCAGCGTAATGCAGCGCTATCTTAATTACATCTTCCTGATACACCATTACGCCATAAGTTTCACCTAATTGTTGTTTAAATACCTCGTGAAAATATTCGAACTTATCAGGGAAGTTGTGCCTGAAAATAAACTCTTTCATCATTCCGCTTTGGGCAACGCCCGGGCGGATGATGCTGGAAGCTGCTACTAAGGTTATGTAATCCCTGCAATTTAATCGTCTTAATAAGCCACGCATGGCGGGACTTTCTATGTAAAAGCAACCGATTGTTTGTCCTCGGCTTAAATAATCGTTGCATTGTTCTTCGTTCTTGGAGATAGAAACGTTCTCAATATCTACTTTAATACCCCTGTTTTTCTCTATTAATTTTACCGTACTGTCAATTGTACCTAAACCTCTCTGACTTAAAATATCTAATTTTTCAAAGCCGATATCTTCTGCAATGTGCATATCGAACTGGACGATAGGGAAGCCTTTAGGTGGCATTTCGAGTGCTGTGAAATTTGTTATTGGTTCTTCGGATATAATGATGCCACAGGAGTGCATGCTCCTTTGGTTGGGGTACTTCTCCAGCATTTTGCCGTAGTGCTGCACGTACTCAACAATGTGGTTTTTTTCAATGCCTATTTTTTTTGAGTTTGCTAATAAATCGAGTTCTTCTTTCGCTAAGCCAAAGACTTTACCCACTTCCCTGAAAATAGAACGGTATTTGAATTCTGCTATAGTGCCGCAAAAAGCAACGTGTGCAGGATCGAACCTTTT
>JANYGK010000114.1 GCA_025362395.1 Bacteroidota bacterium
TAAAACTACCACTGCATTCAAAAAACTACCGCTGCATTCAAAAAACTACCGCTGCATTCATAAAACTACCGCTGCATACATAAATTTCCTAAAGCATAAAAAAAGCGCCTATAACATAAGCGCTTTTAATTTGTTATAGAGTATCTATTCCTTTATTATTTTTTTGGAAGAAATAACCGTGTTATTATGATCCACTAATTTTACAATATATATTCCTGCAGGTCGACTGCTAAGACTTAAGGAAGTTATTTCTGATTCCGGACTTTGCTCTAAAACCAATGCACCCAACACATCGTACACTTTTACTGCCGAAACCGGCGTGTAATCGGTAATTTTTAAATTAACCATATCTGTCGCCGGGTTTGGGTAAACAGTTACATCTCCGGTAGTTCCGTTTAACGTTTCTATTCCCGCGCATGTATTTACCGTTACCGTAACCGCGGCGCGCGTGGTACTTAATGTACAGGTTGTAGTCCCCGCGTAATAGGTATAAGTACCCGCCGTTAAAATAGGAGTAGCATATAAAGTGCCTGTTGCAAGAGCAGTAGTACCCGTTGATGCGGCATACCAGCTAACTGTACCCGTACCGGTTGCCGTTAGGCTTGTGCCGGTGCTTGCACAAATAATTAATGACGCTACGGGGGTGGTAATTACCGGTGCGGCCGGGGTTAAGCATTGTCCCAATTTTAAAACAAATACATCTGTAAACCCCGCGGAGCTTAATGTATATGTTAAGGTTGAAGGATTAAAATCTTCCACTAAATTAAATGTTCCTGTTGTATATATACTCGATGAAGGATCAATATAAATAGAATACCCAAAAACATCAGAACTAACTCCGCCGGTTGATACAGCCCAAAGCAAATTACCCGATGCGCTCAATTTTGAAATAAATTGATCGTTATTGCCTGTTGCCGTAATTGAATAAGTTCCCAAACTCGGATCAAAATCAACACTGCCTGAAAAAGAACCGGTTGTATAAACATTCCCGGCTGTATCTAAAGCTACACTGTTAGCATAATCATTATTTATGCCTCCAACTCTTTTGCCCCACATAAAAATGCCGGCACTGCTTAATTTAGTAATATACGTGTCTGCATTACCTGCCGAGGTTACTGAAAAAGTTCCTACACCCGGGTCCAGGTCAACGGTTCCTGTAAAATAACCTACATTGTAAATATCTCCCGCTGCATCCACATCTAACGAATTCCCATAGCCCGAATGGCCTGTACCGCCAAATTGTTTTGCCCATACAAAACTACCGGCCGCATCAAGCTTTAACATAAAAGCATCCTCTGTGCCGATAGCGGTGAGTGAATACGTTGCTGCTCCCGGGTCAAAATCAATTGTTCCCCCAAAATTACCCGTTACATACACATTTCCCGAACTCTTGGCTGTAATATAACTACCGCTGTTTGAACTTGTTCCATTTAATTGCTGAACCCATATAAAATTTCCGGCAGTGTTTAATTTTAAAACAAAAATATCGTTAGCGCCTGTTGCAGTTAACGTAGTCGTACCGGCTCCGGGATCAAAGTCTGCCGTTGTTTGAAAAGAACCCGTTACATACACATTATTTAAAGCGTCAACACTAATAGAATTTGAAATATCATTATTGCTTCCGCCTATAGTTCTTGCCCATGCTAAATTGCCGGAAAGGTCAAATTTTGAAATAAACAGGTCATTTAAGCCAACCGCACTTACCGTATTAGTAATAACACCGGGATCAAGGTCTGCCGTTCCGTTAAAAACCCCACATACATAAATGTTGCCTGCCGCGTCTAATGCCAAAGCTTGTGAGTAGGCAGTTGAAGTGCCGTCGACAATATTTTTTGCCCATACAAAATTTCCGTAAGCATCGAGTTTTGTTAAAAAAGCATCGTAGTTCCCTGTACAGGTTAAAGTGGTTGTTCCGGGGCCCGGATCAAAATCAACAGTACCTGCAAAATAACCGGTGGTGTAAACGTTACCTGAAGCATCAACGGCAACAGCGCTTCCTGAATCATAATCCGTTCCGCCTATTTGTTTCGCCCACTGAAAAGTGGGTGCTTGGGCATTTGAAATTAATACAGCAGCAAAAAGGAATACAGCAGATATAGTTTTTTTCATAATTACTTATTTTAAGGTTACAATATACTTAATTTAATGCCGGTTGGTTTTTTCACCTGACTCTTTTATACGGCATCTATCTTATTGTGTTGTGTTATAATCATTTATTTTTTAAAGATGTTGTAAGTAATCCGGGATATAAATCCCCGTCCGTTTCTCATACATTGGTAATGCGATACCGTGAACAAACGGAGCAGAACTGAACATTAAAAAAAGTACATGAATTTTTTTACCGTAAAGCGGAATTGCGATGTTTGCGTTGATTTTTTTATTAAAAACAGAAAGAAGACAAATAAATTGAAACGATTTTTTTCTGATTTTTAAATTATTACGATACATCATATTATTTTTTAATTCTTAAACAAAGTACTTAAATGATGGTTACATTTGTGTATTAAACATTAACTTATTAAAATTAAAAATATGTATCCTGAAACATTAGTAACTCCCATGAAAGCCGAATTGACCGGCGTGGGTTTCCAAGATTTAACAACTCCTGAAAGCGTAGACAGCGCTTTAAAAAATGAAGGCACTGTATTAATGGTAGTCAATTCGGTTTGTGGTTGCGCGGCGGGTGCGTGTCGCCCGGGTGTAAAATTGAGCCTCGACAATGAAAAAAAACCTTCCCAACTAACCACTGTATTTGCAGGTTTTGATGAGGAAGCAGTAAACACGGCTCGTAAGCATTTTGCGCCTTACCCTCCTTCCTCACCCGCTATTGCTTTATTTAAAAATGGCGAACTGGTGCATTTTATTGAGCGCCATAACATTGAAGGAAGAACAGCAGCCATGATTTCTGAGCACCTTAAAATGGTGTATGATGAATTTTGTTAATTGCCAACTTTTTATATTTCAAGAAATACTGAAAAAGAAAGAGCCGCACAATAAATTTGTGCGGCTTTTTAGTTTCCGGTACTTTCTTATATTTAGATTTTTATAAAACCATTGATCCATGAATAAAGGTATTTTAATAGTTGCAATTGCGTTTTCAGGCTGTGCAGGTCAACAAACTCGTGATGAACACGCCGAAAAAGAGGAAGCCCTTAATGCATTATATTATCAATATGAGCCTGTTATTTCCACATTAACCGGAACACTTACTACACAACTGTTTTGGGGCCCTCCCGGATACGGTGAAGATACTATTGCTGATGAAAGAGAACTGGAATGTATACTGGTGTTAGACAAGGCCATTCATGTTCAAAAGCCGGACTCTGATATAAGCGGCGGTTATGATGACTTAGTAAACGCTATTGATACGATACAGGTAGTGCATCAACAAAAGGTAAATAATTACTTCCATAAAAAAGTAAAAGTTACAGGTACTTTGTTTGGCGCGCAAACAGGACATCACCATACTGAAATATTAATTGATTTAATAACCATAAAATAATATGAGGGTAAAGGGGGGGGGGTGCATTACTTTAGTAGAGTAATGCTGTTAATCATTACCTATTAATATGAAAAGTATTACCGTTTTTTGCGGATCAGGTTTAGGATCTGATACTATTTATAAGGAACAGGCGTTTACTGTTGGTGAAGTACCGGCAAAAAGAACATCGCATTAGTATACGGAGGTGCAAAATACGGATTAATAGGCGCTGTGGCAGACAGAGCCTTAAAGCATGGCGGTAAGGTAATTGATGTATTACCTGATTTTTCGAAAGATAAGGAAGTTGCTCATCCATCCCTTAGAGAGTTAATTTCGGTAGATACGATGCATGAAAGAAAAGCAAAAATGAACGGACTTTGTGACGGGTTTATTACGCTGCCGGGGGATTTGGTACTATGGAAGAATTATTTGAGATTTTAAACTGATCGCAACCGGGGCTCCATGGCAAGCCAATAGGACTTTAAATGTAAACGGGTTTTACGATACGTTTAATGATTTGTTCAAACTATGGTTAATAAGGGTTTTGTGAAGGAAATGAATCAAAAAATGCTTATTGTAAGTGATACTATAGAAGACCTTATTTATAAAATGGAACATTATAGCCCGCCTGCAACCGATCGGGTGATCTCGGAAGCAACCACCTAAAAAACGTTATGCTATTTTGAATCGGTAATTTTTATCTATCTTACCGGTAAAATAACAGACGTATAACCACTCTTTATTATGAAAACAAAAACGATAGGAACATTAAGTGTGCCGCCTTTAACTTTTGGCGGTAATATATTCGGCTGGACCGTTGATAAAAAAGCATCTTACCGCTTGTTAGATGAATTAGCCGAAGTCGGTTTAAACTTTATTGATACAGCCGATGTGTATTCGATGTGGGCCAAGGGAAATGAAGGAGGTGAATCGGAAACCATTATCGGGAAATGGATGAAATCAACCGGTAAAAGAAACCAAATGATAATTGCTACAAAGGTCGGCCATAGCATGGGCACACAAAAAGGGCTTTCCGAAAAACGAATTACACAGGCGGTGGAAGATTCATTGAGACGCTTGCAAACAGACTACATTGATCTTTACCAATCGCACCAGGATGATGAGGCAACACCTATGGAAGAAACACTGGGCGCTTACGATAAACTCATAAAACAAGGAAAAGTAAAAGTGATCGGGGCCTCTAACTTTACAGCCGCGCGTTTAGAACAAGCCTTACACATAAGTAAAAACAACGGTTTAGCGACCTACCAATGCCTGCAACCCGAATATAATTTATTTGCGCGGGAAGGTTACGAAGCGGAATTGGAAAAACTGTGTACGGAAAAAGGAATTGCGGTGATCTGCTTTTGGTCGTTAGCCGGAGGTTTCCTTACCGGCAAATACCGTTCGGAAGCTGACTTTGGTAAAAGCGTCCGCGGTGCGGGAATGAAACGGTACTTTACCGAAAGAGGGTTTAAGATTTTAGCTGCTTTGGATAACATAGCATTACAATACGATGTAACACCCACACAAATTTCGCTGGCTTGGTTAATGGCAAGGCCAAGTATTACAGCTCCAATAGTAAGCGCAACAACCCTTGATCAATTGAAGGACCTGGTTAAAGCAACGGCGTTAACTTTAGATGCACATGCGATAGATACCTTAACTAAGGCAAGCGCGTATTAATATATTTTATACTGTTAAATAAAAAGCCTTCGAAGCAATAACTATATATTGCTTCGAAGGCTTTTTTAATGTTGAAACTAGAAGCCATACCTTAAACCCAACTGCCCTTGCCAACGGGAATTTAATTTATCGATTGAATAAGGATTTGTAGTTGGAGTGGTGTAATTATAATTTGGGTTACCATTTGTACCGTTTGTACCCAAAGGCGTTAAACCCAAGGAAGCCGAGGAATTAAGTGTATTTGGAACGTAATACACATAGCCCCATTTAGGATTAATCAAATTAGTTAAATTAATGATATCAAACGTAATTTGGAGGGTATGTTTTTTTTGATTTTTGGTGTAAAAATTAATATCCTGCATAAAACGCATATCCAGTAAATTATTCCATGGTGTGCGGGCTGCATTACGTGTGGTATACTGTCCGCGATGCCCGTTTAAATACTTATCGCTTTTAATGTAACTGTCTATATCACTCCATTGTTGCTGCGGTGTATGAACTACCCCGGTTGCATCAGTAAATTGAACTAAGTTTACATCAGCCTGCGAAGCAGGAACATAAGCCAGGTCAACTTGCTGGCCGCTATTTGTAACTTTATTACTTTGCAATACCCATGTGTAAGGAGAGCCGGATTGTGCAGAGAATACAAAAGATAAGTAAGACGTAAATGTTTTATTCCAGCTTTTTTTGTAACCCACAGTTGAAATGATCCGGTGCCTGATATCAAAATTTGAATAAGATAAACCGGGATTATTTGCAGTCATCGATTGATTAAGTTGCCAGTTACTTTCAAATGAATTACGTATCCCGTTCGAAATATCGTAAGAACGGCCGTAATTGTATGCTGCCATTACATTTAACCCTGCTTTAAATTCTTTGGATAATTGAGCAGTTAACTGGTACCTGTAACCTTTTGAAGTATTGGTCATTAAATAAGCGCTCGAAAAATTATTATTAACCCGGTTGCCCGTGGTTCCGCCGCTTATGTAAATAGGTTGTTGATGGTCAACATCTATAGGAGCATATTTAACGGAATCTTTTAAATTGACTTGTTTAAACTGAACATCATAAATAGTTTTAGTGAACATTCCTTCCAACGTTAACTTCACACCGCCGGGCATCATGATGTCTGTTGCAAAATTACTTCTCCATACTTTAGGCATTTTAAATTTATTATCAATCAAGTCAACCTCTACCCTATTAGGTTGCAACAATACATTGGAGTTGTATGCCTGGAACTGGGTAGGATCGGTAGGGATGTTTTTACCGGGTGTTGAATTTTTATAATCGAACGCGCCAAAATTAACACCATTGTTATAGTAGGCATAGCCTAACCAAGCAAAAGGAATACGACCCGTAAATATACCGCTTCCTCCTCTTACAATGAGTTTTTTATCTTTTAGCACATCCCATGTAAATCCTAATCGTGGTGATATAACCGGTTGCCCGAGCACTTTATTACTTAATTGATTTAACGGAGTATAATTATACGTTGCTCCGTAATTGTTCCCCGCATCCGATCCTGTTACAGCAGCGCTTCTTACCGGCGGGCTGTTAACCGCATTGTAATCTACTCTTAAGCCGCCCGTAACTTTAAAATTATCGGTTACCGCAACTTCGTCCTGTACATAAGCACTTAGCATATATACACTGAATTTGGCTACAGGTTTATTATTGTTATAGGCCTGGCTGTTGTCTCCAAGATTATAAATAGCCCTTTCGCGTGACGGTTTATTGGCAAGGAAATCAGTAAGGTTGTTATAATCTATACGCCCGTTCCATGAATTTATAAACCCGTAATCAATATTGTAGATTTCATTATGGGTTCCCAAAGTAATGGTATGCCTTCCTTTAAACCACGTAAAATTATCGGTGATCTCAAATGTTTTTTGGCGCATGTTAAAGATGGATGCTTCCCTGTTGCTGCCTAATAAAATAACTCCGCTGCCATTAACGTTATTAATCTGAACCTGCGGAAAAATCTGAGGGCCTAAAGGTGTTCTATAATCATGAATAGTGGTGTAGCCTGCAATAAAGCTATTTGCCATTGAATTATTGATACGGCTTTTTAACTCCATTACCGTGCTGTTGTTTACGTTATTTTGAGTGAAATCATAATTCCCGAATTGGAACTGTGTTGCTGATTGCTCAAGGTTAGTGGCAGAAGACGTTACATAATTGTTACGGATGCTCAATTGATTTTTATCATTTATATTCCAATCGATTCGACCAAAAAATTTAGTGCTTTTTGAATAAATGGAATATTTATTAAAAGCTCCCGGATCATACGTGCCTGTAGGATTATATTGACTTTTAGGCATGAATGTGCTGCTTTTTAAACTATCGGTAATTTGTTGCGCAATAGCTGTTGTCATAAATGTTCCGTTTTGCCCTGCCTCATAAAACTGCGGCTCAGACCTGTCCGTATTTTCTACATTTGTAAAAAAGAATAACTTATCCTTAATGATCGGTGCACCTACACGAATTCCGAATTGATAGTCGTGATAAGAAGAAGGCATGGCCGATTTATCGCCTGCATTATCTCTGCCTGTGATGGTTGCGTTTCTGCCGAAAGAATAAATGGATGCACTTACATCGTTTGTTCCTCTTCGGGTTACCGCGTTAATGCTGCCACCCGTAAAATTTCCTAATTTTACGTCGTAAGGGGCTATACTTACAGCCATAGTTTCCACGGCATCTAAGCTTATAGGGTTAGTCCTGGTACTGCTGCCCGGCATATTGGATGTGCCGCTCACGCCGCCCAGTGATGGACTAAACCCGATGGCATCATTATTAACGGCGCCGTCAACCGTAATATTATTGTACCTGAAGTTTGTTCCTGCAAATGAATTATTAGAACTTTGCGGGGTCAGCTTTGTAAAGTCGGTAATACTTCTCGATAAAGTGGGCAACTGTTGTATCTGCTCCCTTGTAATTTTAGTGCTTGTTCCTTTTTTATTATCGTCCGTATTTCCTATCACCTGCACTTCTGAAAGCTCTTGGGCATTTTCCTGCATCACAATATTAAGCTTTAAATTTTCACCTAAAGCCAGGTTTAAGCCTTCTTTTATTTGATCTTTCTGGCCGATGTAAGTTGCCTTAATTGTATAAGGCCCCCCCGGCGTAAGGTTTACAAAATGATAAAAGCCGTTAAGGTCTGTCATGGTAGGGTACTTTGTTCCGGTAGGGTTATGCGTTGCCAATACAACCACACCCGGTAAAAATTCGCCTTTTGAATCTGTAACTTTGCCCGTTAAACCTGAACTGGTAATTTGAGCTTCAATTTTATTAAATTGAGAAAAAAGAAATAGTAAGACAATAATTAATTGTTTAGTTTTTTTCATATAATGATTTTAAAATGAGTTTATTTTTTTCTGAACCCTGTGAGATAGAAAAAACAAATCAAATTCTAAAAACATTAAATAATATGGAAAAATTTATTTTATAATAGGAAATTTTATTACAGTATTTATCATTAGAGAAAAGTACATTTAATGTTTTTGCATTTACATTAATTTTCTTTCCTGTATACAGTAATTTATAATGATTTTTTAATTGCTTATCTTCATTAACATCATCTTCCTCTAACTCAATGGTATAAGGATTGGAAATTGATGAGGTTGTTTTTGATGAAAGTTTACATAAATGAGTATTACCGGACTTCATGAAATCATTACCGGCTGTAGTTTTATTCACTACACATAAAATTGATCCAATTACAATTAAATATATGAATTGCCTGTATTTCACCGATAATCTTTTTGATTTTGTCGTCGGTAAAACTAATAATGTAAAAAATGTTAAAGATTAAGATTTTGTTAAGCAATCATTAACATTTGTAAAACATGTATTTACAGTCGTAATTTTTTTCCGGGTGAATTCACAAGGCATTCATTAATACTTCCTAAAGACATGGGCTCAAGACAACAGAAGTCAGGAAAATTAATCGTAATAGATTGAATTTAAAATATGATCTCTTTCCTTTTATTGGCAAAGAAGAATCCTGCAATAACGCTTAACACTAATATAATAGAGCCTAGCAGAGCAATCCTATTTCCTGTTTTGTAAATAGCCGGCTCAAACTTAAATTCTACTTTGTGTTTGCCCGCCGGAATTTCCATACCTCTTAAAATATAATCCACACAAGTATGAGGTGTCAAACTGCCGTCTACATAAGCATTCCAACCTTTCGGATAATAAATTTCGGAGAATACCGCAAAGCCCTTATCTTTTGCATCTGTTTCATAAACCAAGTCATTGGGCTTGTAAGATTGTAAGGTAATTTTACCGTTGTTGCTGTATGAATTATCTACGGAAGCCAATGCTTTATTTTTTTCCTGAATAATAGCTTCACGTTTTGTATTGATGTGGTATAAGCCTACAATTTCCGAATCGGCATTGGTAACTGTTTTTACAGTTCGCACAAACCATGCATTGCCATTGGCCTGCGGGTTAATAATAGGAACCGTTTGGTCTTTAGTAGGCACAATAATGTATTTTGTGTTCAGCATATTTAATACGCCCAGCTTAGCTGTATGAATACGCATTAAAGAATCGTTTTGCACCGCTTGGTTTAAGCCGTTATAAAATTCACTCACTTCCTTGTCTAAATGGAAATCAATTACCTCTTGGTATTTTTTAAGCTTGGCTCCATGGTAACCTCCGATGGATTTATGGTAGTAAGATGTGGCAGCATCGTTCCATGTGCTTACCGATAAATTTAGTACACGGTAGTCCAAACTTTTGTCTTCCAGTATTTGCAGGTCGGCGGACGATTTTTCAGGTGGAGCATCGTATTGAGCCTTTGCCACAAAGTTCTTTTTATTAAGGTAACGGTCGGCTACCGGCCACAGATCGGCTACTAAAAAAATACCTACAGCCACTAAAAATAATTCAAGCTTTAATTTTTTCATCATATATAAATATAGGAAAGCGCTTGCTAACACAATAAAAATTAATGAACGGATGGCATCGCTTTTAAAAATAGCTTCCCTTGCTTTTTCAAGGTTCGATAAATACTCCGGCATAATCTGCGCAATTTGCGCATCTGTTGCACCGCTTTGTTTAAACTGGTTGGCGGTTTGCACTTCTTCCCCATCAGGAATAAACGAGTTGGTAACCGAAGGCGCTAACCAACTTATTAAGCAAAAGCCTCCTATCACCGCAACTGAAATGATCAGTGCCGTTTTAAGTTCTATCGGTTTGCCGACAAAAGGAAGTTTAACCGGTTGTTTAGTATCTGACAGTTTAATAAATTTATCCAAGGCCATTACCGCCAGTAACGGAATGGTTAATTCGGCAATCACCAATATCATTGATACAGCCCTGAATTTGTTATAGCCGGGAACGTAATCCATAAACACATTGGTTAATCCCATAAAATGCTTACCCCAGGCTAACATTACAGACAAAAGGGTTGCCGCAAACAAGGCCCATTTTAAAGGATGGTCAATAATTAATAACCCTAAAAATGCCAACAGCATAACAATGGCTCCAATGTAAACAGGCCCGCTTGTAAACGGTTGGTCACCAAAATAGGAGCTGCTTTGTGCTATTTGTTCACGCATTTGCGGATCAACACTTTTAAGCGCGTCTTTATCAACACTTGCTATACCGGCGGAACCGCCCCCTTTAAAATTCGGAATCAAAAAAGTAAACGTTTCCCCTACCCCGTAACTCCATTGTGTAGCATAATTTTTATCAAGGCCTGAGGTCACATTCCCTTCATTTGTTTTTTGAGACGCATCCATCGTCAACTCTGTTTTACCGCGGGTGGTATAATTGCCGTATTCATAAGTGGCAAGCAGGCTGCCTGCATTAGGCAGTAAGCCTATAACGGAAGCGCCTGTAAATAAAGCAACGCCTGTAAAAAACGGTTTTACTGTTTTTTGTTTAACCGCATAAATAAAGTAAGTTAAAAATATAATACCGAATAACATAAAACCGTAATACGAAATTTGAACGTGGTTGGCATTCAGCTCTAATGCCATAAATAAGGCGCATACCGCGAAGCCCAACCAATGTTTGCCCCGCATCAATAAAATAATACCGCCCAATAAAGGTGCAAGATACCCTATGGCGTTGGCTTTGGAATTATGTCCTGCTTCGAGAATAATAAAAAAATAGGAGGAAAAGCCGTAAGCCAGAGCGCCCACTATAGCGAGCCACGGATTAATTTCGAGGCATAGCAATAAAATAAAGAAACCCATAAAATACAGGAATATATAACCCGCCGGGTGCGGTAAAAAAACATGAAATGCTTTATCGATTGTGCCGAGCCAGTTGCCAGGATAGGTGGTTGAAATTTGATATGCCGGCATCCCGCCAAACATCGAATTAGTCCACAAAGCTTCGCTATGTTCTATATCCCTGAATTCTACTGCCTCACGGCTCATTCCTTTAAACCTTACAATATCACCTTGCATTAAGGCTTTACCGGAAAATACAGGGCTGAATTGAATAATGTTAATGGTAGCAAAAACAACAATAGCTACTAGGTAAGGTAAATACTTTTTTAAGTTCATGTAAATGAGGTTTACGCAAATATAACAAATATCATATCCGGTTTTTAAGAACAGGTGCAAACATATTTACATAATTTACTAAATTTTAAACATATTCACTTTTAAAATCAATTATGCGAAGTACAGCAAAGTCAAATTTATGTGTACTTTTACCATTCATGAAAAAACTGTTTTCTGTACTTAAATACACCCGTGATTACAAGAAATATACTTACCTCAATATTCTTTTTAATGTCTTGTTTTCTATTTTCTCCGTGTTCTCTATTACACTTGCTATTCCGTTTTTAAAATTAATTTTCGACAGTGATGTTTCTTATTACCAGGATCTTTTAGATAAAGGATTGCCCTCATTCGAATACAGTGCCAAATACGCGTCGACGTGGGGATACTATAAAATGTCGTACTTTATTATTACATACGGCAAAACCACCGTCTTAATGTGGATCTGCTTTACGGTATTTGCAGCTACTTTTTTTAAAAATGTATTCCGCTATTTTGCCATGTATTTTTTGGCTCCCATTCGTAATGGTGTAGTAAAAGACCTGAGAAATAAAATGATGAAGAAGTCGTTGGAGCTTCCTCTTTCTTATTTCAGCGATGAGCGTAAAGGAGATATGATGAGCCGTATGACCACTGACGTGATTGAAATTGAATGGTCGATCATGCAAACGCTGGAGCTCATATTCAGGGAACCTTTATTGATTATTATTTCGTTGATCATGCTTATTGTGATCAGCCCTTATTTAACACTATACGTATTTTTACTGCTTCCTGTAGCTGGCTTAGCGGTAGCACTGGTAAGCAAGAGTCTTAAAAACAGGTCTGCTAAAGGAAAAGTAGTGTTTGGGCAGCTGTTTAATATTATGGAAGAAACGCTCGGCGCTTTAAAAGTAATTAAAGCATTTACGGGAGAACGTTTTGTGCTAAGCCGTTTTGAAAAAGTTAATAACGAATATAACCGTATTGCGATCGGCCTTTACCGTCGCGGCGATCTGTCATCCCCCATAAGCGAGACTGTTGTATTGGGTGTGTTAATGCTCATTCTTTTTATCGGCGGTGTAATGGTAATTGACCATACCGGTAATCTTTCCGCTGAAGGCTTTATCGGTTACTTTGCGGTAGCTTCACAAATTGTTCCTCCCATTAAACAAATTACGCTGGCCTATAACAACATTCAAAAAGGCTTGGCATCGGAAGAAAGGATCGAGAAGATCTTGCATGCCGAAAATCCTATTGTAAATGCTGTTAACGCTAAAACCATTCATAATTTTAATACGGGAATCCAATTTAAAAACGTATCGTTTGCTTACCATAAAGGCGATGCAGGCTATGTATTAAAAAACATTAATTTAACTATTCCTAAAGGCAAAACCATTGCCCTGGTAGGACAAAGTGGAAGCGGGAAAACTACGTTGGCAGATATGATTCCGCGCTTTTATGACACCGACCTCGGTGAGATTCAAATAGACGGAATAGCCTTAAAAGATCTTAACATTGAAAGCTTAAGAAAACAAATTGGTGTGGTTACACAGGAAAGCATTTTGTTTAACGACAGCATTGAGCACAACATTACCTTTGGTATGGACGACTTTGACCAAGCCAAAGTAATAGAAGCCGCAAAAATTGCCAATGCGCATGAGTTTATTATGCAGCAGCCTAACGGTTACCAAACTAACATCGGCGACCGCGGCGGTAAATTAAGCGGCGGACAAAGACAACGCATCAGCATTGCCCGTGCCATTTTAAAAAACCCTCCTATTTTAATTTTAGATGAAGCCACCAGTGCCTTAGATACTGAAAGTGAGCGCCTGGTGCAGGATGCCTTAAATAATTTAATGAAAAACCGTACAAGCATTGTTATAGCGCATCGTTTAAGCACTATTATTAACGCTGATGAAATCGTAGTAATTAACCAAGGTGAATTGGTAGAGCAAGGGTCGCACAAGCAATTGCTTGAAAAAAACGGGATCTACAAAAAGCTGTATGATATGCAGAACTTTAAGTAATGAATTTATACTCCCACAAGGTTTTAAAACATTGAGGGATTACCCACAATAAAACGCTCATCTTTTATGTTACTTCTTTAACACTTCAACCTACTGAGGTTGTATTTTATCCTTCGTCGCTTATGTTTTATTCTTCGCATTAACACTTAAAGCTTTGTCTTTAATACTTCAAGCTTTGGCGTTCACATTGTAAGTTTTGGCTTTGATATTTTAAGCTCCGGAGTTACTTACTTATAACACTCCGCCTTTAACTCTTTCACAAACACATCTCCCTTAGCGGTATTCATTAAAAACAAGCTCACTTGGTCTTGCAGATTAACAATTTCAGCAAGCTCAAAACAGTAAGGAATGTTTTGCCAGCCCTTAGTATATAGTAAATATCTGTTCAACGGAAAATAAAGCGATACCTCTGTCCCGTCATCATGCTTAATATGACACACTACCATAGCGTTCGATTGTGCCGAACCTTTTAAAGTGATATAACCGTATAAATTATGTCCCTGCAGTTTACCGGTATTAAGTTTAATAGGGGTTGAATACGGATTTTGTGTTTCATTTAATAACAACGCATATCCGTTTTGTATGGTTGTATATATAAAGGCCTTCGGACTATAAGTGCTGTCAAATTGTATATCGTTCAGCGTTTTTAACGAATGTTCTTTGCTCCGCATAAAATTAATTTGTCCGGTTAAATGCTGTCCCTGCTCTTTTAAAGAATCGGCGTTTATACCCATGGAATATAACAGTTCGGGAGTATTATAATAATTATTCCAATTGTAGCGGACCTTCCGCGGGCGCTCTGCCTTTAACAGGTTCCATACTAAGTGAATATCTTCTTTTGAATTAAAATCGTAATACGCCGTGGAGTTCGACAGATTAAACGTAAAACCGTTTTTAACTAAAGCGGTGCTTTTGGGAGAACGTGTCATAAAAGAGCTTACCAATATCACCACCCATAATACCGTTATGGCTGTGAGGATTAATTTATTTTGTTTAGTATATATAGTCAACCAAATAAGAGCAATAATTAATACAATTAAAAAGCTATAACTAATGATAAGGCTCTTTACAAAACTCGGGTTTTGATAGTTGAACTCAACAGTATGTAATCCTTTAGGAAGGCTTACAGACATTAACAAGCCCGCGTTCCATAACAAGGTCTGCCCCACTCCATCAACTGTTACATGCCAACCGGTAAAATACGATTGTTGTAAATTTAGCACAACAGGTTGCATTGCTTTTGTATTTACAGAAATATGGGTAGGTGAAAACACGTTATACTGATACTTAGCGTCCGCGTTTTTAGGATGAAATGTGCTTTCAATAAATGCTTTACCGGTATCAACCGGCAATGTAACCAATTGTTCCGTATGTAAAGGCTTTGAAAAATAAATAAAGGGATAGCTTTGTAAAGAATCTTTAACAGCCGGTAAGTGCGATGTAACATAATCGTAATTACTGAAATAAAAAGAGGTCCAGGCATCCTCATTTACCAATTGCTTTTTAAACGCTCCCGTGTTTTTCCAAAAGCCTTCAATATAGGTATACTTATACTTTGCATCATTTAAAACATCTTTCGACGGCAATGGAAATCCTTTTTGTATTTTGCTGAAGTTAGCCTGTAAGGTGGAAGGCTTTATATTGGTAAAGGCTGTAAACTGACCGTATATCAACAACATACACGTAAGCTCTACAAACGTAATGCCCGCTATGTAACGCTTAAATTTTGAAAGCGTGGCTGCTTTATCAAAAAGGATAAACGCAGTACTAAGTAATACCAACTGAACACACAACATGTAAAATGACAGCTCTAAAGGATCGGTATGCGTCATTTTTTGATTGAAACCCGGTTCCGCGCTTTTAAAGAACGTAAAACTTTCCACCCGCTTAAAGCAAAAACACATAATAGCAACACACACTACTGAAAGGGAAACCAAGAGTGCTGTTCTTAATTTTTTACGGAAAAACTGTTTACCCGTAAAAAATTAAGAACAGCACTCTTGGTTTCCCTTTC
>JANYGK010000018.1 GCA_025362395.1 Bacteroidota bacterium
TAAACTCAACCAATTCTGTTGGCACACAAGGAGTATTTGCACTAAAAAACTGTTCCCCGCTAAAGTATTGGTAATAACTGTTTTCAGACCACTGTTCTACAACTGATTCATCACTTAAATTACGCAATTGTTTTAAAATCAATAAAGCTACCATGCGTCTTATTGGTTTAGCCGGCTTGCCGTGAGTGGCACTGTAATGTTTTGAAAAAGCATCATCAAATACGTGCCACCTTATTGCTAAACTTAATTTATAAAGTGGATGATTATGATTAAGTTGTTCCTCAAATGTGCTGTAAAAACCCATTTGATTTGTGTTTTTTTGTTTTGATAGCATATACAAATCTGCTGATTTTTAAAACCTTTTTTTACTTTTTCGGCAGATTTTTATACCCTGTTTTTTCAACAACCACTATGAAATCAACACTTTTGGATTATTTGAGGGGCGACTAATTAGTTACGGTTTTTGTTTTTATGTTGCAGTATTATAAATGTAGCTGAGCGTGGAAAACCTCATTCTTGATTAATCTTCTGTTCAATCAATTTAACTATTGTGTTTTCAAACTTCTTTATTTCTCTTCTATTTTCCCAGTATCCAAAATCACTGTTTATTTCTTTTCTATCTAATTTAATGTCTTTAACTGGCGTTTTTGCATCAATATGAGAAGCTATGGCAACAAGTGCAAACGTGGTAGATACCCCGTCTTCATTTGGCCTTGTCCAAGTATAAACATCTTCATTTGTATCACTGTAATAAAAAGTAATTTTATACCAATATCTGTGTCGCTCATCTGTAGAAGTACTATTTGGCTCTTTTAACTCTGGATGTGTATTTTTTATTTTTTCAATTATCTCTATTAGTTCACTTTCTTCAACATCAAATGACCATGTTTCAACATTAGGATAACTACCTGCCCCGCTCATTTTGTAAGCATTCGTCACAAAACCAGGCCATATAAAAAGAACAATTATTAAAGCTATGAATATTGAGATTATAATTATTAGTACGATGCGTTTCATCTAAGCTAGTTCTTAATGATTTATAGCGTTAATTCCCTCTGTTGTTTTGGTTTTAATGTCTTCAGTAACTTTTATTACTGCATCAATACCCATTTTGATAGATTCAAAAATATTCGATGGCATATTATAGATCGGCTTAACCCTTTCAGCTCCATAAAATCCATCATGCAATACTTGTGCACCTTTAAACTCCGCCGCCAATTTTTTTTCTATGTTTATTCCTCTTACTATTCCTTGCATATAGCTTTTTTAAGTGTGTGCTTCCTTTCTGTAAGTTATTTCTAACGTTTGGTATTAATTCCGTAATAATATTTACTAATTTAAAGGGTAATTTGTTAAAGTTTTTTCACTATTAAACTTCACTTTATTAATTAATTGACCATCCTTAAAATCTTTTATCTTATTCACAATTTGATAATTTAATTCCCAAGAAACCATCATATCAATTAGAGAATAATTATCAATTGTATCTGTACCACCAAGAAATAATGGCACTTTAAAAGAGTAGCATTTATCAGCAGTTAAGTCCTTATTTTCTAATAGGGAAAAAGTGGAAGTATTCAAAGTGTCATCGCAATAATCTACCAAATCTTCATTAAAAAAAGACTCCATACTTTGTTCCAGTTCATAAACTTCATTTGTAGAATCATCAAACATATATACTTTTTCATTGAACGGATTTTTAGAGATACCATAATGTCGTCCCATCCAATCATAACCGAATAAAAAATATTGCTTGTTATAAGACGGAAAAAACTCATCTATTAATTGGCTCCATATATACATAGAGCCTTTGGTATGAATTCTAAATAAGCCACCACTAAAAGATGCTCCGCCAAATTCCTCCAAAAATCTTTTTATAATTTCATTTGAAACGGCTAGTGTATTATTAGTGTAATCGTGAAAATAATTCTTCTCAATATTGGAAACCTTATGGCCACTAAGAAAATTATTAATATTGATCATTTCCTATAATTAGTTAATTGTTACTTTATTAATTTTCGTTCCCGCTGGAAGAGCCTTTATTTTTTGTTGAATTTGGGCACCCATACTTCGATTTACACTTTGATCTAAGGCCTTCATATTTAGAATATCATCTGCGCCACTTAATTGTAAATCTACAACATGATCTACATCTTCGCCTTTTTTGACTACACCACCAGCGGCTTTAAATCGACCTCTTGTATTACCAGCCCTTTGTACTACTTTGACTACAACAGTTTCGGCGCTTGTCAATGCTTCTGCTTTTTGAATCGCTGCCGCTTTTTGTGCTGCTGTCCAACCTGGTTTCATTTTTAATTCTAAGTTGACACCCTGACTTTCTACAATCGCAGCTTCCTCTTCTAAAACAGCAGAAGAACTTTTTGATCCAGAAAATACTTTACCTAAGCTATATTCTAGGGCGAGGCCAGAGGCTATACCTAGAATTTGATTATAAGTATTCACAACCTTAGCCGTAAATGCTGCTTGTTTCTCAGATGCGTCTAAACCTTCCCCAACATCAAGCCTGTATTTTTTACCATCTACAAAATAATCTATATAATCCCCGCCTACGCCATAATGAATATTACCAAATCCCGTAGTAGGGAGATTAAATGCAGCAACAACCCTTCTGGCTATCTCAACGTCTGCGTCAGATGGGTTATTTATTTTTATAACTGGTACTTTGTTTTTTATAACCTTCCCATTTTCAAACTTATATTCCTCAAGAACAAACGTTTTTATAAGTTTTTCTTCCCCATCTAGGTCAATACTTCTTATCACGTCATTTTCCGCATAATCATAAGGACTTTTATAAGAGTAATCTTTACCCAATGGATCCACACTTAAGAACCTACCCAATGCAGGATTATAGATCCTCATTCCATAATCCTGTGTTCCTCCTCCTGTCCCAACGGTTTCCGGATCGGACTCCTTGCCGTTGAATGTATAGCGGTACCTGTTTCCTGATGTAAAGCTCCTTCCGGGCATTGTACTCCCAAAGGCATAATAATCATTGGCGCTTAGTACCTCTCCAGTAAAATAAGAAATAGATGTATTAGGTGTTGTAGGAATAAAATAGCACAGTTGACTAGATAAATCGGTAGTTGTTAAGCAACTACTTCCAGGCATGGCTTTATATGTCCATGCACCGTTGGTTTGCGTCGCATTTAAATGCGCGGGCGCATCATCATAAATGGTAGCCCCGTTTCCTTCATTGAGCTTTGCATAATAAATCAGTCCCGTGCTTGTGCCGGGTTCGGTAATGCAACCGTTACTATAGTTAGCAGCTACTTCCGTTCCGCTCAGGCTCCGGTTATAGATCCTGATATTGCGGTAAAATCCTTTTGCATACTGAAGATTTATATGTTCCCATCCAATCTCCAGGTTATTGATGTTGTTCATCCCGGTCGCATCAGGCAAATCGGTATTATTGATAGTAAAGCTTACGGACACTCCATTGACATACATGGCAAAAGCGGCAGGCCCGCTCCCTGTTTTTGTAGCTGCTACATGCACCCATTGACCATAAGGGATAATACTTGTATTTACGCTGCCTATGTGCGCTGCCCCGGTTGTGCCTCCATCATAGGCTGCAAAATAGAGCTGATTATTGTACGTAAACAGTTGGATTCCATGAATAGCCGATCCTACTACGCCTACATTATTTAAAATCATATTATAACCTGAGGTAGAAGCCTGTATATTTATCCAGGCTTCCGCCGATACATTACCATTTGCCAAATTGAGGTTAGCGGCACTATTACTGATAACAGACGTGCTTCCGTTAAAAGTAAGCACATTGGTATGCAGTTTGCAATCTATGAGCGCCTTCTCATAATCTGCTTGTGTGCTATTAAGGCTTAACTGCGAATTGGCATAAGTTTTAAACGCGCCGATATTTAAGGGTGTCACCGCTGTATTAGATACAATAAAGGCGTCATATACGGTTTTAATATCTTGGCAGGTTTTACATACCATGCCGTTAGCTACCGCTATTTTCCTGTCACTCACAACAGCCAGTACATTACCTAAATGGTTGCTCATTTCATAAGATTTAAAATTGAGTGTTCTTGTAACTGTTGCCGTATTAACCGCTGTGTTGGTATAACCTGTTAAGTCCACAATGCTGCTTTCTAAACCAAGCCTGCTACTGCCGTAAATATGCCTTTCGGAAAGTGTAAACTGCGGCACATTTCTCACATTAGGAGCTTGGGTATATACCGCCATTACATTTCCCTGAGCATCTCTTGCATAGTAGGTGGTAGTAGCCGTACTGCTCGGGCTTGAGCCCAAATAAGCTGTTTTACTGATCCGGTTGCCCGAAGCATCGTATTTAAATAACAGGTTAGGTTTTCCGTTACCGAATGTAATATTCTTAATTTTTCCGTATACCGTCCAATCTATATTAGCAATAGATTCTGAAATATCTTTTGTGAGATTACCTATGGCATCATAACCATAATTGCCCGTAGACTGATTGCTGATATCCGTTGTATAGGGATCCGCTGTAACAGCATCATTTACATATGATAATATGTTTGTACCGTTCACGTAATTATAAGTAAGGTTATCCATAGCAAGGTTTGCAGACTGGTCACCGTTGCGCTGCACCGTTATAATATTGCCGTTTTCATCGTAGCTGAAAAGCTCTTTATACCTCGATCCGCCCGTAGCAGTTCCCCAGGCATTACTGCTAATTGTATTATTACTGTTAGAACCTGTAACGCGATTAAGCTGGTCATAAGCAAAATTTCTAAGTAATGAGGAAAGAGCATAGCTTTTACCGGGGGCAGATGCATCCGCATAAGATGTGACCATTTGCCTTATATTTCCGTTATATAAATCAGGTGATTGCACTGTTGGCGCAGCTGCCACAAAATCAGTAGCACTGCCTGTGGTAGCATTAATAGCCATGTAATCTTTTTGTGCGGCATTATTAAAATAGGTAAGTGAATACCCGAACACATCGGTTGCATTGAACTTGTTACTAATATATGGAGCACCTGACGAAGCCGATGTGAGTGTGCCGTTCGCGTCTTTGCCTATATCGTTTGCAGAGGCCAATATATTACTGTTTATTCCTTTAATCCATCCCTGCAGTGTGTAGGCGTAATCCGTACCTTGAACCTTATCATGCCCGGTCTCAACACGTGCCAACGGACCATGCAGGTAATAAAAATATTTCGCATCACGGTCCCAAACTACATTATTTTTACTGCTGTAAACAGCAGTAATCCGGTTATCGGCATCATATTCATACCGGTGCATAAACATGTCTGCCAAACCGGGTTGGTAATTTACCGTATTTACTTTTCCGCTGATCAGGTCATAGGTGTAATTTATTTTTTTAAGCGGCTGATATGTAAACAGATTAATGTCTTTATTTTCCTGCACCAGCTCTTTAACATTTCCGTGCACATCATAACTGTAGTGCGTGCCATGGTTATAGGTGGTAGCTATGCCATCGTATGTATCTTCAATAGTAACTGCAGCTACACGTGAACGCAGATATTGCTGACTGCCGGCCGTAAAGGCAGAACCCGGCACTAATGGTGTATATGAAGCATCGTCGCCATAATACGTGCTGGTAACTTCAAACCGTGTGCTTGTAAGGTTATCCGGGTAATTACTTACAGAGGTCGCCATTGCTACTGTTGTATTAGTCATAGTGCTGAAGTCAGAAAAAATAAGCATCTCTCCAACCTGTGCTATTCTTCCCAGGTAATCGTAGCGGGTATAACTGTAATAATTATTGCCAGTTGTACTTTTGCCTTTTTGTTTGGCATTTTGCGAAGCTACAAGACGACCGAGCGCATCATACCAAAACTGGGAGTTACCGGCATCGGGTGTTTGCTGTTTCACCAACTGGTTAAGCGAGTTATAAGTGTAAGTGGTAAGCAGACTATGCGTAGTATAATAGGTTTTAAAGGCATAAGCGGTATTGGCCGCTCTTTCCGCTTTAATGGTAGCTAAATTTGCGCCTGATGTTTCCACATGCACGCCTGCAGGCGGCACTGTACGCACAAGATTGCCTGCTTGGTCGTAATAATAAAGCGTAAAGTGGTAATCGCCGGCGTTGTACTTCATGTACATATTTTCCACGGCGTTGCCTATACATTTATTGTTATAATTTTTCACAAACTCATTTTTCACCGAGTCTATGTAAGCATTGTAAAGTTCCTGAGCTTCATTATCAGCTGCATCGAGCGCATACTGCACACAAGGGTCTTCATATTCCACCTGCGGAAACGGAGGTATACTATCGCCTACGGCCACACATGGAACCAGTTTACTACATTCAATAGTTACAAGTCGTAATTCATCCAGTCCAACATAGGGATCGCCGGGGTTATTAAAACCATAAAGTTGTATATTATTTGGTACGCCATTTACATTAGTCCCGTTCCCAAATCTGTATTCAGTCCAATTTGGATCAACTGTAGCATATGAAGAAATTAAACCCAACGGGGTACTGTTGGCACTTACGGAAAAGTCAGAGCTGGTATACGTTAAAGTATAGGTACCTGTTCCATTTGGTGTACCGTGGTTGTGAAGCTTAAATCTGACTTCAAAATTAGGGCATTCAGATACATAAGAATATTGCTGCTGATACTTAAATTCATTACCATTTGCTCTTTTGATAAAAAGAGAAGACCCTGAATTATAGCCGTTCCAGATAAACAAAATATTTCCGTGATTATCAAGGTAAGAATTGGATTGAGTGAGAGCATATTGTGGATTTATACTCAATGTAGAGGAAGCACAAGAATTTGTGCGGTCAGGATACGGTGTTACAGCCCCTCCTATATTTTCAGAAATAGAAAATGTAGGGCTTCCTGAACAATTATAGTCATTTAGATTAAGAGTTTGAGATGTAGAAACCGGCGAAGGAGAAACACATTCACTACAAGCCCTCATATCAAAACAGCTTGAAGTACCATTTAAGATAAAAGGTGTGCTGCTGAAAGTAGCGGTTACACTAAAGTTATATACAGAAGTATTAACCATAGGACCCGAAGCAAGCACAAAATTACTTAGCATGTAAGTATTAGGGCTTAAAAGACTTTGACCTGTCAGACTGCCCGGATTGGCAAACTGCAAGGTGAAGCCGCATGCAGCCGGTGTAAGCGTACCCGGAACCGATGTAAGCGTAGATGCTACAAAAGAGCCCGTAAGTAAAGTGGAGGTGCTGGCTGCTGCATTATTTTTATAATAATAATAAAGTGTATTGGTGGTTAATGCTGTTGTATTATAGGTTTGATAGTTATCTGAAAGCCTGCTGCGCAGGTTAAAGCCAAAATTAAAGTTGGAGGTAAGGTTGTATGAAGAGGACTGTAAAATGGCACGGGTTGCCGGTAGAGTTAAAAAGGCTTCCATATCTTCCCTCACTTGGTGCGGGATGGTGTTACATTTGGCAATGTCGAAACTACAGCTGCCCATTTTAAGCGGCTGGCCATTAAGATTGACGGTACCGGTAGTAGCTGTTGAGTTTACAGTGGCCGAGCCCGACGGTACGGTGTTAACAGAAATATTAAATGCATTAACCGCACTGTTATTACCTGTAATGTTAGCAAAAGCAAATGAACTGCCTGCTGTACAAGGACTTGCGGCAAATGTAATTGTAATGCTGTTGGTAGATGTACCGCCAACATCCTTAATAATAAAATTAGGGAGAGCGCCGTTTACTTGCCACTGCCAGTTGCCCGGGCCTAAAAGCGGGCCGAAAGTATTTAAAAAATAAGGTTGAATAGAAGGATTACTCATGGACACCACTGTGTTTGTGCACATACAGCCTGTAGAGGCAATAGCATTCATTAATTTTTGCAGTGCAATAGCCGCAGTGGTGGGCTTACAAGGCGGTGTGAAAGAGCAGCCTGTTAAAGGAATACAGGTTGTTCCGTTAAGGGTAACAGTTGTAAAGGTTAACGCAGAGCCTGATGTAAGCGATACATCTGCACGTACCGTAAAGTTGGAAGTGCCGCCCGAAGTAGTTCCAGGGGTAAGGTGGTAAATTTTTAAAAATGCATAAGTGCCCCCGTTGCCGGTGTTCGAAAAATCAAATGGATAACCCGACGGAAAGGTAAGCGTTAAAGGACAGGGAGAAACAGACCCTACCTGCATAGACGCCGTTAATGAAAGAGCGCTGCTGCTTGCCGTCCAGTTAGCGGGAGTAAATGACGAGGTAATGACACTGTTTGCTACAACGGTATAAAGGTCTTTATTAAATTCGGGAATGGTGGATAGGTTAAGAGTAGGGCTCGTTAATTCATTATTAACGCCTAATGCATTTAACAGGTTCTGAAAATAAAATGCATTAGGGCACAAGCCCGTATTAGCATAAATGGATGGCCCCGGGTCAGTGGAAGTTCCATTATTAAGATCGGTAGCGTTTTTAGCATTAGGGAAACGCTTAAGTTTTGTACCATAAAGGCCGGCTGTAAACAAGTTACTGTATTGTGGAGTATTAGCCGTTACAAAAGGGAAAAACCACTGCTGATAAAAATTTGTAAAAAAAGTAGTTCCTGTACCGGGAAAGGTAAAGAAAGGACCGAAAATATTATATTGGGTAAAGGGTACCTGTAATGACATAGGGTCAAAAGACGGATCACCGATGGCATCATTACATCCCCTGTAATCGCCATTCATGGCATAGGACTCGGCGGCTTCCTGTTGTAGCTGCTGTTTAAAGGAAAGATACATCATCCTGAAATTATCCCAATAGTTATTCTGTAAGTTTGCCGGGAGTCTGGCTATGATCTGGTCTGCCGTCATTGAATTAACGGTGGTTGTGGTTGTGATAAGTGTGCCGGGAGTTGAATTTAAAACGCCCATAAGGCAACTAACCTGTGCGCCTATAGATTGCCCGTACTGTATAGCGCAGCTAGTAGTTATTACGCCTACAAATGCCGGAAGGCTTACCATGGAGTTTTGATAATTGTTATACCTGTTTTTAGCATTAAAATATAAAGCGCTCCAAGGGTTACCAATAGCTAAAGCTCCGCCCCCGGTAGTATATTGAGGAACTCTTAACCCCACAGTTTGAGTAGGCGAAGCCGCATTTTTATAATAGTAGCCGTTGGTACTCCAATAAGGGTCATACGTTAAGGGATTGCATAGTTTGTCTAGATCCGCGGCAAGCAAGCCTACCACGTTATCATTTATGAGTAATAGCGAGTCATAATTATCGCTTGTGGAAATAGAATTTGTGGTGGTGGCAGTCCCGGTTCCTATGGTTACAGGGTATGGTGTAACCGTCATGGTTGAATTTTTCAGGCACCAGTCATAATAACCGTATTCCGGGTGGTAAAATACTAATGAGGCAGCCCAACTGTTTTTCCAGTTGGCAATAAAGTCAGACACATTGGCAAGCTCCTGCGGTTTAACCGTAAACTGATCGCCAATATTGGTGTTACCTGTAATAACGGGTACCGGCACAGCAGCTCCTGTAATAGGAGGCATATAATCGGTAGACGTGGTTTTAGTTACAAATACCTTGGATAAAGTACCATCCTCCTCCTTATACTGCGCCGTAAAAACGGTGTTGCTATAAACACTGGTTCTTAATATAGGATTTCGCCAATTAGGGGTTTGTATCCCTACCGTAAAGTTTTTAATGGTAGGTAAAAGGTTCCCCTCATTATAAACAGATAAATTATAAAGTGCGGGGTTACACACCCCGTTGTTATCCTGCCAATCACCGTATTGCCCGCCCGGTGAAACATCGGCCAGCATGGTAATGTATTCGGCATCGCATATACTTACATATTCACAGGGTGCTTTACAGGTTTGATACTCAGCCAACCAATCGTCCGGACTGCCTTTTCCGGCAGCAGTGTAGGTACTCATAGTACCCAAAGCTGCAACGCAGGCATCACATGTTAAATTACAGCCGCTGGTATCAGGTTTAATACCTGTCTGAAAGCTGCTAAGTGTTTTTACACAGCTGCTTTTTAAATAATCATTCAAATAAAATTGAACAGCATCATTGTTCATTTTAAGGGTTTTGGTAATCGTATATTCACCCTGTTGAAGGTTAACCAATAATTGGTTGCCGGAATAACTCAGCTGTGAAGTGGAAAAACTGACCGTTTGGTTACACACTGCATCGAGCGAATATGTAGGTGTGGCCGTGCCGTTAGGAGCCGACGGAGGTAAAATGTTACCAAGCGTTTGCGTTACTTTTGTAAAGCCCGGCGGGTTATTCATACAATTATCAAAAATATTAATTTCAAGATCGTAGACGCAATCGTAGCAAGTATTAACCGGCAAACAACTATAGGTAAAGGATGTACCCTGCAAATCGTAACTTACCGTATAAGTACCGGCGGTTGGCACCAGTATTTTTTTTGAAAATGTTAAGGCATCACCAACTCTGTCGTTATCATCAAGCGGTGTATCATAATCGGTTGTACCGGCTTTATTTAAAAGATTGGCATTTATAACATTAGTAGCCGTAGGGGCCTGATATAAAAGATTACCTGAAGCATCTTTTAATGCTGCTAAATTAGAAGGAGATTGACCCGCTAAAGCAGTAGCAACGGTTCTTCCTTCCTGGTCAAGATAACTAATGGAAACCTGACCATTGGCATCTACTACCATATTTTTTTTGTAATGTTTATCAAAACCCACTTCAGAACCGAACAATCTGTCGAGTTCGTCCTGAACCGGTGAGCCGTAAAAATATTTGGTTTCATGGCCTGTTCCCAACTGATGATTTTTACCTACTCCACCCTGTTTGGCAATTCTCCCGGTATTGTCGTTAGTAAATTCCGTTTGGCTAATGGGAAAGTTTTCTGCCATAGGCACATAGCCTTGTGCAAACTGCCAGTTTAAATTATGATCCGAATAATATTTAGAAGATCCGTAATCAGGATCAAGGCCCGCAGCAAATACGGCGCATACTGTAGAACCGGTTGCGGCATCCTGATCGAACACTCCCTTCCCGTAAGGTAAATGATATGGTGTGCTAACGTTATCTATATTAAAGCCCGATTTGCCTGCACCTGTTACATTATACTGATAAAATTTAATAGTAGCATCCTGCACCGGCACCGGTAGTGCCTGAACAGTCGCCCTGCCGTTATAGTCATAAAAAGTTTCGCCTACTATGGCATTATTATCCGAATTGTTTTTTGTGACTGATTGCCTGCTGCGCAAGGTTCCGTCGAAATAGCTGATTACTTCTTTTTTCTTACCTTCTTCCGCATAGGTTGATTTATATTGCCAGTTTTTTAAAGACTCATGAATGGGAGGAGCAGTTGCACTCCCGTTTACAACCGTAGCCCCGTCAATTGTTATATAAAATAAATAGTCTGTCCCCGTCGAAGGTGCGGCAACACTTGTAACCGTTGATGATGAGGGTAGCCCGAGAGCGGGGAGCGTTGTTAAATCCTGCCACGACCATGGGGTACAGGCATCTTTATTATAAGTGTTAATTGAAGTGCCGGCTTTACCGACACCACGTATCCGGAAAAACACCTGTCCCTTTTCGAAAATGTTACTGACACGATATGATTGCTGACATGTACGCACCCTTGTAGAATTATTCCGGAAATCGATTTGAGGGTTACTAATCCAGTAACTATTTCTTTCGCCGTCGAGCCACAACCATTCAAGGTCATATTGTTCGGCCCCGTTAATACGCAGCCAGGCAATTTCATATTCGTCGGAGGCAGGAATATATTTAATGGAAACATCGTTCCCGGTTGCAAAAGGCGAAGCATTAAACGGGAGATCATAAAACCGTTCCGCATCTGTTTCAAGCTGCAGGTAAACGTTTGCAGGCAGTGTACTGCCCGTATAAGCAGGAGAAGAGGAAGTAACACCGATATTAAGTACTTGTGCACTGACCTTATAGCCGTTAGAAAATGAAAACACAGATAAATCAATGGAGGGATTTGGAGAAGCAGCCCGGTGGTTATTTACACCTTCATAACTTACGGAAAGCGCTGTTGTAAACACAGTGGTAGCACCTCCCATAGCTGCAGGGGCTGTTGCTGAAACCTGTACGGTTACGGTTGCTACAAAATCAGGAAAAGAATTAGTTCCATAACGGTCTATCCCCAACATAATTTTATTGGTAAACGTTTTGTCATAAAAGCCCCATGTACTTGTAGACGGCATGGCATTTATTACCGGATATTTATTATCCTGTATCATCATACCGTTACTTACAAGAACATTAGGGTACGACAAGCGCGCGGAGCCCTGCTCATGCGAAGCTTTGGCAGGCAGGCTTATGATGATCATAAGTAGAGCCGTAAAAAATAACAGTTTCATATATCTTTTTTTTATAATAGCCATATCGCTTTATTTTTTTTTGAACCTTGCGGATTGCAGTTGGTTAATGATAGTATAAGAGGCATATTTACCTTTTCCTTTATAGGTATTATTTACAGGGCTTACGTAAGATGATTCAGAAAAAAGCAACTCATTGGGTTTACTTATCACTGAAAAAGTTTTATAAGTAATTTCAAGACGCGGTTTTTTTTCTTTGGCGTAATAATCATCCACCGTTAAAGGCATTTCGTCATTATAATAGAGCATTAATTTACGGATACTGAAATTAGCCAGATTAATAGAAACTTCGATCTTTGAAAATTCCATATCATCATTCGCGAAATTTAAAGTATACTGTCTTTCGGTAACACCAATATCTTTTACCGAAATACTGCTGCATAGTTTTAAAAGCGTATCCATATTTGTTTGCATCGGAGAAAACTCTATCTTTTTTGTATCGGTTATAACAATGGCATTATCTTCGTTATTAACGATTACCGTGGTTTTAGGATTTACAACTGTTTCTATTTCCAAAATTTTGGTATAGCTCATATTGTTGCTTTTTATATACTTACCCGTTTTCTGTTCTACCAAGTTACCACCGGTGTAATTGTCAAAAACGGAGTATTGAATATCCATTGAATACCCGGGTGTTGAAGAATACAAGAGGTTTACTTTTTTAAAATCCTGTTTTGCTTTTTCAATAGGTGTAATACCGGCCATTTTGCCTGCACTAAAGCCAATAAAAAATATGATAATAAAATACTTCATGTTTTAAATTAGCGTTTAGTGTGATTTTTTGTTTCCTGTATGGTCATAATACCTTTTTCGGTCTCCTTTTTAACGCGTACCAAGCTTCCTTCTTCATCATATTCATAAAAAGTGGCGAAGTTATTGGCATCTAATTCTGCCACGTATTTAAGCGTTACCGGGTTGTATACAAACGATTTCATATTACTGTTAAACGGATGTATCCTGATATCATCAAAATAACTGGTAACTGTGCTGTTAATACCGCTGTTTACAAGAGATACGTTAAGCTTACCCGCTGCGCCGGCAGAAATAGTGAAATCCTGTTCAAACCTCTGCCAACCGTCAATAATATCACTTTTCTTAAATACACCATAGCTTACAGAGCCGGTTCCGTTTGTAATAAATAAATTAACAGAAGAGTTGGTATAATCTAAAACGGATGTTGATCCTGAACCGCTTATTTTTTCTTTTACCCAATACGATAAAATATATTTTTTACTGCCGTTGTACGTCATGGGTGAAAACGGATAAATGAAATCGGAGCACGCTAATGTATAAGAACATACCGGGGCCACGGAAGGCGTACACATTACGTCTACCAGCTTTTTAGCAATGTTCACATTCATGCCCGATGTTACCATCATACTGTATTTACCGGTATGGGCATTTAAATTATCGAGGTTAGCTTTGTAGCTGTAAAAATCGAAATGGTGTTCCTTCGAAAAATTATTACAAATCAGGCTGTTAAATGCATAGTCTTCAAATCCGTCGAACGCAATTTCCTGCAATTGGGCATTGGAAGCTACTGCAATAGGCAGCGATTCATTGTAACCATATAGGGCAGCAGAATACCTACCTAAGGCATCTTTATTTTCCACTTCTACACCATTAGGTGTGTGTTTGGTAATTTGCGATGTAAAAGTCCAGTTAAGCGGAGTCGATACCCATTTGGTGGCTGATACGCTATACGTATAAAATGGTGAATAATTAGTCAACGGACCATCCCTCCTTATATCAAGATTGTTGCCTGAACCCGGCGTTGTTTGGTTGCGACTCTCAAGGAACGACCATGTTTTTAGCGGCCTCCAGTTACCTCTTACTCCGTAAATAAACGGATTAACCTTATCACCGATGTCTACACCGCATTTGTAGCCATTTGCACTTGATGTAGCACATGCTGTAGTTAGTGTATTACATTTTGAATAAAAAACAACCGGTATATTCACACCTTTCAATACAAAGATCATATTAACCTCATTGTTATTGGCGCAATTACCTATTACGGGGGCAAAATTAAATACAGGTGCAACGGAGTCCCCGCTATAATTCAAGTTTAAAAGGCTCCAGTCGTAACCGGTCGGTAAAGTTATTTTAACTTTACAGCCTTCTACATTATTGTACCATTGATCAAACCCTACCGAGTTATTGACACAACCGTATAATTCATTGCTTAAAATACCTGTGGTAGTGTAGGTTGTGCCCGGTGACAGTTGAGTGTTCCATTTTGGTGCACAGTTACCGCTTGGCCAGCCCGAAGACAAACTTGTATTTGTCCATTCAGGATAATATACCGTAGCAAAAGGAGGGTTAAGACATCCGAAAGCTATCGGTTGGGCTCCCAAAAGTTTTTGGTTTATCAGCAACTTATTTAAAAGGTTACGCCAGTTAACGGCATTTTGTGTAAGCGTACAGTTACAAACACCTTTATCGGAAAAATCATATCCTTTAAACGTTTGCCATTGATCAGTATATTCTATAGCCGAAGTATTTAATACATTATGAGCCGTTGTTACATTCAAGGTTGCATCAAGAATCCCGTCGTTATTGGCATCTACAGGGTTAACTTGGCTTGTTAAAGAAGCCATTTGTGATCCCAACAAATTACGCCTGCCTGAACGCAGTACTTTAATTTTAAAGCCCGTTCCCGTCATACTCTGGTTCCCACTCCTGTCAATAACAGATATGGTGTTTCCGCTTACATTTACACTGCATACCCAACCTACATTTCCACTGCCCAATGTTATTTCATCGCCTACATTAAATAAATCAGGTCTTAAAACAGGTGCTACACCGGATGAGAAGTTAACCGTTTCGGCATACCCGATGTTTTTATAGGCCTGACCCATAAGATCGTAACCCCAAAAGGCCGGATATTTTACAGAGTAAATATCATCTTCAAAATCATTTTTTGTTTTGGTAACCAAAACATCCCCTGTTTGTGCATCGTAAGCTAAATTGGCTGTAGTTACGCTTGAACCGAGATCATGCGCCGTTGTTCGTTCTAATATCCCGTAGTTACTTATAACTTTAGTCATGACGGCAGACCTGAACCGTGTTTTTTCATAACTAAAATCAGGCCAAATAGAAGGAACAATACCCGGAAATATACCGACTAAAAACATGGAAAGATTGATTTGCGCACCACCCATAACGGTAGTGGTTTGGCTTTCTCTGAAATCAGCCACTGCGTCAAAATCCATCCCAATAGTCTTCTTATTAATACTGCCGTATTTGTCAATAGTTACACAGGTGTTATCCAACTCATTTCCCGGACAGCGTGCATCTGAATGGATGTTAAACAACCCGTATTCAGTATAGCCGTTAGGTCCTTTGGTTTTGTAAAAATATTCCACCTTACTTATAGGACTGGTAGTACCTTCGGCATATACAGATTGCGATTTTTCCTTTCCGTGCATATCATTGAGCTTAATTACATAGCCTTGTGACGCTGCTAAATAATCCCTCGACATAATTTTGAGGAGTCCTCCCAAAGGCGGCTTATACTGTTTTGGATTAATGGGTGTATGACTCGTAATTGTAGGGTAATCTTTTGCGGTATAAAACTCATGTACCACATAGCCGGTGCCATGTGTTTTGACATTAGCCGCAGCCGGAATTTTATTTTTCACTTTAACCTTACTGTAAGAAACAGAGGCCGATGGAAAAAAAGTTTCTCCGAAAGGCTCTTCCATAAAAAAGCGTTCATCGGGAACCAACAGCGTAAATTTATTAGGTCCCATAAATACGGGCTGGCGAAATGGGTTTTCATCTCCGCCTAACATAGGCTCATAGGAAGCTACACCCGAGCTTATGGTTTCTCCCCAAAAGGTTGTTTCATACGTAAAGTCTTGCCCGTATTGGGAATCGTCCTGTCCTGTGTAGGTACCGGTATTTGTTTGCAAATGCCAGCTGTCGTTTATGGTAAGTGATTTTACCCTTGAGCCTCCACCAAATTTACGCCCGTTAGGATTATATAAGCGAATCCAGGATTTGCCCAATACAAATTCTTTACAATAGCCTTTGCCCATTAAGCTGTTATTAGGGCCTTTAATAGCCTGCATAATGGTTTTGAACGGACCTCCGGTTGACTCTGTAGCAAGTTGTTTTACGGCACCAATCACATCCGAAGGGGGGCTGAAGGAGGCATCCCATACCAGATTATTGTAATGTGATTTCCCATAGTTTAAAGCCGCTTTGGCAATAGGGTTTATTTTAAGCAGGGAACCTATAGAAGTTTTATCATCCCTAACCACTTCGCCCAGCCTTACGTAGCCAATCTGGCCGCCGTTTGGACCTCTCAGACTGCCGTTTACAATTCCGCAATCGGGTGTAGCACCATCCAACTCCGCATAGCCGGAAACATACTCAAAATGGTCGCCTGCATTTGCAGTTAAACTGCTTGAGTTGGTTAAGTTAACTAAAAAACGAAAGTATAGGTATTTGGCATCTGTATTAAGGTCTTTTAAATATTTCTGTCTTACTTGGGCAGATGCATCAGCGTCTGACGAATAGGTGATAAGAGATGTTAACTCAAAGTACAGGTATTTTTTTTGTGAACCTGTTGTGGAAGTATATAAATTATCCACACTATTTACGGCAGGAAGTGAAGATATGGGATAGCTGTCTGCAATTGCTAAAACCTTCATCATCTGCATAGCCGGCCGATTCTGCACAAAGGCATAGTCATCGGCTTCGTAATTAACGGTGATTACACCGCCTGAAGGCAAATTAATTTGTGAAAGGTTCCATGCAGAGGCTCTGAAATCGGCATCTGCTTTATTGAATTGATCTGTATAAGGATATTCCGAATTATTTATATCGGCATTATACCTGTAATCGGTTGTAAGAGGGGTAGTGTAGCCGGCAGCTTTGTTATTGAGCGGCATATAATTACCCCAACGATCATAAGCTTTAGGGTGATAATCAAAATTACTCGCTAAAAGCGTATTGGTAGCTAAAGCCTGCCCGTACTGAAACGTGTATTTACTAAACTTTGCCTTATCGGATTTACCGTAAGTAAAATAAATTTCTTTAAGAGTTAGTTTTCCTTTACCCGCATTAATATCAACGCTATTTACAAATTCAGAGACCCCGTCGTTATTAGGCACTTTTTTACAAAGCGAATAATCGTATGTAAAATGCACTACTTTAATAGGAACGGCATTCACATGCCCCGGAGTCAGATCCGCGAGGTATTCGGGCTTTGAATAAAGAGAAACAGATTTAAGGTATTTTGTTTTTTTAACGCCCGAACCTACAGGTCCCCCGTCAATATCATTGGCGCCCCGGGCATCGTGCCTATCGACAAGCTCAAAAATTGCAATGTAGTTTTTAGTTTCTATGCTTGAGGTGAACCATAATTCTTTACGGCCGTACACAAAATTTCCTTGGTCATCATTATCAATAGATTTTCCGCTTTCGTTAAAATTTGCCAGCAAGGCATCGTACGGCATTCTCCAACCCATATCATCGACTTTAGTATATTGAAACTTTGTGTAGTTCCCGAAATCATCATCGGTAAGCCCGTCATTTAATACATCTACATAATCGGGCGATATAATAGCTGTTAATAAATAAGAGTGTGCATAGGGCGGCATTTTTACTTTGTTGTAATAATGATCAATCCCTTTTGAATTGGACTGCGACCTGTCACCGGTATTATAGTTCACATATCCGGTTGCAGGGTCATAATAAGTGTTTAACGGTGTTGTGGGGTGGTTATTTGATGTTTGCGTTTGGCTGGCATTAAAGGTTACTTCTTCCTGGTTGGTATTGTAAGCCGGTAAACCGTATATGTAACGGCTTCCGTCTAAACGGAGCGCTGTAACCTCAGCAATGTGGTGAGGCTTTGCAAAAGCATTGATATTCATACCTGCAGGATCAACAGTTGTAGTGAGAGGTAAATAGTACATCCTGTTATATATTTTTTTATCAAATCCGTAAAGTTTGGCTTCATCAAAGGTTAGGGTAGATAATACCTGATTTCTTTTTTGACGTTCCGTAATTACATTGATTGCCGGTACAGGAATAGTGGAAGAACCCTGGAAGCGCTCTAAATTAAG
>JANYGK010000036.1 GCA_025362395.1 Bacteroidota bacterium
TTTAAAACAAGCAGTTCCGGCTAATGTATCGTTGGTAGATGATATTGCCGACCTGCTGAAGATCAGTAACGACAGCGCTTACAGACGCTTAAGAAATGAAACAGAATTAAGCCTGGATGAAACCTATAAGATCTGCAAGCATTACAGGATCTCTGTTGATTCTGTTTTTTCCAGTAAAGGAGACTCAGTCACCTGCAATTATATTAAGCTCACCGATTCGGCTGATAATTTTGAAAATTATTTAACGGGATTGTTGACCCAGTTGACACGGTTAGAAAAATCGGAGGACGCTAAAATTATTTATGCGGCCGAAGAAATTCCTATTTTCCATTCTTTCTATTCAAAAGAGCTGACCGCCTTTAAACTGTTTTACTGGCAACGTTCCGTATTAAATGTCCCGGAGTATCAAACTAAAAAGTTCGATTGGGATTCTATTCCTGAAAAGCAATTGAAACTGGCGGAACAGATACACCGGGCTTATCTCAAGATACCGAGTACAGAGGTGTGGACCGACGAAACCATACAAACTACTATTAAACAAATAGAGTATTATTTTGAATCGGGCGCTTTTAAAGAAAAGGAAGATACCATTACGGTATTGCAGGAATTAAAAAAAATGATGCAGGCCATACATCATTATGCAGAGCATGAAACTAAAAATAATCATGCAAAATTGGGTAGTGTTCCCTTTGCATTATATAACAGCGACCTGGTAATAGGAACCAATTGTATTCATGTAAGAGTTGCCGGCACAGTGTTTTCGTATATCTCGTTTAATACCATGAATTCGCTAACGACAGGTAACCAACAGTTTTGTGAAGAGATTGAACACTGGATGAAAAACTTAATTAAAAAATCTACGCTTATCAGCGGTATTGCCGAAAAACAAAGGTTCCAGTTTTTCAGTAAAACGTACAAAGCCATTGATCAGTGTATTGAACGCGTGAAAAATTATTAAAACGAGATTTAAGGAAGATATGAGATTAAAGGCATAAGATTTATTTGATTTAAATAAAAAAATTAAATGCCACTTTTAATAACTAATATACTATGTACTCTATGGGACTATGTAATTAAAAAAAAAAATAAATGAACTCACATTATAACGTTATTATTGTTGCAGGCGGTACAGGCACTAGGATGCAGTTTAATGTGCCCAAGCAATTTATAGAAATAAAAGGTAAGCCTATTCTAATTCATACGATTGAAAAATTTTTTGAATTTGACGAATTCATTAACGTGATTGTTTGTGTGCATCCTGATTATTTAACTTCTTCTAATTTTATGTTGGCAGAATATTTTCCCGATAAAAACATTCATACAGTTTATGGCGGAGAAACGCGTTTTCATTCCGTGAAAAATGGCCTGCATGTCATTACTAATAAAAATGATATTGTAGGCATTCATGATGCTGCACGGCCTTTTGTAAGTATTGAAACCATTAAGCGGTGTTTTGAAACAGCCGCTAAACACGGTAATGCTATCCCGGTTTTGCCTGTAAACGAAAGTTTAAGAATGGTAAGTAACGGCATTAATAAAGCAGTAAGAAGGGACGATTATAAGGTCGTGCAAACACCGCAATGCTTTATTGTTTCTAAAATTAAAGAAGCATTTGATCAGGAATATTCTCCTTTTTTTACAGATGATGCAACAGTACTGGAAGGAATGGACGAACGTATACATTTAGTAGAGGGAAACCAAGAGAACATAAAAATTACCAATCCTTACGATCTTAAATTTGCAGAATTATATTTATGATGACCACGGAAGACATAGCGGATGCTCTGGAAGTGACCGCTAAATTAATGGAACTCCATAACGAGAATCCGTTTAAAGTAAAAGCAATTGCGAGTGCCGCTTATAAATTAGGTAAAACACGTATCGATTTAAATAATCAAACGGTTGAAGAGCTCAGTAAAATTGAAGGTATCAGCAAAAGCCTGGCCGAAAAAATTTATGAATTTACGACTGCTGGTGTTACTAACGAATTAAAAGAGCTGAGTTCTAAAACCCCGTTGGGTGTAATTGATATGCTAGGCATAAAAGGCTTAGGTCCTAAAAAAGTACGACAATTATGGGTAGAGCTTGAATTGGAAAGTGTAACCGATCTGTTATACGCCTGCCACGAAAACCGATTGGTTGAATTGAAAGGTTTCGGAGAAAAAACACAGAATGCCGTTATTCAAAATATTGAATTTAAATTAAGCAATACCGGTAAATTTCATTTTGCATACGCGGAAAAAATAGGGCAACCAATTATTGATGCTATTAAACAGCATACAGATTTAGTAAGCTTTACAGGGGCTATGTATCGTAAATGCGAGATTATTGATGAAATTGATATTTTAGTTGGAGACGAAAGCATTGATTTAGATGACTATGGATCGGAACATATTCCCATTAATTTTATACAGGTAAGTGAAGCGGTATACTACAAAACGTTAGTAGAGACTTCCTCCACCAAGGAACATTTAGAAGGAATAAATTTTTCGGTATTAGACATAAAAAAATACACTAATGAAGCATCGGTTTACGCCAATTTAAATGTTCAGTATTGTGAACCTGAAATACGGGAAGGATTATTTGAATTGGAAAAAGCAAAAAATCATACACTTCCTAAGCTTATTGAATTAACCGATCTTAAAGGCATTCTTCATAACCACTCAACTTACAGTGACGGAATGAACACTTTAGAAGAGATGGCTGTATATTGCAAACAGTTAGGTTATGAGTACCTGGGAATCTGCGACCACTCGCAAACAGCGGTATATGCCGACGGTTTAAAGGTAGAGGCAGTATTACAGCAACGTGATGAAATAGAAAAATTAAATAAGGAATTATTTCCTTTCAAAATTTTTAAAGGCATTGAAAGTGATATTTTAAGTAACGGCGATCTGGATTATGAAGAATCCATGTTAAAGACCTTTGATTTTATTGTGGCTTCTGTGCATGCTAATTTAAAAATGGATGAGGCAAAAGCAAATGCCCGCTTAATTAAAGCCATTGAAAATCCCTACACTACCATATTAGGTCATCCTACGGGACGCTTATTATTAGGCCGTCCCGGGTATCCTATTGATCATAAAAAAATTATTGATGCCTGTGCAGCTAATAAAGTGGTGATTGAATTAAATGCACACCCTTACCGTTTAGATATTGACTGGCATTGGATTCCGTACTGTTTAGAAAAGGGAGTGATGATCTCTATCAACCCGGATGCGCATCAATTAAGAGGATACCATGATATGCGTTATGGAACATTTACGGCCCGTAAAGGCATGTTAACAAAAGACATGTGCTTGAATGCACTTGACCTTAGCGGATTTGAAACATTTTTAAAGAACTATAAAAAATAACATGCCTATTCTTAATTCCATAGCGTCTTGGTTAATGAAAAAGCGCATGCACCAGATAGAGCTTTTCATGAAATACCCTCATGATGTGCAGGATGAATGGATGCACAGTTTAATTTCTTCGGCAAAGGATACAGAGTTTGGAAAAAAACATGATTTTAAATCTATCAAAAACCATGAGCAATTTAAAAAACACATTCCCGTGCAGGATTATGAAACTCTGAAACCCTTGATAGAACGAACCCGCAGGGGAGAACAAAATTTATTGTGGAATACGGATATCAAGTGGTTTGCCAAAAGCAGCGGTACCACCGATAAAAGTAAGTTTATACCGGTAAGCAAGGAATTTTTAGACGGTTGCCATTATAACGGCGGGCGTGATATGATCACCTTTCAATGTATTAATAACGCTGACACTAAATTATTTACGGGAAAAAATTTAGCATTGGGCGGCAGCTTTAAAACGGATCAGTTTGGCGATCATCATTCTTACCATGGTGATGTGAGTGCGATCATTATTCAGAACCTTCCTATGTGGGCGGAGTATTTCAGGGCTCCTGATGTGAACATTGCCTTAATGGATAATTGGGAGGATAAATTGGAACAGATGGCAAACTCTATGGCCGACGAAAATGTGACAAGCCTGGCAGGTGTGCCGAGTTGGATGTTGGTTCTTATAAAGAGAATTTTAGAATTAAGAAAAACGGACAGCTTAAAAGACATTTGGCCGAATTTAGAAGTGTATTTTCACGGAGGCGTAAGCTTTACGCCTTATAAAGAATTATTTGATAGACTGATTAACACTAATAAAATTGCGTATATGCAGTTGTACAGCGCCTCCGAGGGATTCTTCGGCATACAAGATGAGCGTGTGAGCAACGAAATGTTATTGATGTTGGATTACGGAATTTATTATGAATTTATTCCGGTAACTGAATTAGGAAAAGAAAATCCGCATACTTATAATTTATCGGAAGTACAAAAAGATAAAAATTATGCGATGCTGATAACTACTAATGCTGGCTTATGGCGTTATCAAGTAGGTGATACACTTCGCTTCACAAATTTAAGCCCTTACCGATTTATCATTACCGGCAGAACAAAACAGTACATTAATACGTTTGGTGAAGAGCTGATGATACACAACGCGGAGCTGGCTTTAAAAACAGCTTGTGAAAAAACGCGTGCGCATATTATTGATTTTACCGTAGCCCCGGTGTTTATGAATGAAAATACAGGCGCGCATGAATGGCTGATTGAGTTTGAGCAGGAACCAACAAATTTAGATTTTTTTAAAAGTGTGTTAGATGATACTTTAAAACACATTAATTCCGATTACGAAGCCAAGCGTTTTAATAATTATGTATTACAATTGCCACTAGTGAGGACAATGCCTAAAGGAAGTTTTTACAATTGGTTAAAAGCCAATAATAAATTAGGCGGGCAATTTAAAGTCCCTCGCTTAAGTAATGATCGCAAAATTGTGGAAGAGTTATTGAACAGTATAGAAAGAGAATAGGATTAGGCTTTTTACTCTTTTATAAATTTTGCTTTATATACCGGGTGAGTTTTATTCCTTACTAAAATAAAATAGATGCCTCTTGAAAAACTTGATACATCTATTTGTTCAGTGTATGATGATGAATGAATGCTTTCTCCTGAAGGGTTTATAATTTCAAGCGTTGCTTCCGTGTTTTTAAAATTCTGTATGGATATGTGAAGCGTTGAGCTTACCGGGTTAGGGTAAACAATCATAGTTTTACTATCGGTTAATTCTTTAATGCCTACTGAGCCGGTTGCTTTCCAGGTTTCTTTAACTCTTGCTGTATTAGTAACACCGGTTGTAAAGTAATACGTATTGTTAAGTGCAAATGCCATTCCCCCTTTTCTTCCGAAGGTTGGTATTCCGCCTCTCGTAAGTAGTATATTAGTGGCAGGATCAAACAACATCAGGTTATTGGTGATGTTACCTAAAGAATCCTGTCCGCCATATAAATAGCCTTGGTTATTAATAACCGTTGTGCCAATGTATTTTTTATCGGACAACGTTAAACCCGGTATTTTTGACCATGTATCTGTTACATAATTATAGCGATACATATAACGGTTAAAGGCTTGGTTGTTGTTCATCCCGTAACAGATGTAACCGATGGTATCAATGGCAAATCCCGCGCCTCGCCACATACCGTTAACGGGTAAATTATTTTTTTGTGTCCAGGTCGTTGTTGTAAAATCATATTCCCAAACATCTTTTAAAACAGTGGTGCCGTCTGCTAATTTTCCTCCTGCTATGTATACTTTGTTTTTAATGATGAAATTGCACATGCCTTGTCGTGCCACTCCGGGAAAATTCGGTAAGGCAGTCCAGCTATCGGTTCCGGGATCATATTGCCAAAAATCATTTAAGCAAACACTGCTGCAATTAATGCCCCCCAATAAATAACCCTTAGCGTTGTGCGAGAACGCCGTGGCGTATTGCCGCTCCTTACTCGTAGGGAGAGAAGCCATGGTTGTCCATGTTTCTGTTGCACCGTCTAGGATGTAACCGTTGCCGGTACAGCTGAAACTGACATCCAAACCCGTTATGCAATAAGCTTTATTATTAATAACAAAAGAAGATGCATCATCGCGTTCAGTGCCCGGGAAATCAGTAAGCTGAACCCATGTCTGAGAACTTAATTTAAGATGAAGGATCGTAAAAAGTAAAATTATTTTTTTCATATAAAATGTAGTAACGTTAAGGTAGCATTTATATTGTCACAAACTAAAAATGGAGAAATAATATGTAATGCTTAATAAAAAATATCCGGGGAAGTATATCCATTCAAAAACAATTTCGGTTTCCGTATTTTTTGATGTTTGCGATATAAATATTGATGACCTGTTGTGTCGATCATTGGTACATAAAGGTTTTGACCTTTGTTCCATTTTTTGGGAATAAAAGGCATATCATGTATGAACCTGTTTTGTACCGCATTTCTTACCTGCTCCGCATCAACACCGGCATTGGCTTGCAGATATTGCCCGTACTGATTTGAAAATTTTACTTGCCCGCTTAATAAGCCGTGCGATAATGTACTGTAGGTTCCATTTTCCGTATTTAAATAACCGATGTGAGGGAACAAAGAATCATTTCTAACGGACCCGCCCATTCTGCCGGTCCATAACGTGCAGTTAACGGCATATTGCACCTGCTGATCTTGGTACTGAATTAAAAAAGCCCCGGTGCGAAACCTGTCCAGCATAGGCTTTGCGAATAAATCATTTTCTACGATCACCGACACGCGATCGAATTGTAGGGCTATCATCCCTGTTACCTGCGATGTTTTTATTTTATTATACCAAACATTGTAACTGTAAGAAACCGAATTTTTATAGCCCGTTTGATTGCCGATGGAGCTTACAAATTGATTTACGTCAGAAGTTGTTTTACCGTAACCCAAGCATAAGCCTAAGGCACCGTTAAATTCTGTATGTTCACCGCGCGCGCCTAAATCTCTGAAATTATCATACATTCTTACCGAAGCATTAACCTGCGCAAAATTATAAACATAATACCCCTGTAATACAAAACCGAAACGCTGTACATGAGTGCCAATAGCCCCTATAAAGCCAATGTTTATTCCGTAAGTTTTGTGGAGCTCCAATTGAGAAAAGCCGGTAGAATATAATCCAACAATAAAGATGATGATTAATTTACCGGCACGCATTACTTCATAAAATTTAAAACAACTTCCTTAAATTCTTCTTCCTGTAAATTATTATTGTAAACGGTAAGGTCGGCTTTATCATAAAAAACTTCGCGGGTCTTCAATAAATTTTCTATATAAGCAAGCATTTCTTTGTCTTCCTTGCTTGCCAGTAAAGGCCTTTGAGCTTTAATGCCGAATACTCTTTTATAAAGATTTTCGGCATCCATTTTAAGATAGATCAACTTACCGTTTGCTTTTAGCAGTTCTAAGTTCGAATTAAAACAAGGAGTGCCGCCCCCTAAAGCAATGATGGTTTTTTGATTATCGTTCATGCATTCTGTTAATGAATTCGTTTCAACGGTTCTGAATTCTTCTTCACCCAATTCTTTAAAAAGTTCCGTAATATTTTTATCGAATTTGTTTTCCGTATAATCATCGAGGTCAATAAAATGATAACCTATTGATTTAGCCAGTTGTTTGCCGTGCGTGGTTTTTCCGCAACCCATAAAGCCGCAAATAAATACTATATTTTTGTTTTCCATCTTAAGCTTTTATATTCATCAATTGAATTACTTTTTCAATATCTTCCGGGGTATCTACGCAATGGCTGTCGAAGTGAGTTACAGCGCACTGTACGGTAAATCCGTTTTCCAGCCAACGTAATTGTTCCAGCGATTCTGCGTTTTCCAAAGCAGACGGCGCCAGCTTTGTTATTTTTTCAAGTACATCTCTCCTGTAAGCATACATGCCCACATGCCTGTAATACGTGTGGTGCTTGTGCCATTCGCTTTGCGGTTTTCCTTTAATAAAAGGAATGACCATACGACTAAAATAAAGCGCTTCCATTTCATTATTCAAGGTTATTTTTACTTCACCCGGATCAAATAATACTTCATGCGAATCAACAGGAATCATTAATGTAGCCAATTCCGTTAAACCGTCACACACTTCACATAACAGATCAATTTGTGTAGGATCAATAAACGGCTCATCACCTTGTATGTTTACAACGTAATCATAGTCGTCATCAATTTTTTGAAAAGCTTCAAAGCAACGGTCGGTACCGCTGGGATGGTCTGCTTTTGTATACACCACATTACCGCCGAATGATACCACGTGATCGTGTATTCTTTCGTCATCGGTTGCCACATATACATCCGTTAAAAGAGGCGATTTTGTAGCTTGCTCGTAAACCCTTTGGATCATGCTTTTTCCTAAAATATCAATTAAGGGTTTCCCCGGGAACCTTGTAGAAGCGTATCTTGCAGGTATAATGCCTAAAATGGGATTCATAAATAACTGTGGTTTTAAGTATGTTTTAATTATAGAATGAGTGAAGTGAACTTCTCACAAATTTACTAAAATTATAAGCATGTATTTGTATTATCATCATATAACTATTATCTTTAAAAATATGCGTTTTTATTTATTTTTCATATTCTTATTCGGTTCATTTGCCTTATTTCCCCAGCATTCCAAAGAACATCTTAAAGATTTTAAGATTATTGCCGATATGATAGATTCTGTAAAAAAGATCAATTACCTGCGTTGTAATATGAGGTCTCTTGAACGTATAGAGACCGGTTTCACCACAGCAAGCACACATGTGAAGCTTCAAATAAGTCCTCGGAAATCGTATTTGCAGAATGCGGAAAAAAAATTAGAGGTATTATATAACAGTGAAGTTTCAAAAAATAAGTGCATTGTTAAGCCCCATGTTTTTCCTTATTTTACGCTTACGCTTGATCCTACCGGTAATTTGATGCGAAAGAATCAACACTTTACTATTTTTGAATTAGGCTTTGACTTTACGGTTAAAACCATTGCTATAGCCTTAAGTAAGGAGAAAGATCAAATTGCAAAACACCTTACTTTAGTGGGTAAAGTAGAAAAAAATAAGATGAATTGCTACCTGTTTATTTATGAGAATAATGCATTCGCCTATAACGATTATGTTGTCCAGGAAAAAGAAACGGTTTCTTCTATAGCCGTAAAGTTTGTGGTTAATGATTATATGGTGCGTACTAAAAATGATCTGTACAATGATTACGGGTATTTAAAAAAAGGCAGTCACATAAAAATACCTTCCTTTTATTGCAAGAAAGGTTATTTTTATATTGACGAGAAAACGTTAATGCCTGTAAGCATTGCCATATATGATGAAGTGGGCTTGTTTGAAACCTACGATTATATGGATTTGGAATTGAACAAATCCATACCGGCTGCCGAATTTACAAGAAGTTTTAAAAGTTACGGATTCTAATATTCCATTCCCAGGTTAAAGAATATAAAGCTCCACATGTCTGCAAATTCTTCAATTTGTTTATCGGTAGGTTTTCCGGAGCCGTGGCCCGCATTAGTATCTATTCGTATTAAAGTTGGGTTGGCTCCTATATTGTTTTTTTGAAGCTCAGCAATAAATTTAAAAGAATGCGCCGGAACAACCCGGTCATCATGATCGCCTGTTAATACAAGGGTTGCAGGATAATTAGTTTTTTTGACATTATGTAAGGGAGAATATTTATATAGGCATTCAAATTCTTCTTTGTTTTCGCTGCAACCGTAATCAACGGTCCAGGCCCTGCCTATAGTAAATAAATGAAAGCGCAACATATCCAAAACGCCCACTGTGGGTATTGCTACTTTTGCAATATCGGGGCGTTGTGTCATAACTGCGCCAATTAATAAACCGCCGTTGCTTCTGCCGTGTATGGCTAATTTTTCGTGTGAGGTATATTTATTTTCTACCAGATAATCGCAGGCCGCTATAAAATCATCAAATACATTTTGCTTTTTACATTTGGTGCCGGCTATATGCCAGTCCTCGCCATATTCGCCCCCACCGCGAATGTTGGGAACACAGTAAATACCGCCTGCTTCTAAAAACAGGGCGCGGTCAATCCTGAATTCGGGGGTGTAAGAAATATTAAAACCGCCGTAGCCAAATACAAAGCAGGGATTTTTTCCGTTCAGTTCAATTCCTTTTTTGTGTGTTATAAACATGGAGATCTTTGTACCGTCTTTACTTTTATAAAATACCTGCTTGGTTTCATAATCTTTTGATTTAAAAGGAGTATTGGGTTTAAAGAGTTGCCTATCTGTGCCCGCTTCCATGTCGTAGTAATAAATTTCTTCCGGAGATGTATATGAAACCACAGAGTAGGTCAGAAATTTATCTTCTATGTTTGAAAAAACGCCGGTTACTTTACATACTCCCGGTAATTTAATTTCTTTTTCTTCTTTGCCCGATAAATTATGGATGTACAATCTTGAGGACACCTCTTTTAAATAATTAGAAATAATTTTATTGTTACTGAATGATACGCCTTCCAACAGGTTATTAGTTTCAGAAAGTATGTCTTCCCAATTTCCTTTACCCGGCTTGTCGAGGGCTATTTTTACCAGTTTATAATTAGGCGCTTTATAGTTTGTATAAACATAAAATTGATTGCCGGTATTTTCCATTACCGCGTAATCATTATCAAAATTATCAACAATAATAACAGGCTTAGAACCTGCACTTGAAAGATCTTTGATCATTAGGTTTTGCCCGCTGGTTGTTTCGCTGCCGTAAATAATCAGGTAATTTTCATCATGTGTGACCTGTGCCGAAAAGTTACGGTCGGCATGTTCTTTATCTTCATGAATTAATATATCTTCTTTCTGCAATTTACCAAGCGTATGAAAATAAACTTTATGAAATTCATTTTTTTGAGTAAAGGTTTTGGTACCTTTCGGCTCATCATATCTGCTGTAATAAAAGCCGTCTCCTTTCCATGAAATGTCAGAAAATTTTACCCATTTAATAATATCGGTAAGGTCTTGTTTCGTTTCAATATTTTTTACATGGATTTCAACCCAATCGCTACCGGCTTTTGACAGCCCATAAGCCAAGTATGTTCCTTTTTTAGAAATAGCCATTCCGCTTAAAGAAGTTGTACCGTCACCCGATAAGGTATTCGGGTTTAACAGCATTACAGGTTTATCGATTAAAGAGGCCTGCGAATACAACACCGATTGATTTTGGAGACCGTTATTTCTAAATGAAAAATATAAATTTCCTTTTTTAAAAGGCGCCGTCATTTTATCAAAATTCCATAGCTCTGTTAGCCTGTCCTTAATTTTTTTACGGTAGGTTATTTTAGAAATGTAGGCGTTAGTGGTTGCATTTTGTTGTTTCACCCATTCTTTGGTTTCCGGGGAGTTGTCGTCTTCCAACCATCGGTAAGGATCTTGAACCTTTACGCCATGATACGTATCTATTTGCTTAATGGTTCTTGTTTGGGGATAGGTCATTTGACTGATACTGTTTAAACATAAACTTGTGAATAGAACGACTGATAAAATACGTTTTAATTGCTGCATAGTCCTTATTTTTGAGTAGATGAAAATCGATACAAACAAATATACCAAAGAACTCGAAAATACCCTAAAACGGTTATCGGTTGACATTGACAGAACTCGCGCGGACAATGCAAAAAAGTATATGAGTACCGGTTTATACGTACATGGTTTAGGAACTAAAGAGCAAGTTGAACTAACCAAGACGGGATTTAGCTTTTATACAGCGGATGTGGAGCAAACTTTTTTAGTATACGATAAATTATTAAGGCATAGTGAAACGTTTGAAGGCAAGAACCTCGCTTTTATGTTTTTAGATAAAAATTATAAGAAAATTCCGTTATCGCTTCAAATAAAAATTCTGCCGACATGGATGAAACATATTGATAATTGGGCACACTCAGACTATTTATCCAAGTTTTTAACGCGGTTAATTGAAGCTAAAGAAACGCAGCAAAAAATGTTGGCTCATGTGGAGAAATGGAACCGTTCTAAAAATTTATGGGAGCGGAGACAATCTTTAGTGGCCCTATTTTATTATGCACGAACAAAAAAAGAACACCTGTCTTATAAATTTGTGATCGCATTAATTGAAAATTTGCTGCATGATAAAGAATATTTTGTACAAAAGGCTGTAGGCTGGACGTTACGAGAATCCTATAATGTATATCCTAAAGAAACGTATGCGTTTTTATTGCAACATATAACATCAATTTCTCCTTATGCGTTTACGGCGAGTACGGAAAAGATGAGCGAAAAAGAAAAGTCAGTTTTAAAAGAAAAAAGAAAGTTAAAATAAGATTGAAAAAAGAAAGATTAAATAAAATGTTGAACATTTCCCCCTTTGGAGGGGGCAGGGGGAGGATGAAATTACTTTTCACGTATTTGATCTGCTTTATTGCACTTAATACATTTGCTCAAAAAGTATTTACACCCGAAGACTATATTGCAAAGTATAAAGAAGATGCCATTAAAGAAATGTATCTTCATAAAGTGCCTGCTTGTATTACGCTTGCCCAGGGCATGTTGGAGAGCGGAAACGGAAACAGCGACCTGAGCAGAAATGCCAACAACCACTTTGGTATTAAATGCCATAAAGAATGGAGCGGTGAAACGTATGTGATGGATGATGATGAAAAAAATGAATGCTTCCGTAAATACGATGATGTGTTAGATTCTTACAGCGATCATAGCCTTTTTTTATATTCCCGTTCACGGTACGCGGCTTTATTTGAATTGCCGATCACAGATTATAAAGGATGGTGCTATGGATTAAAAGCCTCAGGCTACGCAACAGATCCAAGATACCCGGAACGATTAATCGAACTAATCGAAAAATATAATTTGCAGGAATTGAATACGATTGAAAAAACACCAAAGCTGAACTTTCCTTCACATGATGAAATTAAGCCGGAAATGACTTTACGGGAAGTATACAGGTTTAACAGGGTGAAATTTGTGATCGCAAAAAACAATGATTCCTATTATAAAATTGCGAATGATTTTAATATTGAGTTGGATCAACTATTAGAGTTTAACGATTTTTCAAAAACAGATAAATTACAATTCGGCCAAAAAATATATATTGAGAAAAAACGCCGTAAAGCTCTGGAACCCTACCATGTGGTGCAAAAAAACGAAACTCTGAAATCTATTTCTCAATTGCATGGCATCCGTTTAAGTATGTTGTGTAAAAAGAACCGATTAAAGCCTGATGCTAAATTAAAAGTGGGTGATGTGTTATATTTAAGACAAAAGAAAAATTTGCCTTCATAGATTTAACTACATAGTAACATAGATATTTCTTTGTGAATTTATCAATGTTTTTTCTATTTCTAACCTGTGTTACGATGTGGTTAAAAATATTACTTAACACCATACAGGCTTCCTCCTTTTTCAAACAGCTTATCCACGCGCTTTTCGATCCGTGGATCTTTTTCTAAAACAGGTGCATGATGGGGTTTAATACGGGCATCAATAATCATATTATCGCAGCCAAAATGTTTAAACTCAGTGCTTGAATTAATGCCATAAATATCATGACTTGGGTTAGAGCGTGTAAACGTTACCCATAGCCAATTTTTTAGGGTAGCGGCTGTAAATGTTGAATCATCTGAAATAACGATCATTGGGAAGCCTTTAAGATCAGTATTTTTTTGTTTTACTTCTTCATTAAAGTTTTCAAACTCTGATTTGGCTTTATTATAATTCTCAAATTTAGCGCCTTGTAAAATTAAAACTCCGGGTATAGCTACATGCGGATTTATAAATGTTTTAATCTCATTTAGTGTTGAATTTATTTTTTGTGATAAGCTTCTTAATTTTTCCCCGTAAGCGGCTACTACTAATTTGCTTCCACTGTTTAAGCCGCTTCCGCTGTAATCAAGCGTATCAATGCTTGTGTTGGTTTGAAAATGCAGGTCGCGTTTTAAATTAATACGCTCCAGTATATATTGATAAAATTCAGACTCGTTATGAGTACTTAGTTTATTGGTATCATCAGCCGTTATAAATAAATATTTTGCTAAACTTAATTGCCCTTTTCCTAAAATATGATTGGCAATCGTTAAAAGCTCCGAAGGTTGCTTAGTTTGGCTGTAAGGCGTATAACGTTCACTGCCTATTGCGAGTAACAGGGGATGCACGCCTGCGGCATCAACCGCATGCACTTCTTTTACGCCGGGTAATTCATGCTTAATGGCATCACCGGTAATTTCATGAATCAGCCGGCCGAAACTTGTATCTTCCTGTGGCGGCCTGCCTACTACCGTAAACGGCCAAATAGCATCTTCACGGTGATACACTTTATGCACACGCATTAAAGGAAATTCGTGCTGTAAGCTATAGTATCCTAAATGATCCCCGAACGGCCCTTCCGGTTTATTTTCATTCGGGTACACTTCCCCGGTAATCACGAAGTCCGCATCTGTACTTACGCAAAAACCGTCTTCGTATGTATATCTGAATCTCCTGTTTCCTAACGCGCCTGCAAAAGTCATTTCGCTTAAACCTTCGGGTAAGGGCATAACAGCGGCTAATGTATGGCTTGGCGGACCGCCTATAAATATAGATACCTTTAAAGGCTTTCCTGCTTTATTGGCTTTGCTTTGATGCACACCAATACCGCGATGCAATTGATAATGTAAACCGACTTCTTTATTTAAAATATAATCGTTCCCGTTTAACTGAATACGGTACATCCCCAAATTAGAATTCATGATCCCGGGCTTGTCTGTATCTTCACTATATACTTGGGGCAAAGTTACAAAAGCTCCTCCATCCATTGGCCAGTGCTTAATTAGGGGTAATTTGTCAATAGTTGTTTCTTTAAACAATACAGGTTTTGAGAAAGGATTTTTCTTTGGCAAAGCAGAAAAGGCAGTGAGCGCAACGTTAGCATATTTAAACGGATGTTTTAACGCATTTAACGGATTATTTTTTATCTCTACCAGGGTTTGCATCTTAGTAAGCGTATCGCGAAATATAAATTTGCTCCGTTCCAAAGTCCCGAAAATATTAGAGGCGCATTTGAATTTTGAATCCTTTACATTCTCAAATAACAACGCAGGGCCTCCCATAGCATACACCCGTAAATGAATGGCCGCCATTTCAAGATTAGTGTCAACTTCCTCTTTTATTCTTACTAAATGATTGTTTTTTTCCAGATCATCAAGACAATCCTTTAAATTTTTATATCCCATAATTCAGTAACAAAATTAGGTATTTATAGTTTTAATTAGAGGAAAATACTTTTTCGCCGTTAATATAGGTAGCAAGTACCGTCGTCTTTAAAATAGCGTTTTCTTTACAGGTCATAATATCAGTATCTAATACGATGAAATCGGCATATTTTCCTTTTTCTAAACTCCCTTTTTCTTTTTCTTCGAAGTTTGCATAAGCCGCCCAAATGGTCATGCCCTTTACGGCTTGTGTTCTGCTTAAAGCATTTTCAGTTTGGAAACCTTTCTCGGGGAATCCTTTACTGTCTTTACGAATAACTGCTGCGTAAAATGTTTTAAAAGGAGAAATGTCTTCTACGGGAAAATCGGTACCTAAAGCAATTTTACTCGCCACGTTCAGCATATCTTTATAAGCATACGCATATTTTATACGCTCTTTTCCCAATCGTTGCTCCACCCAATACATGTCGCTTGTAGCATGCGTGGGCTGTACAGAAGGAATAATATCTTCGCTGAAATCTTTCATATCCTCCGGTGTTACTACTTGGGCATGCTCTATACGCCACCTATGATCTTTTTTTTCATTACAATACCTTGTGTAAATATCCATTACCATATTTAAAGCCGAATCACCGATACAATGCGTATTCATCTGGAACCCTTTTTTATCCATAATGTTTGCATACTTTTTAAAATGCGCCATCGTATTCAATAAAAATCCTTTCCAACCCGGCTTATCGCTGTAGTCTTTAAACAGGCATGCACCGCGTGATCCCAAAGCCCCGTCAGCATAAAATTTAAAAGAGCGCACATTTAAACGCTCTGTTTTATAAGGGCCTTTTTCGAGGTAATACTTATAATTGGGCGCACTGTCGCTTAACATGGCATAAATTCGTATTTTTAATTTTCCTGCTTTTTGAAGTTCGTCCATCGCATCTACATCGCTTTTCATAATACCGGCATCATCCACTGTGGTTAAGCCAACCGCCAAACAATTGGTTTGTGCATTTAGCAGTGCTGTATTTATATCTGCTTTATTTGTTTTAGGGATCACATTTTTCACAAGGTCAACAGCGTTATCAATTAAAATTCCTGTTAATTTATTTCCTGACTTTAAAATTTCCCCACCGTTAATGCTTGTAGATACATGGATGTGAGCTAACTCTAAAGCTTTTGTATTGACTAAAGCGGCGTGCCCGTCTATGCGAGTTAAAAAGACAGGAGTTTTAGGAAACAAACTATCCAACTTATCTTTTGTAGGATATTCTTTTTGTGCCCAATCGTTTTGGTCCCAACCTCTGCCAATGATCCATGCGTTCTCATTTTCTTTTTTGAGATCAGTATTTAATTCTTTTTCGGGAGAAGTTAATTTACGATTCGAAAAATCAATTACTTTTGTGATGACCTCATTAAAAGATTTAGTGCCTGTTAGGTTGAGCTGCTGTAGGCCTAAACCGTAACCTAAAAAATGACAGTGTGCATCAATAAAACCCGGAAAAATAATTTTGCCTTCCGCATCTGTTATTTCTTTCGCTTCGTAATTTTTTAAAATGTCGCGCTCACTCCCAAGCTCCACAATTTTGCCGTCTTTAATACACATGGCCTCATACATTTTAAAGGAAGAATCAACAGAATAGATGGTTGCATGATGGATTATGAGGTCTACAGCTGATTTTTTATAGGAACAAGACGTTAAGAAAAAGGTAAAACTGAAAAAAATAAAAATGTTTTTTATCATTCTTAAAGGTAAGATATTTATTTTATTTTTTGTAATTTGCTTACGTGTTAAACAAATGTGTGAACCATATAATGTACATCGGTTAAATAAAAGAAACACCTATTAAAATTTATAATAACAATGTCCCTTCAACCTATTATTATCACTCATAAACACATTGCTTTAAAATGGTTTGAAGCGTTTAATGAACATAACTTAGAAAAATTAGTATCATTATATGATGATAATGCCCAACATTATAGTCCGAAATTAAAAATAAGGTTACCCGAAACAAAAGGATGGATAAAAGGAAAAGAAGCCTTAAGAGAATGGTGGAGCGACGCTTTTGACAGGTTACCTACGTTGCGTTACGAAGTCATTAAGCTCACAGCCGATGAGGACCGGGTTTTTATGGAATACATCAGGCATGTAGCCGGTGAAGAAGATATTTCTGTTGCTGAAGTATTACAAATTGAGAACGGAGCCATCGTATCCTCAAGAGTATACCACGGTTAATATTTTTAACAGCAATTAACGGCTTTAAAAAAAAGATTTATGTAATTTAGATTTCTATCATGAAGACCCTTTTTTTACTCCCCTTATTTTTGCTGATCACTTTTAAAAGCTTTAGCAGTTACATACTAATACCGATGGATGATACTCAGAAAAATCATCTGAAATCTTATGGTATTGCTTACTGGGCGCTGAAAGGAGAGTTAGAGATTCAATGGTTAACCAATTACAGGGGAGGCAGTTTTTTAATCCCAAATTCAAAACCGGTTTCAAATGAGTGTACGATAAGAGGTGTAAGTTTTGAAATAATTTCTGACGCGCAGGCTAACGGTATTTTAATGGAAATTGCTAACCCGGAAGTTAATATGGATGCCATTAAATTAGAGAAAGCGCCTAAGATCGCCGTGTATTCACCAAAAATAAAACAGCCTTGGGACGATGCAGTGACGCTGGTTTTAAAGTATGCGGAAATTCCTTACGAAGTAGTGTATGATGATGAGATCATGGCAGATAAATTAAAAGACTATGATTGGTTACACTTACATCACGAAGATTTCACAGGCCAATACGGTAAGTTTTATGCGCAGTTTGCTAATGCAGCCTGGTACCAAACAGAAGTAAAAGATAATGAGGCTACTGCGAAACGATTGGGCTTTACAAAAGTATCGTTATTGAAATTAGCGGTGGCGAAAAAAATTAATGATTATGTTTTTACGGGAGGATTTTTATTTGCCATGTGTAGCGCTACTGACAGTTATGATATAGCACTGGCTGCCGAAGGAATTGATATTTGCGAAACCATGTTTGATCATGACCCTGCAGATCCTGCCATGAATAAAAAAATTGATTTCACTAAAGGCTATGCCTTTGAAAATTATAAATTAAGTACGAACCCTTATGAGTATGAGTTTTCAACCATTGATGCCACTACACCGCGCATGCAGTATGGTATGACAAAAGAGAATGACGTATTTACCTTATTTGACTTTTCTGCGAAATGGGATCCTGTGCCCACCATGTTGTGTCAAAACCATGTACAAACCATACAAGGTTTTTATGGGCAAACAACCGCGTTTACTAAAACGTTTATTAAAAAAAATATTTTAATTCTTGGCGAATCCAAAGCTTTTAATGAAGCACGTTACATACACGGTGATCACGGTAAAGGAACTTGGACCTTTTACGGCGGACACGATCCGGAAGATTACCAGCATAGGGTAGAGGATCCGCCGACTGATCTGAGCCTGCATCCTAATTCCCCGGGATATAGATTAATTCTGAATAATATTTTATTCCCGGCGGCTAAAAAGAAAAAGCAAAAAACCTGATTCGCTTCTCAAGGTTTGTTTTAATCATGATGTAGAATAGTTCAACAGGTACGTCTCTCATATTTTAGTAATAGTGCGGTGGTTGTGGACGAACGGAGCGAACTGCTATTTTTATAGTAAATAGCGGGGAGGCTTTTCGAGGGTATAAAAATAGAAGTTGGTGTTCGTCCTTGAATTTTTGTTTCTTTTTGTTCAAGCAAAAAGATAGAAGAAATAAGGTATAAATTGAATATACCTTTATGATTACAGACGATTCTATACTAGCTTATCTTAAATCAAATAAATTCTCTACGCCAATATAACGTTCTACGGTAAAGCCTTCGGCGTAATCACAATTAATAGCTCTGCCGAATAATGCTGCTTTTGCTTTTACGTTTTCCATAAAATTCTTACCGGAAATAGGCGTTTCAGGTGCTTTTGAATTCGGATCATAAAATTGCGAGGAGAAGGCAAAAATACTTTCCATTTTCTTTTCCATATAAGGTGTAATATCTATCACAAGATTAGGTTCAATAAAATGATCCTGTATATAATGATAAATAGCTTTAGGTCGCCAGGCAGCTTGCAAAGCGTTATCTTCGCCTCGGGTTTCAATTTTCACCAAACCACTGTAAAAACAAGCATCCGATGTTAATTTTGCAGCACGGCCATGATCAGGATGCCTGTCTGACACAGCATTGCATAAAACAATTTCCGGTTTGTATTTACGGATGGCTTGTATAATATGTTTTTGTGCAGTTTCATTATTCTCAAAAAAACCATCCGCTAATGTTAATTGTTCTCTTGCCGTTAAGCCTAGTATCTTGGACGATTTCATGGCTTCCTCGGTTCTTAAAGCGGCACTTCCGCGTGTACCCAGTTCACCGCGTGTAAGGTCTAAAATGCCCGCTTTTTTTCCTAAAGCAATGTGTTTTAACAGCGTTCCCGAGGCAGATAATTCTACATCGTCCGGGTGAATTCCTATTGCTAATATATCTAATTTCATGAATTTATTTTTTCTTTCAACTCCAAAAGATAGAATCAAAAAACAGGTTTTAAGTATTTATAAAGATATATAAAATAATGGGCTCAATTTTGAGAATAATTTAAGTAACCACAATCTGGACCTACTACTAAGATTTCAAATAGTAAAACTAAAACATCCCGGCCATATATGCATGACCGGGATGTTTAAATCACTTAACTATGGTAATTATTGTTTTACCATTTTCAAAGTTTTTGTCCAACCTGTTCCTTTAACCACAATATAATACATACCTCCACAAATATTACGGGTATTTATGTTACCTGTATCATGAACTGTTTTAGTCATAACCAGCTCACCTAAGGCATTAAAGAGTTGAACGTTTACAACTTCACCGGCCATAATGTTTAGTTCTTCTACAAATGGATTAGGATAAACCATAAGGCTATTATGCTCACCACTTAATTGATTAATACCACTGCATAAAGAAACGCTTTGTGTTATAACAGCAATGGATGAACATAGACCATTACTTCCATTTACCGTATATGTTGTAGTAGATGTTGGGCTAATCACAACCATAGGTGTTGTAGCCCCTGTGTTCCAACTGTAGGTAGTCGCACCTGAAGCGGTAAGGTTAGCTGATGATCCAATACAAATAACTGATGCGTTACTTACGGCACTAACAGTAGGACTGATATTACCGGTAATAGAAACAGTAGAAACAGAAGCAGGACATACGCCATTTGAAATAGTCCATTTAAATACATTTACCCCGGTGCTTAAATTAGTTAACACTATCGACGGGGAAGTAAAAGAAGATATAGTGCCTGTTCCGGAAACTAAAGTCCATGCTCCCGTGCCTGTTGTTGCGTTATTAGCATTTAAGGTTGCTGTAGTACTACACACCGTTTGCGATGGCCCCGCAACCGCTGTAGTTGGTAATTGATTTACCGTTACCGCTTGTGTAGTTACATTAGTACAACCAATGCTATTAACACCTGTGAGAGTGTAAAGAATAGAGGCCGTTGGAGAAACAACATAACCGGCTCCTACAAAATTGCCGGGGTTCCAGGTATAAGTTATGGCACCACTCGCGGTTAATGTTGTGCTGCTTCCACTACAGATGGTTGGTGTAGATGCTGTTGCTGTTACCGTTGGCGTTGGATTTACCATAATTTGAACTGTTTTAGTGTTGATACAACCACCGGCATTACTACCGGTAACTGTGTAGGTAGTAGTAACCGTTGGAAAAACAGAGATGGACGCCATAGTTGCTCCTGTGCTCCATGTGTAACTTGTAGCGCCACTTGCTGTTATGCTGCCTGCATTTCCTGCACATATTGTAGCGTTACCCGCTGTTACAGTTGGTGTTGGGTTCACCATAATTTGGACTGTTTTAGTAGCTATACATCCTACACCGTTAGATTCTGTAACTGTGTAAGTAGTAGTAACTGTAGGAGACACGGATATGGATGCGGTAGTAGCTCCCGTGCTCCAAGTATAGCTTGTAGCCACGTTTGCTGTAATTAAAGCTCCTCCACCGGTACATACTGATGTAGGAGTAGAAACAATGGTTACAGTAGGTGTAACACAAACAGAAACAATTTTTAAACTGTCCATGCCTATATCTGAAAAGCCATAATCACTCGTAGCTTTAAACTTTATAACGCAAGATGCTGAATTAACAGCACCCAAGTTAAGTGTTTTTTTATCCCAAGCAGTTAATGTAGTTACACTACCGGATTGATATCCTGCCTTTTTAGTAAAAGTGGAGCCTCCATTGGTTGATAAAAATACTTCGAAGGAATCAGTACCACTCATATTCAGGTGATAAAAAGAAAGGTTGTAGTTTTGAGTTGTTCCCATATTCACATATAAACGCATTTCTCCCGATGTACCATCAGCCGCATTATAGCTATGAAAATTGGCTGCGCCGGCACCTGTTAAAGGAGTTACTATTCCGGAAGTATTATTATTCCAAATGGCGCTAATACCATCGTCTTGTCTTCTCCACGAACTGTCGGAAGCGGTTGGATAGCTTGACCAGAAACTAGTGAGCGGCACATTTCTGACATCGCAACGGTTTTGCCAAGTGTTATCAAAGTTTTCTAAAAAAGGAACCGTAGCATAGCTTAGCGCTACAGTAGAAATTAAATTCAACGCATTTGTAGCAATGGTATTAGTGCCACAGGCTACAATCCTTCTATAATAAACGGGGGCAGTATAAGTAGGATTATAACTGGCGCTTGTAGCAGTAGATACAGCCGTCCATACGGTGCCGTTAGGCGAAGATTGCCATTGGTAAGTTAAGCCTGTAGCAACACTGGAACCGGTCACGTTTAAAGTTAAAGGCGTACCTATACAATTTACAGTGCCTGATGAACTCGTTAAGGTACCGGCTAACGGTGTGCCCGAGCAAAAGGGGATGGCTACAATTTTTAAACTGTCTATTCCTATATCATCCGAGTAATCTGAAGTAGCCTTAAATCTTACAACACACGAAGTTGAATTTACTCCCGTTAATGTGATACTTTTTTTATTCCATGCGGATTCAATGGGATTTATACTTCCGGATCTATATATGCCTTTATTAGTAAAGGTACTTCCTCCATTGGTAGATAGAAGCACTTGTAGAGAATCCCCAAACCCATATGGATTAATGTGATAGAATGATACTTCATAGTTTTGAGTTGTTCCCATATTGATGTGTAAATCCAATTCTCCTGATGTACCTGACTGGGCATCATATACATGAAAATCGGCGGCACCTGCCCCGGTTAAAGGGGTTACTGTCCCAAAAGCGCTTAACCAGTTGGCACTGGCGCCATCGTCTTGTCTTCTCCATGAACTGTCTGAAGTAGTCGGGTAGCTTGTCCAATATGTTGATACGGGAACATTTCTTGTTCCGCAACGACTTTGCCAAGTATTATCAAAGTTTTCTAAAAAAGGAACCGTAGCGTAGGTGAAACCGGCAATGGTTGTAAAACTCATGGCACTGGTAGCAATAGTGCTAGTTCCACAAGCAATTATCCTCCGATAATAAATGGGTGCGCTGTAAGTAGGATTATAAACAGAGCTAGTAGCTGAAGCTACCGATGTCCAAGCAGTACCATTTGGTGAGGATTGCCATTGATAGGTGAGGCCGGACGCAAATGTAGATCCTGTGACACTTAAATTTAATAGTTGTCCAATGCAAGCTATTGTTCCACCGGCGCTGGCCAAAGTTCCGGCGGTAGGCATACCGGAACAAGCAGGAGGAGGGCTCCAGGTATATTTTTGTCCGGAAACAGGTTTAAAAACAGGGCCAATATCTAAATTACAGCCATCATAATTATTCACTCCCGCTGTTGAGGTTGCCCAAGTATTCGTTCCGCCGCTAACATTTCTATTATTAAAATCTAGATTCCCGTTTCCTCTTAACCCTACTTCCGCAAATACAAATTGTGAAGGGGTCATCGTACCATAAATGACATCAATTTTATTGGTTATCTCATATAATTTAATTTGGAAATTTAAATTATCAGTTGCTCCAAAGCTTGTGTAGTTTCCCCACTGTAAGGTAAAAATCCTGTTTGGAGCTGTACCCGTAGTATTGTTTCGTAAAATACCGGTAGCGTTGGATTGTATATCAGACCCAAAAGCGCATACAAGTGAATCATCACCAAACGAATCACCAATTGGATAAGATGAATAATTATTTAATAAAGTTCCAAATTTTAAATACCCGTTTGCGCAAACAGATACCTTAGTATAATTAGTACCTAAATAATTAAAGGTAAACCCTATGTTCACAGCATTAAAAATGTCATTATCATTGGCGTTGGTTCCAAGTATAGTGCCTGTTGTGATGGCAGAATAGGTTGAAGGGGTAGATGTAAAGGTGTACCATGCAGACACCAAGTTTTGTGAATTAACCCTTTGACCGGTTATAGTCATCAATGTTAATAGGATAAGTTTTTTGTAAATTCTTTTCATAGGAATTTGTTACGTTTTAAGGTTTAATTAGTGTAATTATACTTTAGGGCGATTCGGGAGGCGTCAATATATTTACTAAAGTAAAACTTTAGTAAACTTTATAAATTTAATTAAATACTTGTGGCAAGTATAATATTTAACTATCAGAATTACACGCACTATTGGGTTTCTATTTTTTTTAGCGTATAGATAAAGGTAATAACGCAATGAAATAATGTAGCACAAAGCTTAACAAGATAATGTTTTATTACTCATTTATTTTTCTAAACTAAAAATTAGATTTATAATTACTGTATAGCCCCCTGCTTCCTAACGTTTACCCACTTACCTGCTATATGTGCCGAAATGCTATTGTCGTACATAGCTTCGCAGCTTACCCCCGGCAAATAATAGGTTCCATTATAAGATGCATTTAATAATACTTTAAATGTTTTAACGGCTCCTATACCTAAATCAAAATAGCTGTAAACCCTGTCATCCCTTATGTCCTGATATGTTGGCACATCGCCTTTCATATAAGTAATATTATCTAACCGTTGGTTGCGGATTTCCCAGCCGCTTGCAAAAATTTGTGACAAGGCCAGGTTTCTGTACATACCCCTTACTCCCGGGTTTTTAATAGTTACTTCGGCCATAAAATCAGTTCCCTGTTCCAGGTTGATAACATCAATAGGATTGCCTGTTAATGTTTTATAATTTACCGACAATTCTAAATTACTGAATTTATCGGTCTCCGCTCCCGCCTTTGGTACACCTTGTTTTACAAGGCGTGCAAATAAATTACCACTGCCTTTTACGGTTACTTTTACAGATGCGGATGCATTCGCATTTTTTAATTCAATCAGTTTATATTTCGATCGGCTAAAGTCGCTAACCGTTATACTTTCATTCCCGATTTTTACATCCGCCGCTATGGCGGAAGCATTCCCGTTAAGCTTGGCGTATTTGCTTATGGCCATTAAGCAATAGGCTGTAGACTGTGTGCTTAGCCAATATTGGTTATCTCCCAATTTTGCCGCCAAGCTTTTTACTTTTAAGAACGCGTTGTTATTGTCTTTTAAAAGCGTCATCGTTTCTAAGATCATGGCATCGTCCCGTTCAATGCTTCCATACGTGTAATAATAATCGGCATACGTTTTAGCGCTCGCCGCAATATGATATACCATTTTCTTAGCTACTTCCTGCTGTCCTACCAAGGCATAAGCGGCCGCTAAACGCCATTTAACTTCAGCGGATAAATTTGCTTTTTCCTTTAAGCGGTTCATTGCGCCAAGTTCTGCACTACCTGCTAATGCTAACGTATACAAGCGGTAAGCCTGGGTCAAATCTTCACCGTAGTAAGCCGTATTTTTATTGCCGACGTAACTCTGTGCTTTTTGTTTCTGATATTTTTTCCAATTGTCTAATAAACTAAACGGTAATGAATACCCTTTTGCCTTCGCTTCAATTAAAAAATGCCCCGCATAGTTTGTTCCCCATTCGTCTGCCGTATTCAATCCGGGCCAGTAAGATAAGCCTCCGCTTGACGTTTGGAATTGTTTTAGCCTGTTAATAGCCGCTTTTGTAGCATTATCAATAAATGCTTTTTGATTAGCGCTCAGGTCAGAAATATCATTAATATATAAGCCGGCAAACACAGAAGAAGTGGTTTGCTCCACACAACCGTGCGGATACTCCACTAAATAATTTAAACGTTGCGATAAATTAATCGACGGTAAAGTCGATAATTCTAAATAGGCTTTATTGGTACCGCTAATCCCGATAGGCATATAAGTTATATTTAAGTTTTTACCGGCGCTTAACAAAAACTCATCCGCATCCGTAATGCTCGGATTATTTGCCCTTACAGCAATTTCAATGGTTTCAGAGGTAGTTTCCCCTGAGCCTTTTGCCGTAATTTTAATTTTAGAAACGCCTAAGGCATCTTTAATTTTTAGTTTAAAATTAACTACTTTATCGCCGATCGCATTAAAACTAACGGTTTGTGAATTGCCGTTTATAGCGGTTGCAAACTTATCTGTAGTAATGGTAATAGTTGCCTGTTTTACTTTTTTCTCCATCGCAAAAATAGTCACGGGAAGATCAACTTCTTCACCCGGGCCTAATACTCTTGGTAAAGTAGATAGTATCATTAATGGCTTTCTTACAGGTATCGCTTTTTCAGAATTTCCGTAAGCCCCTTGGTAACCTGCCACTACCATCACTCTTACTGAACCCACATATTGCGGAATATCAATTTTATGAGTCGCTGTTTCTCCTTTCTTTAAATGAAACGGACCTACAAAGCGCACCATCGGTTTAAAGCGTTGCGCACTGTTCTCAGGCTTATTATTAGTCGCATCATCCCCACCGATAGACAGGATGCGGCTCATTGCATTGCCGAAAGCGCCGATCACATTATCGTAAATATCCCACGTTTTTACACCTAAAGCTTCTTTTGCATAAAAAGCGCTCCGGGGATCAGGCGTTTTAAAACGCGTAATATCCAGTAAGCCTTCATCGACTACGGCCAGCGTATAAGCCATTTCTTTGCCCGTTGCTTCGCTTACTTTTACAATTTCAGTACTCTCCGGTTTCCATACAGCCGTAGTGGTGAGTTGTGGTTTCAAAATCGTATTATCATCTTTCACCATTAAAGAGGCAATGCCGTATAAACGGATAGGCAGGTCGTTAACCGTTTGTGCATGCGGCTGAATTAAATGAACAAACGCGTAAATGTTAGGCGTCATCTCCTTGGTAACCGTAAATTCGTATTCTGTGGTGCCTTCTTTGCTGTCTACCCATTTACTTAAGAGTGTACGGCTTCCGTTTTCAATATTTATTAAAACTTTACCGCCTTTAGGGCTTGGTATTAAAAGCTTGGCCTTGTCGCCAACTTTATATTCCTGTTTGTCGGTATTAACGGTTAATACATTGCTGCCTTCATTTCCTTTAGGAGATTTTCCTGCCCAACTCGGCCAGTCAATAAACACAACTTTTCCGCAGGCATGCCCGCTTTCCGTATCTTTTACATATACTAAATAGCGTCCCCATCCCGGGCGGTTGACTCTTAATTTAAAACTTGCTTTCCCGTTAGCGGAAGAAATAGTTTCTGTATAAACAGGCTCATGATAATTACTTCCTATATAAGACGAAAGATCTTGGTTGTAATTGTCCCACCACCAACGCCAATCAAGCTTATACACTTTTACTTCAATATTTGATCGTGATGTTGCTTTACCGTATTCATCCACGGTAGCTATTTGTACCACATGATCCAGATCCGTTTCTAAATATGCTTCATTCTCTTTTGTATCCGGAACTTTAACCCCTACATAATTAGTGAAGGGAGAAACTGGAATTGTAAAACGATCTGTACTAAAAGACCCGCCTTCTTCAAACGCCCTGATTGTAAAGTTCGCTGCTAAAAATCCGGGAGCATCTTTTGTGTCGTTTAATTGTGCGCTTACTTCCAGGTGCCCGTTTTCGTCCGTTCTGCCGGTAAAAATGGTCTGTGTTTCCGAATAAAAATTTTGCGCGGGATTGTCAAATGTAAACCCTTTATAACCCTTAAACTCTGTATTAATTTGTGATAAGGATACATCAATTTTTGTTTCCAGGTTCTTGCCCGGTGCGCCGTGCAACCATTTAATATCCAGCGGGCTGTTAAGCTTTAAATCACTGCTATAGATTTTATCTTTTTTATAGTCTAAATTTATTTTTAAACGATTCGGCATAATCGTTTCTATCCGGATATTTTTTGAAAATACCACGCCTCCCACTTTCACCTTAGCAAGGTAAACGCCTGTAGGAGCTGAGCTTTCCGTTTTAGTTGTAAAATTATAGAAACCATCCACATGTTTGGTGCGTGTTAATTTTTGGACTACCTGTCCTTGCGGGTTTAATAATTCTAAAGATGCCGGGTAATTCTCAGGAAATTCTTTTTCCTTATTTTCTAAAATAAAAGATAAGTATAAACTGTCCCCGGGGCGCCATACGCCGCGCTCGCCGTATATAAAGCCTTTAATGCCTTTTTGCACTTCTTCTCCTTCCACTTCAAAAGAGCTTAATGATAAAGAGTTTCCGTCATCGAGTTTTAAATACGTGCGTTCCTGTCCGCGCTTGGCAATTAGTACAAACGGTTTTTGCTTGGTCTCTAAAACAGCAATGCCTTCACCGTTAGTAGTCACTTGTTTTAATTTTTGTTGTTGATAGTCAAACGCTTCAATGCTGACATTTCCTAACGGTTTGGTAGTTACCAGGTCAGAGGTGAAAATGCTGATCTGCCCGTTATTCCCGCGTTTAGCAATTAGCCCGATGTTAGTAGCTAAAATATTACGGTTAACCGATTTGTTATTATAATAGGCTCTTGAGCACGGGTTATTTCGCTCCGAATAATTGTAATAGTAGTAATCATCATAATAATCGTCGTACGAATTATAATAATCCCAATCTTTTTCTTCATCGTCCTTATCAATATTCAACTCGTTATTCGAATACTCGTCATCCCCTTCATGAGAGACCGTATCGCCCTGGCAGTTATAGGTTGAATAATTTTTAGTAAAGCTTAAACGAATATTATACAATGCTCCCGGTTCCGCTTTAATCAGGGATGACAAATCAATAGAATAGGAATTCCATTTATTGCGCGTAGGGTTACCGTTAACCTGTAAAGCAATTTTCTTTTTAATAATTAATTTTCCGACACGTCTTAACTCCTGGTTGCCGTCTAAATTATTGATCTGCAAAAATTGGAGTATATTGTTTTCATAAATACGTGTAATTTTTACATCAACTGCGTTAAGGTTTACTGCCTCAAAAGGAAAGATCAAGCCGCTTGAATTGGGTAATATCACTCCTTTTCCTACTAACCGTACACTTGGTTTAAGGTCTTCAAAAAACACAGATTGTGTAATGGCTTCTTTTAGATGTTTGCCGTCACTGTTTTTTATGCCGGTACTGATCACAATGTCCCGTGTATCCGTATACCGTTCCCCGGTATATATTTTAATAGAATTATTTTCTATCATATAGGTCAGTTTGGTTTCCGTGGCAGCAAGCTTTTCATTATTTTCGCCGTATTCATTGTAGTCTGTTACAGTAGCTGTACCATTAGGATTAGCAATGGATATAAGCCCTTCAAGGTTTTGATGGGGATCAATTTTATCAGAAAATTGCAGGGTCACAAACTGATCAGGCTCATTATCGATCACTACATTTAATAACGTAAATTCGTTTGTGTTGGGAATCTTTAATTCTTGTTTCCCTGATTCCGATGACCCTATTGGTTCCCCGTTAAAATCGATCATCACATTTCCTTTTCCCTTTTGTATATTGCTTATTGTAAAATGATGTGTGGTTGAATTTTCATGCAACCATTTAAGAGGCAGGTTTTGAGAGCCTTGTGTAATTTGGGTTGTTTTTTCAACTAATAGATTATCCGCATAATCAGCAGTGGTTAGTGTTCCGTCAATTTCTAACAAATTGTTACCGGCTGTTTTATAATTGTCAACCGTAATTTCCATAGCTTGTTTCAGCGTAGACAATTCAAAGTCAAACTCTTTCAATTCACTGCTTACTTCAAGCACCTTGCCTAAATGAAAGGTGGCCTTATAGGTTTGATTGCCGGTTAACCGCTGAGCAGGTTTAAATTCAATGGTCTTTTTATCAAGCCAGGTTATGGTGCCGGCAATATCCGGACTAAATTCAAACAGGTCATTTTTTGTTTCTTTGCCTTCTTCAATAATATTGGGCGTTTCTTCATGCAATACAACGGTAATTTTGTTTTCTACAGACACGAAGCCGGAAGTATAGGCTGTAATATATTCTTTGTAGGCGGGGTTTATATAGCCCGTATCATTTTTTGCTGAAGTTGTAGAATAGTAGCTAAGCCCGGCGAGGGATAATGCTGTGATAAGGAACACAGCAATAATTGTTTTAATTGACATAAGTTTTGGGAAATTTGAAACAAAATTAACTAAAAAAATCACTCAAAAGCAAAAAATAGGGTAGCTTCCATAAAGTATTATTCAATTATTTTTAGTTTGACACAATAAAGTAAAATAACCAGCGTTTTAATATAAATACTAAACATACTCTATGCATAAAACTTCTACTCTTGTTTCTACATCTAAAAAAACCGCTAAAAACAAGCAACAGGCTGAAATGTTTGTTGAGCTCCCCGATATTTCGGATTCCATTATTTGCTCTATCTTAAATTACTCTAAATCGCTTACCGTAAAAAAATCGGGGTCTGTTGGTTTTATTGAAGTTGTAGCAAGCTAAACGATCGTTTTTTATGATTTTATTTTCCAAACCGGTTTAAGCCGCAAAATACTTATTTAATAAAGTTTGTGTAATAGCTATATTACCTTATTTTTGCGTTCTACATTTATTTATTTAAAATGGCACAATTCGAATTAACAATGCCCAAAATGGGTGAAAGCGTTGCGGAAGCAACCATTATAAAATGGACCAAAAACGAAGGCGATTCTATTAAAATAGATGAAACCGTTTTAGAAATTGCTACCGATAAAGTAGACTCTGAAATTCCTTCGCCGTTTGAAGGTAAATTAATTAAAAAAATGTTTCAGGAAAATGATGTGGTGCAAGTAGGTGCTGTTATTGCGATCATCTCCTCTGATGCGAATGCATCGGTAAGCGAAACTCCTAAAACTGTTGCCCCTGCCCAGGAAACTACCGTTTCTTCAAATACAAATTCAGCCCCCGCTAAATCAACGGAAACAGCCAATAATGATTATTCGGGAACAGATAAATTTTACTCGCCTTTAGTAAAAAGCATTGCTAAAGAAGAAGGCATTTTATTACAGGAATTGGACGGGATCAAAGGTTCAGGCCAAGAAGGAAGGGTAACTAAAGCGGATATTTTAGCTTACCTGCCTAACAGAAATAAACAGGCTCAAGCCACTGCTAAGCCCGAAGAAAAAACAGCTGCGTCAAACACTGCTTCAAAAGGTGCAATGGGCGTGCCTGACAATACTGTATTAGTTCAGCGCCCTGCTGTATCAGTAGGCGCAGGCGATGAAATTATAGAGATGGACCGCATGCGTAAAATGATTGCCGATAACATGGTGATGAGCAAGCATGTATCGCCGCACGTAACCTCATTTGTAGAAGCCGATGTTACTAACTTAGTGCAGTGGAGAGAGCGTATTAAAAAGGATTTCGAAAAACGGGAGAACGAAAAAATCACGTTTACGCCTTTGTTTATTGAGGCAGTAGTTAAGGCTATTAAAGATTACCCAATGATCAACGTATCTGTTGATCAAACAGGAACAAAAATCATCAAACGTAAAAATATTAATATCGGTATGGCCGCGGCTTTGCCAACAGGTAATTTAATTGTACCGGTTATTAAAAATGCAGATACAAAAAATTTAGTAGGCATTACTAAAGATGTAAACGATTTAGCAAACCGAGCCCGTACCAATAAATTAACACCTGATGAAATTCAGGGAGGAACCTTTACGATTAGTAATGTCGGCAGCTTCGGCAATGTTATGGGCACACCTATTATTTTACAACCGCAGGTAGCTATATTAGCGGTAGGAACTATTAAAAAGAAACCGGCCGTTATTGAAACACCGCAGGGAGATGTTATAGCCATCAGGCATTTCATGTTCTTATCTTTATCGTATGATCACAGGGTAGTTGACGGTTCTTTGGGAGGCAGCTTTTTAAGAAAAATAGCGGATTATCTCGAAAACTGGGACATAACCAGAACTTCTTAAAATGTTAAAATCCCGCCTTAAAAACGGGATTTTTTTATCGGCAAAATTGTGCTTTATATCTAAATTATACTATTTTTGTTAACTTGTTAAACTAATTATATGAAGAAGTATTGTTTATTTATTATTGCCTTGCTGTTAGGGTCTAATCTTTTAAAAGCTCAGTTACCTTCGGGTACTTATTCTGATTATTTCAGAGAAGGAACATTTCTTTTATTGGAAGAAAATTATGACATGGCATTGAAGAATTTTTTACAGGCGTATAAAATTGATTCATCCTCCGCTAACATTAATTACAATGTTGGCGCATGCTATTTAAACTCTCCCTCTAACAAAACATGGGCGGAAAAATATTTAGCAAAATCGATCACAAATATTTCAAAAAATTATAATCCGGATAATCCTTCCGAAAAAGGCGCTCCTCCATTGGCTTTTTTACTGTATGGTAAAGCGTTACACCTTAACTATAAGTTTGATGAAGCGAATGCGCAGTATGAGATTTTTGAAAAAAATTATGCTAAAGATAAAACAAGCAAAGAAGATGCGGCATTTTTAAAATTGCAAACAGCTTACGCTAAAGAATTAGTAGCCGCACCGATCAACGTAAAAGTTGAAAATTTAGGGGATAGTATTAACAGCCAATATCCTGATTTTAGCCCTGTGCTTAGCGCTGATGAGAGAATGATAATTTATACTACAAGAAGAAACACATCAACAGGCGGTGAAAAAGGATTAGACGGCCAATACTATGAAGATATTGTGGTTGCTTATAAAGACGATAATAATATCTGGTCGAGTCCTAAACCTGTAAGCCAGTTTATTAACACGAATGGTAATGAGGCAGCAATAAATTTAACACCCGACGGGCAAACCTTAATTGTTTACCAGGATATTGGTAAAGGCGGGGGTGACGTGTTTTTTAGTACCTGGGACGGAAAAGACTGGAGCTCATTACAACAATTCGGATCGGATGTAAACACAAAATATTGGGAAACCCACGCTTGCCTAAGTGCAGATAACAACACCCTGTATTTTGTTTCTGACAGACCGGGAGGATATGGCGGCCGTGATATTTACAGATGTGTAAAACTACCTAACGGAAAATGGAGCTTGGCACAAAATGTAGGCCCGATCATTAATACGAAGTATGATGAGGATGGTCCTTTTATCCATCCTGACGGAATTACCTTGATCTTCTCATCTAACGGGCATAAAACAATGGGTGGCTTTGATATTTTTGTTTCTATCATGGAAGAAGATAAAAAATTCTCTGAGCCTACCAATATGGGTTACCCTATTAATACACCGGGCGATGATGTATTTTTTGTCACTTCTCCTGACGGAAAACGCGGTTATTTTTCTTCTTCAAAAGAAGGCGGGAAAGGCGAAAAAGATATTTACATGATGTTTATACCGGATGCTAAAGAAAAACCATTGGCATTATTTAAAGGATCGATTCTACCTGCAGAAGGCGAGAAATTACCGGATGATTTAGAGATTATTGTAACCAATAAAGAAACAGGCGAGATCGTTGGCAGATATAGGCCAAAAGCAAATGGAACCTTCTCAACTATTTTACCTCCGAATAAAAATTATAATTTCTCTTACCAAAGTAAAGGAGAGGAGTTTTATAACGAAGACCTATACGTATCGAACGAAGTAACTTACCAGGAAATTAAAAAAGAGATTAACCTTGAGCCTGTAGCCTTATTAGGAAAAGTGAAGGTAAAAGAAAAAGGGGTTATCTTAAATACATTGGTATTTAATAACGCTAAAGATAAACAACCTGTAGCTAACGCTAAAGTTACCTTAACTGAAAAAGGAGGAGCTGATTTGAATTTTGATGTGGATGCTAAAGGTAAGAAAGACGGTACAAAATTGGCCTTCGATAAATTATATACAATAGTAGCAGAAGCAAACGGTAAAAAATCAGCGGTTAACAACTTTAATACAGTTGGTATAAAAGGAAGTAAATCCATTACGCAAATTTTATACATCGATGGGAAACCGGCGAAAACATTTGATCTGTTTTTAAATATATTAGCGGTTAATACAAAACGTAAGCCTTTACCGGATACTAAAATTACACTCACAGGTAATGATGGCAGTAGGTACGATGGCATTACAGATGCTAAAGGGCGTATTAAAAATGTTGAATTATCGAAAGATGTTAACTACGACCTGGTTGGTGAAAATAACGGCATTACATCCGGTAAAGCGCTATTTACAACCATGAATGTTACGGCAAAAAAAGTGTATGAAAAAACATTAGTGATCGATGCAACTCCAACACCTGTTGTTTCTAACCACGGTGATCATGGAACCAAAGGCAACCCTAATGAAAATACCGGCAACGGTAACTCTTCTTACAAAGGCAGTAAAAATATCGGCTGCGGCAGCGCTGTATCGTTCAAAAACTATTTTGCTTATGATAAAAACGAAGTTGACCAGGCAAATAACTGGAGTAACTTAATTGACGCTATTGTTGCAAAAACAAAAGAATGTAACCCTACAGTTAAAATCCTGTCAAGTGCTTCACAAGTCCCTACACATGCGTTTTCTTCTAATAGAGAATTAGCCAAATCAAGGGCTGAAAATTTAGAAAATAAAATTAAAGCTGATGTAGCAGCTAAAGGAGGCGATGCCGGTAAAATAGACTTTAAATTAATTTACCGGGTTAGGGGACCTATATATGAAGGTGACTATCAAAACAGGGAAAAATACGGCAAATTTCAATACGTAAAAGTAATTGCAAAATAAAAACTGTATTTATTTTAAAAAAAACACCGGGCTAATTTAGCCCGGTGTTTTTGTTTTAATACCTTTGCAGGCTATGCAAAAAGAATGGTTTACATCCTGGTTTGATACGCCCTATTATCATACACTCTATAAGAACAGGGATTATACGGAAGCATCGTTGTTTATTGATAACATTGCACAATTTATAAAGCTGGAATGTAATACGGTATGTTGGGACCTTTGCTGTGGAAAAGGCAGGCATAGTATCTATTTGAATTCAAAAGGCTTTAGGGTTATAGGGACTGATCTTTCTACACAAAGTATTTTAGAAGCTAATAAAAGCGCTAATGATAATTTGCAGTTCTACCAACATGATATGCGTAAATTATTTCGGACCAATTATTTTGACGCGGTCTTTAATTTATTTACAAGCTTTGGCTATTTTGAAAAAAGACAAGATGACCTGCATGTATTTGATGCCGTGCAAAAGTCATTAAAGCCCGGTGGCTTATTTGTGTTCGATTATTTAAATTCAGAATATGTAAAATGTATTATGAAACAAAACGATTCCGTTACTTTAGACGGAATAACGTTTTCAATTACAAAAAGAATAGAAAATAATACAATTATTAAAAACATTGATTTTACGGATAAAGGAAAACCGTTTCACTTTGAAGAGCGCGTGAAGCTTTTTGATAAAGCTTACTTTGAAGGATTGGCAAGGGATTGCGATTTAACTATTTTAAATACATTCGGCAATTATCAATTAGAAGAGTTTGATCTGCAAAATTCGCCGCGTTTAATTTTAGTATTGCAAAAAAATAAAAATTAACAGTATAGATGTACCTGTCTATGCCCACTATTGTTACGATGTGTTTTAACAAAAAATAGATGAATTTATTAGAATTAACCATACTATTATCCTTACCTGTTTTAATAACCGGCTTTATATTTTTGTCGTTAAAAATTAAAGCTAAAAATTTAAGATTTTTACTGGCGTTCAGCGCAGCCTATCTATTTGCTATTTCAGTCACGCATCTATTGCCGGAGTGCTACGAAGGATCTAACGGGAAAACAATCGGCTTGTTTATTTTAATAGGTTTCTTTATCCAGATTTTTATCGAATACTTCAGCACGGGTATTGAACACGGGCATATTCATGCACATACCGACTCCTGTACAAAACACTTGCCCTTGGGTATGATCACCGGTTTGTACCTGCACTCTTTATTGGAGGGTTTACCTATTTATCAAAGCGGTATCATTGTTAATACTGCTGAAACCACAGTGCTTTCCACACAGCAATCTTTAATATTTGGCATTACCCTGCATAATATTCCTATTGCCATTGCTTTTGTAACATTATTATTAGAACATAAAGTGTCAAGATCGAAAACAGTTTTACTGTTAATCGGTTTCGCTTTAATGGCGCCTTTAGGTTGTTTTATCAGCTACATATTAAATTCGGTAGGTGTGCAAAATTACGACGGTTTTATGAAATTATCTTTTGGTATTGTGATCGGGATCTTCCTGCATATTTCGACTGCCATTATGTTTGAAACAAGTGAAAATCATAAATACAACATAGCAAAAATTGCTTCAATGATAGCCGGTGTTTTATTGGCAGCATTTATCAGTTAATGGAAAATGATACTTTATTTATAGATGTAATTGTGCCGCTTTCAGTAGCCAATAAGTTTACGTACCGTATCCCTAAGGAACTCAACGACTCTATTGTCATCGGTAAACGCGTCATCGTCCAATTCGGTAAATCAAAATTTTATACAGCTATAGTGTATAATATTCATTCAAATCCGCCAAAAGAATATACAGCCAAATACATTGATACTATTTTAGATGATGAGCCCATTGTGACTGCAGCTCAATTACAATTATGGGATTGGATCTCACAGTATTATGTATGTAACCCGGGAGATGTAATGAACGCGGCTTTGCCGAGCGGTTTAAAATTAAGCAGTACATCACATATTACCTTAAATCCAAATTTTAGTTTGGATGAAATGGCTTACGACTATTTTACGGAAAAAGAACATACCGTGCTGGAAGCATTGCAGGCTAACGCCTCTTTAAGCTTTGAAGACGTAAGTGTAATGCTTGGTATTAAAACAGTACAGGTATTTATAAATAAGCTGATTAAAAAAGGTGCTATCGTTATTTACGAAGAAATAAAAGATAAGTATAAACCTAAACTGGTTGATTATATTGGTGTGAATCATGTTTTGCTTAATAACGAATTACAATTAAAAGAAGTTTTAGATACGTTAGAAAAAAAAGCCTTTAAGCAGGCTGAAGTTTTATTGGCTGTTTTACATTTATTAAGAACAGATGATACTGCCAAACAATTAGGATTGGTGAAAAAATCACTGTTGCTCAAAACCTTTGATACAGCTGTGATTAAAGGCTTGGTGAAGAAAGAAATCTTTATTGAAACAGAGCTTGAAACAAGCCGTTTGTTATTTGATAATAAAGAAAAAACAAGTAAAATATTAAATAACTTTCAAATACAAGCACTTAAAGAAATTGAAGACGGGTTTGAAACCAAACAGGCCGTTTTGTTGCATGGCGTTACGGGAAGCGGGAAGACGGAAATTTATTCTGAATTAATTAATAAAGTAGTAACAGAAGGGAAACAGGTATTGTATCTGGTTCCTGAAATTGCTTTAACGACCCAACTCATTAACAGGATCCGCGCCGTGTTTGGTGATTCAGTAGGGATTTATCATTCTAAATTCAGTGAGAATGAACGGATTGAGATCTGGAATTCTATTTTACATGAAAATGATACGAGCATTGACGCCAAACATTTTAAAGTTGTCTTAGGAACCCGCTCCGCTTTATTTTTACCATTCAACAATTTAGGATTAATTATTATTGACGAAGAGCACGATAATTCTTATAAACAACAAGATCCTGCGCCTCGTTACCATGCGCGCGATGCAGCTATGTACCTGGCAGGCTTACATAAAGCAAAAGTATTGTTGGGAACAGCCACACCGTCGTTTGAGAGTTATTACAATGCATTGCATCATAAATTCGGTTTGGTAAGACTTGCCCAACGTTTTGGAAATGCCTCTTTACCGGAAACAATTATTTGCGATCTAAAAAAAGAAACACAGCAACAGCAAAACAAATCTATTTTTTCGCATCAGTTAATTAATGCTATTACTGAAACTCTTAAAAAGAAAGAGCAAGTTATTTTATTTCAAAACCGAAGAGGCTTCGCCCCCTATACTGAATGCAGCTCTTGTCACTGGATCCCGCATTGCACACATTGTGATGTAGCGTTGATCTACCATAAACAAACCAATAAATTAAGTTGCCATTATTGCGGTTATACCATGCAGCCTCCTACAAGCTGCCATGCCTGCGGAAATAATAATTTAAAATACAAAGGCTTTGGGACTGAAAAAATTGAAGAAGAAATAGAGATCTTATTTCCGACTGCTAAAGTAGCCCGTATGGACTTGGACACAACCCGCAGTAAATACGCCTACAAGCAATTAATTGATGAATTTGAATTAGGAAACATTGATATTTTAGTGGGCACGCAAATGGTGACTAAAGGCTTAGACTTTGATAATGTAAGCGTAGTAGGTGTTTTAAATGTAGACAGTGTTTTAAATTTTCCTGATTTCCGTTCGTATGAAAAAGCGTACCAGCTAATTGTGCAGGTAAGCGGCAGGGCAGGACGTAAGCAAAAAAAAGGAACAGTGTACATACAAACAAATCAACCCGAACACGAGGTCATTCATCATGTACTGGCAGATAATTATTTACAGTTCTATCAATCACAAATTCATGAGCGCGAGCAGTTTCATTATCCGCCCTTTACACGTGTGATTGAGTTATCAATTATTTCAAAAGATATAACGGTTGTAAATGATATAGCTGAGCAATTAGCAAATCAATTAAAGCCTTTATTCGGCGGAATGCTTCTTGGGCCTGAGTTTCCTTTGGTAGCTAAGATCAAAGACCAATATCACAAACGTATTCTTTTAAAAATAAACCGAGAATATTCGCCCACACAGGTACGTAATGTATTGAAACAGGAAATGGATATACTCCAATACAATAACAAAAAAAGTATCTACCGTTTGCAGGTAGATGCTGATCCGGTTTAATTAAACTCTATAAATTTCATTACTTTATTTTATCTTCGGTAGTGGTATCGTTGCTTGTGGGCTCAGTAGATCTCATGGTATCATTTGAGCTTTTTCCGTTTCCATCAAGGTGTTTCACCCTATCACTTTCATACTCTGAGGTAGGATCATTAGCACCGTTCCCGGTATTTTCCTTATTGCCACAGCTTGTAATTGCTAAAATAAATACACTTACAATTGCTAATGTTATTTGTTGAATTTTCATAATCGATTATTTACAATATATATATATATATATATTCAATAGTAATGCCAATAATAATAATTTTTTGGTGTATAAATGCTTCTACACTTAATTTTTTATTACAGAATTAAATTTTACTATGGAATTTAAAACGCTGTGAAAACATTTGCTGTTTCAATCTGTTATTCCAATTCAATAAATTCTTTTATGAAAAAAGCAGATAGAGTAAGGGTAATTAATAAAATATTTTAATAGCTTATTAATACTTTAATTCTTTAGCGGGATACATGAATTTAGATGTACTACTTAATACGCCTATTTGAATTTAACGTGCTATGGAATAGCAAAACCGAAAGAATATCAGCTGAAACACTATTTATTTAGTGAGCATCGATCATTTGATCGAATTAAAAAAATATGCTAATCGTTTCCAAGATCAACAAGATGTTTTATTGCTTTTTAAACTAATAAAAAATGGATATTAAACCAAAAACCGAAAACTTAAATACATGCTTCCACTATACAGTTACAGATGAGCAAATAGAAACGTATCAGTTAAAAAATGCAGAAGAAATTTTTATATGAATTGAAGCAACCTTTAAATTTATTTATGAAGCTCAAACTAATGAAGAGAAAATAAGAATGCGGTTGGCTAAACAATTTAACAATATAGGGTGATTAATTTATTTAAAACAAACCCCGAAAAGAAATTCTCTTCAGGGTTTTAATAAATAACTATTTATTTCGTAAATATTTTCAGCTTATAACGTTCCGCGTTTGGCCTGTTCTCTTTCTATGCTTTCAAATAAAGCTTTAAAGTTACCTGCGCCAAAGCCTTTAGCACCCATACGTTGAATAATCTCGTAAAATAAAGTCGGGCGGTCTTCAACAGGCTTCGTAAAGATCTGTAATAAATAACCGTCCTCATCAGCATCCACTAAAATAGACAGTTGCTGTAATTTCGAAATATCTTCTTTCATAATATCCATATGCACCCCAAGCCTCTTAGGTATTTCATCATAGTAAGCTTGTGGCGGTGGCGGTAAAAACTCAATGCCGCGTGATTTTAACTCGGTTACTGTTTTAATAATATCATCGGTTGCCAGCGCTAAGTGCTGCACACCCGCGCCTTCATAAAAATCAATATATTCTTCGATCTGCGATTTTTTCTTTCCTTCCGCCGGCTCATTAATAGGGAATTTAATACGGCCGTTCCCGTTGCTCATTACCTTGCTCATTAAAGCCGAATACTCAGTCGTAATTTGTTTATCATCAAACGATAAAAAATTGACGAAGCCCATTACATCTTCATACCATTTTACGGTAGCATCCATTTGGTTCCACCCTACATTACCTACCATGTGGTCAATAAATTTAAGACCGGTCGGTGCAGGATTGTAATCGCTTTTCCATTCTTTGAAACCCGGTAAAAAAGCACCTTTGTAATTTTTACGTTCTACAAACATGTGCACTGTTTCGCCATAAGTATAAATGGCGGAGCGTACTACTTCGCCTTGCTCGTCTTTTTCAACAACAGGTTCCATAAATGATTTAGCCCCGCGCTTTATCGTTTCTTCATACGATTTTCTTGCATCTTCTACCCATAACGCAATAACTTTTACACCGTCGCCATGTTTTTTTACATGCTCACCGATAGGTGAATTACTGGTTAAAGCAGTAGTAAATACTAAACGTATCTTATCTTGCTTTAATACGTAAGATGTGCGGTCTTTTAAACCTGTTTCTAAACCTGCGTAAGCGAAAGATTGATAGCCGAATGCTGTTTTATAATAGTGGGCAGCTTGCTTAGCGTTACCTACATAAAACTCTACATAATCCGTTCCTAATAAAGGTAAGAAGTCCTGCGCGCCTTCAAATATTTTTTCTAATCCGTATTCTACGTTTTTTATTTCTTTAGTTGACATACTATTTTAATTTTAAATGGTAATAAATGTTTGATTATTGAATTAAAGGATTCTTTAATTCATAATATTTGGACCCCTGTAAATTTTACGACCACATGGCCATATACAGTGCTCGAAGCTCTAACTTATTTTTTAATAGTTTAGATTCCATTTTTGAATTTAGTTCAGTATTTCAAATTTACACTTTTTAATTCATTTTAAAACAGTTAGCGGGGATTATTAGAAATAGCATGAAATTTTGATTTATTTGCATTTGTTAAAATTTAGGTCTATTTTTATTTTGTAAACGATCCATTATATGAAAATAAAATTTTTACTTCTGCTGATGCCTCTGTGTTTTAGTATGTATTCACAAGACAGTACGATGGCTAAGCATGATCATGGGTCTAAAGTTAAGCTGCTGAATCATGAGATCGGTTTTAATACGGTATCTTTAATTAAACAATTAGTAAGCAACAATCCGTCTTCTACACTTCCTCAGCTACCTTACGCTGTTTTTTATAACCTGTATTATAAAAATAGTGTGGGCATAAGAGTTGGTGTAGGTTTAACCACAGGTAGTACTGAAACATATATTAGCGGGCAAGCTGATAAAAGGGTTACAAAATCAAATTCTCAGGATGTAAGGCTTGGGATAAGTTATAATTTTATCAAGTCAAGGCGGTTTACTGCTAATGTATTTGGTGACTATATATACACTCACAATAATTTGTATTCCACCAACACATCAACAACCCAAACTTTCCCTAATCCTATTTCAACATTAACAGTTGAAAGTAATGATAATATAGTTGGAAACGGAGGTGAAATAGGAATAGGTTTAAAATATACTATTATAAAACACCTTAGTATTTACGCGGAAGTACCTTTGGTTTTTCTTGCAAAACAAACATCCTCCAATACAAGCGTCAACGATTCAGGAAGTTTGAGCCTGACTATCTCATCAGTTAAAAATTCAAGCTCCCAAATAATATTACCCACAACCATATATTTAGTGCTAACCTTTTAAAGTTAATACGATGAAAACTAAAATAGTAATTTTATTTTTTTTGATAATTTGCGCACTGCTTGCCTGTAAAAAACAGGGAATAGAAGAATCTGTAAATTATAGCAGCATTCCTGTACTTCCCGAAATACCCTATGTATATCCGAAAGCAGTTACAAATGAACTTGCAACCTTAGGCAGAGTTTTATTTTATGATAAAAATATGTCGCTCAACAACAGCATTTCCTGTTCAAGCTGTCACCAACAAGCCAAAGCTTTTTGTGATAATCAAAAATTCAGTACCGGTTTAGAGGATGCTAAAACTCAAAGGAATGCCCCTTCCATATTTGCTAAATCGGGACGTATGTTTTGGGATGGCAGGGCTGTGGGGATTTCTAATGCGGTATTAAGACCGATCAAAAATCACGTTGAAATGAAATTTGAGGATTTGGACAAATTGGCTGCCAAGCTTTCTAAAATTGTATATTACCCTGCATTATTTAATTCGGCGTTCGGCTCATTAGATATTGACAGTTTAAAAATACAACAGGCTCTTCTTTCATTTATAGAAAACTTTACATTTTCAAATAATAAATTTTTACAGTCTCTTACCAATGAACATATACTTAACGCATCTGAGTTTAACGGCAAAATATTATTTTTCGGCAAAGCAAAATGTTCTAATTGTCATCACATTTCCGGGACTTTAGGTAGTAACGGTTACGGCTCTACAAACGAATCTTTTAACATAGGCCTCGATCTTGCTTATGCCGATAACGGTGTGGGAAGCATTACTAACAACGCAAATGAAAACGGCAACTTTATGGTGCCAACCTTATTAAATGTTGAATATACAGCACCCTTTATGCACGATGGCAGATTTAAAACATTAGATGAAGTTGTAGAGCATTATAACAGCGGTGTGAAAAACAATTCTAACTTGGATCCTTTGTTGCGTAATACCACTTTGGTTGGCAACATGACGGAAGCTCAGCTGTTACAACAGTTTGATGTCAACCATGATGGGATAATAACCAATAATGAAATATCTTCTATTCCCACACAGCAATTAAACTTAACCGTTTCAGAGAAAAAAAATTTAGTGGACTTTTTGAAAACATTAACAGATCCTTCTATCTTAAGCGATAAACGATTCAGTGATCCCTTTAAACATTAAGGAGTAATTGTTAAATTGGATCTAATATATTGATTATTTAACTCGAAAATATTCACTTTGCTGTCTATCGTTATATTCGAATAATTAATTGCGTAAAATGAAATTTGTCCATAATATGAAGAAGTATACAAATACATCATATCCTGTGCGGTAAAGGTTACTGAGGTTGAATTTTTTGGAAGTCTTTTTACAATCGCTCTACTTAAATTTCCATCATTTAAACTAACAATTAATGAATCGTAATTTGTTATATTATTTCCAAGGTTAATAGTAAGATCAGATCCTTTAGAAAAAGAATTATTTACGACAAGTGAATTGGTAGTAATAGTAGGATACCCTATGTTTAGGCTCGTATTAATAGGTTTAAAGGTTTTATTTCCTTCATGTTGCCAATTTATAGCATAGTTTATAGCATTTACATTGTTTTGGCTATACATATAATAAAACTCTGAGCCTCCACCGCTTTTGTTTAAATTTTGGTTGTTTACATACACATTCCCTACATCAATATTTCCACCGGCGGCAGTCATATTACCTGCAAAAACTTTGGTGTTTGTATAATGATTATATGAATTTATTAAATTTCTTGCAGGATCAGAAAAAGCAGCGTAAGCATAAATGTAGTAAACAGCGGAGTTTGAACCGGATACATTGGTTTGAATGCAGCTATACAAATAGCCGTTTATAGCCTTATTATTTTCAGGTAATCCGTAAGCCATTTCAGTATTAATGATGGTAGGTTGCGGAGGTACATTCGATTTTTTCTTACATGAAACTATTAATAGTGCAGATGCAAAAGTTAAAATAAGTGTAGCCTGTAATTTCATATAATTTATTTTTTAATTTTTAAACTGTTAAACTAATTTATTTTTAATTATTCTAACCAGCTTTTATAATATTTCCCGTCATCAATAGCCATAGCGTCTTCCGTAACTTTTAAAGGACGAAATGTATCAACCATCACAGCAAGCTCTTCCGTAACGGTTTTTCCAATGCTGCGTTCCATAGCCCCCGGCGCAGGACCATGGGGTATACCTTTAGGGTGCAACGTAATATAACCTTGTTCAATATTATTACGGCTCATAAAATCACCGTCTACATAATACAACACTTCATCACTGTCAATATTACTGTGGTTATAAGGCGCAGGTACAGACAATGGATGGTAATCATATAAGCGCGGGCAAAACGAACACACAACAAAGGCATCTGTTTCAAACGTTTGATGCACCGGAGGCGGTTGATGAATACGGCCGGTTATAGGTTCGAAATTATGGATTGAAAATGCCCAAGGGAAATTGTATCCGTCCCAACCAACCACATCAAACGGATGCGAAGCATATACAATTTCATGCATCATACCCTCCTTTTTTACCTTAATTAAAAAGTCACCCTTTTCATCATACGTTTCTAATTGAGAAGGTAATTTAAAATCACGCTCGCAAAACGGGGAATGCTCTAAATGCTGTCCGCTTTGGTTTTTATAACGCTTTGGTGTGTAAATAGGATGAGGCGATTCTACATAAAAAATCCGGTTATCCGTTGTATCAAACTGCATTTGATAAATGATTCCGCGGGGAATAATTAAATAATCGCCGTACTCAAACGGAATATTTCCCATAAGGGTTCTTAACGTACCTTTCCCTTTGTGAATAAACAGCATTTCATCACAATCAGCGTTCTTATAAAAATAAGAAGTCATACTTTGTTTAGGCGCGGCAAGTCCTATGTAACAATCACTGTTAAATAAAACCGTTTTCCTGCTTTCTAAAAAATCGTCGGCAGGTTTAATCTCAAAGCCTTTTAATAATAGAGCTTTAATGTTTTTATCAATTGCTACCTTAGGAGAAACATCATAACTTTTAATGATTTCTTTTACCTGTGTTGGCCGGTGAGTATGATATAATAAAGAAGAAAAGCCGTGAAAGCCTTCTGTTCCGAATAATTGTTCGTAGTAAAAATTTCCCTCAGGAGATTTAAAGATCGTATGGCGTTTTGGTGGAATATTTCCTAAATGATGATAGAGTGGCATTTTTAGTCAGTTAGAGAATTAGTAAGATAGTGAATTAGAAAAGGTGTTACTATACGAATATACAAATCTTGATTTCATATTTATGTTATTAAATTTTATTTTATTTTTCTATGCTGAGCGAAGCCTTTATAATCTCAGCTAAATTGGGCCTTAACCGACTTTTATAAACCGATAAATTTTCCTCATCGTTCTTATGTTTTCCTTTTCGCAAAGCCCTTTGTTCTTCAACAGGTAAGGCTGCTATTTCCATGCACTTGGGTGTACAGCAACCCTGCATCTCATTCGCACACGCATCACATTGTATAAATAATAAATGGCAATCATCGTTGTTACAGTTCACATGCGTATCGCAGGCAGCACCGCACTGGTGGCATTTGCTTAATATATCTCCCGTAATACGCTCGCCTATGCGTTCATCAAATACAAAGTTTACTCCTCTGAATTTGCTTTCCAAGCCTTGCTGCTTCACTTCTTTAGCATATTGTATAATACCGCCTTGCAAATGGTTAACGTCCTTAAAGCCTTTATGCTTTAAATAAGCACTTGCTTTTTCGCAACGGATGCCGCCCGTACAATACATAATTACTTTTTTGTCTTCCTGCCCTTTTAAATGATCAACCACTAATGGCAATTCTTCCCTAAACGTATCTGCATCGGGGCAAAACGCATTATCAAACCGCCCTACCTCACTCTCATAATGGTTGCGCATATCAACCACAATAGTATTAGGATCTTCAATGGCTTTATTAAACCCTTCGGCATTTAAATAAGCCCCTGTATTCGCGGCGTCAAAACTTGGGTCATTAATGCCATCGGCCACAACCTTCTCTTTTACTTTTACGGCTAATTTATAAAATGATTTGCCATCATCATCAACGGCCATTTTAAGCGGCACATTTGTAAAACGCCCATCCCGGTAAAGATGTTCACTAAAACTATCCAAGTTGCTTTTAGGTATACTCATTTGGGCATTAATGCCTTCATTTGCAATGTATATCCTGCCAAAGCAATTTAGCGTCGTCCAGTCTTTAAATAACTGATCTCTTAATACTTTTGGATCGTCAATTTTTACATATTTATAAAAAGACAGAGTAATGCGCTCAATGCTTTCATGAGCTAAACGAAGCTTAAGTTCATCTTTGTTAATTCGGTTTCTTAATTCAGGCATTTTCATAATAGATATAATTGCAGGTTATACTATTAATAATTGCGGAGTATTTGAGTTTATGAATTAGTAATTAAACTTACAAATTGAACATTTTCAAATTCAACAATTATTCTTACGTTTGCAAAGGTAGTGAAAAACTAAAAATTACAACTGACTTTTATCATGTACAATAAAGAAGATAAAATTTTAATTATAGGTGCCGGTGGGCAAATTGGTATTGAACTCGCACAGGAATTAAGCTTATTATATGGTTCGAGTAATGTAATTGCTGCAGATGTTAAGCCGATCCCCGTGCTAAGCAATAACCCGTTCGAAAAATTAGATGTTTTAGATAAAGACGCTTTATTAAATGTAGTTAAAAAGCACGGCGTCTCTCACGTATATCTTTTGGCAGCCTTATTATCCGCTACAGGCGAGCAAAACCCTATGTTTGCATGGAAGCTCAACATGGAAGGCTTATTTAATGTATTAGAACTGGCAAAAGAAAAGCACATTACCAAAGTATATTGGCCAAGCTCTATTGCCGTTTTTGGGCCAACAACACCAAAAGTAAATACTCCGCAATATACAGTGATGGAACCGTCAACCATTTATGGTATTAGTAAACAGGCAGGTGAACGTTGGTGCGAATGGTACCACAATAAATTTGGTGTTGATGTAAGGAGCTTACGCTACCCCGGTCTTATTGGCTGGAAATCTGCCCCGGGCGGCGGAACAACTGATTATGCCGTTCATATTTTTCATGAAGCCTTAAAAAATAAAAGTTACGAATGCTTTTTATCGGAAAATACTGCTTTGCCAATGATGCACATGGAAGATGCTATAAGAGCTACAATTGAAATTATGCATGTGCCTGCGGAAAATGTAAAAATAAGAGGAAGCTATAATTTGGCCGGAATTAGTTTTACTCCTAAAGAAATTGCGGAGGAGATCAAAAAACACATCCCTGAATTTAATATTACCTATAAACCCGACTTCAGACAACAGATTGCTGACAGCTGGCCGCAGAGTATTGATGAGTCGTACGCTCAAAAAGATTGGGGCTGGAAGCAGAATTATAATTTAATTACTTTGGTTGACAACATGTTGCAAAACTTGGCATAAAAAGTGTTACTGTTTTGTAACTGTTTCCCACGAAAGACGTAGAAAATTAAAACCTTAACATTAATTAAATCCTTTTAACGGAATCATCGTTCATTTTACCGGGTTTGTCTAAAATATTTAACAAATTACAACAATATTACATAATTTAGTAAAAGTTATTGCCTATGAAAAAAACATACTTTATACTGATTTTTTTGGTATATCAAATTAGTCAGGGTCAGTCCCAGTCTTACGAATTTGGAGGACCTAATAATAAAGATACTATAAACTTGATTGATGCTTTAGGCAAAAAGCAAGGGAAATGGATTTTAAGAGGTAAACATAAACCCGGTTCCTGCTTTGCGCCCGATCAAAAAGCAGAAGAAGGCAAATATTCCGATAATCGTAAAATAGGAAAATGGTTCGAGTATTACTGTAACGGTAACATGAAAAATCAATTGACCTTCCAAAATGGCCGTCCCGATGGTTATGCTATTATGTACAATGAAAATGGTAAGATCTCTGAAGAAGGAAACTGGAAAAATAACCGCTGGACAGGCCCTTACAAATTATATTATGAAAACGGGCAGCCTCAGCATGAATTTAACTTTAATGCAAGTGGTAAAAGAGAAGGTCCCGTTAAATATTTTTATGAAAATGGCCAGTTAGCGATTGAAGGAAATTTTGTAAACGGAAAAGAAGCAGGTGTTATTAAAGAATACCATGAGAACGGTGATATAAAAGCAGAAAAAACATTTAATGACGGTAACGTAGATGTTGCATCCATTAAAGAGTACGAACCTAAAAAACCAATCGTTAAAACAGTTGATAAAATTGAAGGCCCTAAAGTGGTTCTCAAACCGGATGAAAAACCAAACGGTGCTACTTCAAAAGGACCAATGGTGTTAAACGGGCCTAACATTACTTACAATAAAAATAAACAAATTACCAAAGACGGTGTTTTTAAAGATAACCGCTTAATGGACGGTAAGAATTATATTTACGATGAAAACGGGATCTTACAACGTATCTCAGTTTACAAAAATGGAGTTTATGTGGGAGATGCGCCGATTGAAAATTAAGTTTAAAAATTATTAAAAGAAACGAAGACGGCCGTGTGCCGTCTTTTTTTATTGCTAAATTTAGGATCTTATTCGCCTTATGGAAAAGCTTTTTATATACAATACCCTCAGCAGAAGAAAAGAAGAATTTAAAGCTATTAATGCGCCCTTTCTTGGCATGTATGTTTGCGGCCCTACCGTTTATGCTGATGTGCATTTGGGCAATTGCCGTACGTTTATGTCGTTTGATATTATGTACCGTTACCTTACTCATATAGGTTACAAAGTGCGCTACGTGCGTAATATTACTGATGCAGGCCATTTGGAGAGCGATGGGGATGAAGGAGAAGATAAAGTATCTAAAAAAGCTAAGCTTCAGCAATTGGAGCCTATGGAAATAGTGCAAACGTATACAGTTGGTTTCAGGGATGTAATGAATTTATTTAATACGTTACCGCCAAGCATTGAACCTACAGCAACCGGGCACATTATTGAACAACAGGAAATTGCTAAAAAAATTATTGCGAATGGTTTAGCTTATGAAAGTAACGGCACTGTTTATTTTGATGTTGAGAAATATGCTAAAACAAATAATTACACGGAGCTTACCGGGCGTAAATTAGATGAGCTGCTTGAAAATACAAGGGAGTTGGACGGACAAAATGATAAGCGCGGACGCTTGGATTTTGCCTTATGGATAAAAGCGAAGCCTGAACATTTAATGAAATGGCCAAGCCCCTGGGGTATAGGTTTTCCGGGCTGGCATATTGAATGTTCTGCCATGAGTACAAAATATTTAGGAGAGCAATTTGATATACATGGAGGCGGTATGGACCTGCAGGCTACGCATCATACCAACGAAATTGCACAAAATGTTGCCTATTGCGGCAAGAGCCCGGCTAATTACTGGATCCATACAAACATGCTAACCGTTAACGGTCAAAAAATGAGCAAGTCTTTAGGGAACAGTTTTTTACCTATGGAATTATTTACAGGTAAGCATCCTTTATTGCATAAAGGCTACACACCAATGGCAGTAAGGTTTTTTATGATGCAAACCCATTACAGGAGTACGCTCGATTTTAGTAATGATGCCTTAGCAGCAGCCGAAAAAGCGTATACCCGTTTAATGGACAGTTTTAAAACATTACATACATTAAAGGCGGATCAGGTATCCACGGAAAACATCCCGGCGTTGGAAAGAACATGTTATGATGCGATGAACGATGACTTTAATACGCCCGTATTGATCGCTCATTTGTTTGAAGCGATACGAATTATTAATTCTGCCAATGATAAAAAAGTGTCGTTAACCCAAGCCGACCTTGATCTTTTAAAAGCCATGTACCAACATTTCCTGTTTGATGTGATGGGATTAAAAAAAGAAGAAGAAATAGGTAAATCTACTACAGCGTTGCATGGTGTAATGGAATTAGTATTGGATCTTAGGGCAAAGGCGAAAGCAAATAAAGATTTTGCAACCGCTGATGAAATAAGAAATAAATTAACAGCAGCTAACGTGCAGGTAAAAGACGGCAAAGACGGTGTAAGCTGGAACCTATAACGAGATGCAAAGCTTTAGATAATAAAAAATCAATTAATGAAACTCTCAAAAAAAATCACATTGTTTTCTTTAGCTGCGGTATTGTTTGCCTGCGAAGAAAATAAACCTAAAGAACAGGTTGTAACAGAAGTCCCAAAAGCCCCTAAGCAACATGTTACGCCGCCTGATTTTAATGCAGACAGTGCATTTGTTTATATAAAAGCACAGGCAGATATGGGTCCGAGAGTTCCCGGCAGTAAGGCTCACGATAACGCGGTTGCTTATTACGAAAAGCAATTTAAAAAATTTGGTGCTGAAGTTATTATACAAAAAGGAAGTGTTACTACTTATGATAATAAGCCGTGGATCCTAAAAAACATTATTGCGTCTTATAATTCAAAAGCACCGGATCGTATTTTATTATGCTCCCATTGGGACAGCAGGCCTTTTGCAGATAAAGATCCTAAAATTGAGAACAGGACAAAACCTTGTCCCGGTGTAAATGATGGAGCAAGCGGAGTGGGCGTGTTGATGGAAATAGCACGTTTGGCTTCTGTTAAAAAACCGAATGTAGGCATTGATATTATTTTATTTGATCTGGAAGATTACGGCGACGACGGCGGCAACCCTGAAACATGGTGCCTTGGTTCACAATACTGGAGTAAGAATTTACATATACCTTATTACGGAGCTAAATTCGGAATTTTGTTAGACATGATCGGCGCAAAAAATGCTACCTTTTATAAAGAGGAAATCTCTATGACCTACGCGTCGGAGGCTGTAAATAAAGTGTGGGGCGCAGCACAAAATTTAGGTTACAGCAATTATTTTATAAATCAGAAAATGGGCGGTATGACAGATGATCATAAATATGTGAATGAACTGGCGCAGGTTCCGTGTCTTGATATTATACATTATGAAATGAATGCTGCATCCGGCAGAGGAGAATTTTTTAAACATCATCATACGACTACCGACGATATAAATACGATTGATAAAAGTACGTTAAAGGCAGTAGGCCAAACGTTACTCGAAGTTATTTATAACGAATAAAAATTCGCTTGCGGATTTTTTTCTAATTACCACTTTTTAAACCTTTATTTAATGATCACAAAAGATACCCCGAAAAAATTATTTTTACTTGACGCTTATGCCTTAATCTACAGGGCATATTTTGCGTTTAGCAGCAACCCGCGCGTTACTTCCAAAGGATTAAATACTTCCGCGGTATTTGGGTTTACAAATACACTACTCGAAATTCTGATCAAAGAAAAGCCTTCACATATTGCTGTTGTGTTTGATATGGAAGGTCCAACGGTGAGGCATACAGATTTTTCTGAGTATAAAGCAAACAGGGAAGAAATGCCAGAAGACCTGAGGGTGTGTATTCCTATTATTACAAATTTGATCAAAGGCTTTAACATTCCTATTATTGGTTTGGAAGGATATGAAGCAGATGACGCAATAGGGACATTGGCTAAGATAGCCGAACAGCAAGGATTTACAACGTATATGATGACCCCCGATAAAGATTACGGGCAGCTGGTAGATGAAAATACATTTATTTATAAACCTGCCCGTTTAGGCAACGGCGCGGAAATATTAGGTGTTGAAGAGATCTGTAAAAAATGGGAAATAAAAAATGTCAATCAGTTAATTGATATTTTAGGATTAATGGGCGATAAAGTAGATAACATTCCCGGCATACCGGGAGTAGGCGAAAAGACTGCTATACAATTAGTGAAAGATTTTGGTACCATTGAGAATTTATTGGAGAATACAGATAAATTGAAAGGTAAGCTTAAAGAAAAAGTAGAAAATAATAAGGATAAAGCAATACAATCGAAATGGTTGGCGACAATAATTTTAGATGTACCTATTGAATTTAATGAAGCAGAGCTTGCCATTAAAGAAATTAATAAAGAGGCGTTGCGTGAATTATTTACAGAATTAGAATTCAGAGGGATAGCTCAGAAAGTATTAGGAGAAGACATTGGCGGAGGAAAGGAACTGTTTGCTAATTCTAATAAACCGAAAGAGGCAAAAGCGCCAAAGCCTGATTTGTTTAATACTGGCGATTTGTTTAGCGAAGAAAATATTGCCATCGAAGAACAGGAAGCCGCTAAAGTCTTTAAAACTGTAAAAGACCTGAATCCGAATTATATGTTATGTGATACACCGGAGTCTATTGAAAATTTATTGGCTGTTTTGAGTGCAAATCCGGAATATTGCTTTGATACAGAAACAACCGACTTGGATACGATTAAAGCCGAACTTGTAGGAATGTCATTTTCAGTAAAGCCTTTAGAAGCTTACTACGTGCCGGTTTCGGAAGATCAAACGGAAGCACAGAAAATGGTTGATCTGTTTAAGCCGATCTTAGCAGATGAGACAAAAACGTTAATAGGACAGAACATAAAGTACGATCTACAGATATTAAAAAATTATGGTATTGAAATAAAAAATAAATTATGGGATACCATGGTAGCACACTTTTTATTTATGCCGGAGATGAGGCATAACATGAATGTGTTGGCAGAAACGTATTTAGATTATTCCCCGATAAGTATTGAAACGTTGATCGGCAAAAAAGGGAAAGATCAGTTAACGATGCGTTCTGTTTCTTTAGACATTATTAAAGATTATGCTGCGGAAGATGCGGACATTACTTTAAAATTAAAACACGCTTTTGAGCCTAAGTTAAAAGAATCGCAAACAGAAAAATTATTTCATGAGGTGGAAGTGCCGTTAATCCATGCGTTAGCGGGTATGGAAAGGGAAGGGATTAATTTAGATGTGAATGTATTAAAGGAATTTTCCGCTCAATTGCAAGAGGATATTACAAGAGTGGATGCCGAAATTCAACAACTGGCAGGCACAAAATTTAATATCTCTTCACCGAAACAAGTCGGTGAAATTTTATTCGATTATCTTAAAGTAATTGAAAAACCAAAAAAAACAAAGACGGGTCAATATGCCACAGGGGAAGATATTTTATCGAAGCTGGAAGGAAAGCATCCTATCATTGCTAAGATTTTAGATTACAGGGAATTGGTAAAATTAAAGTCTACCTATGTGGATAGTTTACCTTTGTTGGTGAATGAAAAAACAAATCGCCTGCACACCACGTTTAACCAAGTTGTGGCGGTTACAGGGCGTTTGAGCAGTGATAATCCCAATCTTCAAAATATTCCAATCCGTACCGAAAGAGGAAGACAAATTCGTAAAGCATTTATTCCACGCGGTGAAGATTATGTATTGTTAAGTGCGGATTATTCTCAAATTGAATTGCGTATTGTGGCTTCTATCAGCGGTGATGCTAATATGTGTGAAGCGTTTATTTCCGGTAAAGATATTCATACAGCCACCGCGGCTAAAGTGTACGGCATTGAAGAATCGGAGGTGACAAAGGAAATGCGTTATAAAGCCAAAAGTGTAAACTTTGGTATTATATATGGGCAGGGCGCTTTTGGTTTAGCCGATAATTTAAATATACCGCGCGCGGAAGCAAAACAATTAATTGATAATTACTTTGCACAATACGGTTCTATTAAAGAGTATATGAATTCGGAAATTGAGTTTGCAAAAGAGCATGGGTATGTACAAACGTTAATGGGGCGTAAACGTTGGTTAAAAGACATTAATTCGGCTAACCAAACAGTGAGGTCGTATGCGGAACGAAATGCTATTAATGCGCCAATACAAGGTTCCGCCGCCGATATGATAAAAGTGGCTATGGTCAATATTCATAACGAATTAAAATCGATGAATGTAAAATCAAGGATGGTATTGCAGGTACATGATGAGTTAGTGTTTGATGTCTATAAACCGGAATTGGAAATGTTGAAACCAATTATTGAAAAACACATGCAGGAAGCCTTGCCATTAAAGGTTCCTGTTGAGGTAGGAATGGGTGTTGGTAATAATTGGTTGGAGGCACATTAAAAACCTCCTCCGTCCTGCGGACACCTTCCCGAATCAAGTTCGGGACAGGCTCTTTGAAGGAGAAACTTGTTTACTGCAAATACCTTTTATTTATTCGAACTTTTTTCGCGGTTCCGTTTATCTGCAATGCGTTGTAAGCTTGCTTGGCGGCGTTTCCCGCCGATGTTCACTTTCTTGTTCTTGTCTTTCTTTTCGTGGAATGCCCCTGTAGGAGTTACCAATTTAGGGATTTTCTTTAAGCTCTTATCGCGTTTTACCGGTTTTTCATCCTGTGTTAAGTTTTCCGAAACTTCAACAGCTTCAGGCAAGTCAAGCATCTGAATTTTTTTATGCATTAAGGCTTCAATTTCTTTTTGCATGGGCTGATTGGCTTTGGTAATAAAGCTAATTGCAATACCTGTCTTATCCGCTCTTCCCGTTCTTCCTATCCGGTGAATGTAAGCATTGGGATCTTTAACCGGCATATCAAAATTAATAACGTGTGTTACATCTTTCAGGTCTAACCCGCGGGCAATTACATCAGTGGCTATAAGCATACGGTGTGTGCCTTCATCAAACTGTTTCACAGCGCTGAAACGCTGAGGCTGCGATTTATTAGAATGGATCACCCCAATATCTTCTGCAAAGCCGGCCTCTAATTCTTTATAAATTTCATCCGCTATTTTTTTATTTTTTACAAATAACAGCACTTTTGTAAAGTCTTTTTCATGCTGTAATAAAAATTCCAATAGGTTTGCTTTTGTATAAAAGTTAGGAACGGAATACCCCTGTTGAATAATTTTTTCTAACGGTGTGCCTCTGCTTATTAATTCAATATACTCAGGTTTTTTAAAATGATTTTCTATCATTAATTCCACATCTTCATTCAAAGTAGCCGAAAACATGAGGTTTTGACGCTTTTCAGGTAAAATATCAAGGATTTTTGTAAGCTGTGAACGGAACCCTAAATTCAACATTTCATCTACTTCATCAATTACTAATTTTTGAATGCCTGTAAATTGTAATGTCCGGCTCAAGGTTAAATCTATTAACCTTCCGGGCGTTGCTACTAAAATATCAAGGCCGTCATATACCTGTTGTTTTTGTACATTAATATTTGATGCACCGTATACTCCAAGGCATCTTACACGCATGTATTTACTTAATTTTTCAATTTCATTTACTACCTGCACCACTAATTCTCTTGTGGGTACTACAATTAATACACGGGGTGCCCGTTGTTCAGAATAAGTAAGCTGTCTTAAAATAGGAAGTAAATACGAGAACGTTTTTCCTGTACCTGTTTGTGCAATACCAACGGCATCGCGTCCCGACATAATTACAGGGAATGCTTTCTCCTGTATAGGGGTCGGTTTTTCAAAACCTATATCGCTTAACGCGTTTAATAATGGTTTGGTAAGGTTAAGATCTTTAAACGTTGTCATGCCTGTTAATTTTGGCAAAGATACGTTATTTTTTGCAGCCTGCAGTATGGTATGCAGCCTGCCCGGCTATAGTATAGGCAATTACTGAGCATTGGTGAATAGAATAATACTAAAGCTTTCTTAATGGTTCGAGTAAATATTCAAGCCCGTTAGATTTTATTTCGTAAATGGTTGCCAGTTGCATACCCAGCTTGCCTTCCGGGAAGCCGCCTTTTCTCATAAACCATTCAAGGTAGGATACAGGAAGGTCTGCTAAAATCCTCCCCCGGTATTTACCAAAAGGCATCTTTAGTTTAACAAGTTCCAATAATATTTCAGAGTTGTGCATGTAAGATTATGCTTTTTTCTGCTTCCGTTTTTTATTCCAATAATTATAACCGATTAACGCGAGTATAAATATCAATACAGGAATTTTCCAGGATACAAGCCCGTCTTCACCTACATAACACATAAAACGACCCCAGCGGAATTTTCCGTCGTGAGCATTTTTTGTCAGCGAGCCGAGTACAGATTTTCCGGAGATAGGATTATTTTTAGGATCTTTCATGCTGAACCAAACAAATACAGGTCTGCCAACTACATGATCAAACGGTACAACACCCCAGCTGCGGCTGTCTGCAGAGTTATGCCGGTTATCTCCCATCATCCAATAATAACCCTGTTTAAAGGTATAAGACGTAATGGGTTTCCCATCGTATAATACATTAGCGCCTGAAGTAGTAATATGATGAATTCCGTTATCGTAAGTGCTTAACATTTTTTCGTATAAGCAAATATTACCTGTATCAATAGCAACCGTCATACCTTCCGTTGGAAGAGTTAACGGACCAAAATTGTCATTGTTCCAAGGATAATGGGGATTGTGCGGAAAAATACTTTGATTGTATTCTTTTTTTGGAGCTACTTGTTTTTTTACTTCCAGTACATTAGGGATCGCTTTTATTTGCGCGGCTACATCCTCCGGCATATTCATCATGTAAACTACTGTATCGGCTGATATAGCTTTAATTCCGGCTTCGGTCACATAAATATCATGATCATCTAAAAACGCTTCGTTCATCATGTAATTTTGCCTGCCGGTTTCCGGATCACTTTCAATACGGTCAAACAAATGCGTGTATGTTTTCACATCATAAAAATGCTGCGCGTGTTCGGGCATAGCCTGTTTTTTATCATTAATATAAATTTCTCCGTCTTTTATTTCTAATTTATCTCCTGCTATGGCTACACAGCGTTTTACATAATGCTCGCGTTTGTCAACGGGGCGTCCTACTTTTTTTCCATTTTTTACCGTAATATCTCCAAGTTCAATAGTGAAATTAGGATTGTTCATGTTTTGATATCCGTGACGTCTTACCATTTCGTAGTAGCTTGTGTATTGCTGTGTACCAATGGTTACGGTATCTCCGTCAGGATAATTGAAAACTACTATTTCACCGTTTTTTGGTTTTGAATAACCCGGTAAACGCATGTAAGGCAATTTTATCCACTCTACATACGATTGTGTACCTGTGGTAAAAGGTAGTGTGTGATGTGCAAACGGAAAGGCAATAGGTGTTTGCGGCACCTTAGCACCGTAGCATAATTTATTAACGAATAAAAAATCGCCTACCATTAACGACTTTTCTAACGATGAGGTAGGAATAGTAAACGCTTCAAAGAAAAACCCGCGAATAATACTTGCTGCTACTACGGCAAAAATAATGGGATCAGCCCAGTTTTTTACAAACGAAGATTCTGATTTGATATCGCTTACACCAAAATATTTTGTCTCTTTGCTGAAACCTAAATACGCAAAGTATAAATAGGGCATTACTGCTGCTAAAAACAAGTCATTATTTTGTCGTTTTTTAAAAGCACGGGCTAATTGGAAACCATATACACCATACATAATAAGGTTTACACCCGGTACGATCATAATTAACCCCCACCATTTAGGGCGATTAATTAATTTGCCGAGCTCCCAAAAATTATAAACAGGAATTAATGCTTTCCATGCAGGCAGGCCCGCTTTTTCAAATATTTTATACAATCCCGCAAATGATATTAAAACAAGTATTAAAAAAATGATGTTGCCCATGTTATAGTTATGAATTATAAGTTTTTTAGTTGTTTGCGTTTAATTTTTAATAATTACTGATTATCATACCAGGTCATTCATGGTAAATATACCTTTTTTACTTTTAATATATTCGGCTGCTATAACGGCGCCTAAGGCAAAGCCTTTGCGGTTATGTGCCTTATGCATGATTTCAATATCATCCACCTCCGATGTGTATTTTACGATGTGTGTGCCCGGAACTTCATCTTCCCTAACGTCTTTAATAAAAATAGTTTCCGAATCTTTATCGGTAATGCTGTAGTTGTTTTTTCGGCTTATTTTTTCGATGATCCGGTTGGCTAATGTTATGGCTGTTCCACTTGGCTTATCCAGTTTATGAATGTGATGGATTTCTTCCATCTCAACATTATACGAATCATATTTATTCATTAATTCTGCCAGGTAAGAATTTACTTTCATAAATACATTAACCCCTAAGCTGAAATTTGTCGCATGAAATAGAGTCCCGTTTTTTTGATTACATTCTGATTCAATTTCTTTAAGTGAATTGTACCAGCCTGTAGTGCCAACTACTACAGGAACGCAGGCATCAAAACATTTTTTAATATTTTGTATAACAGTATGCGGTGTGCTGAATTCAATAGCAACATCCGCTTTTTTAAGTTCTTCTAAACTGAAAGTGGTTGCATTATTTCCACTTACTTTTAAAACAATATGGTGGCCTCTTTGTAAAGCGATAGATTCTATCTCTTTACCCATTTTGCCGTATCCTAATAATGCTATGTTCATATTTGTTTTTTTGTATTTCATTAAACCTTATAAAAAACATATAAGTTTTATTTCAATATAACCTTTGCTGTATCTTAGGCCTTAAACCTTTTGTTCTTTTAATTATTTAAAATTTAATTTAAGTGTTAAGCCGGTTTGCAGTTTGTTATTGTAACCTAATGTTGAATAGGGCTTAATTTGTAGGCTGAGGTCGTCGCTTACATCAAATGTTTTAAGGTGCGCGGCTACATTTGCGTCAATAATATTAACCACATAAACAAGTGCGCCAACAATTATGGCAATATCCCTGCGTTTTTTATAATAATTTTTTTCGGTGATGAGTTGGTCACTCGAATAACGCGTAGTGTTTAGTGTATTGGGATCACCATCGTTTTCAGCCCTGAGATTATTACTGTAAAATTTATAATTTTTATAATTGCTGTAGCCCCAATACCCTAAACCGCCTAAGGCTGCGTATATAACGGGCATTTTCCAATACTGCCGGTTATAAGCCTGGCCGGCACCGGGAATAATAGCACTTAATGTCGCGGCTTTGCGGGCTGTTCCATAAATTGCTTTTTTAGTTTCTTTTTTTGCTTTAACAGTATCGACCGCGGAAGTTTTTACGGTATCTATTCGTTGCGCATAAGTTGTACAGCAAATCAATGTAAATAACAAAATAATATATAGGTGTAAAATTTTCACTAATCAAAAGTATACACAGAAAACTTTTATTAAAGATTTCCGGTAGTAACGGTTAGTTAATTTATGTCAAAAAACGATAAAATATGTTCAAGCTCGGTTTCATTGCTAAAGCTTAAAGATAAGCTGCCTGCGCCCTTTACGTTGCGTTTAAAGTCAAATGATTTACTGAATATTTTCTCCAGTTTTTTAGCGATCTGTTTGTCTTCAATAGTAAGCGGTTTTTCTACACGAGTGGTTTTAGGAGTAAATTTTAGTTTTTCTCCGCGCGCTAATTCTTCTACCTGGCGAACCGATAATTCATTTTCAACAGCCATGGCATAAATGGCTAATTGCTTATCTTCATTTTCAATGCTTAGTAACGCTCGCGCGTGGCCCATTGATATATCTTTATCGCGCACCGCTTTTTGAATAACGGCCGGCAATTTTAAAAGTCTTAAAAAATTGGTAACGGTGCTGCGTTGTTTGTTTACTTTTTCACTTAATTGTTCTTGTGTAATATTACATTCATCAATTAAACGTTTGTAGCTTAATGATATTTCTATCGGGTCAAGGTCTTCACGTTGAATGTTTTCTATCAATCCCATTTCAAGCATTGCCTGGTCATTGGCAACTCTTAAGTAAGCGGGGATTTCAGTTAACCCGGCAAGTTGTGTAGCTCTGAAACGGCGTTCTCCCGAAATAAGCTGGTATTTATCATAACCCAGTTTACGAACAGTGATTGGCTGAATAATGCCGTGCTGCTTAATGGAATCAGCCAACTCCTGTAAAGCAATTTCTTCGAAATTAGTACGGGGCTGAAAAGGATTTGTTTCAATATCTTTTATTTTAATAACGGCAATTGACCCGACAACAGGCGAACCATCGCCTGATTGCCTGGTTGTAATATCTGTTTTGGCATTTTCCAGTAACGCGCTTAACCCTCTTCCTAATGCCGGTTTTTTATTTGTACTCATTTTTTTGTAGTTTGGAAAGTTAAAAAGTTTAAAGGTTTAGAAAGTCAAGACATTCTCAATTTTTCTAAACTTTCAATTTTCTAATTTTCAATTTAATTTTATCCTTCGTTAAATTCTGATTCTTCTTCTGTAAAGGTCATTGTTCTGTCTTCATCGCTTATTTTAGTTAAGCCGTTGCGTTGCAAAATTTCGCGGGCAAGGTTTAAATAATTTACCGATCCTTTTCCGATAGCATCGTGCATAATAATTGTTTTACCATGGCTTGGCGCTTCCGCCAGTTTAATGTTACGCTGTACAATAGTTTGAAATACCATATTCTGGAAATGCATTTTTACTTCTTCTACAACCTGGTTAGCAAGCTTTAAGCGCGGATCGTACATGGTAAGCAATACCCCTTCAATATCTAAATTAGTATTAATATGCGCCTGAACTAATTTTATGGTCTGTAATAATTTCCCCATCCCCTCTAAAGCAAAATACTCACATTGTACGGGGATGATCACGCTGTCTGCCGCCGCTAAAGAATTAATAACGGTAAGGCCCAGTGAAGGACAGCAATCAATAATAATAAAATCGTAATCGCCTTTAATTTTATCCAAAGCGGCTTTCATCATGTAATCCCTGTCAGGCAGGTTTACAATTTCCAGTTCAATGGCTACAAGGTCAGTATTGGTTGGTAACAGGTATAAATTAGGCGTTTCTGTTTCAAGGATCACCTCTTTAGGATGTGTATTGTTGATAATGCATTCGTACAAACCCGCTTTTACATCCCTGGGTTCAATACCCACTCCCGATGTAGAATTAGCCTGTGGGTCACCGTCAACCAACAATGTTTTATATTCTAAAACAGCCAGTGAGGCTGCTAAATTAATAGCAGAAGTTGTTTTACCGACTCCGCCTTTTTGATTTGCTATTGCTATTATTTTTCCCATGTGCTCAGTCAGTTTTAAAATTCAAATGTTATGCAATCGTCAAATTATATACTCTTTATTTATTGATCGTTTCACCAATTTCTAACAGCGTAAGACTTTTCCCGGCGCGTTTAAATTTATGCCCGGCTTCCTCTTTATCAATTTTAATAGGGTCAAATGTATTGTAATGCATCCCTATAATGTCACTGCAATTAATGAATTCGGTAGCGATAATGGCATTATCAATTCCCATTGTAAAATTATCGCCGATCGGCAAAAATGCAAAATCTATGGAACGGTAATTCCCAATTAATTTCATATCGTATGTAAGCGCTGTATCACCGGCGTAATAAAAATTTTTCTCATTGCTTTCAATCACAAAGCCCATCGGGTGCCCGCCATAGGAACCATCGGGCAAGCCGCTGCTGTGAACCGCATTTACACATTTTACAAAACCGAAGTCAAAGCTTTTTTTTCCGCCTATGTTCATCGGGTGCATATTTGCAACACCTTGCTTCTCAAGCCACGCAGCAATTTCCGAATTGCAGACTACCGCCGCCCCGGTGCGTTTTGCAATAGATACGGCATCTGCAATGTGATCGTCATGGCCGTGTGTTATTAAAATATAATCTGCTTTTACGGTAGCAGCGTCAATGTTTTTTGCAAGGCTGTTAGGCGTAATAAACGGATCAAAAAGTAAATGCTTTCCCCCAATTTCAACTCCAAAACAAGAATGGCCGTAATACGTAATATTCATTATAGAAAATTCAGATAGAATGCATAATATATCACGTAAAAATAAACTATTTAGGGGGTTTATCTGTTTTTAGTTTTTAACAGTAAAATTCATAACTTCGCCAAAATGTTAATAATATAATGAGTTCAATTACAGTTATATCTGCTACCAACCGCCCGGACAGCCATACTGAGAAAATAGCCGCGCATTACGAAACTAGTTTAAAGAGTAAAGGCGAAATCGTTAATTACCTCAGTTTAAAAGATTTGCCTGATACTTTTATTAAGAGTGATCTGTATGGAAAACGGTCGCCCGAATTTCAAAAAATTATAGATAACGATGTCGTGAACCAGCATAAATTTATTTTTGTAAGCCCTGAATATAACGGCAGTTTTGCCGGCATTTTAAAAATCTTTTTAGAAGCTATTCCTCCGCGCTTATGGGTTGATAATAAAGCTTGCTTAGTAGGTGTTTCAGCCGGGAGAGCAGGGAATTTAAGAGGATTGGAACACCTGACCAATATTTTGAATTATCTGAAAATAAACGTGTATCATAATAAATTACCGATCAGCAGGGTTGATACACTAATGGATGCCAAAGGGCGTCTCAAAGATGAAGAAACGATAAACGCGATCGATCTACAGATAGACGGATTCCTGAAGTTTTAGTTTCCGATAATTAAACGCATAAAGCTACGAAAACTAAACCTTATATGTTCAAATATGGCTCATACGTTTAAACAAATAAATAAAAACCATATAAAATATTATAAGTTTATAAAAGATAAAACAGGATTGTAAATCTTATATTTCTATGTGGTTAAAAAAATTTAAATTCCCAAGCCGGTATTTTTTTTAGAAAGCTCGTACCCTTCGTCAACCAACTTATTGGGACTTTTACTTGCTGCAACCGCTAATTCATCACAACGGTTGTTTTCCGCATTTGCCGCATGACCTTTTACCCACGTAAACGTGACATTGTGTTTTTTATGAATTTCTAAAAATCGTTTCCATAGGTCGGGATTCGCTTTATCTTTAAATCCTTTTTTTACCCAACTATGCACCCATTTTAAATTAATGGAATCTACTACATATTTACTGTCAGAATAAACGATTACGTGCAATCCTTCTTTTTTCAGGGTTTCCAGGGCAACGATAACGCTTAATAATTCCATCCGGTTATTTGTTGTTTTTACAAAACCCTGCGATAATTCTTTGCGTTGCCCTTTATATTTCATCACTACGCCATAACCTCCCGGGCCGGGATTTCCGCTGCAAGCCCCGTCTGTATATATTTCAACTGTTGAATGATCCATAATCCCGTAAAGATAGCTATTTGCAATACAATACTCTGCGCAGCTTAAATATTTGTGAGTTAAGAAGTTAGTTTTTTATGCTTTTTTTTGATCACTTTTTTGATAGTTTTTTATATATTTAAAACTTATATAAATACATTATATGGCAAAGAAAACAACCGGGAAAGGTAAAAACTTTTTTTCCGAAAATTCACTTACATTTTTAGAAAATTATTTAAACAATCCTTCACCGACCGGCTTTGAGAGTGAAGGGCAAAAAATGTGGCTGAATTATATTAAGCCATACATTGATGAGTATTTTGTAGATACATACGGCACAGTAGTAGGTGTTATTAACCCCGACGCTCCTTATAAAGTGGTAATTGAAGCCCATGCAGATGAAATTTCGTGGTTTGTACATTATATTACTAAAGACGGTTTCATTTACCTGCGAAAAAATGGCGGCAGTGATCACCAGATAGCGCCTTCTAAAAGGGTTAACATACATACAGATAAAGGAATTGTAAAAGGTATTTTTGGTTGGCCGGCTATTCATGTACGTGACGCGGCAAGAGAGGAAACACCTACATTAAAAAATATATTTTTAGACCTTGGTTGTAAAAGTGATAAGGAAGTAGAAGCATTGGGCGTGCACGTAGGGTGCGTTGTTACTTACGATGATGAATTTATGGTATTAAATGGTCGCTACTTTGTAGGCCGTGCTTTAGATAATAGGGCAGGAGGCTTTATGATCGCTGAAGTGGCGCGTTTATTAAAAGAAAATAAAATAAAGTTACCGTTCGGATTGTATATTGTAAATTCTGTTCAGGAAGAAATTGGTTTACGCGGTGCGGAAATGATTGCGCACAGAATTAAGCCTAATGTTGCTATTATTACGGATGTATGCCACGATACACAAACACCGATGATGAATAAAATAGTAAGCGGTGATTTGGCTTGCGGTAAAGGCCCTGTAGTATCCTACGGCCCCGCGGTACAAAATAATTTATTGAAATTAATTATTGGTGCTGCCAATAAAGAAAAAATTGAATTTCAAAGACAGGCTGCAAGCCGGAGCACCGGTACAGATACGGATGCGTTTGCTTACAGTAATGAAGGTGTGGCCAGCGCGTTGATTTCATTGCCATTGCGCTATATGCATACCACTGTTGAAAGCGTACATAAGGATGATGTTGAAAATGTAATTAAGCTGATCGTAGCTTCATTAAAAAATATTAAAAACAATCAGGATTTCAGATACCTGAAATAGTTAATAAGGTAAAGAATTGTTGAATGACGGAATGAATTACTCTTTAACGCACTAATTCATACCTCACAAATTGAAAAATGACACTACTCGGTTCTATAATAAAAACAGTTGTTGATACACGCGGGAAGCTTCCTAAGCGGACAAACTTTTACGTACAACAATCTAAAGTTTTAAAAAAATTAATGACTAAGGCTCAATATACAGCCTTTGGAGAACATTATCATTTTACGAAATTATTGAATTCCAAAAATTCAGTTGCGGAGTTCCGGGAAACAGTTCAGATCCATGATTACAGCAGCATGTATAAGCAATGGTGGTTCAGGGCATTAAGGGGGGAGCCATATGTATGCTGGCCAAACCATATTAAATATTTCGCTTTAAGCTCGGGCACGTCAGAAGCGGCAAGCAAATACATACCCGTTACCAAGGAAATGCTGAAAGCCCTTAAACGCGGAAGCATGAGGCAGATACTGGCGATGTCGCATTACGATTTCCCGAATGAATTATTTCAAAAAGGGTTTTTGGCTATAGGAGGAAGTACGATGCTTGATTTTAACGGCACGTATTATGAAGGAGATTTGAGTGGTATTACAGCGGCAAATATCCCTACATGGTTCCAGCATTTTTACAAACCCGGTAAAACTATTTCAAGGTATAAAGATTGGGAAACTAAACTTTCCGAAATTGTAAAAAACGCAAAAAACTGGGATATAGGAATTATTGTTGGTGTTCCTGCTTGGGTACAAATTTTGCTCGAACGCATTATCGAACATTATAAAGTAAATACCATTCATGATATCTGGCCTAATTTAAGAGCCTATGTTCATGCAGGTGTTTCCATTGAGCCTTACAGAAAAAGTATTAATAAGCTGACGGCTTTTCCTTTAGTGTTCTCCGATACATACTTGGCATCCGAAGGATTAATCGCATATCAGGAAAGGCCAAATGCTGAACAGGGCATGCGTATGCTGCTTGATAACGGAATATTTTTTGAATTTGTTCCTTTTACGGAAGAAAATTTTGACGGCGACGGGAATATTAATATGAATGCAAAAGCACTTACCATAAAAGATGTTGAGCTCGGAAAAGACTACGCCTTGCTGATGTCTACCTGTTCCGGCGCATGGAGGTATTTAATTGGCGACACTGTTAAGTTTACCAATCTTGAACACGCTGAAATTATTATTACAGGTCGCACAAAACAGTATTTAAGCTTATGCGGCGAGCACCTTTCAGTAGAAAACATGAGCAGGGCAATTAAGTTAACTGCCGACGATTTAAAAATTGAATTAAATGAATTTGCTGTTGCCGGTGTACCTCATGGTTCTTTGTTTGCGCATCAATGGTATGTAGGTTCTAACAAAGAAGTATCGGAAGAAGCTATTAAACAAAGATTGGATTTTCATTTAAAAGAGATTAATGATGATTACAGAGTAGAAAGAACCTCTGCTTTAAAAGATGTGTATGTGAAAGTGTTACCTGATAATGCGTTTATAGATTTTATGGCAACTAAAGGAAAATTAGGATCGGCATACAAATTTCCGAGGGTTTTAAAAGGAGATTTATTAAGCGGGTGGCAGGAATTTATTTCAACCTATAAACATACATTTTGATCTTAAGCCTGATATATCAATCCATCATCCTGGTTTTACTCCTTACATTTTCGTTCGGGCCGGCTTTTTTCGCGCTCATAAATACAGGAATTAAGTTTGGTTACCGTACAGGTTCTTTTTTAGCAATAGGTGTTGTGTTGAGTGATCTGTTTGTTTGTACGTTGGTGTGCTTACTGGTTTACTTCGGAATGTCTAATCTTCTTGATTCAAAAAATGCGCAAACTATTTTTGCTACGATCGGAGGAGGGATTTTAATTGTGTTTGGAGCCTTTTTTTTCAAAAAACATGAAGTTAAAACGGAGCAAACAATTGATATCCAAAATCAATTACCAAGTCCGAAATTGATGGTGCTAAAAGGATTTTTTCTTAATTTATTTAATCCTTCCGTATGGTTACTGTGGTTAACCAATGTAACCGTAACAAGTAAAACAGTAGATTATTCTTTATTTAAAATGCTTATTTTCTTTTTTATTGTTTTGGCTGCCGTACTTTCTGTGGAGCTGTTTAAAGTAAAATTGTCAGGTAAGATCAAGCATTATTTAACGGATAAAGTGATGAATATTGTAAACTATATTACAGGAACCGCACTTATTATTTTTGGCGTAATTTTAATTTATACTCACTATTTTAATAAAGATTAATGGCAGCTAATACGTTTGACGAACTAAGAAAGAAACTGGAAGAAACAGTTACTTCCTTTCCTTACATCTACATGTTTAAGTTTATTATCAAATCAGATAACCGAACCATGGCACTTGTAGAAGTTATTTTTGATAATGACGCAGACATTATTCAGAAGCAGTCTACTAAAGGAAACTATGTAAGCATGACAGTAAAACAAGTGGTAATGAGCATTGATGAAATTATTTCTATTTACGAAAAAGCGGCAGCTATTGAAGGAGTTATGTCTTTTTAATAATGGGCGTTTATACCTTATCAAACGGTTTACTAAGCATAAGTATAAATTCTTTCGGAGCTGAATTATGTTCCGTTAAATCTAATGACATTGAATATATATGGCAGGCAGATCCTGAAATTTGGGCAAGGCACGCACCTAATTTATTTCCCATAGTAGGCAAATTAAATTCAGGTATATATAATTATCAAACTAGTGTATATGAATTGCCTCAACACGGTTTTGCACGCGATCATGACTTTATTTGTATTGAAGAATCAGAAGATACCCTTATTTTTGAGTTCACCGCTACAGACCAAACCCTGATTAATTTTCCGTTTCATTTTAGTTTGCAGGTTTCGTACGCTTTAAAAAACAATAAACTCATTACCGGCTATTCAGTATTTAATCCGGATAACGCCGATCTTTATTTTTCTTTAGGGGCGCATCCTGCATTTAACTGCCCTTTGCAATTAAACGAATCTTTTACCGACTATGAGCTTCAGTTTAACACCCGGCAATCTCTTACGATCCATAAATTAAAAGAAGGATTAATTTTAGAAGAAACAGAATCGGTAGAGCTTACGGATCACAAACTTACTCTTACAACGGCTTTATTTGAAAAAGACGCGTTGGTTTTAAAAAGCAACCAAATTGAAGGCGTTAAACTTGTCTCAAAAAAAACAGGGCATGGTGTTGAGCTTATATGTAAAAACTGGCCATATTTTGGTATTTGGACAAAACCCGGAACTTCAACATTTTTATGTTTAGAACCTTGGTACGGTATTGCGGACACCGTCAATTCGAGCGGCCGGCTTGAAGACAAAGAAGGAATTATTCGGTTAAAATCGGAAAGCCGGTTCGACGCGTCTTTTACTTTAGATTTTTTTTAAGATTTTGAAATTGATACCACGCGCGCATAAGTTTATTATTATCTCAGTTATATGTGCGGTAAGTTTCTTGTTTCAACTTAAAACTATCAATCAATTTCCGCAATACACTCATGCATGGGCACAATGCGACAGATATGCGCTTGCGCTTGGCTTTATTGATAATGGCGGCGATTTGTTTCATCCGCAAACATACGTTATGAATAATCAGTTTCCGGGCGAATTTATGGTCCCGAGAAATACAACTATTACATCAGTTGATTTTCCTGTGCATGATTATATAGTGTCTTTTATTATGAAACTTACTCATGATACAGAGCCTTGGCTTTTTAAATCATATACGTTGCTGTACTCAATAGCGGGATTATATTTTTTATACCTGTTGGTTACACTTTTTACCAAATCAATTGTTCGCGCGCTGTTTGTTGTATTGTTTGCTTTAAGCTCGCCGGTATTTTTATATTACGAAGCAGGCTTTTTACCAACGTTGTCGTCTTTAGCGAATGTTTTTATAGGTTTGTTTTTATTTTTTAGTTTTATCAAAACAGGAAATAAAAAACGATTTTGTTTTTCTCTTTTCTTCATTACATTAGCGGCAATGGCAAGACTTCCGTTTGCTATTATAGTAGTAGCCCTAGGATGTTATGAATGTTACGGTTTTTTTAAAAACAAACGGGTAGAAATTTATAAATGTATTGGTTTACTGATCTCTGTTACTTGTATAGCAACCTATTACCTTTACAATGATCATTTAAGAAAAGAATATGGTTCATTATTTTTAAATTACATTCTACCTGCTTCGTCAACACATGAATTAGCAGATTTCACAAAAACAATTATAAAACGTTGGCAATTTAATTATTTCAATCCTTTGGCTTACGCTTTATTATTGGTGACAGGCTTTGTATTTCTTTTTAATATATTAAAACGTAAAATAAAGTTGAGCAGTTTTGAAAAGCAATTTATCTTTTTTATTTCTATCGTATTTATGGGATGTTGCTTATACTATTTACTAATGACTTATCAATTTATCAATCATGATTATTATTTTCTCGATACTTTTTACATGCCTGTAGTAGCCATATTTTTATTTGTCGTTGTAAAATGGCCCGTTATCAACTACTTTGAAACAAAAAAGTATATCCCTGCTTTATCACTTCTTGTATTTATTCCCTGTTTTATGATAAGTAAAACTATATTAAAAGAACGTAAAGAATCTTATACCGAGGAAAGAACAACAGCGGAAAGCTATAAGGATGCAGGCCGGTTTTTAGATTCTCTTCATATTTCTTCAAACGCTAAGCTCTTAACATTTTGTTCAGACGGGAGTAATAATTCTTTTATATTAATGCGTAGGAAAGGCTTTGTTATTATCGAGCCGACTAAAGAAAAAATTGAAACTGCTCTAAAATGGCCTTACGATTATGTAGTGATCGATGATCATAAAATGGTTTCATTGGTTTATTCAAATTATCCCGGCATCATTTATAAACTAATTAAAGTAGCGGGTAATGGGTTGATAAGCGTTTATAAAAGAAGGACCAATGAACAGCATATTTCAGAAAATGAGTTTTTTGAACTGGATAAAAAGTCCGTTTTATATGATACTCTGCAGGATTTTGAATCAGTGACCGATCTTGAAATTAAAAAAGTGCTTGCAGATTCTGTAACAGCTCACAACGCGTTTTATGGTTATATAGATTCAACAATGGAGTATGGTTATACCTATAAAACAGAAAACTTAAATGTTTTAAAAAAGAAGAATAGCCTGATTAAAGTAACGTGTAGATTTTTCGCTAATCTGCCGGTTAAAGAAGCTTTTATATGTTTAAGCTTGAAGATAAATAATAAAGATGCGCTATTTAAAGCTTCGGAGGTGTCATCGCTAATGCAGCTTGGGAAATGGCAAACATGCAGCTTTTTGTATAGCGTTTCAAAAATTGCAAGTAACGAGTTTGAACTGGGAATCTTTATATGGAACAAAGGAAAAAATAATATCATGTATGACGATTTTCAGGTAACAATTTACTAACTTTAATCTTTATAATTTTACATGATACAACTCATAAAATCACGTATTCAAGCGTCCATCGATTTAAAAACGTCTTTACTGACCAACGATGCCATTTTAAATAATATTCAGTCTGTTGTTAATGATATTGTGAACAGTTACAGGCATGACGGAAAAGTGTTATGGGCAGGTAACGGAGGTTCTGCTGCTGACGCGCAACATTTAGCAGCCGAATTAAGCGGTCGTTTTTACTATGACAGACCTCCTTTATTTAGTGAAGCCTTACATGTTAATACAAGTTATACAACTGCGGTAGCTAACGATTATAGTTATGATGTAATTTACAGTCGCTTGGTAAAAGCCATGGGGCGAAAAGGGGATGTGCTGATCGGATTATCTACAAGTGGTAATTCAACCAATGTGATCAAAGCATTAGAAGCAGCAAATGAGATTGGTATGATAACAGTGGCTTTCACAGGTGAAACAGGCGGCAAAATGAAAGATGCTGCTAACTATTTAATAAATATTCCTTCAAAGGATACGCCTCGCATCCAGGAATGCCACATGATATTAGGACATACAATTTGTGAGTTGATAGAAATGGAATTATTTCCTAAACCTTAATTTAAGTTGCTTACAGAAGCTGTTATACTTGCGGGTGGTTTTGGAACACGGTTACAAACAGTAGTAAGCGATGTTCCTAAGCCAATGGCACCAATTAACGACAAACCGTTTTTAAATTATATATTTTCTTATTTAAAACATTTCGGTATCAAACATGTTGTTCTTTCAACAGGATATCTTGCTGAAAAAATATCCGGTTATTATGGCAACGAATTTAACGGAATTAAAATTTCGTATACGGTTGAAGGCACACCATTAGGAACAGGCGGGGGCATTCGCCTGGCAATGGAAAAATGTACGACTCATGAAGTTTTAGTATTAAACGGAGATTCTTTTTTTGATGTGGACCTGAATATTTATTTTGATGCACATCAATTATTTATGGCGAATTGTTCCCTGGCATTACGTAAAGTGGAGAACGCTGCGCGCTATGGTACCATTACTTTAGGAAGCATAGGTTCTATTAAGGATTTTAAGGAAAAAGATGCTATTAAAAGAGAAGGATTGATCAATGGAGGAGTTTATATTTTAAATAGAACATTCTTTTTAGATAAAACCGAAACAGGAATATCTTTTTCTATAGAAAAAGACTTTTATGAAAAGCGAATTAGTGAATTACAAATCTTTGGGTTTGAATATCCCGATTACTTTATAGACATTGGTATTCCTGAAGATTATAACAAAGCACAGCATGATTTTAAAAGATTTAGATATAGATAAAAGTTGGACCTTGTTTTTAGACAGGGACGGGGTTATCAATAAAAAATTAGAGAACGATTACGTTAAACATTCAACAGAGTTTGAATTTATGGACGGCGTATTAAACGCACTTCGAATCTTAGATCCTATTTTTGGAACTATTGTGGTAGTTACAAATCAACAATGTATTGGTAAAAAAATTATTTTCCCGGAAGACCTTGAGTTGATACATAAAAACATGATGTATGAAATCAGCTACTTAAAAGGCCGGATAGACAAGATCTATTACTCCCCCTATTTAGACGCGGAAAATCATCCTACCCGGAAACCCTCAATTGGCATGGCTTTAAAAGCTAAAGAAGATTTTCCCATAATTGATTTTGATAAATCTATTATGGTGGGTGACAGCTTAAGCGATATGCAATTCGGCCGGAATGCGGGAATGAAAACCGTTTATATAAACAACGAAGCTAAAACGGATGAACGCATTGATTTTAATTTTAAATCATTGATCTATTTCGCTCACACATTAACGCGGTAATTTTATTTTGAAAGTATCCATCATAACCATTACCTATAACAGCGAAGCTACCTTGGCAGATACGTTGGAATCTGTTATCGGGCAAAGCTATAAAGATATAGAATACATTATTGTTGACGGGCAATCAACAGATCATACATTATCAATTATTGATGCTTATAAAACCAATATTGCAAACGTTATTTCCGAAAAAGATTCCGGTCTTTATGATGCGCTTAATAAAGGTATTGCGATGGCAACCGGCGATATTATAGGCATACTGCATAGTGATGATTTTTACAGTGATAAATTTGTTATAGAAAAAATAGTCAATACAATTTCCATAAATAATGCGGATGCCGCTTATGCGGATCTTTATTATGTTGATAAACAGGATACAAATAAAATTTTCAGGAAATGGAAATCAGGAAAATACAAACACGGAATGTTTTTAAACGGTTGGATGCCGCCACATCCTACGTTCTTTGCCAAACGGGCTTGTTACGAATCTTTTGGAAGCTTTAATTTAAATTTGGTGTCAGCAGCCGATTATGAATTGATGTTGCGTTTTATTCACAGGCATCGCATTAAAATTGCTTATTTGCCCGAGTTTATTATTAAAATGAGGGTAGGGGGTAAGAGTAATGTAACGTTACAAAATAGGATTAGGGCAAACACTGAAGACAGAAAAGCGTGGAAGATAAATGGCTTAAAGCCGTATTTTTTTACTTTGTATTTAAAACCGCTTAGAAAAATAGTTCAACTATTTAAAAAATGAAACCGGAAACTAAATTGAATCTAATAATAGATTGGAGTGAACCGGACGTTTTTAGTCACATAAACAATGTCATGTTTACGAAATATGTTCACGCTGCAAGGCTCAATTACACCGAATGTATTGGCTTAATGAGTGCCTCAATCAATAAAGTAAAAATTAATTCTTTAATAAATTCTGTTATTGTAAAGTTGCATATTATGCTCTGTTTTTTATTTCTGTCCATGGTTTCAGTAGCTCAATCGTGGAACGAAAAAACACTGGTTTTCCAGATAGGTGTAGGAGAAAGTGCTACTTTTAATTCACTCGTTAAAGATGCTCCGTCAAAATACACTTCAAAAAATACGAATAATTTAGGCAAAATAAATATCAAAAGCACACCCACTTTTTTTGTAAAATTTGAAACTGCTTTAAATAAGTACATTGGATTAGGAGTAGTGATTGGTTATAGAAAAACGGAAGTCAATCAAACAATTCCATACACTTATTAGGACTCTTCTTTTTCATATCAGTATCCTTACGGGGGTTATTATTATAAGACAAAGACTGCAAATGATATTTTTGATTTTACACTTCATGACTTAAATATAAGTGCCAGAATTAATTGCCATTTTTCTCCAAATGAAAAGGTAGACCCTTATGTAGGAATTGCCGTTGGTTATAGAATGTTTAATAGAGATTATCAATATTCTACTGATAATCCTCATGGGGTTTATTATGTGGTAGAATATGAAACGATTTTGCCCATATCAATGTCTGCAACATTTGGTTTAAGGTATATTTTCAAAAATGATGTTGGTATTTACGCTGAAATAGGATTAGATAAACGGTCTATTATACAAGGAGGGATCGTTTTCAGAATAAAATAATTTATTTAAAAATTATTAATTTTTAGTGCTTATACGAAGCACATTACCAAAATGAAAAATTTTTAATAGCGAAAAATATTAGAACAAAAATGAGCTGAAATTATTTTTTTATTTCAAAAGTTTCAAAATTCTTCACGTCACTTTCAACCGCATTTACTTCTTTTACTTCTGATAAAGGAGAACCGACATAGCACCAATCAATTAATTTATTAATATCGTCCTCTTCGCCTTCCACTTCAATAAATACATCGCCGGTATGTAAATTTCTCACATATCCCGTCAGGTTACATTTCATAGCCTGAGCGTGAGCGCAGAAGCGATACGATACTCTTTGAACTTTTCCTTTTACGGTTATATTGTAGTGACGTAACACTTTATTTATTTAGGATTTCCAGGTTTCTATGCTCTGTTTTATTTAAGTCCTCTTTACTTAACGTTTTAAAATAATTATACGTTATTTTTAATCCTTCTGCACGGTTAATTTTTGGTTCCCAGCCTAGTATTGACCTGGCCTTTGTAATGTCCGGTCTGCGTTGTTTAGGATCATCTTTAGGTAATGGCAACGAAATTAATTTTTGATTAGAACCTGTCAATTTTAGGATCTCTTCCGCAAAATCTTTAATAGTGATCTCATCCGGGTTACCCACATTTACCGGTAAATGATAATCGCTCATCAATAACCTGTAAATACCTTCAACAAGGTCATCTACAAAGCAAAAGCTTCTTGTCTGGCTTCCGTCTCCAAACATGGTCAGGTCCTCGCCGCGTAACGCTTGTCCTATAAAAGCAGGTAATACACGCCCGTCGTTCAGTCGCATGCGAGGGCCGTAAGTATTAAAAATCCGGATAATGCGCGTTTCTAAATGATGAGTATCATGATAGGCCATCGTTAGAGCTTCCATAAACCGTTTTGCTTCATCATAACAACCACGCGGCCCTACCGGGTTTACATTTCCCCAATATTCTTCTGTTTGTGGGTGTACAAAGGGATCACCGTAAACCTCGCTTGTTGAAGCAACTAATACCCTTGCTTTTTTTACACGGGCAAGTCCTAAAACGTTATGTGTGCCTAATGAAGAAACCTTTAAAGTTTGAATAGGAATTTTTAAATAATCTATCGGGCTGGCAGGTGATGCAAAATGTAAGATATAATCAATATTACCCGGCACATGAATGAACTTGCTTACGTCATGATGGTAAAATTCAAACTGAGGCAATTTAAACAAGTGTTCAATGTTTTTAAGATCGCCTGTAATCAGGTTATCCATGGCTACAACCTGCATGCCTTCTTTAATAAAGCGGTCACATAAGTGAGAGCCTAAAAAGCCTGCAGCACCTGTAATTAAAATTCTTTTTTGCATAATGTTTTTCTTAATGTGTATTTCTTTGATTTTATTTTAATGATCAAAAACGTACACTGGTATAATTTAAGAATTAGTATTTATTCCTATACAGTAATAAGCATAGTTTAATTTTTTCATATCAAGGTGGTCAAAAATATTTCGCCCGTCAAATATTACTTTTTGCTTTAAACGCTTATCAATTTCATTAAAATCAGGAACCCTGAATTCAGGCCATTCTGTTACGATCAATAATCCGTCGGCATCATCTAACGCATCATACATATCGGTGGCATAAGTAATGGTTTTGCCAATCATACGCTCTGCTTCATGCATAGCCACGGGGTCGTAGGCAACTACTTCAGCGCCTGCCTTTAATAATTTATCTATAATAACCAAGGAAGGTGCTTCGCGCATGTCATCCGTTTTAGGTTTAAAGGATAAGCCCCAAAGTGCAAACTTTCTTCCGTTCAAATCACCTTTAAAATGTGTTTTTACTTTTGCAAACAATACTTCCTTTTGGTTTTCATTTACTTCCTCTACCGCGTTTAAAATACGCATATCATATTTATTTTCTTTAGCTGTTTTAATTAATGCTTTTACGTCTTTAGGAAAACAGCTTCCTCCGTAACCAACTCCCGGGTAAATAAATTTAGTACCTATCCGCGCATCACTGCCAATGCCTTTACGAACCATATTTACATCAGCACCCATAATTTCACACAGGTTGGCAATATCATTCATAAAGCTGATTTTAGTAGCAAGCATCGCATTAGCGGCATATTTTGTCATTTCTGCCGACGGAATATCCATAAAGTAAATAGGATGGCCGTTCATTAAAAATGGTTTATACAATTTACGCATCAACTCTTCCGCTTCGGGTCTGTCCACGCCAACTACAATTCTGTCGGGTTTCATAAAATCTTCAATGGCCGCTCCTTCTTTTAAAAATTCGGGATTCGATGCTACATAAAAATCCAGCTTTGAACCGCGTTTATCTAATTGCTCCTGTAATGCTTTACGTACTTTTTCCGCTGTGCTTACAGGCACTGTGCTTTTTGTAACCACTACTAACGGTTGTTGCATGTGCTCTCCAATTCCTGCAGCTACAGTTAACACATATTTTAAATCGGCAGACCCGTCTTCATCCGGTGGAGTTCCAACTGCAATAAAAATAACTTCAGCTCCTTCAATGCTTTCTTTAAGAGAAGTGGAAAAATGCAACCGTTTTTTTTGAACGTTACGGTTTACCATTTCATCAAGCCCGGGTTCGTATATAGGTAGAATACCTTTATTTAAATTATCAATTTTTTTTTGATCAATATCAACACAGGTAACGTCCACGCCCACTTCACTAAAGCAGGTTCCTGTAACCAAGCCTACGTATCCCGTTCCTACAATTGCTACTTTCATATATAATTATTAGTTAATTTGATAATTTGACAATGAGTCAATTATTAATAGTTTTTAAATTGTTTTTTGTTGAAGCAATGATTTTCGACAAAATTTTTATAATAATTTGTAAGTTTCCTTTTAATTAAGAGCTTGATGGGTATTAATCAGCTTTTCGCAAATTGTTAACCAATAAATTGTTTCATCTGCTTCTTTATGTGCTATTTTTAATTTATGAATAAAGTCTGATTTACTCTCTGCATTTTGAGATTCATGAACATTGGCACCTATTGATGTCCCTGATTTTAATAATTGATTAGCTACAATAAATTTTCTCTCTTTTTCTAATTTCTCCACGAATGGAATCAACTCAATAGAAAATTCTATGGTCAAATTTAATATGGCATTTTCCTTTTGCTCCATTTATTAATTGTCAAATTGACTAATTGACTAATTCCAGAAGGTTATCGGTAATATACTTCAACGTTTCCTCATCCATTTCCGTGTGCATGGGTAAGGATAAAACACTGGCACACAATTTCTCTGTTACCGGGAAATCGCCTTTTTTAAATCGGTCGCTTTTGTAAGCGTTTTGCTCATGTAAGGGTATAGGATAATAGATCATGGCAGGTATGCCGCGCTCCGTTAGTTGCTCTCTTAATTTTGTTCTGTCAACACCTGTTAATTGTAAAGTGTATTGATGAAATACGTGAGTAGAGTTTTTTGCCCTTACAGGAGTTTTTAATTTCGGGTGGTTAGCTAAAGCTTTATCATAATGGTCTGCGGCTTTCCTTCTTGCAGCAGCGTATTCATCCAAATGCTTTAATTTTGCTTTTAACACAACCGCTTGTATCGTATCCAAGCGTGAGTTCACGCCCAATACATCATGCACATACTGTACGCTTTGCCCGTGGTGCGCCACCATGCGTAATTTCTTTGCTAAAGCATCATCATTTGTGTAAATAGCGCCGCCATCCCCATAACATCCTAAATTTTTACTCGGAAAAAAAGACGTACACCCTATCGTTCCTATAACACCTGCTTTTACTTTTTTACTGTCCGAAAAAGTATAGTCCGCACCAATAGCCTGCGCTACATCCTCTATCACATACAAATTGTGTTTTTTTGCTAAAGCCATAATACGTTCCATGTCGGCACATTGTCCAAATAAATGAACCGGTACAATAGCCTTTGTTTTTGGAGTAATGGCTTTTTCAATAGCTTCAATATCAATATCAAACGTATCAGGATATACATCTACTAAAACAGGTGTTAACCCCAGTAAACCAATCACTTCCGCGGTAGCAACATAGGTAAAGCTTGCTGTAATTACTTCATCCCCGGGTTTCAGGTCTAATGCCATCATCGCTATCTGCAAGGCATCCGTGCCGTTAGCACATGGAATAACATGCTTTACATTAAGGTATTTTTCAAGGTCTGATTGAAATTCTTTTACCGCAGGCCCGTTTATAAAAGCCGTTGTGTTAATCACGTCCTGTATGCCTGCATCAACCTCTGCTTTTATTTTTTCGTATTGACCTTTAAGGTCAACCATTTGAATTTTTTTTGTAAGAGTCGTCATTCTAAATTTTCAAATTTTATCATGCGAATATAAACAATTTGAGTTTAGTATAGTCACAAAATTTGGAGCTTTTTCCCGCTTTTTGCTCTATCTTTTTAAACTTTAAAAAAGTTAAAAAGGATGCCGCTGCAATCGGGGCTGGGGTTTTACGCAGTTCATTTTAACATCTCTTTCTTTACTTTTACTCTGAGTTTCATTCGGTTAAACCTTCTTCAAAAAAATCATCTGAAAAATTCATCAGGTAAATCTTTTCAGTAGCCCTTGTAAAGGCTGTGTAGAGCCATCTTATAAATTCAACATTCAACATTTCTTTTGTTAAATATCCCTGGTCAATAAATACACAAGGCCATTGTCCGCCCTGTGCCTTATGGCAGGTAACCGCATAGTTAAATTTTACCTGTAAAGCATTAAAGTACGGACTGTTCTTAAGATAGGCCATCCGTGCACCTTTTATGGGCACATCAGCCACATCTTCCATTACGGCTTCAAATAAATGCTGTTGCTGTTCTTTTGTTAAAGCAGAAGTATCTGTGCTGATCGAATCTAGCAGCAAATTTAAAGTGATCTCCGGAGCGTTGGCGTAGTCGCATAACTCAACTACACACTCAGCAAAATTAAACCCATAAAGTTCCTTCCTGCCTGATATTTTTTTTATCTGTAAGCTGTCACCATTGGCAATAAAACCGGCTTCCGATTTTTCGTCCAGCCAAAAATAATTATTCTTTACCACCATCATTAAATCACCTCCGCATAAATCATCATCCATGTAGCGAATCCTTCCTCGCACAGCCTGGTTAAATAAATTAGCGCGCTTGTTACTTCGTGTCACAATCAGCACATCGTTAAAGCCGTATTTACTGTAAGCATTATTCAGGGCATCTTCCAGCTCATCACCACTCAGTCGTATTACATCAGGGTAGGTATGAAGCTTAGGGAAATCAGAACTCTCATTGGCAATACAGTCTCTTAAATGAGTGGCGTTTTTTAAAATCCCACTCGCATCCTGTTGCCGTGCCACTTGTTTTAGCTCAATGTATTTTATACTTAAATGATAGGCCGCTTTTAAAAAATCAATATTTAAAGCAGGGCTTTCATTACTGCCTACAGGTGGTAATTGTGCTGTATCCCCAACCAATACAAGCTTGCAGTTATCGCCTTGAAAAACATATTCAAACAGGCTTTCAAGCAAACTGCCGTAAGCTGATTCCGAATTCGGATTATCCAGGCCGATCATCGAGGCCTCATCGACAATAAAAATAGTATTGCGGTGCAAATTTTCACCCAATGTAAACGTTACGCCCCCATCGTGCGTCGGCATTTTTCGGAATATTTTTTTGTGTATGGTTTGTGCCGGTTTTTGTGAATAAGTTGACAGCACTTTGGCCGCCCGTCCTGTGGGTGCCAATAGTACACTTCGCCATTTAAAGGAAGGTAATGTTTTCGATAAAGCGGCTACCATGTTGGTTTTTCCGGTTCCTGCGTAACCTTTTATCACCATTATCTCCCTTTGGTTTTGATTCGATATAAATTCCGAAAGCAAAGAGATTAGTTGTGATTGGTCAGTAGTAGGCGTGAAGCTTAACCAACTTAAAAAGATAGAAGTAAAAGAGTTATGGCTTGGTGAATTTTGCAAAATGAATAGAATAAATTAAAAATCAAAATTCGGACATTGGGCTACGTTTCGCTTACCTCTTTTGTCTTCTAAAGAGGCCATCATAGGTGTAATCCCTATCATAAATTCCAATGTATTTGCGTAAGCCGATTTAAATCTGTTAATAGAATAATCATAAGCAAAACCGGCAGTTACATTTTTCAAAAAACGGATTTGAAATATAGCCGACACAAAATCCGAATTCCTTACAGTAGCCCCAATACCTATTCTTGTTCTGTAATAGGCCATAAAATTTATTTCGGCACTCGGTATACCTGTAACTGTTCCATGTACATTTACAGCGGGCACCACAATAAACCCGTTATCCAAATTAAATTTTCTGCCAAGCGACATATAAATAGTTGGATAAAGCAACGATTTATTACCTATTTGTTTATTGCCCTGAACCCGCCTGCTTTTAGTGATCTGTTGAATAGAAATATCAAAAAACGATTTTTTACTGTATAACCGTATTCCCGGAATTATATCGGGATAACCCAACACAAAGGTTGAACTCGCCGCGTTTACAGGGTCAGCGGCCGAAATGCCACCTTTAAATAATGCGAAACGCCTTACCCCTGCAAATACGCCAACCGACATCGTGAGTTTATTGGTTAAAGGTAAATGCAATGTATACGAGCCGTAAATTCCGGTATTCTGAAAAATTCCCGCTTTGTCGTTTGCAATATAAATTCCTGCATTGTGCCAACGCTTATAACTCCTCTGAGGCTTAAAGGTGTAATTGGCGCTTACAAAAGTAGAAGCAGGAGCATTGCCAAAACCAACCCATTGTTTTCTGATACCCGTTATAGCCTCCAGCCCTGCGTTAATATTACAACCCGCAGCGGCAGGATTATTACCGTATTTATTTAATGTAAATTGTGTAAACTGCGAAGTTTGTTGCGCAATACAAGAGGTACTACTAAATAATAATATGTAAAAAAGGTTTTTCATTTATCTTAAAATATTCACATCCCCTTTAATGAATTTATGGTTATCTGATTTTTTTAAAAACAAAATATAATAATATGCCCCATCAGGCAAAGGCAATCCAAACTGTGTTCCCCCCCATGGAACGTATTGTTTTGATTGATGATGAACCTGCTGCCCCCAAAGGTTATATACAATTAATTCAAATTCAGGAAAATAGTCTAACCGACTAATGTTCCAAGTATCATTAAAAGCATCACCATTTGGCGTAAAATTATTTTCAGCAATAGGTTCGCAAATAGTTTCCGTAATAATAAAAGAAATGGTTGTGTCTTTTGCATTACCGTCAGTTACTGTTACCAAATAATTACCGGCTTCTAAATTTTCAATATAATCGGTTGTTGCACCGTTACTCCATAAATATTGAATAGGAGATGCGCCTGATAGAATTGATATACTTGCACTTCCCGTTTTACACTGTTTGTCTGTTGCCGATAAGGTTACCTTTATACCCTGCGCATTTATAGGATGTAAAACATTAAAATACATGATTAACGCAGTAATATATTTTATCATTTACAGAAGTTTTGAAGTAAATCATTGACCGTTTCAATGCCCTCTGTTTGAGCTTTATGTAAGGTTTCGCAGGCATTGGCCTTATCTCCGTTTTTAGAATATATATATGCCAATGCGATATATGCTTCCGTATAATGCGAATCAATTCCTATTGCTTTAGTATAATCCTTTATCGCATTTTCATAATCTTCAGTTACTTCGCGCCAATAGCCCCTGTTGTAAAATGCCATTGAATAGCCCGGATTTAATAACACACACTTATCTAAATTTTTTATAGCGCCTGCATAATCTTCTATTAATCCTTTAGCCAACGCCAAGTTATATAAAGCTTTTTCATGATCGGGGTTTATTTCAATTACCTTATTAAAATTAGAAATGGCATCAGGATATTTTTCTTTTTTAGCGGAGATCAATCCTTTTAAAAAATAGGCTTCATAATATGTTGGATTTATTTTTTGAAGTGTTAATAAGGTGGAAGAAGCTTCCTTAAGCAGGTCAAGCTTAATTTGAGAATAGGCTTTTAAGTACAAAATACTGTCAAAATGTATTTCAGATGCTGAAACAGCATTAACTTCATCAATCGTAAGTTGGTAGTTTTTGGCACTGAATGTTTCTTTTATTTTCCGCGAATTGTTCTGTGCTGCAATGCCAATACAGATCAACAAGCATATTCCCATAAAAAAATATTTCAATTTTAGAACCACTCTATCCTTTTATTCTTATTTTAAAAACTAAAAACTAAAAACTAAAAACTAAAAACTAAAAACTAAAAACTAAAAACTAATTCTTCTCTACCCAATCGCCGTGTTCTTTTATAAGGTCAATTAGTTCATTAACGGCATTATCACTCGGCACGTTTTTTTTAACCACTTCTTTTCCTTTATATAAAGAAATTTTACCAACACCAACACCAACATAACCGTAATCCGCATCAGCCATTTCGCCCGGCCCGTTTACAATGCAGCCCATAATCCCAATTTTTATTCCTTTTAAATGATCCGTACGCTCTCTTATTTTTTGAGTGGTTTCCTGCAGGTCAAATAAGGTTCTTCCGCAGCTTGGGCAAGAAATATATTCCGTTTTACTGATGCGTGTTCTTGTTGCCTGTAAAATACCAAAGCCTGTTGAATTAACAACCTGTGTTGAAGTTGAATTTATTTGCTTCAGCCAAATTCCGTCTCCCAAACCGTCCAATAATAATGCACCCGCATCTGTAGAAGCTCCCAGTTGAAAATCCTGTTCTTCTACTCCCGAATAAGAACGTTGTATAATAACCGGTAACTTCACATCCTGTTCCGCAAGCGTTATAAATAGTCTTCTTAGCTCTGCCATGGCATGGGTGTTAAGGGTTTCAACAATCAGCACAACATTGGTTTTATCTTTTATGACAGTTAAAAATTCAATTGATAAAACCTGTTTTGTAATGGCAACAAAATTTAATTCAGGATGTACTTTTTCACTGCGTAAAAATTCTTCACCAAAAAATAAAGGGTATTGCCTTACAGGATTTTCAAGCTCCTCCCAGGTTTCCGAATTATAAATAATTCCTAAAGTTCCCGGAATTTCAAAGTCAACGTAATTATTGCCAACGTATATAAAATCGCAGGCCATATCCGTAATATTCCATTTATCTAAAGGAATAGAATAATTATAACCCAACGGAAAAAAAGAAGCAGGAGAAATTTGGTCTCTTTCACTCAGGTCACCTATAACCCGCGGAACGTTATGTCCTCCAATATTAACCACAATAAGGCTTTCGCGTCTTTGGTAATCGTAAGGATCATAAGGCAAATAAATTTTTCCGTTATCGGTTTTTAAAGGTTCAATAGCATCATGAGGTACCCTGTGTGTGTATCTGTCAACTAAAGCTTTCGCTACAGGAATTTCATATTCCGGTTCTTCCGTTAGCGAAACCCTAACCGTATCGCCTAAACCGTCTTCCAATAATGTGCCTATTCCAACAGCCGATTTTATTCGTCCGTCTTCGCCGTCACCGGCTTCCGTAACTCCTAAATGCAAAGGATAGCTGCGGCCGGTCTCAATCATTTTTTGTACCAATAACCGGTACGCTTGTACCATAACCTGTGTGTTACTGGCTTTCATAGAAATAATAATGTTACGGTAATTCAGATCCTCACAAATACGTAAAAATTCAAAAGCCGATTCTACCATTCCTAAAGGCGTATCACCGTAGCGGCTTAAAATCCTGTCGCTCAGCGAACCGTGATTGGTGCCGATGCGCATTGCTGTACCGTACTCCTTGCAAATATTTACAAGAGGAGTAAAACGCTGCCTGATCCTTTCTAATTCGTGCTCGTAAGCAGTATCCGTATAATCTATTTCTTCAAATTTTTTCTTATCTGCATAATTTCCAGGGTTCACCCTTACCTTTTCAATAATGCGGGCGGCATATTCTGCGGCATTCGGTGTAAAATGAATGTCTGCTACCAAAGGTGTATTAAAGCCCGCAGCTACCAGTTCTTTTTTAATGAACTCTAAATTTTTTGCTTCATTAATGCTCGGCGCAGTAATTCGTACCAGCTCACAAC
>JANYGK010000069.1 GCA_025362395.1 Bacteroidota bacterium
CAAGTGTTTTATGATATGCAAATACAAATTTCTTTAATATAAATTCCGCTTCGGTCGGAAATTGATTTAATATATAAATGATCCATATAAAATATACATTTAAGCAGTTGTTCTTTAATTTAATTATAATTACGGTGACATGCCTTACCTGCTATTTTATATGGATCATTTATATATTAAATCAATTTCCGACCGAAGCGGAATTTATATTAAAGAAATTTGTATTTGCATATCATAAAACACTTGAGGGACATACCGGGCCTGCATACTATTACCTTGATCAAATACGGATCCTTTTTGGTGAACTGATATATATTCCTTTGATTTGCACTGTTTATTTTTTGTTTCTAAAAAAAACCCGATGGCAACTCATATTAATTACGGCCTGGTGGCTGATTCCCTTTATAATTTTTTCATTAGCAGCCACTAAAAGGCAAACTTATTTGTTGATTGCCGCGCCGGCATTTTTTATTATTATATCCTATTCCATCTTCTACCTTAAGTATATAAGATCAAAGATCAAGTACAAATTTATAATCAATATAATTCTGATCTTATTAATTCTTCTGCCCGTGCGTTATTGTATTGAGCGGGTAAAGCCTTTTGAAATGAGGGAGGGAGCGCCTTTGTGGGCCATACAATTAAAAAATATCCATACGTTAATACCCGAAGGCAAAAATGTAATACTTTTTAATATGGAAAGGCCTGTTGAAACCATGTTCTATAATGATTGTATAGCGTACTCCCTAATTCCTGACCTTGAAACCATACATGACTTGCAAAAAAAAGGATTCACGATACTTATAAACGATGATTCAAAATTAAACAAAGAACTTTTCAAACATGCCGATAACCTTATCATTAAAAAATTAACCGGCTCAACGGCAGAAATGCGTTGATGTTTCGAAAAGCTAATACGTGATGTTATTTACCCGCGGTTATTTTTTTCGCTTCTATAATATCCATTCTTATACCATTTTTAAAGGCCGCAACAAAGCAATCCTTATAGCCCTCATCTTTTAATTTTGCCTGGTGTTTGGTAGCTTCGTCAAACGAAGAAAAATTACCTGACGTGTATTTATATACTGCCCCTCCTTTATAAAACCATACCTCTTTAACGTTAGGGTATTTTGTTTTAGTGTCTACTTCTTTGTCGTTACTTGCAAACTGAACTTTAAATTCAATTGCTTGAATTTTACTATTAGCAGTTATAGTGGGAGTATTAACCGTAGTTGTAGTATTTACCGCAATTACCTTAATTGTATCTTTTTTCGCTTTTTCTTTATAGCCTTTTATAATGTCGTTTTTATCAACGATTTTATTTTCTTTTAATTTTTCGGCATCCTCCTCTTTTTTACGTTTATCCTCCTCTTCTTTTTTAAGAACGGCAGCTATTTCAATCAATTTTTTATTACAATACGCGTCTGTATCGTTCCTTATTTTTGAAGCCTTTTCATATAATAGTTTTGCATCAGGATAATTTTTATTTTTTAAAAACACATCCGCTACAGCAACTAATTCAATATATTTTTTTGCGTTTTCAGCAGTAGTAATTTTTGTATCGGTTTTAGCACTGTCATTTTTATCACTATTTTCATCGTCCCCTTCTATATTATCCGTTTCTTTAACGGCAACCTGTATTTCTTTATCCAAATTTTTTTGCTTTTCAATAGCATCATCATACTCTTTTTTAATTCCTTCCTGTTCATCTTTATATTTTCGGAACGACCTGAATAAACAGGAGGCCATATATTCCTGTCCTTTTTCAGAGCCTAAAAACTGCTCCTCCTGTGGGTTTGTTAAATAGCCTATCTCCGTTAATACACTAGGCATTGATGTTCTCCATAACACCCAAATACTTTGGCGGTGAACCCCTTTATCCACCCTACCTGCTCTTTTAGAATATTCGTCCTGAATTTTTAAAGCCAATCCCGCGCTTTGTATCACATAGCCCGATGTATAGTTGCTCATAATAATATAACTTTCTTCACTGTTAGGATCGAAGCCTTGGTATTTACTTTCGTAATTATCTTCCATTAAAATTACGGAGTTCTCACGCTGCGCTACTTTCATTTTTCCCTCTTCATTTTTCAAACCCATTACATAGGTTTCCGATCCGTAAGGTACAGGGTTAGTGGTTTCAACTACAACCAATTTGCCTTTCGAATTTTTAAATATTTTTGCCCTCAGCTTTCCTGTTTTTTTATCTTTTACCATTACCGGTTTCCCGGCAGCGTTACAATGAATAGAAATAAACAAATCCGCGTTATTATCATTTGCTATTTTAGCCCTGTCTTCAAGCTCCACAAACACATCCGTTTTGCGGGTATAAATAACTTTTACATCTTTTATATTTTCTTCAATAAGCTTTCCTAATTTTAAAGCTACTGCCAATGCCACTTCTTTTTCTTTGTGTGTTACACCATTACACCCCGGGTCCTTTCCTCCATGCCCGGCATCAATCACAACCACTTTTACTTTCCGGTCTTTAGGAATATAAAAGCTGCTGAATATTACAAACCCCATTAACTGTACTATTAAAATAAGCAGTGCCGGTAGTAATTTTATAATATATTTAAACTTCATACGTGTGTCAATTTTAGACGTTATGTTTAACCGGGGATTATACTTTTTTAGGCATTTTTAATCCTTAAAATAAGTTATTTGATAGTCTTTTAACCCGTTAATTGTTAGCTTTGCGGGTTTAGGTAAATTTAACCCGAAGGACTTATTATAAAGTTAAAACATATATTTTTTTTACTCTTATTAATGTTAATAAGTAAGTCTTCTTTATGGAGCCAATCCGACCTTAGGACAAAGTCTACAAAAATCATTAAAAACCCTAAATCTCAAAATACACCGGTTGATACAAACTCTATCAATACGGTTTTACCAAAGCCGCTTCCGGAAGATTCCATTAAAAAAATAACTGTAGATACCCTTAATACAGAGCAAGATCAGGAACCTTTGGAACGTAAGGTTATTTATAACGCGCGCGACTCGATACGGTTTGAAACCAAGGGACAAAAATTATATTTATTCGGGGACAGTTATATTGAATATGATGACATGAATATAAAAGCTGAATTTATAGAAGTGGATAATGAAAAAAATACGATCACCGCTTTCGGAAAAAAAGACAGCTTAGGAAAAGCCATTGGAAGCCCCGTATTTAATATAGCAGGACAGGAATCGAGCGCCGATAAAATAGTTTACAATGTTAAAACCAAGAAGGGTAAAATTTATGGTATAAAAACCAAAGAGGGTGAACTGATTTTATTGGGGAGTGAAGTTAAAAAAGACAGTAATAATGTGGTGTACATGAAAGATTTGAAATGTATTCCTTGTCAATACGAAGATTCGAGAACCATTTTTAGAGCTAAGAGGGCTAAAATTATCCCGGACGATAAAATTGTTACAGGGCCCATGTACCTTGAAATTGGCGGTGTGCCCACTCCTTTAGGGTTGCCTTTCGGTTATTTTCCTAATACAAAAAAACGACATTCAGGTATTTTAATGCCTATGTTTAACAGCAGCGAAAACTTAGGTTTCAATTTAAAGGACGGCGGCTTTTATTGGGGTATAAACGAAAAAACGGATATGACTATCCGGGGTGATATTTATACTAATGGCAGCTGGGCTTTAAGGACCTTAAATAATTATAATATTAATTATAAATATACGGGGGCGTTAGCATTGGGTTATTCCGAATTCAGATCCGGTGAAAAAGAAATTCCTTCGCTGTACAAGAAGCAAAAAGATTTTTCAATTACCTGGGTGCATAACCAGGATCAAAAAAATAATCCGTCTGTGAGGTTCACCGGTAATGTAAATATAAAAACATCAAAGTATAATAAATTTAACTCTCTTAATACAGGGCAGTATTTAGCCAACACCTTTCAATCAAATATAAATTACACTAAAACTTTTAAATCATCTTCTTTAAGCATTAGCGCAAGTCATGATCAAAATACCCAAACTAAATTAATGACGCTTAATTTTCCACAATTTACTTTTAACGTAAACCGTTTTTTTCCGTTTAAGAAAGATGGAAGAACTAAGCAAAACCCGATTGATAAGCTTGGGATCAGCTATTTGCTTGAGGCTCGCAACACATTAAGTGATTCTGAGAATGTTATTTTTAAAGGTGATATCGGCGATAAATTAAAATATGGTATCAAGCATACGGTTCCTATTTCTACAAACATTACGGTATTTAAATATTTTACATTAACACCTGCTTTAAATTTGAGCGCTGTAATGACCACTAAAACAGCTGACAAATACTTAGATGTGGCTACTAACACTGTACGTACAAATACTATAAAAGAATTTAAAACAGGGTACGATGCAAATTTTAATACATCGCTAACCACTAAGGTTTATATGGATTATTTATTTAAGAGCAAACATATAAAGCAGATCAGGCATTTATTGATCCCAACCTTAAATTATACATACAGGCCCGATTATGGGGCAAAGCAATACGGTTTTTATAAAGACGTTTATACAGATACTAACTACCGGTACAAAAATAAATATTCGGTATTTGAAAATACTATTTTTGGAGGTCCGCCTCCCGGCAAACAAAACAGTCTTGGAATTAATCTGAATAATACGTTCGACGCCAAAGTGAGAAAAAATACGGATACCGGATTTATTTATAACAAGGTGCAACTGCTGCAAAACCTAAGCTTGAGCGGAATGTATAATTTTGCCGCTGACAGTTTTAAAATGAGCCAGGTATCTGTAACGGGACGTACAAAAATCTGGAAATTCTTTGACCTGTTATTTAATTCAACCTTTGATCCCTACTATTATGATAAGTCAGCAAAATACAGAACCAAAGACTATAGTTATGGCAGAAATGGAAAAATAGCAAGCTTTACAACCGGTAACATTGCTTTAAACGCATCTTTTAGTTCGAGTGTGGTGCAAGCCATGAGGGTTAAAAAACCTGATCTTACAAATGGCGCGGAAAAAGGCGCGGCACCAACCAATACGGCACAAACAAGCCAAAGCCAACTGCCTTGGAATTTAAGAGCCTATTATAACATCGCCTTTACCAAGGATACCGCCAAGGTAAAAAAAGTACAAACGCTTACTTTTTCGGGTGATATTGCCATTACAAAATATTGGAAGCTCGGCGTAACAAGCGGCTATGATTTTACAGGCAAAAGCATCAGCTACACCAGCATAAATTTATACCGTGACCTGCGCTGTTGGGAAGCGCGCATTGACTGGGTTCCGTTTGGTTTCAGAAAAAGCTACAGCATAACCATAAATTTAAAAACAAGCATGTTAAGCGATGTAAAAATTCCACGACAGCGGCAATGGTATGATAATTTTTAGCTGTTGTTAGCGGTATTTAGTATACTTAGCAACTTTTTAAGCTCGCGGTATAGTTCGGGTGTTTTAAGAGAGCCTATTCTGTAAGTGAAGCCGGTATTGTCTTTTATCTCCACAAATTCACTGCCGCTGGTATAAAACCGTATAACACCCCTACTATGCAGGTTATATACTGCCCGGCGAAAAATATGTTTTTTATATTTGCTTTTACGGATGTGCACAATCGCATCTAAATTTATTTTAACCCGGCGGGCTGTCCAAAAGCCGTCAATTAAAATGTAATCTTTATATACTTTGGTATGAATGTGTAAAATATAAGTAAGCATTACCGAAAAAAGTAACAAGAGCAAACCAAGTAAAAAAAATATTTGTCCTGAATTAGGAATAGCTAATGCAGGGTAAGAACCAATGCGGATCATGGCTACTTCTACAGGCTTTGGATTTTCGCTCCAATAATACCCTACAAAACAAAACAATGCAATACCGGTACGCCATATCATGCTAAGCCTGTTATAACCCATGTATTGTTTTTCTTCGAATATGCTTTTAACTTCCTGCACTGTATCCTGTTTCTGTAAATTTAATGAAATTTTCAGTTAAAATTTACCGGTTACTTTTGCAGAAGCATAAACAATTCCCTTCCCGCCCTTGGTTTTATTGAGTTGTAGCAAGGCCCGAAATAAATTTTATGAAATGCCGAAAAAAACAGTTGTTCATATTCCTCTGCAAAGCCTCCAAATGGCGGCTTATCCGTATTTAATTCATCATTAAATAAGACGCCCGCAAGCTTGCCTCCCGGCTTTAATAAGTGCAGCATGTGTAATACATAACGTTTTCTTAACGAAGGATCAATGGCACAAAAAAAGGTTTGCTCAATAATAAGGTCATATTGGCCCGTATGCTCAAAAAAATCTTGTCTTATAAGCCTATCTTTATTAAATGAGGGTGTCCGTTCCTTTATATTTTTTAAGGGCTCCGCGGCAAAGTCTAACACAAACACGTTTTTAAAGCCTTGCAAATGCAGGTATTCTGCTTCGTAACCATTGCCTGCACCGGGAATTAATATGCTAAGCTCTTTATTTTTTAATTGATCAAAGTACTCTTTAAGCGGAGAAGAAACAGCGCCAAGGTCCCAGCTGAAATCATTGGTATTATATCGGTTTTCCCAATAGGAAGAAGTAAGGTCGTGCATCGTATTTTTTATTGTCAAAATTAAAATTTTATTTCCTAACTTTCTGTTCTAATAAATTGCTTTGCTGAAAAACCCATTTATAGCATTTTTAAAATTAATTCGTGTTGAGAATCTTTTAATTATTGCAATCACACAAATTTGTATTAAATACTTGGTATTTGCGCCTGTAAACGAATTTTCTAATTTCACCCCTGCCTTGTTTTGTATCTCTTTATTGAGCACGTTATTAATAGCTGCGGCCGGCTATATTATTAATGATTATTTTGATGTAAAGACGGATAAGATTAACAGGCCCCAAACCGTTGTAGTAGATGTGAGCATTAAACGCAGATGGGCCATGATTCTTCATATTCTGTTTAGCGCTACCGGCTTATTGCTCGGAGGATACCTCGCTTTAAAATGCCATGCTCTAAAATTACTGAGTTTCCAGGTGTTCAGCATTATTTTATTATGGTTTTATTCAACCAACTTTAAAAAACAGCTGCTTATAGGAAACATAGTAGTATCCTTACTTACGGCAAGTATTCCACTTATGCCTATGGTATACGATTATTATTTGGCCGGGCAACTTAACGGACTTACTCTTTTATTTATTACCCCGCTTTTAAAACCGCTTGTTATTATTGTATTTGGGTATGCGGGCTTTGCCTTCCTTACCTCATTTGCAAGAGAAGCCATAAAAGACATGGAAGATTATAAAGGCGATATACAAACAGGCTGTAGAACTATGCCGATTGTGTGGGGAATGATTACCGGTAAAGCGGTAACGTTTTTTATTATTTTAATTACAATTGGGTTATTGTTAATTGCAGGAATTAAATTTTATTATTTACATCAATCACTTGCCGTTTACTATATAGCCGCCTTGGTAGTGCTGCCCTTAATAGTTTTATTGATTCAAATTATACGTGCCAATACATCTAAAGATTTTAAAATGGCGAGTTTATTACTTAAATTTATCATGTTATTCGGCATAGCCTTTACATTTATTATCAAACACATTTATGAATAGTATAGAACAAACCATAAAAGAATTTCCTTATCAATTAATTTTAGGTTCTAATTCACCCCGCAGGCAGGAATTGCTAAAAAGCCTGGGGTTTGATTTTTTAAATAAACCCCTTAATGTAGAAGAAACTTATCCTGTTGATCTTTTGGCGGAAGAAATTCCTTTATTTCTTGCCGAAAAAAAAGCGGATGCTTATGATGATGATCTGAAAGAAAATGAAATTTTAATTACAGCTGATACGATTGTTTGGTGCGATGGAAAAGCATTTAATAAGCCGGCTAATTTTGTTGAAGGAAAAAAAATGCTGGAAACACTGAGCGGTAAAATGCATGAAGTGTTTACGGCAGTTTGTTTAAAAGGCGCAAATAAACAAACTACTTTTTTTGATGTAAGTAAAGTATATTTTAAGAAATTAAAACAAGAGGAGATCGAATATTACCTTACAAATTACAGTCCTTATGATAAAGCAGGCGGTTACGGTGTACAGGACTGGATCGGATATATAGGGATTGATAAAATAGAAGGCAGCTTTTATAATGTCATGGGCCTGCCTGTAAAAGAGCTTTATGAAGAGCTTATAAAATTTTAAGCTTAATCCATTTCTTAATTAAACACATTATATTAGTGTTAAGTATGTAAATTTAAAGTGTTATGTAGACTAACTTCTACATAAAAGCTAGCCCTAAAAATACTGCATTATTCATTAATTTTAACGGTATAATACTGCAACGCCTTTAAACAAAGGCTTTTATACCTTTCAGGTACCTGACTTAAAATATAACATGCCGGTATAGATGTTGCACATTTTGTACAAACCAAAAAACTAATATTCATGGCAACCTTAAAAAAAGTTCAGCGAAAAGCAGCTAAACCTGCCCCCCGCAAAATAAAATCACCCGCTAAAAAAGCAACCGCTAAAGCTTCGGCAAAAAAGAGCACTGCTAAAAAAGCGGCTTCTAAAGTAATGACTAAAAAAGCGCCGGCAAAAAAAGTAATGTCTGCTAAAAGAACAGCTTCAAAAAAAGCGGCTCCCGTTAAAAAAGGTGCTTTAAAAAAAGTTGCTTCAACTAAAAAAAGAGTAGCTGTAAAAAAAGTAGCA
>JANYGK010000074.1 GCA_025362395.1 Bacteroidota bacterium
TTTTGTTGTTTTTGGTCAATAATGGAGTACAAAGCTGCCCCGCTTTCTGCTACAGTAAACGATCCGAATTCGGTAAATATGTTAGGCTCATCTATCTCATGATTTACACAAAATGTTTTGATCTGTGACACGATCTCTTCCACCATATATTCATAATCATATTCAAAACTTAATGAGGTACGTATCGGCATACCGCCGCCAATGTTCAAGGAATCTAAGGTTGGACAAATCTTTTTTAATTCCTTATATATGTTAAGGCATTTATTTAATTCGGTCCAATAATAAATAGTGTCCTTAATACCGTTATTAATAAAAAAGTGCAACAGCTTTAATTCGAACTTAGGATTAGTTTGTATCTTTTGCTTATAAAGATCAATAATATCTGTATAGCGAACCCCTAAACGAGAAGAATAAAAGGCAAAAGAAGGTTCTTCTTCGGTGCTGATCCGGATTCCAAGCTGGCATTTGGCAACTTTTACGTTCTTTTTGTAGTAATCAAATTCATCTAAATGATCTAGAACGGGGATCACATTATAGCCGTCATTTAATAGTTCCGAAATATATTGCTTGTAGTTTGTTTTCTTATAACCGTTGCAAATTATAAAAGTATCCTTGGTTATTTTCTTCTTTTTAATTTGTTCTCTTATAATTTGGATGTCGTAAGCCGACGAGGTTTCTATATGAACTTCATTCTTTAAAACTTCATCCAATACAAACGAAAAATGAGAGCTTTTGGTGCAGTAACAATACACATATTTCCCTTTATAATCAGCCTTTGCCATAGCCACGTTAAACATACGTTTGGCTTTTTGTATCTGCGAAGTAATTTTAGGTAAATAGGTAATTTTTAGCGGAGTACCGTATTGTTTAATAATGTCCATAAGCGGAATATCATTAAAGTATAATTCATTATCAGCTACTTCAAACGATTCTTGCGGAAAATCGAAAGTTTGTTCAATCAGGTTACGGTATTTGCTTTCCATTCGGCAAAAGTAAGTCTACCGGCTGATACTACAAAAGGTAAATGTAAGTTATTTGGATTTGAACGTAAAAATTACAAATAATTAAGGTTTTATTTACAATACAGCGACGTGTTTATTCTGAAATTAAATTGAAAATGGTAATTTTGCGGCATGATTCAACGTAAACAAACTCTTTTTTTATTGGCTGTTTTAATTATTGCCTTTTTAATGTTATTTGTTCCTTTCCAGTATTATAATGATTCTAAATTTAGCTGGGGTATTACCTTATTACCGGGGTTAAGTTTTTTAGTAGCCAATTCAAACCTTTGGTTCCCGATCACTCTTAACTTTTTAATCATCACAGTTGGTCTTTTTACAATTTTCAAATTTAACAACAGGTCTCTTCAATATAAACTTAGTAATTTGCTTTTATTATTAAATATTTTTATAATCGGTTTATTTTTTCTACTTACATTTATTAATCACGAAAACGCACTTATTACATTTTCTTTTGGAGCATTTCTCCCTATAATCGGTGCTATTTTCGCCTTCCTTGCTGCTCGTTTCATCAAAAAGGATGAGGAGCTGGTAAGAAACTCTGAACGGATTCGATAAATTTCCTTTATTTATTTTAAACATTGTTGCGCTAACTATTTATCTTGTTGATAAATAGTTACTTTTCATAACAAAAGGGCTTAATTTTGATAAAACAACCTCATTTTTGATTGTTTTTACAAAAAAATGATACTTTTGTCCTCACTAACTAAAACACACAAAAATGAAATTAACCGAAATTCAAGATTTAATTAAATTTGTTTCTAAGAGTGGAGTCAATGAAGTAGAATTAGAAACAAAAGAAGTTAAAATAGTGATTAGAACAGGTAAGCAAGCTGCACCTGTAGTTTACCAGACAGCTCCTGTGCAAATCACTACTGCGCCTGCACAGGCAACTAACCAACCTGCAACTAATAATGTACCTGCAACGCAACAAACATTAACCCCTGCGGCTAATACGCCTGCCGCAGATGATGAATCGAAATACGTTATTATTAAATCCCCGATGATCGGTACCTTCTATCGCTCATCATCTCCCGACAAGCCACAGTTTGTAGGTGTTGGCGATGATATTGAAATAGGGAAACCGGTTTGTATTATTGAGGCCATGAAATTATTTAATGAAATTGAAAGCGAAGTAAAGGGCAAGATCATTAAGGTTTTGGCAAATGATGCAACTCCTGTGGAGTATGATCAACCTTTATTTTTAGTAGACCCTTCGTAATTTATTAATTTGAAAATGTGCCGATATGCAAATTAACGGTACTATTAATCTTATTAAACACATTAGCATATTTACTAATTATTTAATTAATTTAAGATGTTTAAAAAAATATTAATAGCCAATCGCGGCGAAATTGCTTTACGTGTTATCAGAACATGTAAAGAGATGGGAATTAAAACAGTAGCTGTATATTCTACTGCCGATAAAGATTCGCTTCACGTTAAGTTTGCTGATGAGGCAGTATGTATTGGTCCCCCACCAAGTAAAGACAGTTATTTAAGCATGTCGAACATTATTGCTGCTGCGGAAATTACCAATGCGGATGCGATACACCCGGGATATGGTTTTTTAAGTGAAAACGCGAAGTTTTCTGAAATTTGCAGGCAAAATAAAATTAAATTCATCGGTGCTTCTCCCGAAATGATCAACCAGATGGGAGATAAGAGTAATGCTAAAGCTACAATGATAGCTGCGGGCGTACCTTGTGTACCGGGGTCGGTAGGCTTATTGGATAGTGTAGAGCAAGGAAAAGAACTGGCAAAAGACATTAAGTACCCGGTAATTATTAAAGCTACCGCAGGTGGCGGCGGTAAAGGCATGCGGATCATCTGGAAAGATGAAGAATTTCAAAACGCATGGGATAGCGCTGTACATGAAGCAACTGCTGCTTTCGGTAACGGAGCTATGTACATGGAAAAATACATTGAAGAGCCGCGCCATATTGAAATACAAATTGTTGGTGACCAATACGGAAAGGCGTGCCACTTAAGCGAAAGGGATTGTTCGGTACAACGCCGGCATCAAAAATTAGTGGAAGAAACCCCTTCTCCGTTCATGACTCCCGAATTACGTGAGTTAATGGGCGACGCCGCTGTTAAAGCTGCTTTATCCATTGCTTATGAAGGTGTGGGTACTATTGAGTTTTTAGTTGACAAGCACCGCAATTTCTATTTTATGGAAATGAATACACGGATTCAGGTAGAGCATCCTATTACGGAAGAAGTAATTAATTACGACTTAATTCGTGAACAAATATTGGTTGCTGCGGGCGTTCCTATTTCCGGTAAAAATTACTACCCCCAATTACACGCTATTGAATGCCGCATAAACGCGGAAGACCCGTTTAAGAACTTTGCACCGTCGCCGGGAGTTATAACGACTTTACATACACCGGGCGGACATGGCATTCGCGTAGACTCTCATGTATACAGCGGTTACAGGATACCGCCAAATTATGACAGTATGGTGGGTAAATTAATTACGGTTGCACAAACACGCGAAGAGGCTATTGCTAAAATGCACCGTGCTTTAAGCGAATATGTTATTGAAGGCGTTAAAACAACCATTCCGTTTCATATTAAATTAATGCAGAACGAGGATTTTAAAGCGGGCAACTATACGACCAAGTTTATGGAAACCTGGGATTTTAATAATGCTTAATAGATACTATATCCTTAAAACCTCCGTTAATAACGGAGGTTTTTTTATGACAATTTCCGAGTACATTTATATAAATCTAAAATAACGGCAAGCTGTGCTGAAAATTTTTATAGTCATCGTTTCACTGATTCCCGGTGCAATTACCGCTCAAACGGACCTGTTTGTAAACGGAGAGCTGTTTATTGCCGATTCTGATTGTGCCAAAATACAATCTATAGACGGAAGCCTTGACACCGTTAAATCGAAACGCGTAATTATATATAATGCAGAGATCAGCAATAACTGTCTTGAAATAGGAATTGTATACGGCGGCTGTAAGGCAAATGTAGAGCTTATCACAGATAATAAAATTATAGAATCGCAATCGCTGAAGCTTAATTTTTTATTAAGGTATATTGAATCTGATGTGTGTACGGGAACTATAAAAACAAAGCTCAGTTTTGATCTTTTACCTTTTAAAAACATGAAGACAGGCAGAATTATTTTTATATCCTTAATGGGAACTAATTATAATTTGAATTATAAGTGATGAGATGGCACTAGTGGTTGTAATTGATACGATCGCATTGAAACATAGGCTACTATGAAATTCCACCGTCAAATCGTATAGCTTCAACAGCAAATATTAGCTTGACCGGTGAGTATTATTATTAGTGTTTTTAAACTGTTAAAACTCAACACGTATACTATAAAAAGCACAAAAGCCTTAGTTAATTAACTAAGGCTTTTGCGCTTTGTTTCTGAAATATAACTACCAATTAGACTTTCTCGATTTTTTGTTACGGGATCCTTCGTTAGAAGTATTATTTCTGTCATTGTAATGTGATTGTTCGTCCTCAAATTCATTACGGCCGCGTTCATTACTGTAACCGTTAGACTTATTATCATTATGATCCATATACGACCCTTTTCTACCATGGCTTTCTGAATTACCGTAAGCGTTTCCGCCTTCATAACCTTGGCTGTTGCTTTTGTTATTTGATGGTTGTTCATTACCATAAAAGTTAGAACCTTCATAACCTCTCTGTTGGCTCATGCCACTTCTGTTTTGGTTGTTGGATGATCCCGAACCATATCCGCCGGTTTGTTTTGAGCTATTATAACGTTCATTATTATTTGATTGATAATCAGATTTTCTATAAGATTGATTCTCATCATTGCGGTTATTATATCCATGATTTGAGCCGTTATTCATCTCATTATTTTGGTGTGAGCCGCCATATTGGTTGCCATACTCTTGGTTTGAATTCTGAAACCCTTTTTGGTTATCGTGAGATTGACCATATTGATTTTGGTTACCATATCCTTGATTTGAACCATGTTGGTTTTGATTACCATATCCTTGGTTTGAACCATATTGGTTTTGATTACCATATCTTTGGTTTGAATTTTGGTATCCACCTTGATTACCGTCGTAGCTTCCTTGCGAGCCATATTGAGTATTATATCCTCCTTGGTTACCGTACCCTTGGTTTGAATGCCCGAAATTACCTTGCCCGGAACCATACTGGTTACCTTGTCCTTGTTGTAAACCGTATTGGCTATTATATCCGCCTTGATTACCATATCCTTGGTTTGAATGCCCGAAACTACCTTGCCCGGAACCATATTGATTACCTTGTTCTTGTTGTGAACCATATTGGCTATTATTTCCACCTTGATTACCATATCCTTGGTTTGAATGTTCGAAACTACCCTGGCCGGAACCATACTGATTACCTTGTTGTTGTTGTGAACCGTATTGGCTATTATAGCCTTGGTTTTGATTTCCGTGTCCTTGATTTTGGTTTTCAAAGCCGCGACTTGAACCATACTGATTGCTGTTACCGTAATTTTGGTTTGAACCGTTTTGGTTTCCTTTTATAGTTGAATTTTCATTCGGATTAAATTTTTCGTCCCAATTTTGGTTATCGTAATCTTTAGAATTTTGATTTTTATTGGATGAATCGGAATCCTTTTTATCGGATGTATCTATACCTTTACTTTTATCGGATGTTTCTGTGTCGGATTTTTCAGTTTCATTTTTTGAATCAGCTCCTGTATATCCTGCTTCGTTCTTACTTTTTGCCTTAGATTCTGAATCAATACCTGATGACTTAGTGAGGTCTTTAGTGTCGGTGGTTGAATCAGTAAGGCTCTTGTTTGTCGAACTATCCGTAGTATTTGAATCTGTTTTAACAGTAGGTGTTTCTTTACTGTTATTATTTTTGAAGGTTGTCATAGTGTTTAAGTTTTAGAAGTTAATACTGTTTGCTAGCACTTAAACACTTCAACTGTTTTACCGGAATTAAAATTCTATTTATAAAAGCTTATTTGAATGACTGTCAATTAATTGTAGTTTCACCGGGCTTTATTTTCTACAGTTCTATTTTTTTTAATGTAGAAAATTATACAGCAATGTTGAATTTTTATAGTCTGTTATCCCTAAAAGCTAATTGTTGTTTTAATGTCAAAAAAAAGCAAAAAAAAACTGCCTTAAGAAAAGCAGTTTTTTGTTTTTATAAAATATAAAATTACATATTTTCAATTACTAAAGAGGTTGCACCGCCGCCGCCGTTGCAAATAGCTGCTGCCCCGTATTTAGCATTGTTTTGTTTTAATACATTAATTAAAGTCACGATAACTCGGGCACCCGAAGCCCCTAAAGGATGTCCTAAAGACACCGCACCACCGTTTACATTTACTTTGCTTGCATCTAAATTCATTAATTTAATATTAGCTAAGCCTACTACTGCAAATGCCTCATTTAATTCAAAATAATTAATGTCGCCCATTTTTAAACCTGCTTTTTCAACTGCTTTCGGTAAAGCTACCGATGGGGTTGTAGTAAACCATTCGGGTGCTTGTTCAGCATCTGCATAGCCTTTTATTTTTGCTAACGGTTTAAGGCCTAAGGCCTCTGCTTTTTCTTTGCTCATTAATACTAACGCCGCTGCACCGTCATTCATATTTGATGCATTGGCAGCAGTTACTGTTCCGTCTTTTTGAAACACCGGTTTTAAACCCGGTATTTTTTCAAAGTTTACCGCTTTGTATTCTTCATCTTCCGCAAAAACAATATCTCCCTTTTTTGTTTTTACTTCAACGGCAACAATCTCTTCTTTAAATTTACCGGCAGTCCACGCCGCTGCCGAACGTTTATACGATTCAATAGCAAATGCATCCTGGTCTTCACGTGTAAATTTGTATTCTTTAGCGCAAAGCTCAGCACAATTACCCATCGGGAAATTATTGTAAACATCCGTTAAACCGTCTTTAGCTAAACCGTCAATAACAGTTCCATTACCATATTTAGCTCCCCAACGGTTATTCTCTAAATAAAAAGGCACAGAGCTCATGTTTTCCATACCGCCTGCAACAACCACATCAGCATCACCTAATAAAATGGCCTGTACCGCCAATGTAATCGATTTCATGCCGCTGGCGCAAACTTTATTAACCGTGGTGCAATTTACATTATCGGGCAAACCTGCAAATTTTGCGGCCTGGCGAGCAGGGGCCTGTCCTAAGTTTGCCTGTAATACGGATCCCATAAACACTTCGTTCACCAATTTTGGATCGAGGTTAATTTTATCTAAAGCGCCTTTAATTGCTATAGCGCCTAATTTTGTAGCAGGCACACCCGCTAATGTTCCGCCAAAAGAGCCCATTGGGGTTCTTACGGCCGATACGATATATACTTCTTTTGTCATAATTTATTTTTTAATTAACGCGCCAAATATAGCATTGGATTTATAAGTTTGATCAATCTTTCATCTAAAAAACATGAACAATTTCATAATTAATTAACAATTAAGGTCACTAATTAATTTAGATACTATATTTATTCTTTTTCTATTTCAAATCATTCAATAAACAAACCATAAGGTAATTAGTTTTACATTAGTTCTCATTCCTTACATACCATTAGTAACATTTACCGACCTATAGTAACATTAGCCTAAAATACATTCATTTTATTAAAATATAACTCACGGTAGCGGCAAATGCATTTACAAAATAATATCTTTGCCAACCATTTAATTTACAACCTATGTTTGGTCGATTTCTTATATTTTTTATTTTAATAGTATTAGTGGAGCTGTATTTTTTGCAGTCGCTTAAAACTATCAGTGTTGATTTTAGTCCCGGTAAGCGAAAAATTATTTTTTACATCGCCTATTCGCTTGCAGGAATAAACATTTTAATAGGTTTTGTTTCTTTATTTTATCCGCCTACCGAATGGAATATGGCCTTTCGTATGGTATCCTCCATCGGGTTAATTTTATTGATCTGTAAATTATTGGGTTGTACTTTTTTGTTGATTGATGATATTATTCGTTTGTTCAGATGGATCGCTACGTATTTTCAAAAAGCCCCTGCCGATGCTTCAGAGGTTTCGCATCATGTAAGCCGTTTAAAATTTTTAAGTTATGCAGGCCTTACGTTTACGGTTGTTCCTGCCATATCACTTATTTACGGTATGGTAAGAGGTGCTTATAAATACAGGGTACATAAGGTAATTGTAAAATCACCCAATATACCCGAAGCGTTTAACGGCTTTAAAATTGTTCAGTTGTCTGATATACATTCCGGGAGTTTCTTGAGCACCGACCCTTTAGTGAAAGCGTTTAATATTGTATTGGATCAGAAACCCGATATGATATTATTTACCGGTGATCTGGTGAATAACGAAAGCACTGAAACACAACCACATTTACAATCTTATAAAATGCTGAAAGCGCCTTATGGCGTCTATTCATCGCTCGGCAATCATGATTACGGTGATTACAAGAAGTGGGAAAGTGAAGAGGCGAAGATGCAAAATTTAG
>JANYGK010000037.1 GCA_025362395.1 Bacteroidota bacterium
TTGATTCGGTTAAAACCACCGGAACAGCCGCGCCTTATACATCTGTTGTATATGTGAAGCAAAAATTATTTGGAGCGCCTTCTTTATATTCTAATGTGCCTTTGGAGCTTACATTTATGAACTCAGCATGGGCCCGGGAAGTAAAGAATATCAGCATGAGCGGGGCGGCTAATTCTTTTACGGTGCAAACCAATATTAAACCTGTATATACAGGTATAAATAATGAATCGAAAATAAGTGATGCTGTTACATCCGAATATAAAACTGTAAAAACAAATGCAACCATTGCTTATGCGTTAGGCCATGTTACATTAATAGTATCAAATAAAGGAGCAGATTCTTCTTTTATTCGTGTAGAGCATAATTTTGCAAAACCCGATCCTTTCAAAAACAATGTACATAACTTCAGGTTAAACACACAGCACTATTGGAAAATAAACGGTGTAATGTCCCCCGGCTTTTCCGGTAAATTAAGGTTAAATTACGATGGTAATAAAACAACCAACGGCAACAGCTACCTGGATACCTGCTTAACCGCCTATAACGGCGACAGTTTACTGCTGCTTTACCGGAAAAACGCGGCAGATGATTGGCATGAGGCGGGCAGCTACTCAAAATTAATATTCGGTGCAAAAACAGGCCTAATTACTGTAGATACATTTAAATTGGGAGAGTATGTTTTTGCTAACGGAAAAAGTAATGTGGTTGGTATTGCAGAAATAAAAAAAGAAACGGTATCCTTAAAATTATTCCCCAATCCTGCCACCGATATTATTACGGTTAATGTAGAAAATTATAAAATTCAAACAAGCTCGGGTTTTACCATCTATGATATTCAGGGCAAATCGGTTATACAGGTCAATAAAATAAGCCGTTATACTGCAATTGACGTTAGTGAACTGGCAAAAGGAAGTTATATTATAGATCTTACAGAAAATGATAAAAAAGTATTGAGCAGAAAATTTATCGTGAATTAATTCAAATTCCTGTTACTCCAAAGCTTTTATCATTGCATAGGCTTTCAATAAACATTCTTCGTATTCTTCTTCAGGATTACACATAGCAGTAATGGCGCTGCCCACTGTAAAGCTTAAATAATGTTTTTCTTCATCATAAAAAACGCTTCGTATCAATACGTTTAAATTAAAATCACCGTTTGCTTCAATGTATCCTAAAGAGCCTGAGTAAGGCCCGCGGTTATATATTTCGTAATCGTCAATTAATTGCATGGCTCGGTGCTTTGGCGCGCCGGTCATACTGGCCATAGGGAAAGCAGCATCAATTATAGCCTTAAAAAACGTATTTTCTTTAAGCTCGCAGCTCACAGTGCTCACCATTTGGTGAACCTGACTGTAAGATTCAATCTCACATAATTTTTCGACCGTTACACTGCCTTTTACAGCAATCCGTGACAAGTCATTTCTTGCTACATCTACGATCATTACGTTTTCGGTACGCTCTTTTAAATTCGATTTTAGATTTTGTTTAATGATCTCATCTTCTTGAGGCGTTAAGCCTCTTTTTGCTGTTCCTTTAATAGGTTTGGTAATAACGGTGTTTCCTTTTTTGGATAAAAATAATTCAGGGCTTGAAGAAACAATATACCTGTTTTCGAACTTGGCCAATGCAGAATAAGGAGCGTTGCTGATGGCATTTAGTTTTTGGTAAAGGGCAATAGGATCAATGGTTACGTCATGTGCTTCAAAAGTAATGCAATAGTTTATCTCGTAAATATCACCCAATTGTATATGTTGCTTTAACGCGCTTACTTTACTTATGTATTCTTGTTTGGTAACAGTTGGTTGTATGGTTATCGGTTGCATGGAAACAGCTGTCTGCAGGCAGGTTAAAACATATTGGTTTGTTTTTTTTTCGGCTTCAATAAATAATTGTTTAGGAAATGTAAGCGGATTATTTTCTTTTTCCGGGAAGTTTTCTACATCATTCTTATGATCGTAGTTTATAAAAGCTATGTAATTTTTACCGGGAACAATTGTTTCTGACGACTCTTTATTGGATAAATAAATGCAATTTTTAAAACCGGCAGAGTGAGCGTTCGAATTAAATAACGCAACGAATTTATAGTCTTTAAAATATGTTTGTATAAAATTGATGTGTTTCAAATTAGGATAAAACCTTTTTTTAATTGGTTTGCAGGTTTATTAAATCAATAAAACTAAACCGATAAACTATTTTAACTTTTGGCGAATGTATATAATAAGTGAGTAAAATTTATAGTATAGCTATTCAATAAAAATAATTTAATTTTCTTTTTTCGTAAATTTAATTAAAATTTAATTTTTTGTCATGAAAAAATTTACATTCACATTTATTATATCTCTTATTATTACGACTCTTACAAAAGCTCAAAATGTTGGGATCAATGGTACGGGAGCAGCTCCAAATGCAAGTGCAATGCTTGACGTTGCGGCTACAAACAAAGGTGTTTCTTTTCCAAATATTTCTTTAGCTTCCGAAACAGATGCCGCTACAATTGCATCCCCTATGACAGGTTTAATGGTTTACAATACTAATACAGCAATGCCATGCGGAGCAGGATTATATTTTAATAATGGCACGGCCGGAGCACCTGTATGGGCTTGTTTTAGTAAAACTGTAAAGCAATACCATGCTTATGATACAGGTGGCCGAGCAGGCGTTAATTCAACTGCCTTTACATTACAACCGGGATGTACAATTAACTTAACTATTCCCTCGGGACAGATTGCAGATGTTAAGATTGACGGTGTTCTTGGAGGATTAAATGTGTCTACGACTGCAGGTGCTTACAGTGTATTTGATGTCGCCGTTATTTTAGACGGTAGTTTTTTAGCACAGGGAGGGTATAACAGAACGTCAGTTGTAAATCCAAGCGGTACAAATACAAATAGCTTTAATGTCTGTACTTTTTCTACCTGGGCCACAGGATTGACTGCGGGAGCTCACACAATACAATTATTTGCTTCTCGTTTTGCAGGAACATCTGCGATTAATTTGGGAGGAAGTTGCGCTACTTCTTCTAATTGCGGAGAAATTCATGCTATTGTTTCATATCGATAATATTCAACATGAAAAAATTATTATCTTTTATTTTTTTTATCATAGTTTACTCAAGCACTGCTTTTTCACAAAGCAGTGTATCTGTATCTACGAATAAGAGTAAAAATATTTCAACACAAAGCAGTTTAGAACCTTCTGTTAGTGCGACCCCCGGCTCTGCCACAAATAAAAACTTAATTATTTCAAATGAGCTTGAAGCTCAGCCTCTTTTAATTTCGAACATTGATACTATTACAGGTATTTCGTTAAAAAGGTCTTCTGCATCTAAACCTTTATTAAAAGACGAAAAGAAATACAAGCCGGAAACTAAACAATGAAATATTTATTATCTTCATATTTTATCCTATTAGCATGTTCCTGTTTTTCTCAGGGATTGATCAATAACGGTGCAAAAATTGTTTTTTCAGGCGCTTCGCAAATTTATATTGACGGAACTACAGGTCATTACACCAATCAATCGGGCGGCTTAATTACACCGAGCGCTTCTTCTACCATTACCCTTTTAGGAAACTGGGTTAATAATGCGGCTAATGTTGCTTTTAGTGCAGACGGAGGCGGAGTGGTGTTGGCAGGAGCAGCACAATCTGTAGGCGGTTCGGCCGCAACCGCTTTTTATAATTTAACCCTGACGGGCACAGGTATAAAAGCCTTGGCAGTCAATTCAAACACAGTCGGCGGCCAATCTGTTTTTACAGGTGTATTGGCAGTAGGTGCCTCTACGTTAGATCTCAACAGTAATACGATTAATATTACAAACAGTGCCGTAGGAGCTATTACCCGTTCAAGCGGTTACATTATCAGTGAAACCAATTCGGGCAGTAACCCAAGTATTATCAGGTGGTATCACCGAACAGTGGGCGGCTCAAAAGTATACCCGTTCGGTGTAGCAGGTTCTTATATTCCTTTTACGTTTAATATTACAGCACCTATGGCAGGAGCTTCCGATTATGTTGAGGTGTCAACCCGTACTACCGGTTCCAATAATACGCCATGGGCAAGCGGTGTCACGCACATGTATTCACCAAATGTGCCTTATGCCGACGGTACTATTCCGGCAGTGGTTGACAGGTGGTGGCAGGTTAATAACAGCAGTGCGGTTACAGCAAATGCCACTTTCAGCTACAGAGGTTCAGAAAACACATTGAATGCTTTATATTCAAGCGGTTTAATAGGCGCGCAATATTGGGCAAGTGCTTGGCTTCCTAATAATGCAAATCTTGGCAGTGCTGCCGTTGTATCGGCAGGCGTTGGTGCAGTTACTGCTTCAGGACTTAGTACTTTTGGGCCATGGGTGTTAACAGCATTGCTATCACCATTGCCTATTGAACTCATAAACTTCGACGGACAGTGTGTCAATAATAATATTGCTCTAAACTGGTGCACAGCCTCAGAAGCCAATAACGATTATTTTACGGTAGAACAATCTACCGATGGAAGCAATTTTACAGGCGTTACTAAAATTTACGGTAACGGCACTACCGATTTAAAGTATTGCTATAATTATACGGCAACTTCTATCAGTGCCGATATTAATTATTTTCGCTTAAAGCAAACCGACAAGAACGGCCAATCAAAAACGTCGGCTATTATATCGATAGCTTCCTGCGATAAAACCAACGGGCATATTGTAATTGCCAATAACGGCGGTAAAGAAGTAGGTGTTATTTTAACGGCAGCAACCGATCAAAAACTGCAATTGTATGTACACAATACATTAGGTCAGATTATTGAAACGAAAGACTTGCAAGCCGTTAAAGGGTATAATAACATTAATGTAAATTTAGATAATGCAGCCAATGCGATCTATTATATTTCTGTGTATAATACTGCCGGTGAACAGCTCATCACTAAAAAAATAGTTGTATCAGATCTTAACCGATAGTTAATTTTTTTATCGTTTCCACCCAATCATCACCACTGTTCAGGCTTTCCACCAATTGTATTTTGTTGCCGCCGTGCTTATGGAAAATTTCCTGGTACTCGGTACCAATCTCATAAATGGTTTCAAGGCAATCGGCGGTAAATGCCGGTGAAAACACTAAAATGTTTTTAGAACCTTTTTTGGCGAGGTCTTCCACAACCTTATCACTAAAGGGTTTCAACCATTTATCATCGAGCCGGCTTTGGAAGCTTAATGTGTATTTACCTTCCGGGATGTTTAATTTTTCCGCCACGTCTTTGGTAGTTTGGTAACACGCTGCTTTATAACAGTAATAATTGGTGTCGGTTAATTCATCTTCACAATTATGGTCGTTGCATAAATACCCGTCGTTATATACTTTATCAACCTGCCTTTCGGGTAAGCCGTGGTAGCTGAAAATAACATGATCGTATTTAGCGATATCGTGTTCTTTGCCGCGGTTTACAATACAATTTAAATAATCTTGGTTATCATAGTATTGGCTTATAATTTTTAATTCTGGAATTACCCACCACTTGCTTACTATTTCCATAAAGCGTTGTAAGGCACTACCGGTGCTACTCGACGCGTATTGCGGAAATAAAGGGAGCACGATTATTTTGTGATAGCCTTCTTTTTTCATGCGTTCCAACACACTTTCCATACTCGGGCTTTGGTAACGCATAGCCAGTTCTACCTTATAATCAGTACCAACCGCGAGTTGTAGTTTCTTCGCCAGCTCATTGCTGTTTTTTAATAAAGGAGAACCGGTGGTTTCATCCCAAATTGCTTTGTAAAGCTTAGACGAATTACCGGCTCTGAAAGGCACAATAACACCATTAACTAATAACGTACGCGACAGCCAGGGGATATCAATAACACGTTCATCATTTAAAAACTGTGTGAGGTATTTGCGAACGTCCGATTTTGAAGGGCTGTCGGGTGTTCCTAAATTTAAAAGCAGTATGGCTGTTTTTTGTTTCATATATATGTTGATTAACGGCAAAGACGCAAAGTTATTTTTTTAAATAGAGTTCGCAAAGAAGGAACAAAGATTGTTTAAAATTGTTGCCGGTTATGGATTATATCTTCCGCGCTCTTTTTCTTCTCTCTGCGAGCTTTGCGGTTAAATAATTAAACCCTCTATGTTTTCTATGTTCCTATGCGGTTAATTATTTATTTCCTGAATCCCGATTTTTTCACCAATTTTACGCCTCATGAATTTAGATAAAAATAAGGGAGAGCAGGCGCCAAAACGTATTGCTATTATGGGAAGCACGGGCAGTATAGGTACACAAGCCCTGGATGTAATTCGTGATAACCCGTCGCATTTTGAAGCAGAGGTATTGGTTGCAAATTCAAATGCCGATTTGTTAATAAAGCAGGCGCTTGAGTTTAAACCTAATGCCGTTGTTATTGGTGATGAAACAAAATACCAATATGTAAAAGATACCTTATTTACGCATAATATAAAAGTATATGCCGGCGCAAAGTCTATTGAACAAATTGTGGAAATGGAAACGGTTGATATGGTTCTTGCTTCTATAGTAGGCTATGCAGGCCTCGCATCAACTATTAACGCCATTAAATATAAAAAACCGGTAGCACTTGCCAACAAAGAAACATTAGTGGTTGCAGGAGATATCGTTACTAAGCTTGCTTACGAAAATGCCGTTAATTTATATCCGGTTGATTCTGAGCATTCCGCTATCTTTCAATGTTTGGTGGGAGAGTTTCAAAACGAAACGGAAAAAATTTATTTAACCGCAAGCGGCGGACCTTTCAGAGGAAAAGATAAAGCATTTTTATCGACCGTAAAAAAAGAGCAGGCACTTAAACATCCTAACTGGGTAATGGGTGCGAAAATTACCATCGACTCTGCAAGCCTTATGAACAAAGGGCTTGAAGTGATTGAAGCAAAATGGCTGTTTAATTTAAAGCCCGAACAGATAGATGTAATTGTGCATCCGCAAAGTATTGTGCACAGCATTGTTCAGTTTACCGACGGTAGTATGAAAGCGCAAATGGGATTACCTGATATGAAATTACCTATTCAATATGCATTTACTTACCCCGACCGCATTAAAAGTAAGTTCCCTCGTTTTGATTTTTTAAGTTATCCGCAGCTTACATTTGAAAAAGCAGATATGAATGTTTTTAAAAATTTAGGATTGGCATTTGATGCGATGCATAAAGGCGGTAATATGCCCTGTGTATTAAATGCGGCTAATGAAGCAGTAGTACAGGCTTTTTTAGAAGATAAGATCGGATTTTTGCAGATGAGCGATGTCATTGAATCCTGTTTAGCGAGAATGCCACTTATAAAAACGCCTTCTCTGGAAGACTATATGCAATGTGATAAGGAAACACGCATCCTCGCTTCCGAATTATTGAAGAAGCAGGTCAAGATAGGGTAATCAGCCCCAAATTATCTAAAAACCGGTAATTTATTGCCGTTACTTTATCATTCTTAGTATATTCGTAGATTAATTAAAAAAAGCATCTTCACAACCATATATGGGAACTTTTATCCAGATTTCACAATTCATTGCCAGTTTAGGATTATTAATATTACTGCATGAATTCGGACATTTTATTGCCGCACGTGCATTTAAAATACGCGTAGACAAATTTTATTTATTCTTCGACTTTTTATTTCCCTTACCCGGCGTTTTAAACTTTGCTATTTTTAAAAAGAAAATAGGCGATACAGAATACGGATTAGGTTGGTTCCCGATGGGCGGTTATGTGCAAATTGCAGGGATGATAGATGAAAGTTTAGATACCGAACAAATGAATAAACCTGCTGAACCATGGGAATTTAGAGCACACCCTGCTTGGCAGCGTTTAATAGTAATGTTAGGCGGTATTATTGTAAATGTGTTATTGGCATTTATTATTTATGCCATGGTATTGTTTACCTGGGGTGAAGAAAAAATTCCAATGAGCAGCTTAAAAGACGGTATTGAATGTTCTGATTCCTTAGGAATGGCAGTTGGTTTTAGAACAGGCGACAAAATAGTTTCTGTTGACGGCAAGACTTTAAAATATTTAGATGATCTGAGAATAGAAATTTTATTAGGGCACACTGTTCAGATTGATCGTAACGGTGAGAAAGTAGAGATAGTTTTACCGAAAAACTTTTTAGATCAGATTGCTACTTCAGAAAAATTCGGTTTCGGCACGCCGCGTGCACCTGCTATCTTCGCTGAATTTATAGACGGCTCTGTTAATAAATCCGCAGGCTTAAAAAAGGCAGACAGAATAATCGGGATCAATGATTCAATACCTGTTAAGTTTTACGATGAGTTTAAAGAAGACCTGAAGAGTTTTACGGGTAAAACTATTAATTTAAATATATTAAGAGGAACAGAAAAATTATCAGTTCCCGTACAAGTTACCTCGGAAAATAAGATAGGAGCCGGTTTTGCGAGCAGACCTGATGATCTTGTTAAACTTGGTATTGTAAGTGTTGAAACTAAAACGTTCGGTTTCTTCGAATCTTTTCCGGCGGGTGTTTCAATGACTTTTGATAAATTGAATTTTTATGTAAGACAGTTTAAACTTTTATTTTCGCCAAGCACAGGAGCCTACAAGCATTTAAGCGGCTTTAAAGGCATGGCTAAAATGTTTGGTGACGAATGGAACTGGGAAGAGTTTTGGAACCGTACAGCTTTCTTATCGATTGTATTGGCATTTATGAACTTGCTCCCGATACCTGCATTAGACGGTGGCCACGTGGTGTTTACGTTATATGAAATGATTACAAGAAGAACGCCGAGTGTAAAAGTATTAACTTATGCGCAGTATGTGGGTATGGCATTTTTACTAGGCTTAATGCTGTATGCAAACCTTAATGATTTTGTGCATTTTTTCAGATAATTTTTCTTACTTTTTGTATTATAGTAAAAGATGATCGCATTACACTTTAGACATAAAATCAATTTCATCTTAGGTGTTATGTGTTGTGTTTTTTGCTTCCATTCAAAAGCACAGGACAAAACAATAGGTCAGGGATCTACTTCTTCAACAAAGGAGCCTGTAAAAAAACACAAGATCATGCTTATTCCTTTTGAGAACAGGATGTATTTAAGTGAAATTGATTTCCTGATCAATAAAGAATCAAAGTTGGACGCGAAGCAAATAAAGGCTATTATGCGTGACGGATTAAATGAGCAATTCTATAAAAAATTAAAATCTAAAATGGGCGTGGTCGATCTGTTGGACGATACCGTAAAAACCCGGGAAGACCTTGCAAGCATTTACAGGTATTTAAGCTATCAGTACCAAAAAGTGCCTAGCCAAACTAATTACAAAGCGCCCGGTAAAGAAAAAGAAGAGAAGGCGATAGAAAAAGGACAGTTAAATGTAGAAAGCAATACGGATAGCCGCTTTATGAATGCCAGGCTTAAAAATGCAACGTTGGTTCCTTATTTATACAGGAAGTTTAAAACTGATCTGTACTTGTTTATTAATGAGCTTGATATTAAATCGCTTACCGGTTCACCGGCAGATATGAATGCGAATAACTCGTCCCGTAAAATCATTATGCATTATACCGTTTATACTTACGATGCCAAGGAGATAAACTCGGGTATTGCGGAAACAGACCTTCCTGCAACAGTTAACAGTCCTGCAAAGATCATTAATGTATATTTTGCTCAATTAGCGGATATCGTTGCTTCACGAATCGATAAAGCCTTGTTACCGGTAAATAATTAGCAAGAGTGCCTTGTTGATAAATACCGGTTTTGCTTCTCCCTTATACTACTATTACATTTATTTTTGTTGTAAAATAATTTAAATGAAAACAGTATATTTTTTCCTGTGTATTTTTATAATAGCATTGAGTTCCTGTGTTCCGGAGCGTAAATTCGAAGAAACTAAAAGCAAACTGGCAGACTGCGAAACGTCGATGGCAGCAGCTAAAAAAGCAAACCGGGAATGTGAAACCATTTTAACCGAAGCTAAAGAAAAAATGGCGAAAGAAGAGAAAGAATTAGCAGGCCTGCAACGTGATACCGCTATTCTTGGAACTAATTTACGTTTGTTGAGCAATAAATACGATAAGCTTAATTTGGTAAATGATCAGCTGTTGGATAAATATAACCGTATGCTGACAGGTTCAGAGAAAGACAATGCTTCCTTAAGCGGAAAATTGCAATTAACTCAAGAGCAATTATTAAAGAAAGAAGATGAGCTGAAAGCGCTGGAACTTAGGCTTAACAAGCAACAACAAGACCTCGATGCTTTATCGGCTGAATTGAAAAAAAGAGAAGCGCGCGTAAATGAGTTGGAAGATGTATTAAAGAAAAAAGACATGGCGACTGCTGACTTGAAAAAGAAATTACAGGATGCCTTATTTAATTTTGAAAATAAAGGATTGACCATTACACAAAAAAACGGGAAAGTATATGTGAGTATGGATGAGTCTTTATTATTTGCAAGCGGTAAAACGGATGTGCAACCTAAAGGAGTAGAAGCTTTAAAAAATGTGGCGAAGGTATTGGAACAAAACCCGGATATAAATATTTTGGTGGAAGGTCATACAGATGATGTCCCTATGAAAGGGGCAGGAGAAATAAAAGATAATTGGGATTTGAGTGTAATGCGTGCTACATCGGTTACTAAAATTTTATTACAGAATTCTAAAACAGATCCTACGCGAATTACATCGGCCGGAAGAGGAGAGTTTTTTCCTTTAGATCCCGCTAAAACACCGGAAGCAAGAAAGAAGAATAGGAGAACGGAAATTATTTTAACTCCTAAATTAGATGAGCTTTTAAAAGTATTGGGGAATAATTAATTATTATAAACTAAAAACAGACACAGCATGAGCTTTATAAAAGAATTTAAAGAGTTTGCCATGAAGGGCAACCTGATAGACTTGGCGGTAGGTTTTGTAATGGGTGCTGCTTTTACAAAAATTACCACTGCCTTTATTAATGGTATGATTATGCCATTGGTTGGAATGATACAGGGTAAAGACTTTAATGAATGGAAGTGGGTTTTAAAGCCTGCCCAAATTGGCTCCGACGGTAAAGAAATTGCTGCTGAGGTAGCCGTGAAATACGGAACATTTATTACAGTGAGTATTGAGTTTGTTATTGTTGCCTTTGTAATGTTTATGTTGATTAAAGCCATTAATCGCATGAAGAAAAAAGAAGCAGAAGCTCCTTCGGCACCTGTTGAACCTACAACTACAGAGGTGTTATTAATGGAAATCCGAGACTCCTTAAAAAAATAATTTTATAATATAATTTTACTAGCCTCTGCCAACCGGCGGAGGCTTTTATTTTAATTTAAAAATGACACAGTATCATAAGCTCATTATAGGTTACACCGTATTTATAAATTGCTTTGCCTATGTATTAATGTGTTATGATAAGTGGCAGTCTAATAAAAAAGGACAACGCGTCCCGGAAAGGAGGTTAATATTAGTTGCTTCGTTATTAGGGGCTGTAGGTGTTTATGCCGGCATGAAATCGCCGCTGTATCACAAAGCCGCTAAACCTAAATTTAAAATCGGAGTTCCTTTATTAATAGGAGTAAACGCAGCTTGCATTTATATTATTTTTAAATTTTCATAACACAAAAAAGCTACCTGTTACTACAGATAGCTTTTAAAGCATATTATTATTTAATGGTGATGTCCGCCGGGGCCGTGTACATGGCCATGTTCAAGCTCTTCTGAAGTAGCTTCTCTTACATCTAATACTTCACCTACAAAGTGTAAGTTGTGGTCCGCTAAAGGGTGGTTAAAATCCATTACAACATAATCATCACCGATCTCCTGAACAAAACCCATTAATTGGTTTCCATCTACATCGTTCATCATTAATTCTTCGCCTTCTTTTACGCGCTCCTCATCAAATTTTCCGTCTACATTAAACGCGTCTTTAGGTATTTTAGCGATCATTTCTTCATCAGAAATACCATAACCGTTTTCAGGAATTACTTTAAAATCAAACTTATCGCCCACTTTTTTATCTATTAAATTTTTTTCGAAATCAGGCAATAATTGTCCTGATCCAAAAATAAATACAAACGGATTTTCCTTAGTCGTTTGTTCTACCAATTCAGGTGAATCGTCTTTTATGTGAGAAGATAAATGATAGTTTACCGTTACCACTTTGTTTGTGTTGATTGTCATTTTTTCCGTTTTGTTGTTTATAATTTTAATTAGAAATCAAATTTAATGCCTTGTGCCAATGTTAGTTTAGTGCCGTAATTGATCGTGTTTGTCTGGCGACGCATGTATGCTTTCCAGCTGTCAGAGCCACTTTCACGGCCACCGCCTGTTTCTTTTTCTCCACCGAACGCGCCGCCTATTTCAGCACCGCTTGTTCCGATGTTTACATTGGCAATACCGCAATCGCTGCCTGATGCCGCTAAAAATTGTTCAGCTTCACGCATGTTTAAAGTCATAATGGAAGAAGATAAACCCTGAGGAACGCCATTTTGTAATTCAATGGCTTCTTCAATCGTTTTGTATTTCATGATGTATAAAATAGGAGCAAAAGTTTCGTGCTGTACAATTTCAAAATCATTTTTTGCTTCTGCAATACATGGTTTTACATAGCATCCGCTTTCATAGCCTTTACCGTCTAATACACCGCCCGGTACTAAAATTTTTCCGCCTTCTGATATCACACGCTCAATAGAAGCTAAATAATCTTTTACAGCCGTTTTATCAATTAACGGCCCTACGTGATTTTTTTCGTTTAACGGATCTCCAATAACTAATTGCTTATACGCACCAACTAATTTTTGTTTTACATCTTCATAAATATCTTCATGAATAATTAAACGGCGTGTTGAGGTGCAGCGTTGCCCTGCGGTACCTACAGCGCCAAAAACAATTCCCGGTAAGCAAGCTTTCAGGTCCGCATTATTAGAAATGATAATAGCGTTGTTACCTCCTAATTCAAGAATAGAACGGCCGAAACGGTTAGCTACTTTAGTACCTACAATTTTACCGACACGTGTAGAGCCTGTAGCCGATACTAACGGTACGCGGCTGTCTTCACACATTTTTTCTCCAATAGCTCCCGGGCTTACTAATAAGCAAGAAATGCCTTCCGGTAAATCATTTGCTGCGGCTACTTCATTCCAAATGTTATGACAAGCAACAGCGCATAAAGGCACTTTACTTGAAGGTTTCCAGATACATACGTCTCCGCAGATCCATGCTAATGCCGTGTTCCAGTTCCATACAGCTACAGGGAAATTGAATGCGGAAATAATTCCTACAATTCCCAAGGGATGCCATTGCTCATACATACGGTGACTTTCTCTTTCAGAATGCATGGTTAGGCCATATAACTGACGTGATACGCCTACTGCGAAATCGCAGATGTCGATCATTTCCTGAACTTCACCCAAACCCTCCTGTAAGGATTTTCCCATTTCATAAGAAACTAATTTCCCAAGGTCATTTTTCTTGGCGCGTAATTTTTCTCCAAACTGGCGAACAATCTCTCCTCGTTTGGGAGCAGGAACATTACGCCATACTTTAAATGCTTCACTTGCTATCTGAACTACTTTTTCGTAATCCGCTGCATTAGCGGCTTGTACTTTTGCAATTAATTTTCCGTCAACCGGGCTGTAAGATTCTATAATATCGCCATTTGCAAAATAATTTTTACCGGTTGCGCAGCCAATATTCAGATCTTTAATTCCTAATGATTTTAATACTTTTTCCATATTGATTTGATCTGCTGATTTTTTAAATAATGAATGTTAAATATAGGAAATATATTAAGTTTAACTTAACTAATTAACCTAAAAGTAAAATTAATTTCCTGTAAATTTATTAGTGGTAGGATAGTCTGTACGTCTTGCTAGTTGTCAATCCTCTTTTTATTTAACATGTTAAGAGCCTTTACACTGTTCTTAATTCTGTCAAAAAAACGGGTGGTTGTTTGTACAATGGGAGTGGCGTAAATATAAAACTCTTTGTTTGGGAATTCTTTGGCCAGAGAAGCTTCTATTTCGCTAAATAATAATGATTTAGTGGCAAACTGTAATTTATAAATTACGGCTTGTTCTATAACATTTTCAGTATTCGTAAAATACGCCTGTTCAGCGTTTCCTAAAATAACATTAGTGGCGAATTTATTTTTAAGAATAAGATTAATAATAGTGTCAATTTGTTCCTTATTGGAAGTAATTAAATTTAAAAGGATCATAGTGGTTTAATAAGGTAGTATTTGGAATAACAAGTATAGGATTCATTTTGGTTGTAAAGAGTATTTTCACTTTGTTTAACAGGTTCAATCATAATGCCGTAATTGCATATTAAGGAATAATCGAAACATATTTTAAAACAGCATTTTGTTAGTTTACGGATTTAAATTATATTGCATTATTAAACGGTTTTTCAGCCAAATTATATGAATTCTTTTCTCAACCGCATTATTATACACTATGTTCTTAAGCAGAAGAATAAGAAATTTGATATTAAAGAAACGTATTCAAGATTTGAGATAGCTAAAGGCTTTCGGGAATTTAAAATTTTAGCTTTTCGGTTAGTTAAAGATGTTATTTTAATGGTATTGGGAATTTTTTCTGCGGCCTTTGGTTTGGAAAGTTTTTTATTGCCAAGTAAATTCATTGATGGTGGCGCCACCGGCATTTCATTACTAATCGCTGAGCTAACCACCATTCCTTTATCACTGCTGATTATTTTAATTAATATTCCGTTTATTATTTTAGGGTTTAAAATAATAGGAAAACAATTTGCCGTTAAAACCGCTTTTGCCATTATAGGTTTAGCTATCTGTATGTATTTTTTTCATTTCCCCGAGGTAACACATGATAAATTACTGGTGGCTATTTTTGGCGGCTTTTTCCTGGGATCAGGCATTGGACTGGCTGTAAGAGGCGGTTCTGTGATTGATGGTACAGAAGTATTGGCAATATTTTTAAGCAGGAAATTCGGTACTACAATGGGTGATATTATTATTGCAATTAACGTGGTTATCTTTTCTGCTGCTGCATATTATTTATCTGTTGAAACCGCCTTGTATTCTATGATCACTTATTTGGCAGCTTCCAAAACATTAGACTTTATTATACAAGGTATAGAAGAGTATACGGGCGTTACTATTATTTCATCACACAGTGAACAGATACGGAAAATGATTATTGAAACCATGGGCAGGGGCGTAACTGTGTATTGCGGAAAACGAGGCTATGGTAAGAAAGGCGAAGGTAACGATATAGATATTGTTTATACAGTTGTAACGCGTTTAGAATTAAATAAGCTTAAAACAGAAATTGAAACGATAGACCCCAATGCCTTTGTAGTAATGAACAGCATTAAAGATACAAAAGGAGGGATGATTAAAAAACGACCGTTACAGCATTGAGCTATTATGCAGAAGGCCTCGGCATAATTTCACCGGATGAAAAAATAGTTTGAGAATGAAGCGGGACAATTACTTTTAAACTAGTGTCCTGTGTTCTTATTTGTTTGATAGAATTTACAATCCTTATTTTCATAACATCAGGATTACCGGCATCTTCAAGGATAACAGCCGATGTCTTTTGTAATAAAAATAAAAAAGGTGTAGGATTATTTAATTTTATAACCGGTAATTCATTCCATATTTTCAAAAATGTATCACTTAGTAGACGAGAAGTTTTTTCTTCATCATCGGTAACTTGTAAAATAAACGAATACAATTTACAAGAATATGCATCGTAAATTTGTTTAAAACCGTCATTGGTTTTTTCTTTAAGTAACCGGATAAATAGTACTTGATGCATTTAGTTTGATTAGTTTTGTCTAACACTAATTACTAAAAGCATTCCGTAATTTTATTAAAATCTATCTTTGTCATGTATGACTAAATCATTATTATAAATAACTTATTATCAAGTATTTAAATAAATGATTTTAAATGAAAATAGTATAATTTTTTATTTGAAAAAGCAGATGTTTAAAGCGGGAATTTTATTCGTGGAAATATTATCCCGTTTCGGGATTATAATTCTACAGCCGTATAAATATATAAATGGCTCTTCTAGTCAACAGTAGCAATTACTTTTAACTCAATGGCAATAGGAGTAGGCAGGCAATTAATTTCAATGGTAGTGCGGCAGGGAGGGTTTTCTTTAAAGTATTCTGCCCACAATGTATTGTATTTCGGAAAATCATCTTTCATATTAGTTAGGAACACCTGTACATCCACAATCTTATCCCAAGAGCTGCCGGAGTCTTCCAAAATGTATTTTATATTTCTGAAAACAGAATGACATTGCGCTTCTATATCGTATGATATGATGTTTCCTTTTTCATCGAGTTCAACACCGGGAATTTTTTTTATTCCTCTTTCGCGCGGACCTACACCGCTTAAAAACAATAAATTTCCTACGCGGCGCGCATGTGGATATAAACCAACCGGTTCAGGTGCTTTTGATGATTCGATAGAAGATTCGTTGCTCATGTTATTATAGTTAAAAGTTTATAAAGTTATTAGAAACATAATAATGATTTTAAGGTGCTACTTCAATAATTATGTTTTTATCATTTAAGCCAACGTTATCTTTTTGTGCTAATTTTTTTCCGTCTTTATATGCAGTGATCCATTTCGTTTTTGATTTAGAAGCCATTTTTTCATTAATGATAAAGGTTCCGTCTGTCGCTGTATATATTTGCCCGATCACGATTTCGGTACAGTTTTCGCCGTTAGTTTTACACTCAATATAGTTTATCAATACACCGGCAACACCCGCTCCTGTGCTTACGCTTACTACCTTTCCGCCAATGCTGCTCTTTCTAATATCGCACGCCGAAAACAAGCAGATAATTATGAAGAGCGTGAGAATCTTTTTTATCATTATACTAATTTAATAAATTATTTAAACGCGTTCCAACCTTGTGCAGTGATAGGATGCGAAGTTCCTGCTTTAGCAATTAAATTTAATCCGCTTGTCTTAGCCGTAATATGTCCTATAATTGTAAAGTCAGGAATATTTTTTATTTTTTCATATTCACTCATCGGTATGGTAAACAATAATTCGTAATCTTCGCCGCCACTCAGTGCGCAAACCGTTGGGTCTAAGCCAAATTCTCTGGCCCTGTCAAAGGTTTGTGGATCTAAAGGAATTTTATCTTCGTATAGTTCACACCCAACATCCGATTGAGTACAAATGTGAATCAGCTCTGAAGCCAGGCCGTCGCTCACATCTATCATACCGGTCGGTTTAATATCTAAGGTTTTAAATAATTCAATAATGTCAATACGGGCTTCAGGTTTCAGTTGGCGCTCTAAAATATAATCGTTACCAACTAAATCGGGTTGTAGTTGTGGGTTATCTTTAAATACAAATTTCTCTCTTTCCAATACCTGCAATCCCATGTAAGCGCCACCAAGGTCACCACTCACGCAAATAAGGTCTTTTTCTTTAGCGCCGTTACGGTAAACAATATCTTCCTGTTTAGCTTCGCCGATGGCTGTAATGCTGATAATTAACCCGCTTGTAGAAGAGGTAGTATCACCGCCAACTAAATCAACATTATATTTTTTACAGGCAAACAACATCCCCGCATACAATTCTTCAATAGCTTCTACCGAAAAACGATTAGAGGCTGCAATGCTTACGGTGATTTGTTTTGGTGTACCGTTCATGGCGCAGATATCCGAAACATTTACGGTAACGGCTTTGTATCCTAAATGTTTTAAAGGCACGTAGCTGAGGTCAAAATGAACGCCCTCCACCAACATATCAGTTGATACTAAGGTTGATTTATCACTATCATATTTTATAACGGCTGCATCATCACCAATTCCTTTTATGGAGGATGTCGGGTTATATATTTCTACATGTTCCGTTAAATGATTTATTAATCCAAACTCACCTAATTCTGTTAACTCTGTTCTTCCGCTGTTTTCTAACATTTTGTTTATTTGATTTTCTATATTTTCTTTATTGTGATTGTCCATTGTATTTTGTCCGATGTATTAAGTCTGGGTATGGAAAAATTTTGAACCCAGACTTAATACAATAGACAATGGACAACAAACATTGTTCTATTTCAACTTAACACACACATTTTTCGGTTCAGTAAAAAAGTCTAATGCTTCAAAGCCGCCTTCTCTGCCTACGCCCGATGATTTTACACCTCCAAACGGAGTTCTCAGATCTCTCAGTAACCAACAGTTAACCCATACAATGCCGGTATGTAAATTCATAGCTACGCGGTTTGCTTTTGTAATGTCCTGTGTCCATACCATAGAGGCTAAACCGTATTCAGTAGAATTAGCATACAGCATTACCTCTTCTTCTTTTTCAAAAGGCATAATGGTAACAACGGGCCCGAAAATTTCTTCTTGATTTGTGCGGCAGTCGTATGATAGCCCTTCTATGATAGTAGGCTGTAAATAGTATCCGTTCTCAAATTCACCGGTAACGGTTTGCTGCTTACCTCCGCATAAAATTGTCCCGCCTTCCTGTTTTGCGAGTTCAATATAGGATAATATCTTCTCCATATGTGATTTGGAAACAACCGCTCCTATTTTTGTTTTATCGTCCATAGGAGCTCCTACGACAAGCTTTTGAGTTTTAGCAACGAAATCATCTTTAAATTTTCCGTAAATCGATTTTTCTACAAAGATCCTTGAACCGCATAAGCAAATTTGCCCTTGGTTTGCAAATGATGACAACATGGTAGTAGAAAGCATTTTATCATAATCGCAATCGGCAAAAATAATATTCGGATTTTTTCCACCTAACTCCAATGATAATTTTTTGAACATCGGAGCGGCAATGGAAGCAATAGTAGCACCCGTTTTTGTGCCTCCCGTAAATGAAATTAAAGGAACATCTTTATGGCTGACAATCGTGTTACCAACTTTGTGACCGTAACCGTGTACAATATTTAAAACGCCTTTCGGTAAACCGGCCTTTATACAAATTTCAGACAGCAGATAAGCCGTCATTGGTGTAATTTCTGAAGGCTTTGCTACCACAGTACAACCTGCAGCTAAAGCGGGAGCAATTTTCCAGCTGAATAGATATAGTGGTAAATTCCATGGTGAAATACAACCTGCTACACCAACCGGTTGGCGTAAGGTGTAATTAATAGCAGTGTCTTCCATGCTGTGCGCATGCGCCGCATAATGTAAAATACCGGTTCCGTAAAAATGAAAATTAGCCGCAGCCCTTGGTATATCAACCGTTTTAGCTAAATGTAAAGGCTTACCGTTATCTAAACTTTCTGCTACTGCTAAGTCATGTAATTGCTCTTCAATAATAGCTGCAATTTTTAAGAGGTAGGCAGAGCGTGTATCTTTAGGAGTAATGCTCCATGTTTTAAATGCTTCTTTAGCGGCAGCAATAGCTTGTTCAGCATCGCGTTCGTCACTATCCGGGATTAGTGAATACACAACACCGCGCGACGGGTCATAATTATCAATATAGTGTTTAGAGGCCGGCTCTAACAGCTCCCCGTTAATGTAATTTTTTAGTTTAAACATGGCTTTAAATCGGTCAGCTAAATTAAGGAAATTAGGGCAGAAATTCTAATCCTGATTTCTATGCCAAATAGCAGGTATAAGCCTTTTAAACACGGTATTTGTAATAATTAGTTCCCGTCTAAATAAGATTCCAGCAATGCTTTTTTGTCCGTTTTGTAATTGCTGTTCAAAGGAAATTCCGGTTTCATAATAAACTCGGACGGGATCATATAAGACGGTAAATACTTTAAGAGAAATGATTTCAGTTCTTCATTTATATTTTTAAATGCAGATGCATCAGCGATTACAAAGCAAATTATTTTTTTCGCAACATTGCCGGCTACTAAAGGAACGGCCACTGCATTTTTTATACGAGGATGTGTCAGTAATACATTGCTTATTTCTTCAAGTTCTATGCGGTATCCGTTTAGCTTTATCTGGTTATCATTTCTTCCTAAATAAAAGATTAAACTATCTTTAATATAACCGACGTCACCTGTTTTATAAATGCGCTTACCGTTTTTATTTACGAAAGCCTGTTTGGTTTTTTCTTCATCTTTAAAATAACCGATTGATAGGTTTTGACCTATTAAACCAATTTCACCAATGCCGGTTTCTTCGTCTTTGTTTAAAATTACTATTTCAGCATTTGGCCTGCAGTAGCCTATTGGCAATGACTTTGGATGTTCGGCCAACACTGCTTCCGTAATTTCAATGTAGGTTGTGACAACAGTTGCTTCTGTAGGGCCAAAGGCGTTAATTATTTTTACGGAAGGAAATTTTAGCTTTAATTTTTTAACTGTGTTCACCGGCAATTCTTCGCCCATAAAAACAAACTGATTAATCTCCGGGGAATGTTCCCCGTTAAATTCAGGAATGGAAAGATAGATCAAAACAAAGGATGGTGTACAAACTAAGGTGGTGGCGCGGTATTCTTTTAAACGGTTTAAAAAGCCCGCACCGCTTTTTAAAATAGTGTAATCGTTTAAAACAACCGTGCTGCCTTTTCCGAAGCAGGCAAGAAAATCGCACAAAGACACATCAAAACTAAAAGGTGCCTGGTTCATCAGCACAGAACTTTCATGGATCAAAGGCCAAGTTAAATACCAGTTTGCAAAACTGTTTAAGGCATTTTTTGTTATTTTTACTCCTTTGGGAATTCCCGTACTTCCTGAAGTAAATAGAATGTAACGGATGGGATCAGATTGATTATCCAAAATAAAAAAATCAGGGACGGGCTCATTAATTTTTAGTTGAAAAGTGTTGTCCAAGTAAATTTCAAAAGAAACTTCGCATAATTTATTCGAACAATTAATAAGCACTTTACTCTTAGTTTGTGCTTTTATTTTTTCAATTCTTCCTGCCGGCATAATGGCATCAATAGGAATGTAAGGGATGTTTAATGAAATTAATGTGATCATTACCACAGGAAACAACGCTTCCTTTTCGCCATAAATGCAAACGGGATGGCCTTGAGGAATTTGTAATTTAAGTAATTGATCTTTTAATATGAGGTGTAGATCGTAAACTTGCTTTTGATTTAATATGCGGTCAGAGCCAATAATAAAAGGCTTTCCGGAGAGTTTATCCGTATTTATAAATTGGTTAGTATTAAAATCGAATGTCATTAGTTTACTGTTATTGATACCTGCCGCTAAATATATAAAGGGCGATACAAATTAAATGAAATAGAATAACAACAGAACTATATTTTATGATCTTCGGATCTAAATTTCCGAAAACAATATCTTTATCTTTTTTGCGGCATTGAATGGCGTAAGTATTATGAACTACGCTGTAAATACCATAAATGATACCGCTCCATATAAAATTAGGCTCAAGTCCATTCCAGATCCCCATCATAAAAAGCGTAAAAAAGATGGCAATATTTTGTTTGGTAATCGGGCTTTTTTTCAGTTTTTGAAATCCGTTGAGCCACTTGTAAAAAGGCTTGAAGAAATAGTCACTTAACCAGCTTGTTAAGGAAGCATGCCAGCGCTGCCAAAAATCCGGAGGATTAATAGCGCTAAACGGTTTATTAAAATTAAAGGGAAGGCTTATTCCAACTAAGTTTCCCATGCCCACTGCCATGGAAGAATAGCCGGCAAAATCAAAAAATAAATAAAAGGCGTAGGCGTATACATCACTCACACGTGCACCGGCAGTTAAGCCTTCCTCTAAGGAATGATTTAGCCAATAGCGCGAAATATATTCGGCAATAATAAATTTATAAAATACGCCTTTTATAAATTCCTGTAAGCCGCTTAGAATGATGGATTGACTTATAGATTGATAACCGTTAATACTATTCTCCGTAAAACGTTTGTACCTGTCTAGCGGACCAATATAAAACGAAGGAATAAAAAATAGGAAATTAAAATAGTGCATGAAATTAAGCGGCGCTTCTTTCGAATAATCAATGCTCACCTGTATGGCTCTAAATGTGACAAATGATAAACCGGCAAAATATAAAAAAGAAGGATTTAAATGTATCTTTAATAAAACCATAGGTATTGCTATAATAACAGCGCAAATTAACCGGTGATTTATTTTTTGTGATAAAAAACGAATGAATAAAAAAGTAAAAATTACATAGCTTATAGCAACTGTTGTATATCTGAAATAAAAAACGAGATAGATAAGTGTTAACGCAAAGGTGATAGCCGGGTAGTGTTTTTTATCCGAAATAATACCAAATAGCCATACTATTAATACGTACAGTAAGGCAAAAAGAAAAAAGTCGATATCGGTAAATGGCAACATTAAAATTGAGCGTAAACAAATGAAAAATCAGTATGCGGAATGTTATTAAGGTCTTTATTACCATAGTTGTAAAGGAAATACCCGCCAACTACAATGCATGTGTATACCAGCGTGTTCTTTGCAAACAGCCAAAGGTGTTCGTTTCGTGCTTTAATCATAATAATTGTCTAAAATAAATTTGTCTATTTTATACCAACCTACATTGTAAGGATGCATCATATCTTCCAACACCCCTTTTTGATAAGACGTTACATTAGGCGAAAACATATCGAGTGTTTTCAAATCATTCTCTTTTAAGAGTTGTTTAATATCATTGATGGTTGGCTGCAGTGCTTCTAAGTTTTCGTGTGCTAAAGTGTTTAAAGGCATGATCACAAATAACGGTTTAACATGATTCTCTTTTAAAAAACGAATAAGTATTTTAAAATCTTTAAGCTCTTGATTGTTTTCTGCGTTAACGGCTTTTACTTTTTTCTTCGGTTTATTTTTTAATCCGCTTTCGTAGTACTTATTTTCAACACCAAGGGTGTTATTGTTACTGATCAACTCAAAGCTTTGCAAGGCCTCTTTGTTTAGGGAGTCCCAGTTAACAGTCCTGTTTTTAAATTTGTAAGGAGTCGTATATGTCCTGTATACGGTATTCACGATCACATTTTGTGACACGAGGTAAAAATCTTTTTGCTCTTGTTCATATAATTCTAAACGATCTAACGCTTTAAAAGGATAATTGAAAAATGTATTTAATACGGTTGCTTGCTTTTTGCCCATCGCTCTCAGTATGGCATTAGGTTTGGTAATTTTATCATAATTTTCATAAATGTATTTTTTTATGTAGTGTTTTGTTTCCTTATCAATAGCCGTATCTTTATATATTTGATATAAATAATTAGGGGGACAAAATTCAAAAAACGAGGGTAAAGAAGTCCCTGAAGCATAGTGGCCTTCAAACCAACCCGGTGATAGAATAATGGTAATCTTTGCGTCTTTTAAAAGCGGCCTGTTTGCGGCCAGTGTGGTTAAAATGGCAAAGCTTTGAAAACCCGCGTGACCAACGGCCAAAAATTTATCCGCGCTATTTTCTCTTCCAAAAAATTGTTGAGCAATCCCTTTTAAATGATGGGATGTTAATTCTGATGAGCCAAACAAAACAGGTATCCGTTCTTTCAAAGCTACTGCCAGGGCAGTTTCGTGCGTTATATCATTCGGATAAAATTTATCGAAGCTGTGGAGTGTATTGAGGATTCGCGACGTAAATGAAGAATTTACAATTTCACTTCTTTTTTGCGAATACCTCATATAGGCAGCACACAAAGTACCGGCAATAAGGATCGGTAAAATATGAAAATAAATTATTTTTTTTAAAAAGCCCGGCACTTTATAATTCTTTAGTGTAGGTTTGTTATCAGATCTTTTTTCGTTCAATATAAGTTTGAATCAATTGCGGGGTACTGAAATTTTCTAAAGTTATTTCCGTGAAAGGAATTGAGATGTTAAATTCATCTTCCAGCGAAGTTGCCAGGTCAACCACAAGGATCGAAGTAAGGATCCCCGATTGAAATAATTCATCCGTATCGTTTACTTTTTTAAAAGCAACTTCTTTAATTTTTTCTTTAATTATCTCAATCATTCAGAATGTTTTTTACAGGTAATCGTTTTTTTTTAAAAGTAATGGTATTAACACATTGTTATCAGCAAGTTTTTTCCGTAAATATAATAAACTGTTTTTATATCAGTTATTAATGTATACTTTTATAATTCATTAAATTTATTTCAATGATTCGAGTGTTTTTTAGCATGCTGTTGGTTTTAACCTTTTCCCTTGTCGTGCATGCACAGGACATTATATACACAACGGGAGGTAATAAAATTACGGCCAAAGTTACTGAGCTTAATATGACGGATGTTAAGTATAAAGATTTTGCTAATTTGGAAGGTCCAACGTATGTTATTTCAAAAGTAGAGGTAGTGCTTATTCAATTCAGTGACGGCTCTTCGCAGATTATTAATGAAAATCCACCTTCTTTAGAACCAAAAAAGCCGGAAGAAAAGCAGGCAAAGACTCCGGTTAAAAAGAAAGATTTTAACCTGTATTATTTAAGTAAAAATTTATTGTCAATTAATGCTTTAGCACTCGCTAACGGCGATGTAACGCTTTTATATGACAGAGAGTTGTTAGACAGTAAGCTGTGCCTTACATTTTTAGGAGGGTATAATTTTAATCCCCACATGGGCGGCCTCAATGGCTTAATTGCAAATGCCTATCAGCATACTAAAAAAAATTATGATGCGGGTTTTGGCATCAGTTTTATGCCAAGAAACACAAGGCGTGTACAATATTTTATTGGATTACTCGTAAAGTATATGTCTTATAACTATGAGGACCTTACGGTTGTTAACAGCCAATCAGTCCTTGCTGTAAGTAAAGGTTCACAGCTTGCCATTATGCTCAATAACGGCTGGGTTTTCAGGATTACCCCTAATTTAAATTTTAAATTTTTTGGTGCAATAGGCGCACCTATCAATACTCCCAAGCTAACCCAACAGGATGCGAACCTTGTGCCTAAAGTATATTTAGGATATTGTTTCGGATATAGATTTTAAAAACAGTATGAAGAGCGGCTTACATATTATTTTTTTATTACTTGTTTTTGCAGGATTTAAGGGCTATTCGCAGGATAAATTATTTTTAAGAAAAGGAGCGTTACTTAAATGTAAGATCATTGCGGTTTCTGAAAAGACAATTACTTACAGGGATACCGCAGCAAATTCACAACTCATTACTATTCCCAAGGGAGATGTTATTTTGGCGGAATATCAAACAGGCGTTATTTATATTTTCAGCTCCGAAAATCCTATTGTTCAACAACCTGAAGTTTTTGAAACGCGCGACCAGAGGAAAGAACGGAAGATGAAGGAATGGAAAACAAAAGAGCATGCTTTGTCGGATAATATACTGGGCTTCTATATTCCCGATCTAATCCTGGGAAGGCTTACGATGTCTTTCGAAAGATTAATAGCAAATAAAACGGTTGGGATCACTGTTCCTTTAAGCTTAACGTACGACTCGTTCGGCGCTTTAGCGGCGGCGAGTGCTAATTCAAATTCGGTTAATAACGGGCAAACTGTCTCAAGTCCTATTCGGCGTACGCGTGGATTAGGTTTTATTGCAGGTATTGATGTCAATTATTATTATGATTTGAAACCCGAATTAAAATATTATTTCGGCCCCCGCATACGGTATGGTACCGATATGGTTTTAGGAGGAATTAACGGGCTTACTTTTCAATTACAAAACGGAATTTTCAGGAGCAGGGGCCAGAATATGACCAGTACCATTGGGTTTGGCGTTGGCTTTGTAAAACTGACAGGTAACAATACGGTTAGGTCGAGAGATCCGAAACAGGTTTATCCCTGGGCATCATTTACATGGCGTTTAGGGTTCAGGTTATAACGCGCTTCATACCCTTTATTTCCCTGCAGGCCCCCTGTATGGATCATTAAAATTTTATCGGAAGTATTCAATTTATTTTTTTTGATCAGGTCAAATAGGGCGTAAAAAGCTTTACTTGTGTAAACATAATCCAATTCAACGTTGAAATTTTCTTCAAACCAATTTTTAAACTCTATTAATTCGGAAGTATGTTTTGCATAACCGCCAAAATGATACTCATTTAAAATTTCAATGTTCTGTAAGTCAGAATTTGCTTCATATTTTAAAACATTTATAGCCCTTAAAGTTTGATGGTTACGGAGTGATTTCGAAATTCCTTTTGCTGTTGTTCCTGTGCCATAAGCACAAAACAGGTGAGTGTAATCATGCGTCGCGTCGCTTAAAATTTCTTCACAACCCTTTTGTCCTAACGCATTATCACCACCTTCCGGGATAACATAAGCTGAAGGATAATTTTGTTGTAAAGCATTTAAATATTCAGGGGAATCTTTTTGCTTGTATGCTTCGCGGCTTAAAAACTTAAATTGCATGCTGTTTTTTTTAGCAAAAGCTAGAGTCGCGTTATCACCGGAAGAAGCTTCCCCTCTGATGATGCCGATACATTTTAAACCCGTTTCCTTGCACGCATAAGCTGTAGCAGCAATATGGTTGGAAAACGCACCGCCAAATGTAATAACGGTATCTTTCCCTTGAAGCTTTGCTTCACGTAAATTGTATTTTAATTTAAACCATTTATTTCCTGAAATTTCAGAATCAATCATATCTAAACGGAGTATAGAAATATCATAACCCCGGTAATTTAATGTATGAATAATAGGAGTATAGTGAAGCAATGGAAATCGGAATTTTAGATTCAGCTATAAATATAATACCTTTACCGGCAATGTTTAAAAAAGAGTTAGATCCCGAAGATTTTTATTACAGTCCTGAAGGTTATTTGGTATTTACTGAAAAATATCATTTAAAACGAGGACATTGCTGCAAAAATGGTTGTAAACATTGTCCTTACGGGTATAATAAAAAAACCGGTAAGTTCGAAAACGATAAAAAAAGCTGATAGCTTCTTCATTTATCATTCAATTAAATTTAAGATATTTGAGTATATTTAAAATACATCATTTTGTTTAAAGTTAGGGAACTAAATAACGATCAAATTAATTACATCAACATTGGTTTAATGTTAGTGTCTTGCGCGTTGGCATTTATATTACCCTTTGAGCTTTTTTTATTTTCTTACGCTGTATTGGGCCCATTGCATTATTTAACGGAAATTGGATGGCTGCATAAAAAAAATTATTTCACAAAAGGCAAGTACGATTTTTTAGCGCTTAGTTTTTTATGTGGTTTGGTGTTTTATTTTTCATTTGTTCAGCCTGCTAAATCTCAAACTCAGGTGCCTAATATTATTGCATTCGGTTTATTGCTGGCTTTGATTTTTGTTTTCGTGAAAGATAATCTATACCGTGCGGCCCTGTGTGTACTGGCTCTTATAGGCATAGTAATAGCCAAAACCGGTAATACGTATTTTGTATGGATAGGTGTTTTTTTACCAACTATTATTCATGTATTTGTTTTTACTTGGGCATTTATGCTTTACGGAGTTTTAAAAAACAAATCACTATCCGGCTATTTATCTGTAGTGGCGCTTATTTTGATCGCTTTTTCATTTTTCATTTTTAAAGCCCCTGGCCTTCAATATGAGGTTTCAAAATATGTAGGCAGCAGCTACAGCTTATTTAGTCTTTTAAACAAATACCTGATCGATTTTTTCGGACTCACCACTTCTACTAACGATCATACAGTCTTTAATACAAACGCCGGGTTTATTGTGATGCGGTTTATCGCCTTTGCTTACACGTATCATTATCTTAACTGGTTCTCCAAAACATCCGTTATTAAATGGCACCTTGTTCCTCAAAAAACTTTATTAATAACCCTTGCTTTATGGTTGTTTTCGGTGGCTTTATATATCTATGATTATAATATCGGGCTAAAAGCATTATATTTTTTAAGCTTTTTACATGTTTTCTTGGAATTCCCTTTAAATATTACGTCGTTTCAAGGCATTGCAAAATCACTATTTTCTTTCAAGAAATAGCGGGCTGCCAAAGCCTTTTTTAATAAAAATATGTATATTAGTGACTTCAAAAAAAACGTTTGTGAAGATCACTAAAGAATTAAAAATCGGGATTGTTGTAACAGCGGCTATAGGGTTATTTATTTATGGCTTTAACTACCTGAAAGGAAGTAATTTATTTAACCGTAAATACGTACTGTTTGCAGTTTATCCTGAAATTGACGGACTCGTAGAAGCAAATCCTCTTTTAGTTAACGGCTATAAAGTAGGACAGATCAATGACATTTCATTAGTTCAAAATAAAGAAGGAAAATATGTGGTATTGGTTAAATTTCTTTTAACGGAAGATGTTCAAATTCCTAAGCATTCCATAGCCCGCGCGGTAAGTTCCGATCTGTTAGGATCAAAAGCTGTCGATCTTATTTATAGTAACAATAAAGAATTTGTAAAATCGGGAGATACATTGTTAGCGGAATCTGAGGAAGGTATTAAAACGGCAGTAAGCAAACAGTTAGCACCTTTACAACGAAAAGCAGAAGGCTTAATTTCGTCAATGGATTCGGTAATGACGGTAGTGAGTAGTATTTTAAATGATAAAACCAGGGACAATGTAGATAAGTCTTTCGAAAGCATTAAAAAGGCCATTCAGAGCTTAGAGCAAACCGCTTATAAATTGGATGACCTGATAGCTTCCGAAAAAGCAAAGATCTCCGCTATTTTAACTAAATTAAATAACCTTGCGGGCGTATTGGATAATGATAAAGGAAAAATAGATAACATTATCACAAACTTTAGTTCTATGTCCGACAGCCTTGCTAAATCACAATTGAAAAGCGCGGTTAATAACGCTGATAAAACACTGAAGGAATTGAGCGAGGTAATGGCTCAAATCAATAGCGGCAACGGAACGATCGGTAAATTAGTTAAAAACGACTCGCTTTATAAAAACCTTACCGCTGCAAGTGCCGATTTGGATAAACTTTTATTGGACCTGAAAGCACGCCCGGGACGATACATTCATATTTCTGTATTTGGATCTAAAGACAGGCATAAAGACGACGAAAAAATTCCCGTTAAACCTTAAAACTTACTTATGATAGCTTCTATTATATTTGGTATATTTCTTATAACAGGCAGTACATTTTTTTTTATTAATTCAAAAAAAATCCGCCGTAATATTTTATTGGGGAAAGATATTTCTATTACCGATAACAAGCTGCAACGTTTAAAAGTAATGACGTTAGTGGCTTTGGGCCAAAAGAAAATGTTCGCGAAACCTATTCCGGCCGTATTGCATTTATTTTTATATACTGCCTTTGTTATTACTCAAATAGAATTGATTGAAATAGTATTGGACGGGTTTACAGGCCATCACCGTATATTCAGGGCTTCACTTGGGGGCTTTTATACATGTATCGTAAGCTTTATCGAAATAGTATCGGTGCTCGCTTTTATAGGGACAATAGCTTTTTTATCGAGACGAAATTTATTGAAAGTTCCGCGTTTGGTAAAAAGTGAGTTGAACGGTTGGCCAAAACTTGATGCCAATTTAATTTTAATTGGAGAGCTCGTTTTAATCTGTTTTATATTTATGATGAATGGCGCCGACGAAGTGCTTTATGCCAAAGGAGCTTCACACGCTCAAAATCTTGGCGACGGTTCATTGGGCCTTACTGTCAGTAGCCATATCGGACCTTTATTATTCGGAGGCTTATCAAATGAGTCTTTACATATTGTAGAGCGTATCGGTTGGTGGGGACATATTACGATTGTATTTGCATTCTTAAATTATTTACCGTTCTCAAAACACCTGCATATTTTATTGGCATTTCCCAATACCTATTTTTCTAATTTGAAAGCTAAGGGAGAATTTAAAAATTTGTTTGAAGTAACAGATGTGGTGAAACCAAACTTCGATCCGACTTACCAATCGGTATTAGACCCTAATGCTCATATAAAATTTGGCGCAAAGGATGTTATGGATCTTACCTGGAAACAATTACTGGATGCGTATTCATGCACCGAGTGCGGCAGGTGTTCAGCTGCCTGTCCTCAAAATATTACCGGTAAGGCATTATCGCCTCGTAAAATTATGATGGATACGAGAGATCGTTTAGTAGAAGTCGGTAAAAATATAGATGCCAATAAAGGAACTTTTGTAGACGACGGTAAATCATTATTGGGAGACTATATAAAGCAGGAAGAAATTTGGGCGTGTAATACCTGTAACGCTTGTGTGCAGGAATGCCCTGTAAACATTGATCCTTTATCGATCATTATGGACTTGCGTCAGCAATTGGTATTAGAACAAAGTTCAGCACCAAACGAATTGAACGGGATGTTTACAAATTTAGAAAACAATGGTGCGCCTTGGCAATTCAGTCCGGCTGACAGAGCAAATTGGATACATGAACAGTAAATATAGGCAGTTTTATAAGTAGGCAGTTCAGTTAATAGTAAAAAGTATAACAGTTTTTAGCAGGTAGTAAGCAGTAGAGCAAAGATTAAAAAGTAAAATGAGTAATCAGGGATATAAGGAGTTAATCGTTTATAAGAAATCTTATGATGCTGCTATGTCTATCTTTAATGAATCAAAATTATTTCCAAAAGAAGAAATATATTCTTTGACCGATCAAATTAGGAGGTCTTCCCGTTCTGTATGCGCTAACATTTCAGAAGCTTACAGAAAAAGAATATATCCGAAACATTTTATTTCAAAATTAAGTGATTCTGACGGAGAATGCGCAGAAACTATGGTGCACTTAGATTTCGCAAGAGATTGCGGGTATCTAAAAGAGGAAAAACATAAATTAATTACAGAAGAATATTTACAAATAGGAAAAATGTTAGGCAGCATGATGAGAACACCTGAAAAATTTTCGGTTAACAAACTGCCTACTGCTCCTGCTAACTAATTAACTATGACAGCTATTAAAGTGCCAACAATGCAGGAAAAAATTGCGAAGGGCGAAACACCGGATATTTTATTTTGGGTAGGCTGTTCAGGCAGTTTTGATGACAGGGCAAAAAAAATTACTAAAGCCATTGTTCGGATATTAAATCATGTAGGTGCAAACTTTGCGGTGCTTGGAGTAGAAGAGTCTTGCACAGGTGATCCCGCAAAACGCGCCGGCAATGAATTTTTGTTTCAGATGCAGGCGATGCAAAACATTACTATTTTAAATGGGTATGCCGTAAAGAAAATTGTTACAGGCTGTCCGCATTGCTTTAATACCATTAAAAATGAATATCCTGAGTTGGGAGGAAAATATGAAGTGATCCACCACACACAATTAGTTCAACAATTAATTGATGAAGGAAAATTAAAAGTACAAGGAGGCGCCTTTAAAGGAAAAAAAATAGTGTACCACGATCCTTGCTATTTGGGTCGTGCAAACGATGTGTATGAAGCGCCGAGAGAAATTATTCAAAAATTAGATGTTGAATTAGCGGAAATGAAACGCAGTCGTGCTGACGGTTTATGTTGCGGAGCAGGTGGCGCCCAAATGTTTAAAGAAGCGGAAAAAGGTACTAAAGAAGTAAATGTAGAGCGGGCGGAGGAAGCCCTGTCTCACAACCCCGACATTATTGCTGTTGGCTGTCCGTTTTGTAATACCATGATGACGGACGGCGTAAAACATTTCAATAAAGAAGATAAAACGAAGGTGATGGACGTAGCAGAATTAATTGCTTCTGCCAACGAACTTTAATTAATATGACATCCTTATTTTCCTGATCATTTAATTTTAAACACTACTATAATGAAGTTACTTTTATTTTATTTTATTTCTGTTCTTTGCCTCATTATTTTTACGGTCTGTAAACCTGCGGTAACCAAAGCTGAAACAGGCGAACGCCAAAGGGCTGATTCATTAATGCAGCTTTTAAACTCACCCGAATTAAAAGCAGTAAATCAAAAAATATTGGATGATCCAAGTAATGCCGCTTTATATAATGAAAGAGCAAATTTATACTTAAGGCTGAAACAGTTTGAAGAAGCCATCTATGATGCTAAAAGAGCTATAAGAATGGACAGTAGCAACGCCACCAATTATTTAACGGAAGCCGATGTATTTTTTGCAGCCAATGAAACCCGCAATGCCAAAGAAACCCTTGAGAAAGTTGTAAAAAAATTCCCCGGAAACACAGAAGGTTTATTAAAGTTGGGAGAGCTTTTTTATTTTGTGAAGCAATATGAAAATGCTTTTGACTGTATTAATAGAGCATTAAAAATAGATCAGAATTTAGCCAAAGCCTATTATTTAAAAGGAAGCATTTATAAAGAAACCGGTGATACGGCAAAAGCTATATCAAGCCTGGAAACAGCTATTGACCAGGACAATAAAAACTACGGCGCCTTTTTAGACATGGGTATTATTTACGGTGCAAGGAAAAATACCATTGCGCTTGAATATTACGACAATGCCATTCGCATTAAACCGACACCTGAGGCATTGTACGCAAAAGCAAAATTATTACAGGATCTTAATAAAATGGATAATGCTGTAGCATTGTATGAGCAGATCATAAAGAATGATTCGACGCACGGGTTTTCATTATATAACTTAGGCGCTATTTATTTACAGAAGAAAGAGCTTGATAAAGCCTTAACTTATTTTACGAAAGCAATCAATACCAATCCTAAATACGCGGAAGCGTATTTTGCAAGAGGCGTTTGCTATGAAGAGTTAAAGGATAAAAATAACGCGTATGCGGATTACACTATGTGCCTTCAGCTAAAGCCGAATTATGAGCCTGCAGTGGATGCGCTAAACGCTTTGGGGAAAATAAAATAAAGCTTTTTTCATTAAAATATATTTCAAAACAAAAACCCCGGATTAATTCAATCCGGGGTTTTTTGCTGTTATTAATTTAAAATTATGCTTCCGTATTTTCTGAAGGAGTTTCCGTTTCAGAAGTTTCAGTTTCAGGAGCTGCGATTTCTTCAGTAGCAGGAATTACTTCCTCTACAGGAGTGTTTTTTGCCGCAACTTTTGCTGCTTTAGCTTCTTTCGCTGCATTTTCAGCTTTCATTTTATCAGCTTCCGCTTTTTTAGCGCCTGAAGATAAAGTGTCTTTTTTAGAATTAATTTTTCCGTCTTTAGAATCTTGCCATTTAGCAAAACGCTCTTCAACTTGTGCTTCTGTTAAAGCACCTTTTTTAACTCCGTCTAACAAATGTTTTTTCATTAAAATCCCTTTGTAAGATAAAATAGCTTTACAGGTATCTGTAGGTACAGCACCGTTTTGTAACCATTTTAGAGTAGATTCGAAATTCAAATCAATTGTTGCCGGGTTTGTATTAGGATTGTAAGTTCCTAATTTTTCGATAAAAGCTCCGTCTCGTGGTGCACGACCATCCGCTGCTACTACGTGGAAAAACGCTGCGTCTTTCTTACCGTGTCTTTGTAGTCTAATCTTTACTGCCATTGTATTGTTTTTAAAGTTTGGGCTGCAAATATCGGTAAATTTCTTTAATTAACGCTGAAATCTTAAAAAATATTTTTATAAAGATCTATATACCATTAATTTGACTATTTTTGTACGTTAAATTAACACCCTTTAAAAACCTTAATTTCGGGTATCTCATAAACGGAACCCTGCAAAATAAAGGGCATTACAAGGCATTAAAACACATTATATGAAATTACAAGAACGTGGTACTTTATTAATTCCTATTGATTTTACGGAGCAATCCCTTTTGGCTATTAAACAAGGCTATAATTTAGCAAAATACACGCATTCAAAAATCATATTATTACACACGTACGAAAAAGTAGGCGAAGAGCGATACGAAGAATTAAAAGCACTTAGCAAGCTCACACAGCAGGAAAGTGGTGTGCCTACCGAATTTATGAATGTAAAAGGCAATATATACTCCGAAGTGCCGCGGGTTGCGGAAGAAATAAACCCTGTAATAGTTATTGTAGGTTTAGAAAGCAACATGAGCTCTAAAAATATTGTAGGGGCAAGCGCTTCTAAAATGATCAGGGAATGTAAGTGCCCTGTTATTTCTATCAGGGGAAAAGACCATAGAGACGGATGCGAAAATATTTTATTGCCTTTGGATCTGTCGCGCGAGTCACGGGAAAAAGTAGATGTAGCGGTTCAGTTTGCTCACTATTTTGGAGCATCAATCCGTATTTTAGGTGTGTTCAGCTTGTCCGATAACGCGTACGAAAATCAATTGCTAGCCTATTCTCACCAAGTAAAACAATACATTAAAGGCAAAGGCATTTCTTGCTCCAACAAATCATTGGCAAGTGATAATGTGGCTGAAACAGTGGTGGAATACGCCAATAAAATTGAGTCGGATCTTATCATTATCATGAACAAGCCTAACTTAAGCATTAAGGAATTTTTTAGCGGTACAGAAGCACAAAAAGTGGTTGATATCAGTAACTTGCCGGTGATGACCATTAACCCCGAAAAGAAAGAAAGCTTGAACCATTTCGGTACGGGATTTTAATTTTTTATAACACCTGTTTAATTGAACGCTCCGAGGCCGGGGCGTTTTTTTATCGCTTCATTTGATAGATAAATAAACACTTAGTCGTATATTAGCCCTTCATAATTATGAACTTATTTTTTCATTTAGGCAGGTATTTTATCCTTATTAAACGTGTGTTTAGTAAGCCTGAAAAAATGTCGGTATACGGAAAACAGATGGTTCATGAAATAGATAATATCGGCATCAGCTCATTACCTATCATTGCCATTATTTCTTTTTTTATGGGTGGAGTAATTACCATTCAATCGGCTTTTGGTTTTACAAGCCCTTTAGTTCCTTTATATGCTGTGGGGTTTACGGTGCGCGAATCTATGTTGCTTGAATTTTGTCCTACCATTGTTTGCCTTATTCTAGCGGGAAAAATGGGATCAAATATCGCATCGGAGATAGGCTCTATGCGGATCACCGAACAAATTGACGCCTTGGAAATTATGGGCATTAATTCGGCCGGCTATTTAATTTTACCTAAAATATTAGCGGGTGTTCTTATTTTACCTTTTCTGATCGCTATCAGTATGTTCCTCGGTATTTTTGGCGGTTATGTAATGGGCATTGCTACTCACGCCTGTTCTGCTTACGAATACATATTTGGAATTCAGTATGGGTTTGAACCCTGGAAACTCTATTATTCTTTTACCAAGGTTATAACCTTTGCTTTTTTAATTACGTCTATCTCTTCTTATTTTGGCTACTACACACACGGCGGCGCTTTAGAAGTTGGTAAAAGCAGCACATCAGCCGTTGTATACAGCAGCATTCTTATTTTAATTTTCAATTTCCTGTTAACACAATTATTTTTAACATGATCGAAATTAAAAGAATATCAAAAAGCTTTGGCGACCGTTTAGTGGTAGATGATGTATCCTTTACTTTTGAACAGGGTAAAACCAATTTAATTATCGGGGAAAGCGGCAGTGGTAAAACTACTATTATGAAATTAATGGTTGGTTTGCATGAAATTGATAAAGGAGAGATTTTATACGATGGCTTGAACTTTCCTACTTTAGAGGTTAAAGAGAAGCAGGAAGTAAGAAAAAAAATAGGCATGCTTTTCCAGGGTGGAGCTTTATTTGATTCACAAACCTTAGAACAAAATGTTCGCTTTCCTTTAGATATGTTCACGGACATGTCTCCCGCTGAAAAAATAGATCGCGTAAATTTCTGTTTGGAAAAAGTTCAGCTCTCAGGTAAAAACGACCTTTACCCGGGGGAATTATCGGGTGGAATGAAAAAACGGGCAGCCTTGGCGAGGGCAATTTCCAATAGTCCTCAATACTTATTTTGCGATGAGCCTAACTCGGGCCTCGATCCCAAAACATCCATCGTCATCGATAACCTGATCCAAAGCCTAACACACGAATTTAATATTACCACCATTGTTATTACACACGATATGAATTCGGTAGTGGAGATAGGGGAAAAAGTATTGTACATCTATAAAGGAAAACCTTGGTGGACAGGGAACGGAAAGGACATCTTAAAAACCACCAATCCCGAACTATTGGATTTTGTATTTGCTTCCGGGTTTATGAAAGAAGTATTTAATGCCGTAAAAGAAAAGAACGGTTAATAGACTAACATTAGGATCCGTAATTTTAAATTTTAGAATCATGAAAAAGAACCTTTTAATTTTACTGTCTGCTTTTTCATCCGGTGCATTATTTTGTCAAGAAATCCCTTCAGGCTATAATGAATTAATAAGAGTAGCAGATTCTTTATACCATATAAAAGATTATAAAAATTCTGCAATTGTTTATTCATCAGCCTTTAAAACAATGAGCTGGAAAGGTACTGAGCACGATCGTTATAAAGCGGCATGTTCTTGGGCTTTAGCAAATATTCCGGATAGTGCTTTCTTTTCTTTACAACGCATAACAGATAATTTATATTTTGATAAGTATGATAAAATAATTATTGAAAAAGATTTTAATAGTTTACATGACGATAAACGCTGGCTGCCTTTACTTACTAAAATTAAAGAAAATAAACTGCCTACAGGTTGGGTAAGGAGGGAAACAAAGCCGATGACCTATAAAATTTTCATGGCAGAAGGAGAGGGACAAACAGGTGGTAAAGCGGGGATAGTTAAGTCTATTGGTGAGCAACGGGGCGGTTTCGGTAATTTAATGCAAAGCTTTTCTTCTGAGAAGTATAGAGGTAAAAGGATTCGTATGTCGGGTTATATGAAATCAGAAAATATAACGGAGTGGGCAAGTTTTTGGTTAAGAGTAGATAAAAAAGATTCTAAAGATTATTTATCATTTGATAATATGCATGATGGAAACACAGACCGATCTATTAAAGGTACCACTCCCTGGAAAAAATATGAGATTGTTTTGGATGTTCCCGATAATGCTTCTAATATTTATTTTGGTGCTATGGTTATAGGTAGTGGGCAAATTTGGTTTGAAAAAATGAATTTTAAAGTGGTTGATAAATCTATACCGACTACAGGAAGAATAAAAGACGAGCCGAACCTTGATTTTAATAAATAAAAAATAAAACATTGAAAGAAATAAAAAATACAGATTCCGATTTTGAAATGAAAGCCACAACCTTACACGGGTTGGAAGATACGTTGGCGAATGAATTAATGAAACTCGGTGCGCGGGATATCGAACCGTTTAAGCGCGGCGTTTCTTTTACCGGAGACAAAGGGTTTATGTACAAGGCAAATTTATGTTTGCGTACCGCACTAAAAATATTGGTGCCCATTTATTCATTTACAGCCGCTGACGAGCATGAGTTTTACGCTAAAATGAAGGAATATAATTGGGAACAGTTTTTAAACCCGGAGGATACTATCGCAATCAACGCTACTTTAAATTCAGAAATATTTACGCATACGTTATACGTTTCTCAAAAATCGAAAGATGCTATTTGCGATCGTTTTGTGGAAAAATTTCAGGTAAGACCAAACGTAGATCTTGATCAGCCGACATTGAGAATTTATGTGCACATTTTTAAAGACTTTGTCAATGTGAGCTTAGACAGCAGCGGTGACTCTTTATTTAAAAGAGGTTACAGGGTCAACATTGATACTGCACCTATGAAAGAAGTATTGGCTGCAGGCATGGTTCTATTATCGGGCTGGCAGCCGCATTTACCCTTAATCGACGGGATGTGCGGAAGCGGTACGTTGGGAATTGAAGCGGCTCTATTTGCCAATAATATTCCGCCGGGATGTTTCAGGGAAGGTTTTGGTTTTATGAAGTGGCATGATTATGAACCGGAGTTATGGGATACAATTTATTCATCTTCCATTAATCGCATTAAAGAAGATATGCCGGCAATCTATTCAAGCGATATTGATAGTGTTCCTTTAGAAATGGCTAAGAATAATGCAGCCGTTGCTAAAGTAGAAGATGTCATTCAGTATGAGCAAATTTCCTTTTTTGATGTCATGCCTACAAAACCCCGCGGCACTATTTTATTGAATCCACCGTATGATGAGCGCATGAAAATGGAAGATACCAATGCGTTTTATAAGCAGATAGGAGATAAATTAAAAAAAGATTTCGGTGGCTGGACAGCCTGTATCATCACGTCTAACATGGAAGCCATAAAACACATCGGCTTACATCCGAGTAAAAAAACAACCTTGTTTAATGGCGCTTTAGAATGTAAATTATTAAAGTTCGAAATGTACAGCGGTTCTAAAAAAGCGTCTAAACAAAGTAAAGACACTGAGCTATAAATGGTTTAGAGGGCATGCATGTAAACCAGTAGTTTTTGTAAGGCAATTTTTCGGTGCGAGATCGTATTCTTTTCTTCAAAGCTCATTTCAGCAAATGTTTTTGTATAGTCCTGAGGCATAAAAACAGGGTCGTATCCAAAGCCGTTTGTGCCTTGTTTAATGCGTGTAATAGTTCCGTTAACAGTGCCTTCAAATAGATGTTCTTTGCCGTTTAAAACCAAGGCCATTACTGTTTTAAAATGGGCTTTTCTGTTTTTAGTATCTCTTAATTCAACTAATAATTTATCAATATTATCATTATCATTTTTTTGCTCACCAGCGTAGCGTGCCGAATAAACTCCCGGTGCTCCGTTAAGTGAATCTACCAATAAGCCGCTGTCGTCTGCAAAACAGTTTGTGTTAAATTTTACAGCTATCGTTTTAGCTTTTAACAAAGCATTTCCCTCAATGGTTTCAGCTGTTTCCTCAATCTCCTCTTCATCGTTTATGTCGTAAAGACTTAACAAATTAATAGACGGCGGCATTAGGCTTTTTACCTCTTTTATCTTATTTTTGTTATGTGTGGCGAATAGTATATTCATAGCTCACAAAGGTAACAATATGGAGTTTGAAATAAAACCGCGTAGTAAATTTAGTTTAGGATTAAAAGAATTGTGGGAATACCGTGAACTATTTTATTTTTTTACCTGGCGCGATGTTAAAGTAAAATATAAGCAAACGGTTTTAGGTTTTTTGTGGGCAATTCTTCAGCCTTTATTTATGACAGTTATTTTTACTGTTTTTTTGGGAGAATCAATTTCCGCTAAAACACACCTTCCTATCCCTTATCCCGTGTTTGCTTTAAGCGGTATGTTGTTGTGGGGTATTTTTAGTAGTGGCATGAGCAATGCCGCAAATAGCATGGTAAACAATGCCAACATTATTAAAAAAATTTATTTCCCCCGTTTAATCATCCCTATTTCCGCACTATTAGGCGCTTTAATCGATTTTTTTGTCGCAATACCTGTTTTTATAATTACACTTTTTATATATAAAGTGGAGCTCAATTTTTCAGCTTTACTTTTTTTGCCCGTAAGCGTTTTTATAACCTGTTTATCAGCTATGGGTTGCGGCCTTCTGTTAGCGGCACTCAATGTTAAGTACAGAGATGTGCGTTACATCATTCCTTTTTTGGTACAGGGGCTTTTATTTATAACGCCTGTTTTATTTCCTTCTAATATATCTCAAAACCCTATCGCTCAGTTTTTCTTACAATTAAATCCTTTATCAGGCGCCTTAGAATTAACAAGGGCATTATTTACAGGGTACACCATAAATATGGAAACTGTTTTTTTAAGTATGGCAGTGTCTGTGCTTTTATTTATTACAGGAGTCGTTTATTTTAGAAAAACTGAAGGTTATTTCGCTGATTTAGCATAATACATTGAAACCGATTTTAGAAATACAGAATGTCAGTAAAAAGTTTATGATCCATCATGAACAGCAGCCTTATTTAAGTCTGCGCGATTCTATATCTACTATTTTTAAAAGGAAGCATACCAAGGAAGATTTTTGGGCCTTAAAAGATGTAAGCTTTGATGTAATGCCGGGTGATACTGTTGGGATAATTGGTAAAAATGGTGCAGGAAAATCAACCTTATTAAAAATACTCTCTAAAATAACGCCTCCTACTTCCGGTAAGATTACAGGCCGCGGTCGCATAGCCAGTCTATTGGAAGTTGGCACAGGCTTTCACCCGGAGCTTAGCGGCCGCGAAAATGTTTTTATGAACGGCTCTATATTAGGAATGCGTCGTTCAGAGATCTTAAAAAATTTTGACGCTATTATTGATTTTGCCGGTGTTGAAAAATTTATTGATACGCCTTTAAAGCATTACAGCAGCGGTATGCAATTACGCCTGGCATTTGCCGTAGCGGCTTTCCTTGAAAATGAAATACTGATCATTGATGAGGTACTTGCGGTAGGCGATGCAGAATTTCAAAAAAAATGCATGGGGAAAATGAGCGACGTGAGCAAAAGCGGAAGAACTATTTTATTTGTAAGTCACAACATGAGCGCCATCGCGCAATTATGTGCTTCATCTGTTTTTTTAATTAACGGCACCGTTAGGCAAACCGGTAAAACAGAAGATGTGATTGGCGCCTATATTAATTTAAGCAGCGGCAATAATGAAAGTATATTCCGACCTCAAAACAGGCTTGGCCCGGGCGAGGTAACGGTTACGAACCTTACTCTGAATAAAAAAGAATTATTGTCAGGCGAAAAAATGACCCTTACATTTTCATTATCTAAAAAAGTTCCCATAAGCTCTGTTTACCTCGATTTCAGGATAGATAACCACATGGGAGAGAAGTGTGTGTGGATCAGCGACAAGCTAACCATAAAGCCTAAAGAGGATACAAGTGTGGATAAAGTGATCTATGAAATTCCAAGGTTAAATCTTAATATCGGTATTTATCATATTACTTATTGCCTGTTCATTAATAACCGGGTAGAAGATATGGCAGATAATTGTCTTGCTTTTGATGTCATGGAAAATAATTTTTACCCTAACTGGAAATTTCCACCAAAGGAACAAGCCAATGTCTTGGCTGATTTTACAACGCATTATGAGTAAACTATCTAAATATATGGACATGAAGCTGACGAATCTTTTTGACAGAGGGTTCAGAAAAAGCAAAGAGCAAATTATTAAAAAGATTGTTTCCGCGGCTTCACATGATTATTTGCTAGCTCATCTCAGCGGCAATATAGTTATACCTTACAATGCCTGGAGCATTTCGCCGCAAGGCATGATGGTAATTGTGAACCATGTTTTAATAAATAACGTAAAAACAATTGTAGAATTCGGAACAGGTATCAGCACTGTATTTTTAAATAACTTATCCATAAAAAATAATCTTGATCTTAAAATAATTTCTGTTGATCATGATTTAAACTGGCAAAATACGGTCAAAGAAAAATATAAAGTGTATAATGTAGAATTTATTTGCGCGCCCTTAAATACAAAGCAGACATTTAAAAATGAACAATACCTTTGGTACGATCATAACCTGTTAAAACATATTGAAAAGAAAAAAACGGACTTTGTAATTGTTGACGCGCCAATAGGCAACGGAAATTTATATGAGAGGGCCGGGGCTTTCGAGTTTTTTAAAGAAGAACTCATGGGTGCGAATTTTAGTTGTTATTTAGATGATACGAATGAAGGCCCTTTAAAAGAGATTATGTTGAATTATTTTCCTGATGCAAAGTTCTATCCTGATTTCAGTATCGCGGGCTTAGGCAACTCGTATGAGATAGAGCCTGTGATCTTTACAAAATAAATATGTGCGGCGTTTTAGGATATTCAGGAAATTTTGAAAAAGAAAAATTAAGCGCCGGGCTTGAAAGGATAGCGCATCGAGGTCCTGACGGACATGGTATTTTTTTTCATAATAAAACAGCTCTTGGTCACCGCCGATTATCTATCATTGATGTTTCAGAAAACGCAAAACAACCGCTGGAAGTGCTTGATCGTTATGTGATCACATTTAACGGGGAAATTTATAATTACCTTGAGCTGAAACAAGAGTTGGCTAAAGAAGGCTTTGTTTTTAAAAGTAACAGCGATACAGAAGTCTTGTTATATGCATACGTAAAGTGGGGCAGGGCTTTTGTAAATAAACTAAACGGCATGTGGGCGTTTGCCATTTATGATAAAAAGGACGGCTCTCTTTTTTTATCGAGAGACCGACTAGGTAAGAAGCCGTTGTTTTATTCACTTTCAAAAGCAGGTATTGTTTTTTCTTCTGAAATGAAAGGCATTTACCCTTTTTTGAAACAGGTAGCTATCAATTATACGACAGCCGCCATAGCGCTTAATAATAGTTTCGGCTACGAAAGTACAGAGCATTGCCTTATAGAAGGTATACTCCGGTTTCCGGCCGGTACTAATGCAATTTATACAGATAGTGATTTAAAGTTTGAAACGTTTTGGCACCCCGAAAAAATTAAAACAAACGTTCCTGAAAACTATAACGAACAAAAGGAATTATTTCGCGAGCTTTTCCTGGATGCCTGTAAAATTCGCATGAGGAGTGATGTCGCTATTGGTACTGCACTTAGCGGTGGGCTTGATTCGAGCGCCGTTATTTGCGCGATGTCGCATCTTAGTAAAGATACTAGTACACAAGCTCATACTCAAAAAGACTGGCAGCACGCATTTGTTGCTTCGTTCCCGGGCACGGCATTGGATGAGACCAAATATGCAAAAATGGTTACGGATCATCTGAATATTGAAGCTCATTTTTTAAATATAGATCCTTTAAAAGATTTGGACGCTGTTTTTTATAAGACCTATTTATTTGAAGAATTGTTTTATGCGCCGGTAACGCCCTTTGTGCAATTATACGAAAATGTAAAATACAATGGGGTAACCGTTAGTATAGACGGTCATGGCGCTGATGAGCTTTTTGGAGGATATCCGTTTGATATGGATGCAGCGCTTATTGACAGCTTACTGGGCTTATCAAAATTTAAAAAAATACTGGAAGCTATTAATAATACATCAGGCAAAGCGAAGCATACCGATTATAATAATAAACTTAAATATGCGTTACTGAATAAATATCCTTTTCTCCGTAAATTTTCAAAGCATCTTAATTTAGTTCCTAAAATGGAACAGTTCGATTTTTTAAATTCGACTCTTTTTCACTCTTCTTTTAAAACGATTTTACCAACCCTGCTTAGAAACTACGATCGGTATTCTATGATGAACGGTGTTGAAATAAGAATGCCTTTCCTGGATCACAGAATCGTTGAGTTTGCTTTTTCTATACCGTATACTTCTAAAATAAGGAATGGCTTCGGGAAAGCCATCGTGCGCGATGCTTTGGCAGACTTGATGCCGGAGGCGATCGCGTATCGTAAAGATAAAATAGGATTTAATGCACCTATGAACTCCTGGATGAATAAAGAATTGAAAACATGGATCGGTGATCTGATCCATTCAAACGACTTTAATAATTCAACGCTGATTGATAAGAAAATAACATTTGAAACAGTAAACAGGGCGATTACCAAAAGTGATATGAACTTTATGGAAGGCTCGAAAATATTTGAACAATTAATTCCGGTGATCTGGGAAAAATCATTAACCTATGCTAAGTAAAAGCCCTGCCCCGGTTGTTTTATTTGTATACAACCGTCCAAGACATACGCAACAAACTCTTGAAAGCTTAGCGAATAATTTACTCGCTAAAGTAACGGAACTATATGTTTTTGCTGATGGCCTTAAACCAAATGCAACTAACGAAGACAAAGATAAAATAGCTGAAACAAGACACATTATTAAAAACGCGGCGGGTTTTAAAAATGTGATACTCGTCGAAAAAGAAAAGAATGAAGGACTTGCACACTCTGTCATATCAGGAGTTACAGAAATAGTAAATAAACATAATCGCGTCATAGTATTGGAAGACGATCTGATCGTATCCTCTTTTTTTCTTGACTTTATGAATGATGGATTAGAACTTTATGACTCTTCACCAAATATTTATTCCATAAACGGATTTATGTTTCCGATCGAACATAAAAAAAATGAAACAGTATTGCTTCCTTATACATCTACCTGGGGTTGGGCTACATGGAAATCAAAATGGACTGCCTTTAATACTAAAATGCCGGGCAAAGAGTTTTTAAAAAATAATCCGTTTTTGGAGGGAAGGTTTAATTTAGGAGATTACAGTTATACGGATATGCTTGATTACGGAAATAATGCATGGGGTATAAAATGGTATTTTTCGGTATTTTTAAGAGGAGGTTTAAATGTTTTTCCAACATATTCTTTAGTAAAAAATATTGGTTTCGACGGCTCAGGTACGAATGGCGGAAATGCAAGTGACTTTCACGGCGACTTTAGATCCGAAAAAGTTGTTATGTCGCATTTAGAGGGTATGGATCTTGAGTTTTTTAACAAGTTTATCAATTATTTTAAAAAAGAAAATATATCTTTACTCAGGAGGCTTATAAATCGTTTAAAGAAGGGTTTGAAAGCATAACATAATAAAAATGAAGGATATACTTAAACGAATTCTTTACAGAATCCTTTTATATATTGATAAAAAGAAAGACACTGCTAAAATTTATTATAAATCTAAAGCATTAGTTTTAGGCCCGGGCTCACTCCTTTCAAAGGATGCTGTTATTTATAATATGCAGGGTGATATTGATAATATGGTTATTGGTAAAAATACAAGTATTTGCGGAGAATTATTAACCTTTAATTATGGAGGTAAAATTACGATCGGCGATAATTGTTTTATCGGACCGGGAAGCAGGCTATGGTCGGGAGAAAACATTACTATTGGATCGGATGTATTGATCTCGCATAACGTAAACATTGTAGATACGAATGCCCATGAAATTGACGCTCTTGAAAGAGCTGAAGGATACAAAAAATTGTCGGCTCACGGATATCCGAAAAATAAAGGATCTATTAAAACCGATAAAATTACTATTCACGATCTTGCCTGGATCAGTTTTAATGTTACAATATTAAAAGGCGTTACTATTGGTAAAGGCGCAATTGTAGGCGCTAATAGTGTTGTTACCCAAAATGTGAATGAATATACTATTGTTGCGGGTAACCCGGCAGTGGAAATTAAAGATCTAAAAGAATTGAAAGGATAATGCTGTTAAAATTATTGCATAAACTTAAATTTAAGAAACAACTCAGGAAAAAATTCTCTGATCAGCTTTCCATACAGTCTTCATCTGTGCTCTTGGAAGGATCAAATATTGATTTCAGGGTCGGAAAACAAAAGAGACACTATATTACTATCGGGGAAAAATGTTTGATCAATGCCTGCTTTGTTTTTGAAACGCAAACCGGTGACGTAAAAATCGGGAACAATGTGCACTTAGGTGGCGTAAATATTATTTGCAGATCAAAAATTGTAATAGAGAACGACGTAACAATGGCCTGGGGAATTACATTATACGATCATAACTCTCACAGCATTTATTGGAGCAAGCGGCAAAATGATAATGTACAATGTTACAGTGATTATTTTGAGCATAACGGAAATAATGTTGTGAATAAAGATTGGAGCTCTGTAGTTGAAAAACCCATTACAATAAAATCGAAGGCGTGGATCGGGTTTAATGTTATTATTTTAAAAGGTGTAACTATAGGCGAAGGAGCGGTTATTGGCGCGGGGAGTATTGTAACGCAGGATGTTCCCGATTGGTCGGTAGCAGCAGGGAACCCCGCAAGGGTAGTAAAAAGTGTAAAAGAATAATGTATTTTTAAATGAAACTTCTTATTATTGGCGCTTCAGGATTTATAGGTAATGCGACCTTAGACTATTTTTCAAAAAAATATACTGTAACCGGTATTGATGCCATAGGCAATGTAGAAAAAAATATTTTGCAGATCAACGGTTTTAAAGAAGTTGAAGAATTAATATCTAAAAATAAATTTGATGTTATTATTAATTGTGCAGGGTCTTCCAATGTATTACAAAGTTTTAATGATCCTGCGCTTGATTTTGAATTGAACACAATGTTGGTTCAACAAATTTTAGATGCGATACGAAAACATTTACCGGCTGCTAAATTAATTAATCTTTCGAGTGCCGCAGTTTATGGAAATCCAATATCGCTTCCGGTAAAAGAAACAGACCCGACACATCCTTTATCTCCGTATGGACTGCATAAATTATTAAGCGAGCAGTTAATAAGCAACTACTGTAATTTTTATGGCTTACAGGGACTTAGTGTGCGCATTTTTTCGGCATACGGACCGCAGTTAAACCGTCAGTTTTTTTATGATCTGTACATCAAATTTAATTCCGGAAAGGAGTATATAGAACTTACGGGCACCGGGAAAGAATCGCGTGATTTTATTTTTATTTCAGATATTGTTGAAGCATTTGATGTGTTGATCAGGAAAGGGAAGTTTACAGGTGAAATTTATAACCTCAGTAGCGGAGAAGAATCCTTTATTGACACAACTGCCGGGTTATTTGCAGCTATATGCGATTATAAAGGGGAGATCCGCTTTAACCAACAACAATTTGAAGGTTACCCACTTAACTGGAAAGCAGCTACCGATAAAATAAATGCATTGGGCTTTTCACCAAAAATTAAATTGGATGACGGATTAAATACATACTTTAATTCGGTAAAAAATAATCAGGTTTAATGAGGATCGGGATTATATTAACAGGTGATTATGGTTGGGCGGGAGGCTTATATTATTCGCTCAACATTATTAAATTGTTAAGCAGGATCGAAGTTGCAAAAAACATACAGGTAGTGGCTATTGTCAATGCCTCCACACCCTCTGAAGTACTCAACGATTTGCCCAAACACAATGTAGAGATTTATTACCTCGATCAGAAACCGTTTTTTTACAGACTTTTTTACAAATTTTTCGGGAATCGTTTTGTCGCAGATATCAACGCTTTGAAGTTAGATGTGCTGTACCCGCTCATTGCTTATGATCCTGCACATACAAAGTTAAATTGTAAAGTATTATACTGGTTGTATGATTTTCAACATAAATTTTTACCGGATCTTTTTTCAGATCAGGAATTGAAAAGCAGAGATGTCACCTTTCAAAACATTGCTTCGTTTGGTAAAGACGTGGTGTTTTCAAGTTATGATTCAAAAGATCATTTCAATACATTTTACCCCGACAGTAACGCTAATAAACACGTATATAATTTTGTGTCCTTGCTTGAAAAAGAACAAGACTATAAACAAACTGACTTTAATATAACAGGTGATTACTTTATAGTATGTAACCAGTTTTGGCCGCATAAAAATCATATCGTTGTTCTTAAAGCGCTTGACCTGCTATTGAAGGAAAAAAGGAACATTAAAATAGTTTTTACAGGCCGTTATAACGATGAAAGAAATAAAATGTATGTTGATGAATTAAAAGCATTTATTTTAGAACATCAATTAGAAAAAAATATACTGCTTACCGGTTTTATTTCAAGAAACGAACAGGTAAACCTTATGAAACATGCAAAGGCTATTATTCAACCGAGCTTTTTTGAAGGTTGGAGTACAGTTGTAGAAGACGCGAAGACGTTAAACAAGTTTTTAATTGTGAGTGATATTCAAGTAAATAGGGAACAAATAAAAAATGACGTATTGTTTTTTGATCCGAAAGATCATTTGAAACTCGCGGATCACCTTAGTAAATTAAATGACAAAAAAAATATAAAGACTCTTTTAGATTATAATGAGAATATTGAAGATTCTAAAAACGCGCTTCTTACATTATTTAAAATTTAAAAAATGAAAGTATCGATTGTAATAATTTAGTGTTAAAGTAGAAACTAAGGCGATACAACTCATTATTTACTTCACTATTAAAAGACAAGGTACATCTGTAAATTTTCTGAAAGCCTTAGTAAATGAAATGAAAGGAAAACTCTTAAAAATATTTTATAATGGCACGGTCATTCAAAATCAGGTACCCGCTAATTTTAAAGAAAAAGATTCAAATCTTTTTGAGAATGATCTGACAATACATTTACCGCAAAGCGGCTTATATATCTTAAAGAATGTTTTTGTTACTAATTTAGGGGTTATCTATAAAAATTTAGTTGCGGAAAAAGAAAATATTATTTGCTACGATCTGGACTTTAAAAAATACAAGCTTAAGTACTTTTTAAAGTCATTTTTAAAATTCAGAAAGCTAAAGTATACAGGCAATAAAGCAATTATTATATTTGATAATTACAGCGGCCCTAACGGTTTTGCTCACTGGATCTGCGACGGGTTAACACGTTTAGCGGAAGTTAACGACAGGTTAAGTGAATATACGGTGATAGTTCCTTCCTATTTTAAAGAACAAAATATATATTCCCAATCTTTAAATTTTTTCAATGTAACATCGTATCATTATTTGGAAAACGATACACTGACTTACTTTAATGAATTGTATTTTCCTTCACATATTGGTGATACAGGGAATTTTCATCCCGATAATATTAAAAAACTCAAAAGTATTATAAACTCACAGATAGAGTCGCCTGAACTGCGCGGTAAAAATATTTATATCAGCAGGGCAAAGGCTAACCGGCGATTTGTTGAAAATGAAAGCGATGTGGTTGAACTTCTTAATAAGTATGATTTTGAGGTAGTGTATATGGAAGATCATAGTTTTACGGAGCAGATTAAAATTGTAAAAAGTGCCCTGAATATTATTAGCATACACGGAGCTGCTCTAACAATGCTTATGTTTGCGGAAGAGGGCACGGCTGTATTAGAATTGAGAAGTGAGACAGACAGGATTAATAATATGTATTTCCTGATTTCAAACGTATGTAAGCTTAACTATAGTTACCTTGCCTGTAAAAGTGTAGAACAGGCAAAAGCAGCCAATAATTTTAACATCACTGTAAATATGGAGGACCTGCAAAAAGCAATTGAATTTATGAAACCAACATACTCATCATGAGAAAAGAGCTATTATATAATCCGCGACTTGTACTTGAACGGTTGGCCGAAATGTCTATCGATAAACGTCGTTTTTCCAAACTGAAATATACGCCCGCTTCAACATTGCAGGATTCGCAGATCACTTCTATAGAGTTTTTGGAATTAGCCAAAGAGAAATCAGCTATAAAAACCATGTACGATTTGGGGGCAAACATGGGTACTTGGTCTGTTTTAGCGGACACTATTATTCCGGGAACTGCTATCCATGCATTTGAACCAATCCCGGTTTACCAGGAAAATTATATTCAAACCACCGGTAAAATGACTAACATAACGCTTCATAAAGTAGGCGTTGGAGCTGAAACTAAAAAAGCCACATTTAATTTTGCCGGGCATTCTTCCAGTTTTTTGGAAGTATCAGAAAATTTATTGAAAATGTTTCCCAATGAAAAAAAAGTGGGTGAGCTGGAAGTACAAATGGTAAAACTGGACGATTATGTTGCTGAACATAAACTGCCTTTGCCTGATCTTATGAAACTGGATGTGGAAGGTTATGAACTGGAAGCGCTTAAAGGCGCTGTTAACTGCATGAAATATTGTAAATATATTATTCTGGAAGTAAGTTTTATCGAACGGCATATCGGGCAACCTTTATTTTCAGAAGTAGCCGGTTTTATGGGTGACCAAAATTATGAGGTGTGTGCTTTCCCTTATAAGATGCCTCTGGGACAGGAGATTTTTATGGCAGATGTGTTATTTAAAAATAAAACGGTATAAAGCTGAGGCGTATGCAGAGCATTTGTTTAATAACCTGCTATATGGGGCCTCTGCCAAATTATTTCGGCTATTTTGTTGCCTCGTGCAAACAAAATACGAGTATTGATTTTATAGTTATCAACGATCATATCCGGAAAAACTTTAGCGATGAAAATGTTCACTATCTTAAAATGGATCTTATTGAACTTAATAACCATGTTTCCGAAAAACTCGGTGTATACATTAGCCTGTCAAGTGCGTGGAAAATTAACGAATTGAAGCCTTTGTTCGGAGCTGTTTTCAAGGATCGGTTAAAAAATTATGATCGCTGGGGCTGGTGCGACCTGGACATTATATGGGGAAATCTTCGCCACTTTTTAAGCGACGAAGTTTTGCAAACCTATGATGTAATTACAACTAAAGAATTGTGGACTACCGGGCATTTTACATTGTTTAAAAATAATGAACTCTGTAATCATTTGTATAATCGATTTCCGGGAATTATTGGTTTGCTTAATGACCCAACTTATTTTGCGTTTGAAGAGTGTTGTCACCGTTGGAACGGCGAGCTGCTTTCTTTTGAAGAACTTAATAGGAAAGGATTACCGGTAAGTATGTTTGATATTATAAAAAATTCAGAATCCAAAGGAGAGCTTAGAGCGCATTTCAAAGATATTATAAGGGAACACCCTCAGCCTATAAATTATACGTATAAAAACGGCCGGTTAACCGACCTTAAAAATAACGAAGAATTTATGTATTACCATTTAATCACCGTGAAAAAAATATGGCGTTTCTACATCCCTGAATATAAAAAGGGATGTGATTCATTAGTAATAAACCATTACGGAATACGCTGCGAAAATGACATTAAATTTACATGGTTTATTAAGCGGGCTTACAGTTGTTTTTTAGGAATCAAAAAGAGCGCTGAAACGCAAGGTATTGGAGCACTTATTAAAAAATTATTCAAATTCAAGCGTACTTGGGTGTAGAATTTAACGCATCAAAATTACGGGCTCAACACACTTCATATAGTTATAATCCTTACTTTTAGGGATGGGCGTTTTTCTATTACATCTTTTCCTTTATACCGGTATTCAGTAAAAAATGATTATTATTTCCAATAAGCCGGGGCAGTTGGGTAACCTATTATTTATATATGCTCATTTTTTGGCATTTGGTATAGAAACTAATGTCGCTGTTCTCAATCCTTCATTTTATAGCTATCGCGCTTATTTTTCAATAACCTCCCAACCTTCAATAACAGGTAATAAACTCTTTTATACCTGTTGTTATTTTTTTGCCAGAATTTTAGTTAAACTTAAAGTTAAAAATCGGTTCTTAAATGTAATGGCGCTTGATTGGGGTGAAACAGCAGATCTTGAAGATGCAGTTGCATTAAGGAGTACCCTATGTTTTGTACAAGGTTGGCTGTTCCGATCTGATAGGCTTTTCAAAAAACACAGTAAAGAAATAAAAGATTTTTTTGCGCCTGCTGAAATTTATAAAAACAAACTGACTTCCTTTTTCAACAATCATTTTCCAGGTAATAATGAATGTATCGTTGGCATACATATCAGGCGCGGTGATTATAAAACGTTTGAAGACGGGAAATATTATTATACCGTTGACGAATATATAAATGTTATTAAACAAGTAGCCGTATTATTTAAATCTAATAATCCTCACTTTCTGATCTGTTCCAACGAAACAATTGATTTGGGAGAAGCCGGCAAGAATTTAAAAATCACCTATGCTCCGGGTCATGAATTATTGGACATGTATTGCCTTGCGCATTGCAGTTATATTGTAGGGCCGCCAAGTACTTATAGTATGTGGGCTTCTTTTTATGGCACTGTGCCTTTATATATGATAAAAGACCTTGCAACAAAAATTAGTATAAATGATTTTAAGCAAGCTTTTAGTAATTAATGGTGAAAAAAACAAAAACTGTATATTTTGAAAACCTTAATGCTCTAAGAGGAATAGCTTTTATTATAGTATTTCTTTACCATTTTTTCGGTTACATGAGTAACGGTTCTAAAAACGGAATGGTTACTAGTTTGATTATGAAAGGCCACTTAGGGGTGAATTTGTTTTTTGTACTCAGCGGATTTTTAATAACCTATTTATTACTCACTGAAAAGGAAGAGACAGGTAAAATAAATATTTTGTTTTTTTATATGCGTCGTGTTTTAAGGATTTGGCCGCTTTACATACTTGTTTTAATAATGGGTTTTTTTGTTTATCCTTTAATTACGCATGAGTTCCATATATCAACATTAAAAGATCATCTTGCTTATTATATTGGGTTTTTAGGCAATTTTGACCGTATTCGTTCAGGCTTCGTCGGCATTGGCAATGATAACTTAGGTGTTTTATGGTCTGTGGCGGTTGAAGAACAGTTTTATTTATTTTGGCCTGTCATTCTATCAATCGTCAATAAAAAATGGTATCTGCCTTTATTTATAGGGATCATTTTTAGCTCGCTTCTTTTCCGTTTTTTATATCAAAACAACGAAGCAGTACTTTATCTTCATACATTCAGCGTAATGTCTGATTTGGCTACCGGCAGCCTGCTGGCTTATGCGGCTATTTTTAAAACATCTTTGTTCTTTAAGCTTCAATCATGTAAACGTATTTTTATATATGGCGTATATATTATTTTATTTTTATTGATTTTCTTTTATGAAGTATGGGCCCCTCTTAATGCGTTTACTATCGTCACAGAACGTTTTATCTTATCGTTGTGTTTTGTTTTTATAATAGGTGAGCAGTGCTTCGCCTGCGATTCATTTTTAAAGCTTGGAAAGATTAAGTTATTAAGCGGTATAGGAATTATTTCTTACGGGCTATATTGCCTGCATTTATACAGTATAGTAATAGTACAAAAACTGAATAGTATGTTACATTATAAACAATCTTCCCCGATCGTATTTTTTGCCGAACTTATTGTATGCTTTGGCATCAGCATCCTGATGTGCATGATCAGCTACAGGTATTTTGAGAAGAAAATTTTACAATTAAAAAATAAATATGTTACTGTTTACACACTATAAACAGTAGCTGAAGCCAAATTTGCTATTTTACAAAAAATGAATATTCATACACCTAAAACGAATTATTTTTAGAACCATAATCATCTCTTATGGCTTATATTGCTTACATTTAATAAGTAATCAATTTCCTAAAAAATAAAGATTATTTTTTCGAATAGATCAAAAAAAGAGTTTTATTTTTTATATGGAATGCGTAATTTTCTTGCTTTTAATATTGCAATAAACTATGTAAGCTATACTTATTTTGAGAAATTATTTTTAAAGCTTAAGCATAAATATTCTGTTGTTCGTAAATGATCCCAAATAGCCCTATAATTTCTGTTATTATACCCTCTTTTAACCAGGGAGAATTTATTGAAGAAACCATTATGTCTTTGATTAGGCAAAATTACCCAAACTTAGAAATTATTGTTATTGATGGGGGCAGTAAAGATCAAACAGTTAACATCATTAAAAAATACGAAACCCATATTACTTATTGGGTCAGCGAAGAAGACAGTGGTCAGAGTGAGGCCATCAATAAAGGATTTAACCGTGCTACGGGAGATATTATGACATGGCTTAACAGTGATGATTATTATGAGCAGGAAACATTACAAAAAGTGGCGGCTGAATTTGTATCGACACCGTATCTTTCTATTTTACATGGTAAATCTATATTATTTGGTCAGTCGGTAAAAGAAAAAGTGATCGGTCTTGAATATGATATTCCTTTATATGACTATTTTCCATTCATGAGGTTTCCACAGCCTTCTTGTTTTATTAAAACAGAAGTTTTAAAAAAAGTATTGCCGGTAAATAATGCGTTGCATTATGCAATGGACTTCGAACTGATCATAAAAATAATATTGAAGGGTGGCAACATAAAAAGAAGCAATGAGATCTTTTCGCATTACAGATTGCATAAATCTTCTAAATCCAACGAGCACGGCGCTTTTTTAAAAGAATGGACATTTGTGGTCGGTAATTTTTTTAATAGTGTGTCGGGAGGACAAAAGTATATAGAAACGCTGATTCAATTCGGCTTACTTCAAAAGCCGGCATGCACCCGTTACGCAACTGTTTTAACATTTACCGATAATGAATTGGAGTGTATTTTTTTGCAACATTTAAATATTTGTTACCATTACAGCTATAGGGAATTTAATAAAAAAATATGCGCGGTAATAAGTAGTTATTTAAAGACTAATGCCAATGCTTTTTATACGCTAAATGGTTACAAAAAATACAACAATAGATTGAAATTTATTCCGAAGTTTGCATTTAAATTTATCAGGTCACTTTTAAAATAATTATGTTATTTTCTATCATCATACCAACGTATAATAGGGCTTCAATTCTTAAAGAAACCATTTTAACTGTATTGGCCCAATCCTATACCGATTATGAAGTTTTAATAATTGATGACGGAAGCACTGATCAAACAAGAGAGGCTGTTGAGAATTTAGGAAATGATAAAGTAAAGTACTTTTATAAAGCTAACGAAGAAAGAAGTATCGCGAGAAACTACGGAGCGGACAAGGCAAAAGGAGAATACCTTATTTTTTTAGATTCAGACGATAAAATGAAAGAAGATCATTTAATGTCTATATGTGAATTTATTAAAAAAACTCAACCGGTTCCTCAATTTATTTTTGCAGGTTATCAAATATTAAACCCCGATCAAACGTCTTTATACGCTTATGGAATTACCGGTTTTTTTAATTATAAAAAATTGGTTTACGGTAATTTTTTGGGTTGCAGTTCTGTTATCGTAAATAGAAACGTATTTAAAAAACATTATTTTGATATTGATAAAGGTCTTATTTTGTTTGAGGATTGGGAATTGTGGCTAAGAATAATTTCAGAGAATAAGCTGCATTGCTTTCCCGGTAATTCAATTATTATGGTTAACCATGGAGGCAGAAGCGTTTTAAATTATGATGCAACACAATTCAATGATAAAATACTTCACTTTAAATCCCATATTCTTAATTCACATAATATTATTAGTAGTTCTTTCATAAATAAAAGAATTTTTTTAATGGGCATTTATTCTTACGCTGCCCTGCATATTGCCATGACAAAAAATAACAGGGTAATTGCCGTTAAATACCTTTTAATAAGCTTACTCAATAACCCATTGTTTGTTTTAAAAAGACGCTTCTTTGCAATCATTAAACATTTATTGTGAATACCAAAAAAAATATTTTAATAGTAACGTATTGGAGTTATAACAGTGCTCTGATAAAGACCTATACGTTACCTTACATTGATATTATTAAAAGTAAACTTTCAAACGACAGTACTATTTATTTATTGACCCTTACGGCAAAATCCGAAACAGCTTTAAATGAATACGAAGCTAATTACAAGGAGTTAAAACAGAAAAACATTCAACTGATAAATTTTACTTACAGCCCCTTCGGATTTAATATGTTCGTAAAAATGTTTGGTATTTTGCTTTACTTGGCAAACTTTATTTATAGAAAAAAGGTAGACGTTATTCACGCTTGGTGCACCCCCGGCGGAGCAATTGGGTATGTATTATCGCGTTTAACGGGAAGGCCTCTAATATTGGATAGTTTTGAGCCGCATGCCGAAAGCATGTTGGAAACAGGTACATGGCAGAAAACAGGGTTGGCGTACAGGCTTTTATTTATACTTGAAAAATTGCAATTGAAAAGAGCAAAACATGTCATTTGTGCCGCGCAGGGAATGATTTTATATTCCAAAAGCGTATACGGTATTTCAAAAGAAAATTATTTTGTTAAGCCCGCGTGTGTTGATCTGAATTTATTTGATCCATCAGGTATTGATTCCTCATTATTGATTCCCGGAATTGATGAAATATCTGTTGTTTGTATGTACGCGGGAAAATTTGGTGACATTTATTTATCCGGTGAAGTATTTGATTTTTTCGCTGTTGCAAGATCGTTTTGGGGAGAAAAATTTAAGGTACTGCTATTGACTAACCAATCTGATGATGAGATTCTTAAATTTTGTGAAGGATCAGGGTTGCCTTTTCAAACTATTATTAAAAAATTTGTACCTCATAATATAGTTCCCTCATATATGGCCTTAAGTAATTTTGGAATATGCCCCGTAAAGCCCGTTCCTACTAAAAAATATTGCACACCCATAAAAAATGGAGAGTATTGGGCCATGGGATTGCCCGTTGTCATTACTAAGGATATATCCGTTGACAGTGATTTAATTGAAGAATATAATATAGGATACGTATTAAAAAATTTGACGGTTAAAGAATACTTAAACGCGGTAAAAAAAATAGATGAGCTTTTAAAAACCGGTTCCATACATAATAAAATAAGAGCTGTTGCCGAAAAACACCGGAATTATTCTATCGCCAATGCTATTTACAGTGCTATTTACGTTTAAAACTTCCTTTATTAAGATTGTATAATATAAACAAAGAGCAAAGGTAAAAAGGAATACACGGTATTTTGAGTCGTGCCAAGGCCCCGTAGTTAGCCGTTGTGAGCCCAACTGAAAAAGCAAAGAAAAGCGCAAATAGTATTGAGAAAATAAGTAACGGATGGCTGAATATCGATTTAATTAAAGTAGAAAATTTCACTTTAATTAAAATATATAAACTGAATGACAACATAAATAAATTTTCAACACCCGATAAAAGCATCACAGGATTTCTTGCATCCCAAATATAGGGTCTGAATAGGGCAAGATTGAGGGCTGCCGGTATCTTCATTAAAATGCCTGAAATAGTGGGTTCAAATTCGCCGATATTATAACTGTTCCCTCCATATTGTTCCCTTATCAAGTCCTGTTGGGTTTTAACGGCCTTATTTAAAACATTATCTAAACTGTATTCCCCTAAATATTCCCCGAAGTTATTAAGTAAAAAAACAACGGCTCCCAATGTGCTTATTAATAATAAAGGAACAATCATTGCTGCCAAAAGCTGGTTTTTCATGTTTTTTATCCTATGAAAGAAAATCCATATCAATGACCCCGGAAGCAATGCGAAAAAGAAATAAGGTTTGATATATATAAATATAATGATGGCGCCTATCATCATAAATAAATATTGAAAATTTCTTTTTTTAAGAATTTGGTAATTGTAAAGGCCATATATATAAAATCCTACCGCGCTAAAGGTATAAGTGTCTTTTAAAATGCCTGATCCCCAGAAAAAAACCGAGGGGATGAAAAATATGGCAAAAGCAAATTCCTTTGTTAATTGCGGGAACTGATCAATAAATACTTCATATAGTTTCCATAATCCTATAAAGCTTAAGCTCGCTAATATCATAGATGTAACTATAAAACTTTTGCAAGCTATTAAGCAAATAGGAATTGTAAGAGATACCGTAAATAGCGCGTAATAATCGCTTGGACTAAATTCGAGTGTTCCGTATATATTACCTGACGATAAAATGTAATTAATATTGTTGGTTTTATAATCTAACATATCAAACAGTTTTTCAATATGTCCTTCCAATAAAACATTTACAAAAGTTTTGGTTGATACGAAGTAGTTAATGACATCACCTCCGTCATAATAATAAGTATAAATGAGGCATAAGCAAATGCTGCCGAATATTTTACAAAACAAAGCCGGTAAAAAATATTTGTAATGTTTTTTATGATATATATGTAATTTTGTATTTTTATAATAATACGCTATATATAGGATCAGTATAAAATAGAAAGGACTTAAAAGTAAATCATATATATCTAAGTATCTTTGCTGCATAGCCACGTAAAAATATATATATAAATTCAAATAATGCAACTCTCCGGATCATTTCATGTAAAATATAAACGGTTATGTTTCACTGTAAACGATTGCTTTACAAGTTCTGAGGGGAAAGCGGATGCCGACATTAATTACTTTATACAAAGCCCTGTAAACATTGGTAACAGTCTTAATGAGTTTTATACTCTGTTGATTGATCTTTATCATACAAAAGAAACGATATGGGACGGTATTTACCATCGCACCCGCGCAGAAATTTCATCTTTCATGAACCATCAACACTTTGAGCATAAAATTTTGATGAATTTGCCCGATAAAGAATTAAAAAATTATATTAACCTGTTTAATGTGTTCGCTTCTCGTAAAAATATCCGGAAAGCGGAAGCCTTTCGTTTAAAAGCCTACAATGCTCATGGCATTTTAGCGGTGTCTTACATTAAACAGGACAGTCAATATGTATGTATTAATTTTTATCGCTTAACAAAACAAAGAGCTACTAACTTATATTCTTTTACATTTAAGCACGTGTCTTCTTCATTTAATAATTCTCACTTCGGAAGGGCGCACCGCACCTTACATTGGCTTGATATACTGGAGTTTAAAAAGCAGGCGGTGAAGAGTTATGATTTTTGCGGTTGGTATAACGGTAACAGTGATCAGGAGCTTTTAAACATTAATAAGTTTAAGGAGCAATTTACAACCTATAAAGTAAAAGAGTACAGCGGCGTTATTTATAATAATATAGTATTGAGGTTTCTTAAAAAACTAAGATGAAAGACCCTAACTTAAAGACCTATAATTCTAAAAATGTATTAAAATGGTATGGCCGCTTAGATTCAATTATACCCATAGAAGAATATATTTTTAAAACCAATGAATTTGTAATTAAGCCCGGAACCCTTTTAGATATTGGTATTGGCGGCGGCCGAACTACCCGGTACCTGATAAATAAATGTAAGGCATATATAGGCATTGATTACTCAGAGGGCTTTATAAATAAGTTAAAGGGTTTTTATCCTGAAGCCGACCTTCGCTTAATGGATGCCGGAAACCTAGAGGCTTTTGAAGCAAACACATTCGATTTTGTTAACTTTTCATTCAATGGCATTGATTATGTAAATTTACAAGATAGAGAAAAAATATTAGAGGAAATATACCGCGTTCTTAAGCCGGGCGGAATTTTCTTTTTTTCCACTCATAATATGCTTCACCCTTCCTTTAATAAAAACCCTTGGGGGAATAAGAGTGACAGCTCGGCTACAAGAATAAAAACATTTATTAAGTTGATGCCATTTTATGGCAGACATTTAATAAATAGAACTAAAGAAACGCGTGAAAAGCATTACTCCATCATTAACGACAGTGCCCATAATTATGGCCTAATGACCTTTTATACAAGCCCCGAATTTATACAGCAACAATTAGGCGAGCATCATTTTTGTAACATCAATCTGTATTCTAAAAAAAGTAGAGTGAGTGACGCTGAAACGTTAGACGACTGGATTTTTGTAACCTGTAAGAAACTACTTGTATAATTTATTGTGAAATCCGTTGATCAGGAAAAACACTTCTTCAGCAGTATCATGATGTATATTAAAACGGGGGAGATTATACATATATTCTTTTTCCCTGTTTATTTTTTTAAGATTTACAAGGTCATTGATCCTCGTAAAACTTATTTTATAAAGCCGTTGAGCATAGGCTAAAGATACATCGTTCCATTTTGCGAACGGGAAAGCAAATATTTCTACACGAGTCTGTAGTTCCCTTTCAATAATATCTTTTGAATCACGCAGTTCCTTTTCTATAAAAAGAGGATCCGTTTCTTTTTTAAAGCTTGGATGCGTTAAACTATGTGAAGCAGTAGTAACAAGAGCTTTATCCAATTTTTTTAATTCGTCAAATGATAATAACTCATGCTCAATAATGCGGTTATCCGTCACAAACTTGCTTTGCAGCTCTTCAATGATCACCGATCTTTCCGAATGAGCCATATCACACAAGCGTATCGTAATATCTAAATTGAGTTTAAAACCACTATAAATATTGCTATAAGTAATAATAATACTTTTTTCTTTAAAAAAAGCGTTGATCTCATTAAATGAATAATGCTTAACAAAAAACACAATCGTTGACGTCCATATATGCCCCTTATTTATAATATCTGTGGGTAAAACAAATAAAGTGGAGGGTATATTACTTTTTTTTAAAATTGGATAGGCGTAATCTAAAAAGTCCTTATAGCCGTCGTCAAATGTCACAAAACAGGCATTTATTAATTCTTCCGGCTGCTTAGCGTACAAATCGGTCAGGGGTAAAATAGTATAATGTTTATTTAATAATGTAATGATTTTTTCAAATAATTTCGGATGTATCCCCGGCCACACTTCGTCGTATTCAGGGATAATTTTGTGAAAAACAAGTACCGGGATCCTTTGTTTTTTGCGGTTTAAGAAAAGAAGATAATCCCCGATTCCGCATTTATATAAAACCTTAAAAAGATTATTTCTGAGAGAACCCATTCTGTAAAATAAATATAGGAGAATAATCGCTATCACACAATTTTTTTTTATATTTAATAGTACAAATTTCTATCATTATGCAAACAATAATTGTTACCGGCGGGGCAGGCTATATAGGTTCACATACGATCATCGAATTATTAAAACAAACAGACTATAATGTTGTATCAGTCGACAATTTTTCTAATTCAACAGTTAAAACATTCGACAGGATAGAAGCGATTACCGGTAAACGCGTTAAAAATTTTAATGTTGATATTTCAAATTTCGAAACGTTGGAGTTTGCCGTAAACGCCATTAAAAATCCGATAGGCATTATTCATTTTGCGGCTTTTAAGTCAGTACCGCAATCTGTCGCTGATCCCTTGTTATATTATCACAATAATTTAGGGTCTTTAATTAACATCTTAAAGATTTGTAAGGCCAAACAAATTCCGAACTTTATTTTTTCTTCTTCCTGTTCCGTATACGGTAATGTAGATAAATTGCCTGTTACAGAACAAACCCCTTTTTCAGCTGCTGAATCTCCTTATGCGCAAACCAAGCAGATGGGAGAAGATATAGTATTTAACTTTACTAAAAGCGACCCTGCTTTTAAATCAGTGTTATTACGTTATTTTAATCCTGTAGGCGCGCATGTTTCTGCTTTAAACGGTGAGTTATCAAATTCAAAACCTGATAACTTAGTGCCGTATATTACACTTACGGCGGCAGGGCTTTTACCAAAACTGACTGTGTTTGGCGGCGATTATGATACAAGAGACGGTTCATGTATAAGAGATTATGTGCACGTAAGCGATATAGCCGATGCGCATGTAAAAGCAATGAATTACCTGATTGCCGGTAAACAAAAAAAAGAATGTTCTGTATTTAATTTAGGCACAGGAAACGGGGTAAGTGTTTTAGAAGCTATCCATTCTTTTGAAAAAGTGAGCGGCGAAAAATTAAATTATGAGATAGGTCCTCGTAGGGCGGGTGATGTTATAAATATTTACGCAAACAATGACTTTGCAAAGCGTGAGCTTCAATGGGAACCAAAATATAATTTGGATGATATGATGTTGAGCTCCTGGAAATGGCAGCTGCAACTAAAAAATAACTACTAACAATAAATAGTTTTAGTGATGGAAAAACGTTTTAAATTTAAAGGCCTTTCAGCTTATTCTTCTGACGAATGGATGGCGAATTCAACTAAAAGATACCGTACCATATTTGATAAAGCAGAAACAACGTACCTTCGTTTTGAATTAGCTTTATATAATAAATTGTTTGATGAAGAAGATTGGACCGGTAAAGCGGTAGTAACCTGTGAGGAAATAGTACCTGCCTGTAATAAAATTATTTGCACACTCGATTCTGAACTGAAAGTGAGTAAAGACGATAATATCGTTTACGTTCGCGATGGCTGGGGAACCCCTTTAATTAGCTCCTTTTGGAAAAAAGGAACCTATGAATGGGTGGCTGCAATTGATGGTGTAAAAATAGGTTCGCAACGGTTTTATGTAGAAGATGTAGGCCTGGTAACCGCTAATATTAATCCTTATTTTACCATTGAACATGTAAAATTGTACCATGGTAATGTGGATGGCTGGAACCAACGCCAACGGAAATACCTTAAAACATTCAGCAAAGAAACCACACAATATATTTGGGCAGAAGTTAAAATTAAAGTAAGCACCAATGTGTCTTTTAACTACGAAGTTTTCCTGAATTATGTAGATGATGCAGGACAACACAAAGCGCATCAGCAAAAAACAGGTTACATTGATGCGGATAAAAAAGATTACAGCTACACATTGGATCTTGGATGGGGAAACGATGTGGCAGGTTCATGGAAAGACGACCAGTATACATTAGAAGTAGTGTTTATGGATACATTGATCGGCGCAGTTTCCTTTGAATGCAAGGATGCCGAAGAAGAAGGCGAATTAACATTGATAAGCAACATCAACCAAACGTTAGCTATTAATTCAGGTAACACCACCACCACAACCGGCAATACCGTTGTTGCTCCTGAAAAATCGTTGGATGAATTACTGAAAGAAATAGATGACCTGATAGGGTTGGAGGGTGTTAAAAAAAGCATTCACGAAAATATTACGTATTTAAATTTTACAAAGCTTCGTAAAGAAAAAGGATTTGATGACGGTTCAACCATGTCTTTACACTCCGTGTTTACAGGCAATCCCGGAACAGGAAAAACAACGGTTGTAAAAAAGCTCGGTAAGATTTATCAAAAAATGGGGCTGCTTACTAAAGGACATGTATATGAAGTAGACCGTTCTATATTGGTGGGAGAATATATTGGACAAACGGCGCCAAAAGTAAAAAAAGCGATTGATGAAGCCCGCGGCGGAATTTTATTTATTGACGAAGCCTATTCCTTAGCGCGTTCAGGGGAAGACAGTAAAGATTTCGGTAAAGAGGTCATTGAAATTTTAATAAAGGAAATGAGTGACGGCATTGGTGATATTGCTATTATAGTTGCGGGTTACCCTAAAGTAATGGATACATTTATTGACAGTAACCCGGGGCTTAAATCACGGTTTTCACAGTATTTTCACTTCGATGATTACCTGCCGGATGAGCTTTATCAAATTTCTTTATATACTGCCGAACATAAGCAATTAACCATTGCTCCCGAAGCGCAGGAGTATTTGAAAGAACAGCTTACAGAAGCTTACCGTAAACGCGATAACAGTTTTGGTAACGCGCGTTTTGTAAATGGTGTTATTGAAGAAGCAAAGCAGGATATGGGCTTGCGTTTAATGAAATCAGAAAACATGGATGCGTTGACGAAAGAAGACCTGTCAACCATTACATTAGCTGATCTCAAAAATGTATTTGTTTCAGGTGAAAAGAAAAAACTGAAATTATTTGTCAACGAAAAAGAATTGCAATTGGCATTAGCGGAATTGAACGAATTGGTGGGGATGGATAACATTAAACAGGATGTGAATGAACTGGTAAAACTGATCCGCTTTTATAACGAAATAGGAAAGGATGTGGTCAATAAATTTTCTCTTCATTCTGTATTTACCGGTAACCCGGGTACAGGAAAAACAACCCTGGCGCGTATCATTTCAAAAATTTATAAGTCGTTGGGCTTATTGGAACGAGGCCATGTGATAGAAGTAGACAGGGAAGGATTGATTGCGGGCTATACAGGGCAAACCGCTATTAAAACACGCGAAAAAATTGACGCGGCTATGGGCGGCATCTTGTTTATTGATGAAGCTTATGCCTTGGCGGAAGGCAGTGGTTTTGGACAAGAAGCCATTGAAGTGATACTAAAACAAATGGAAGATAAGCGTGGGCAGTTTGGCGTTATAGTAGCAGGCTATCCCGAAAACATGCATCACTTTGTAGAGATGAACCCGGGCTTAAAATCACGGTTTGATAAAACCTATGCGTTTCACGATTACGAGCCGGAACAATTAGTTGTTATAGCGCAAAATTTACTAAAAAAAGAAGGCTTAATTCCCAATGAAGAAGCATTGACCCATTTAACGAATTACTTTAAAGATTTGGCTGCTAAAAAAGATAAATTTTTCGGTAATGCGCGAACCGTTAGGCAAACAGTCGGTGAATGTGTCATGAAACAAAATTTGCGAATGGCGTCTATACCAAGCAGCGAACGTAAACCGGAAGATCTTTCAATATTAACGCTGGAAGATGTAAAACATTTTACGGTAGAAGGCTCACAAAGGCCAACCTTAGGTTTCAGGTTCGGTGCGCAATAACAGTTGACGCGAAAATAATTTAGCATACCGGTTAATTTTCCGGATGCGTTGCCCTCTCGGCGGGGCAGGATATACTATTAACAGCAAAGATTCACTTGTATCTAAACTAAACCAAATCTCATATCTTATCTTTTGCGTCTTACGGATGTTTCTTTATTCAGCGAGATTCATATCGTATTTAAATTAAACCAAATCTCACATCTTACATCTTACATCTCAAATCTCACATCTCATGTCTCTTACCTCTTCCTAATAAATTCTAAATTTCGTTTCAAACCCTTGTACTTAGTGCGTTTTACCGGGCTGTTTTTAAATACGTTTCCAAATACCTCTTCCGTTATTTCGTTCCAGTCTTTCGAAGAATAATCCAATAAACCGGTTTTATTATTGAACTGCGGTTCACTATGCGGCATGCTAAACTTATTCCATGGGCATACGTCTTGGCATACATCACAACCAAAAGCCCAGTCATTGAACTTATTTTTAAACTCGTTAGGAATAGTGTCTTTCAATTCAATGGTAAAATAGCTGATGCATTTACTGCCGTCTACTACAAAAGGTTCCACAATGGCCTCCGTAGGGCATGCATCAATACAGCGGGTACAGGTGCCGCAATAATCTTTTATAGGCCCGTCATATTCCAGGTCAATGTCAATAATCAGTTCGGCAATAAAAAAGAAAGAGCCACGGTCCTTATTAATTAAATTGGCATTTTTTCCGATCCAACCGATGCCGCTTTTCTTTGCCCATGCTTTATCTAATACCGGTGCACTGTCAACAAAAGCCCGGCCGTTAACATCACCTATTTTTTCTTTCAGTATATTTAAAAACTCCTTTAACTTTTCTTTAATAACTTCATGGTAATCCTTTCCGTAAGCATATTTGGAAATTTTTGGCGCCTCCGGGTTTTGTGTTTGTTCCGGGTAATAATTATATAATAAAGAAACTACAGATCGCGCACCTTCTACTAACAGTCGAGGGTCAAGGCGTTTGTCAAAATGATTTTCCATGTATTCCATTTTGCCGTGCATGCCTTTGTCAAGCCATTTTTCTAAACGGGGTGCTTCTTCTTCCAAAAACTCTGCTTTGGAAATTCCGCAAAACTCAAAGCCGAGCCGTTTGGCCTCCTGCTTAATAAGCTGTGTATGTTTGGTTGTAAGCAATTTTAATTTTCAAGATATCTATCAACAGAACTTTTAAGCATCTCTATTAGTTCAGGATCCATGTAGTGGTATTCATCAGGGATATTAAGAATAATAATTTCTTTGTCGCTAACAGCAGATTCAAAATTTTCATTCAAACGTTGTTGGTGATGTTTTTCCATTACAAAAATGAGATCTGCCCAATGGATTAATTTCTCTGTAACTCTAACTCTCGCGCTAGGCTCAGTTCCCGCAGATTTTACAAGGTTCTGTGATGTATTCTTATAAATAGTTTCGGCTGTAAGGCTTCTCCATTTATTTCGACTGCATACAAATAAGAAATTCATTGAAAATAAATTAGTAGTTTATATTAGTAAAGATACGCTTTTAGTTTTTTTAAGGTATAATTTTTATATATCCGGCTCTTACGTTGTGGCTTATATATGAGTACTTTCCGGCTTTTAACAATTGTTGGACAGTATTAATATACATACCTTGTTTCTATCCACTAAATTGCAAATCTAAAATCAAATAGAAGATGAAGAATTATAAAAATGGTTTAAAAGGTTTAGCTATTGCAGGTATAACATTAGCTTATTGGTTTTTAATAATGTTTGTAGGTGATAGGTTACGACTTGCAAATCCTAAATATCGGGATATCATAACACTCTCATTTATTATTTCAGCAATAATAGTTAACCTTATTTTGGTTTATTTATTTTACAGAAAAGCTGAAATAAAAAATAAAGGGGTATTAATGGCCATGATATTACCTTATTTGCTATTGTTGGTTGCAACAGATGTAGTTGCTTTAAATATTCCAAGATCACTGGATATAGCATTTTTACTTATCGGAGCTTATTTGATTTTTAAAATAACAGAAAACAAAACACAAACCTATAAACCTTTGTTTGTAGTTGGCATTTATTTTATAGCTATCAGTGCTGCATATCCCTATTTATATAAGTTAATTGAAAATAATATTTCTATTAACTAATCTTCAAAAAGCCCACCTAATCTGCCTCTGAACGATTTCCCCAAATGCTTATATGCTTTTTCGGTAGCTTCCCTGCCTCTCGGGGTTCTAGCTAAATACCCTTCCTGTATTAAAAACGGCTCGTATACTTCTTCAATCGTACCGGCTTCTTCACCAACCGCTGTACTAATAGTAGTAATGCCTACAGGCCCTCCTTTAAATTTATCAATAATTGCCATTAAAATCCGGTGATCCATTTCATCCAATCCGTCTTTATCTACATTTAATGCTTTTAAACCGTAAGTAGCAATATCAATCGTAATAGTGCCGTCACCTTTTATCTGTGCAAAATCACGTACACGTCTTAACAGAGCATTTGCTATACGCGGTGTTCCCCTGCTTCTGCGCGCAATTTCGTAAGCGGCTTCATCGGCAATCTCCACTCCTAAAATAGCGGAGCTGCGTTGCACAATACCGGTTAAAACTTTACTGTTATAATAATTAAGGCGTGATGTAATTCCAAACCTTGCCCTTAAAGGCGCTGTCAGCAAGCCGCTACGAGTAGTAGCGCCAACAAGCGTAAAAGGATTTAATTTTATTTGAACTGTGCGCGCGTTAGGCCCGCTGTCAATCATAATATCAATTTTATAGTCTTCCATGGCAGAATATAAATATTCTTCCACAATAGGACTTAAGCGGTGAATCTCATCTACAAATAAAACATCAAAGGGTTCTAAATTGGTTAACAAACCTGCGAGGTCTCCGGGCTTATCTAATACCGGGCCGCTGGTTACTCTTAAATTAACCCCAAGGTCATTCGAAATAATATGAGCTAAAGTAGTTTTGCCTAAGCCCGGGGGGCCATGCAATAATACATGGTCTAACGCTTCTTCCCTTTGTTTAGCCGCCAGTACAAATATCCGTAAATTATCTACTACCGCTTCCTGCCCGCTAAAATCGTTAAATTCTACCGGCCTCAAAGCTTTTTCATACTCCCGGTCTGTATTGGTATGTTTTTCGCCACCGGCGTCTAAATTCTCATTCATTACTGTAAAAATACAAATTAAAAACAGAGCGGCATGCTACGAATCGTAGCATTCATACCAACTGATTTTGTTTTTTTGTTTTAAAATTACCTATCCAATAAAAGCTGCTTTTTTATATCGATATAACTTTTAGTACTCTTCAGCATCCCGTTAATTACAACGTCGTTCACTGGCCGTATAGTACTCAGCCCTGTTAAATGGTTCTTCATCGGCCTCATTCTCCCGATAATTGCCGCGGTTATTCTTTTCTTTTTAGCCGACCTTTCAGAAGAGCAAGAGGGAAATAATAATCCAAATTAATGAGCTTACCAATAAGCAGGCCCGAACCGTTTAGTGAGTTTCGATTTTGGTGCTGCCGTATAAAACAACTGATCAAACCAAATGAGTAATTTTGGCGCTACTGTTAAAGAGTTTAATTTATCGCCCACGTTATGTGTGTTTTTAAGTGCAAACCTGTAGCCTATATCTAACCCCAAGCCACACCATTTAAAAGCTTTAAACTGAATAGAGATCCCCGGCTCATAGATCAGCAAAAAATGTTTAGTTGATTTTACGGTTTGCCCGTTATCATAATATTGAAACCATGCCAGGCCTGTTCCCACTTGTATAGGTACACTCAATTGCCAGCGTTTATTTTTATAAAATACAAAATCGGCATAATAACACAAGTAACCGAACTTTAAATAATTATTTAAAAGCAAAGGGCTGCCCGTGGGGCTCAATTTTTTAATTTTATCGCTTACATTGCCATTGAGCCAGCTGTAACCAATACCAATCCTTAATTTCCTTCTAAAGCTTAAACCGAGCCTTACACCCGATACTTGTGTGGCAACATTACTAAAAAAAGAATAGCGTGATTCTAACCGTGCATCAATACTTGGTTTTGAATGTAAAAATACTTTGAACGTATCCAAAAACTGTGCTTTGCCGGTAAGGCTTAAACATAAAATAGCTATAAAGGCAAAAGCTTTCAATCTTACAAAAATAAGTTACAAAAAGTGTTTACAATTCATGTGTTAAGAATTGTATTAACAGGCCCGGTGTAGTAAATTTGTCTGTCATGAGCAGCCCGCATTCCTTTTTAGATATTTCTGTCGTTTACCTTAAAGGAATAGGACAATCGCGGGCAGAGGCTTTACAAACCGAGCTGGCTATTTTTACCTATAAAGATATGTTAACGCATTACCCTTTCAGGTATGTTGATAAAACACAATTTCAAACCGTGAGGGAAGTAACGGAAGAATCTGTTTATTACCAGTTGCGCGGGCAAATTATAGATATTCAGTTTGTAGGAGAAAAGCGTACCAAGCGGTTAACGGCTAAATTTAAAGATGCTTCGGGAATTATAGAATTGGTATGGTTTCAAGGGGCAAAATGGATGGCGGAGAAACTGAAATCGAATACGGAATATATTATATACGGTAAACCGACTTCTTTTATGGGGCGCTTTAATATGCCGCATCCCGATATTGAAGTAGTAACGCCCGGCTTATTAGCTTCCCAATCTTCTTTTCAATCGGTTTATAACAGTACCGAAAAATTAAAATATAAAAATTTAGACAGTGAAGGCATTCGTAAAACTTTGCGTGCACTGGTGTCTCAGCTTACTGAGCAAAACATACCCGAAACACTCACACAAACTATTATTGATGATTTTAAATTAATATCAAAGCCGGATGCTTACAGGCAGGTTCATTTTCCCGATTCTAAATTGTTACTGGATAAGGCGCGGTATCGTTTAAAATTTGAGGAACTGTTTTTTGTTCAGTTAAAATTATTGCGCAGCAATCATTTAAGGCATAGCGAATCGGTAGGCTTTGTATTTAATAAAGTAGGTGATATCTTTAATGATTTCTATACTAAATATTTGCCCTTTCAATTAACCGGTGCGCAAAAAAGAGTGGTTAAAGAAATTCGTGTAGATATGGGTTCGGGTAAACAAATGAGCAGGCTGGTGCAAGGTGATGTAGGGAGCGGGAAAACATTAGTTGCTTTACTGTGCATGCTGTTGGCTTGTGATAACGGTTTCCAGTCTTGCTTAATGGCCCCTACCGAAATTTTAGCAAAACAGCATTACGAAACTATTTCAAACTTAGTAGAGCCGCTCGGTTTAAAAGTAACCTTGCTCACCGGTTCTACAAAAACAAAGGCCCGCCGGGAATTACACAGTGAACTGGAATCGGGCGAGATTAATATTTTGATCGGTACGCACGCGCTCATCGAAGATGTAGTGATCTTTAAAAACTTAGGCTTAGTGGTTATTGATGAGCAACATCGCTTTGGTGTTGAACAACGCGCTAAAATGCATAAAAAAAATACACAGCCCCCGCATATATTAATTATGACGGCGACTCCAATACCCAGAACGTTAGCAATGACTTTATACGGTGACCTTGATACGTCGGTGATTGATGAGCTTCCACCCGGTAGAAAACCGATTACCACCATGCATTTTATGGAAAGCCAACGCTTGCGGTTAATAGGTTTTATGAAGTCGGAAATTGCTTTGGGAAGGCAAATTTACATGGTATATCCTTTAATACAGGAAAGTGAAAAAATGGACTTTCAAAACTTACAGGCCGGTTATGATGCCTTGTTAAATGACTTTCCTCAGCCACAGTACCAAATAAGTATTGTACACGGTAAATTAACATCCCGGCAAAAAGAATTTGAGATGCAACGTTTTATTAAAAATGAAACGCAAATAATGGTAGCTACCACAGTTATTGAAGTGGGTGTTAATATTCCAAATGCAAGTGTCATGATTATTGAAAGTGCCGAACGTTTCGGTTTATCGCAATTACACCAGTTAAGAGGAAGAGTAGGGCGCGGCGCAGAAAAATCATATTGTATTTTAATGACCTCCTATAAATTAGGGGCTGACAGCAAGCTCCGTATGGAAACCATGGTGCGCACCAACGATGGTTTTGAGATCAGCGAGGTGGATCTGAAATTACGCGGCCCGGGCGATTTAGACGGGACACAGCAAAGCGGCGTATTGGATCTGAAAATTGCCGACCTTGCTCAGGACGGGCAAATTTTACAACTGGCCCGCTCAGCAGCACAGGCTATTTTAAATGAAGACCCTGTTTTACAAAGTCCCGAGAATCAACTCTTGTTCAATCACCTGCAAAATCAGCACCATAGCAGGCATTACTGGAGCAAGATCGGTTAAATTGAACGTATTAAGGAGCTTTTCAAGGTATTTGTTTATTTCCAAAAAAGGTTTAATTTTGGTATACTAAAATTGTTAAAATGAAGACTGTAGCTTTTTTATACGTGTTCTTATTTGCCTGCTTGTTTAAAGTGCATGCCACTACGCCAACACATCCTGTGCCTAAACAACAGCAACCTAAAGACTGTGTGAAGCATCCGCAGATTGTAAAAGCACGCATCATTGAAAGGCCAAAAATGATGGTGGAAAAAACCATGCCTACTACGCATGTTTCAAAAGGCGGTAATGCAATTCCACATTTTTCAGTACTCAACTTCATTAATTTTTTCTATTCTAAAGATACCCTCGACAATCTGCGGGTGATGTAATGCATCGGCTATCGGTTAGTTGTTTCGTATTATTTTTTTTTATAAGCGGAGTTGCCTTTCCGGAAGACACACTTTATTTTAAGATTCATTTTGTATACGGTTCAAAGCCTAAGCATGGTTTTAAACATATGGAACCCGCCTATTTTGGCGGTATTCATGGCGGACATGTTTACATGGAAGTTGACCGTGACATTTTTAGTTTTGGTTTACATAATAATCAATGGCATATTATAGGACATAAAAAAAACAGGGTAGGCCGGTACCGTATTGATACTAACTTAGTATGGTTGGGCGATACAGGAAAATTAAAGCTCACTACTATTAGTATTCCTATTACAAAACAACAGCTTGAAAAGGTTAAGCAGATAGAGAAAACATATCTTTTAATATCCCCTTACGATTATGCCTTTATCGGCATGCGTTGCGCTGCAGCCGCTTATGAAATATTAAGCCGTATCGGCATTACTAAACCAAGGTCAAGGGTAGGTGTTATCACAAAAAACTTTTATCCTAAACGTTTAAGAGTAAAATTATTGAAACGGGCAAAAAAAGAACATTGGAAAATCACAACACAAGAGGGCAGACCGACACGTAAGTGGGAAAAGGATTAATTTTTTAACCGCATGGTCACATAGGAAGCATAAAGAAAGTTTTGATTCACTTATAAGAAATGGATTTTAAATTGAATGTATGCTGAAGTTTTATAAGCACTCTCATACATTGGTAATGGCGCAGTGGTCTTTGGAGAACGGTGCAGGTTCACGCTTAGGCAGCAAAAGAGGGGTAGCTTGCATTCAGCGTTTGTCACTGTCCGCAAGCGTGTGGGAATTTTTCTTTTTTCGTCAAGAAAAAATATAGAGAAATTATAAATATAACAAACTATTGTGTGTGAGATTGCTTCACTCCGTTCGCAACGACAAGATAAACTAAACAAATGCTACAACTCATCACTGCAATAACTCCTTACTTCATCTCTCAAATTATATCTGCTCGCCATTACCTCACCGTATGCACCGGCGCTTCTTATGGCAATAAAATCTCCCCGCTGCGTAATCGGCAATTCAACAGCTTTGCCAAAACAATCGCTGCTTTCGCAAATAGGGCCCACCACATCGTATTTAATAAGTGTAGGTGATATTGAAGAAATATTTTCTATTTTATGATATGCCTGGTATAGCGCAGGCCTTATGAGCTCGGTCATGCCTGCATCTAAAATAGCAAAATTGGTATTAATACCGTTTTTAATGTAGAGCACTTTACTGATCAGGCTCCCGCACTGAGCCACAACAGCCCTTCCTAATTCAAAATGTAATTGCTGGTTTTTTCTCAACTCCATAAAATCATGAAACACCTTAAAGTAGGCAGCAAAATCAATCACAGCTTCGTTGTCGGGCTCTTGGTAGTTAATGCCAACACCGCCGCCAACATTAATGATGGGCAGGTCATATTCCTTACTTAAAAAATAAGCATTGATTTTATTTACCTTTAAACACAGCTGTTTAAAGGGAGACAGATCGGTAATCTGTGAACCGATGTGAAAATGCAGGCCGATCAGTTTAAGATTAGGAAGTGACTTTAATTTTTCAATCACAGCATCAAATTCATAAGGGTTAATTCCAAATTTATTTTCTTCTAAGCCGGTAGTAATGTATTTATGCGTATGCGCATCTACGTTAGGATTAATGCGCAGGGCAATAGAAGCAATTTTATCTTTCGCGGTTGCCAATTCATTTATAACTTCCAGCTCCTGTATGCTTTCACAATTAAAGCAGAAAATAGTTTTATCTAAAGCATAATTTATTTCATCATCACTTTTACCAACACCGGCAAACACAATGTTACTCGTGTCAAATCCGTTTTCTACGGCACATTTCACTTCGTTGCCGCTTACACAATCGGCGCCAAACCCCGCTTTATGAATGGCTTGTATAATGTTTGCATTTGCATTTGCTTTAAACGCGTAATGAATATGATACCCGTACTTTACACTTTCTGTTGTAATGGCATTGAGCGTTTTTTGTAACAGCGCCATATCATAATAATAATAAGGCGTTTTTAGGTGTTGTATTTTTTTAATCGTTTCTTCTGTAAACATTTTATTTTTTTAATTTATAACTAAAGATCTATATCTATGATCAATTCTTCGAACTTAAATCTCCACAAATCTTACATCTTTAATCTTCTGTCTCTTCCGTCCTTTTATCTCTTCGTCTCTTAATTTTCTTCTCAGTATCCGAAAAGCCTTTCATTCAGCGCCACCAGCGCTTCCTTTTTATGTTTTGAATTTATCAATACACTAATGTTATTAGCACTTCCGCCATAAGAAACCATGCGTAAAGGAATGTCTTTAAATGCTTCCAACACCTTAAAGCCATACCCGGCCTTATCTTTAGGAATGTTACCTACAATACAAATAATAGTTTGATCTTCTTCTACAGCTACATTTGCAAATTCTCCAAGCTCTTTTGTTATCTCTTTTAAAAATTTTGGATTATCAATGGTTAAGGATACCGCAATTTCGGAAGTGGTAATCATATCAATAGATGTCTTATACCTTTCAAAAATTTCGAACACAGCTCTTAAAAAACCGTGTGCCAACAACATTCGGTCGCTTTTAATATTAATGGCGCATATCCCGTCTTTAGCAGCTACCGCTTTAATGCCTTCACCCGATGTAACATTAGAGATCAATGTTCCTTTTGCGTTGGGCTGCATAGTATTTTTAAGCAACACCGGGATATTTCTTTTTTGCGCCGGTAGAATACAGGTAGGGTGTAATATTTTTGCACCGAAGTACGCAAGCTCTGCCGCCTCATCAAAACTCAATGCATGTATAGCATGCGTTTTAGCTACTATACGCGGGTCGTTATTGTGCATTCCGTCAATATCTGTCCATATTTGCACTTCATTTGCATTAATGGCGGCACCTATAATAGAGGCTGTGTAATCGCTGCCTCCGCGCTTTAAATTATCAATCTCTCCAAAAGTGTTTCGACAAATGTAACCTTGTGTAATAAACAAATTTGTATTAGGATATTTGACAAGCTCTGCTTCTAAATGTTTTTCAATATATGATAAATTGGGTTCATCATTTTCATCGATCCTCATAAAATTGAGCGCTGACAAAAGCTCAGCTGTAATGCCTGTTTCCTGCAAATAAAAAAAGAAGAGAGCAGAGCTTAATAATTCACCCTGTGCCAAAATCGCTTTTTCTTCGTTTGCGGTAAACATATCTAACGTAAAAGAGCGCAGGTAATTAAAATAATTTTTTACCAGGTCCATGCCTTTTATTTTATAGTCTTCCAACGCGTAAAGAGTATGTGCCTCGTTAATATAAATCAACTCTAACTCATCTATAATTAAAGTGGCCTGTTGATGTTGCTTTTGGTATAATGCCGCGCAAATGTCAACAAGTTTGTTAGTTGTGCCGCTCATGGCAGAGAGGACAACTATTTTTTTACCGGCGCCGGTTACTAATGGTACAAGCGCTTTCATGCGTTCAGCACTTCCTACACTTGTTCCTCCAAATTTTAAAATATTCATAGTGTCATGTAATGATTAATAATACTAACTGAGTGCTTGTTAAATGTAATAAATGATTAGTGTTTTGTGTACTAAAATCAATCCCTGATTTTGAGGTACGAAATTTAGTATCGGCTCGGGCGAGCCTTACACTTACGTTTTATGTGTAAAGTGTGTTTCATTTAATATGCAAAGAAAGAATTTATTTTTTAATAAACAAAAGATCTCTTTAAATATGGAACATTTCATCTCTCATACATTGGTAATAGTGTGGCTGTTTTTCCAATTCGGCGCAAACTGCAAGCCCGGCAAGCACTAGCGGGCTGCTTGCAGTTGGCGAATTGGATTGAATTTTGTTTCTTTTGTTCAAGCAAAAGAAAGAAGAATAAAATATTGAATTAAATAGTGAATCAATATGATAACAACAAAAAAGCCCCGCACAAATACGGGGCTTTTAATAAAGAAATTTGAATGAACTATTGTTTAACAATTTTATAAGCTTTCACAGTATCTTTTGTTTCAAGCTTTAAATAATAAATACCGTTCGCCAATTCAGCCATGTTAACCTGTTTAGTTAACACACCATTGCCCGACATAACATCGGTATATACCAACCTTCCGTCAACCGTTATAATACTTATTTTAGCATCAACATCACTTTTCGCAGTCAACTCAAGTGTAAACATACCGTTATTAGGATTAGGATATAACGTTAAACCTAAATTACTTTCCTGTTCATCAATGCCAACACAGGCGTATACTTTTAAGGTATCGCGCGCTACATTAGAGCAACCGTTAGCCCCCCTTACATTATATAAAATAATATAAGTGCCTTGTCCTGCCGCTGCCGCGTTAAAATTATTACCTGTTATACCCGAGCCTATGTAAGTTCCTCCCGCGGGGGTTCCTTCCGTTAAAATACGCCCTTGGTCGGTAGGACAAAATATTTCGGGGTTGGCAAATGTTAGGCCTACCGCCGGTAAAGGCAACGAAGTAATATTTATAATATCTGAAGATTTGCAGGTGCTTGGGTGTGTTACCAACACTGAGTATGTTCCCGCTGTTGATACAGTGATAGAGGAAGAAGTAGCCCCTGTGCTCCACATATAACTTGAGCCCGCGTTACCGGCATATAAGGTAATGTATGAGCCCTGGCAATAGCCGGTATCAGGTCCTAAGGTTACTATGGGCAATGTTCCAAGTGTAACTTTTACAGTATCCGAACCAACACATCCGTTTGATCCCGTTGCTCTTACCCAATACTTGCCCGCCAAATTAATATTTAAAGTAGAACCCGTAGTATTACTGTTCCATAAATAAGAACTTGCCACAACACGCGAGTTTAACAGCAACGGCATAGAACACACGAGCGTATCACTGCCTAAATTAGGAATGGGTGTCGGCTTAATCTCTATATGAATAGCGTCGTTAGATGAGCAGCTACTACCTTGGGTTGTTACTAAAGTATAGGTTGTAGAAACAGGAGCGCGTATAATAGGATTAGCGATAGATGTTGATGAAAGGCCTGTAGAAGGGCTCCAGCTGTAAGTAACCGGTGCCGCCTGATCAAAATACATATTAGGGCGCAACGAAGAATATGAACTTGTTGAGCCGCTTGAACATAAATTGGATATAGAATTAGCCGCATACCAAGCAGACGCATTAAAGCTCATATTAGTAGAGCTGAAGGACACATTACTTGAGGTTGTATTTGGTGTCGGGTAATTATTAAAGCAGGTTTCAACAATAATGTTCGATGTACCGTTCCAGTTAAAAGGAGTAGTAAGCGTGTGTGTATTAATGCCAAGCGCAGGTGTATAGTTTGATGCGGTAAGTACATTGGTAATACCCGGTTGTATAGTTGTAAGCGCTGTAAGGGTGGTAGTACCTATGCCCATGTTAAAATTAATAAGGGTTGCACTACCATTTAAATTTAACGCGTTAAAAGAAACAGCCGTAATATTTCCCGGTATTACTCCGGCGCTTGTAAGCTCCGACGCAAGAATAAGGAATTGGTTTTTAGCACCATGCCTGTAATTACCATACGGCGCAGGATAAGTAGTAGAGGAATTTTGTTGTGTGCCTGCACCAAGTTGGTACATGGGATTTAAAACTGTTTTTACTTGTACGGGAATATTTAAGCACACGGTGTCATTTGGTGTTACCGATATATTAAAAAATGGTTTTCTCTGTACAATTACATTAATCGTATCGTCCGGCGCATAACCGTCACCGGCAGCAGTGCTATATGCCTTTAGCAAATAATTACCGGCTACGCTCATATTATAGTTTGTAGCAACAGTATAATCCTGTGTAGCGTAAGACGCTAAAGTACCTGTATTTATGGCTATAGTGTATGTATTAATAATTACTCCGGTCGATTGAACAGTAATAACGGCAGGTGTTACTGCAAAATCGGCGTTGGTAGTTCCAAAATTACCTACCCTCACAACAATGGTATCATTGCCGAAACATTTTTTAAGGTTTACAGGTTTTACAAACGCAGTAACCCCTAAATCAAAGGGAACAGAGGGCACAATATTGACCATGTAATCTTCTGTTTCACCCCAAGTAGGATTAGAGCAGGGAGTTGGGGCGATACTTGATTCTGCTTCAATAACGCGCATGCGTGTAAGGCCCGGAGTTACTGTGGTAGGAATAGTAATTCCGCCGGCAGCGTTTATGGCAGTACCCGCTACAGCAAAAGATGTATAGGCAGAAGTGTAGATGGTTTCACCCGGGTCTGTAAACAAGCCGTTATGGTTATAATCGATCCATACACAAAACCTGCCACTGTAGGAGTTTCCATTACACATACCCGTAGTTACAGATAAAGGATAGTTTAACCCCATTACATAATTATAAGCAGGCAATGTGGTATAATTTGAATATTGATAAGGCAGTGAACCTGCTCCCGGCGCCACAGCTCCGCAAATGCTGCTGTTATTTAATCCACCGAAGGTTACATTAAAAATTTCATCGTCATACGTTGAGCTTGCTGCCGATGTACAATAAGTTTGCCCGTTTACCTGTAAAGCCGATAAAAACAGCATGATACAGACAACCGGCAACTTAAAAATATTTTTTGAGGGAGTAAAAGAAGTGTAGAATCTTTTCATAGTTATTCGATTAAGGATTTAATGCCTTAACAAAAATATAAGAATATTTTGTTAAAACCTACGTTTTAGGTTAACAAAAATTACTTAAAAAGGCCTTATTCTCTGATTCTTATTTTGTAATTTTGCCTGCATGAATCCTCTATTTGTTTTGTTTTTAAATTTAGGCGGCGGCGAAGTAGTTGTCATCGTATTAGTTATACTTTTATTGTTTGGCGGTAAAGGCGTTCCTAACTTAGCAAAAGCATTAGGTAAAGGAATGAGGGAATTTAAAGATGCTGCAAACGGCATTCAAAAGGATATACAGGAAAGTACAGGCGGCATTACAGAAACCATCCGGGAGCATATACAGGAAGTGAAAAAGGAAGTGGATGGTGTTCATAAAACCGATCAATAAGTTAACCGCTTTATGAAATTAAGCCTCTATAATTTTAGTATTCTTTCCCTTATTTTTTCTTCGCTTTTTGTTTTTTCTTGTAAAAACGATCCCGTTAAACATGAAAAGCCTGTATTTGATCAAATAAAAGTTAAGCAGCAATTTATAAAAGCAAACCAACAGGTAGTTGTAAAAGAAAGTGATGAAATGGACTATTACCAAAGGTCGCATCACATGGCTTTTATAAAAACAAACGGCGGCATTCGCTATTTTGTTTATAAGCCTTCCCTCAAAGGGGATTCTATAAAAAACGGGGATATCATTAAAATGAATTACACCGTTTCCCTGTTCGACGGTACCGAATGCTACTCCTCTAAAACCACCGGCGCCAGGGAGTTTAAAGTGGGTATGGAAGACCTTGAAGACGGTTTACATAAAGCGGTAGTTTATTTAAAGGCAGGCGATAAGGCGCTTATTATGATCCCGTCTCATTTAGCACATGGCTTATTGGGCGATTCAAAAAAAATTCCACCGCAATCACCTATTATGTATGACGTAGAAATCCTGTCTGTAAAAAAGCAACTGAACTCATATGATTAAACAAATAGGGTTTTGTGTTTTTATGTTGTTAATAGTTAGTTGTATAAAACGTCCTCCCGTTAACGGCTACACAAAAGATGCAAACGGTTATTATTACAAGCTGTTGAGCATTGGCGACGGTAAAATAAATCCCCGAAGAGGCAATGTTTTGCTATGCAATGTTACAATGCGTACACAGTGTGATTCTGTTTTTTTTAATAGCAGTTACACTCACGCGGCCGGGTTCTACATCACACTTCCCGGTGTAAATGCAGCTTCAGGTAAATCGTATTTTTTAAAAATGGTACAAGGCGACAGCATTTCTTTAATGGTAGAAAAGGATTGTTTTTTCAGGGAATATTTTGACACGCTTGTACCTCGGTTTTGTACAGGCGATTCAATTGTGAAGCTCGATGTTAAAATTAACGCGATTCTTTCCGGTGCTCGGTACAACAGCATTCTTAAAAACACAGATATGGTTACCGTTGAAGATAAGGAGTTGCAGGAACTTCAATTAATAGATGCATACCTTAAGGAACATAACATTACTATTAAGCCCGATAATTATGGTTTGTATACTTTGGAGCATACCCGAACCGAGGCGGAAAAAATAAGTTCCGGTAAACGGGCCAAAATCAGCTATAGCGGCACGTACCTCGACGGCAAACCCGCTGATATCGGCAGCTCTAATTTCGAAGTTATTATCGGGACACCCGACCAGTTGGTTAAAGGGTTAAATATTGTTATTGGAACCTTAAAAAAAGGTGAAACTACAAAAATAATAGTACCTTCGCGACTGGCTTTTGGCGAATCAGGTAGTAGCAACGGTTCTATTCCCCCTTATACCCCACTGGTTTATAACATAAAATTAATTGATATAAAATAAACAAAATGAACAAAATCTTAATGCTAGTAAGTTCTGCATTTGTAGTAGGACTCGTATCTTGTAACAAATCAGACTTTGAAGGATATACCAAAGCTGAAAACGGTTTAAATTACCAATTCTTTAAACAGGATGAAAAAGGAACAAAACCACAGGTTGGCGACGGCATCAGCTTTAAATATGTTTTTACGTTAAAATCCAACGACTCTGTATTGGTTAACTCTTCTTTGGTAAGCCAAGACGGTACGGGAATCACAAAATTTATTATGCCTAAATCTTCCTTTACGGGAAGTATTGAGGATGCCTTAATGATGATGAGCGTTAATGACAGCGCCTCTTTTATGGTAAACGCCGATTCCTTTTTCTTAAAAACAAACCAAATGAAGGCTCTACCTCCGTTTGTTAAACCGGGCGATCACATTAAAGCCAATCTTAAATTAGTGGAAATAAAAACTAAAGCTGATATAGATAAAAATCAAAAAGAGCAGGAAGCTCAAATGGCTAAAATGGCGGGAGGCGAAAAACCACAGCTTGAAAAATACATAGCAGATAATAAAATTACGGTTACACCAACTGCAAGCGGCTTATATTATATTGAAACCAAAAAAGGTAAAGGCCCTACTGCTAAAGCCGGTGATATGGTTACCGTTCAGTATAAAGGAATGTTGTTCGACGGTAAAGAGTTTGATTCTTCTTATGGAAGGCCTGAGCCGTTTAAGTTTGTAATCGACCAAGATCAGGTGATAGCAGGATGGCAAGAAGCTTTGAAATTGATGGCCAAAGGAGGTAAAGCAAAGTTAGTAATGCCTTCCTCTATTGCCTATGGTGCAAGAGGTGCAGGACCGATACCTCCATTTTCACCATTAGTGTTTGAAGTTGAATTGGTAGATTTCGGGCCTGCTCCGGCTGCCCCTGCACAACCACAAATGCCCGGACAATAACAACACAATAACATTAACTTATAAATAATAACCGGATGAAAAAAGTAATTTTGGCTTCTTTGTTTGCTTTGTTTGCAGCAACAAGTTTGTTGGCAAACCCGGACAAGCCTAAAAAACCGAAAAAAGTAAAACTCACTAAAATGGATAAAGAATTTTTAAAGAAACAACCCGATGGCCTATATGCTAAATTCGAAACCTCTAAAGGAGATATCTATTGTAATTTAGAATTTAAAAAAACACCTATGACGGTTGCTAACTTTGTGGGTCTGGCAGAGGGAACGATTAAAAACACGGCAAAAGAAGCAGGTTTGCCTTTTTACGACGGATTAAAATTTCACCGTGTAATCCCTAACTTTATGGTACAGGGCGGTTGTCCGTTAGGTACAGGTACAGGCGACCCGGGATATAAATTTCCTGATGAGTTTGACCCGACCTTAAAACACACAGGCCCCGGTATTTTATCAATGGCTAATTCAGGACCCGGTACTAACGGAAGCCAATTTTTTATTACGCATGTAAAAACAGATTGGTTAGACGGTAAGCACACTGTTTTTGGTAACGTAGCGGAGGGAATGGATGTGGTAAATAAAATTGAAGGCAACGATACTATTAAGCATTTAGTAATTTTAAGAAAAGGAAAAGAAGCGGAAGCATTTGATGCTGCCAAAACCTTTGAATTTGAAAAAGGAAATGTTGGCGCTAAAGCAGAGGCGAAAGCGAAAGTTGAAAAAGAAATGATGGATAAAACCTTAAATGAAACTTACGGCGCCGCTAAAACAACGGCAAGTGGTTTACGTTTTGTTGTTGAAAAAGAAGGAACAGGAAAATCACCTGTTGCAACCGACCAAGTAACAGTACACTATACAGGTTACTTACTGAACGGAACTAAATTTGACAGTTCCGTTGACCGCGGCCAACCGGCTACCTTCCCGTTAAACCAGGTAATTAAAGGTTGGACAGAAGGCTTACAATTAATGAAAGAAGGCGGTAAAACAAAATTCATTATCCCGTCTGAATTAGGTTATGGTGCTAACGGTGCAGGAGGTGTTATTCCGCCAAATGCTTGGTTGGTGTTTGATGTGGAGCTGATAAAAGTAAACTAAGCATTACATCTATATAATTTAAAAAAGCTCCGCAGATTTCTTCGGAGTTTTTTTGTTGAATTTCATTATTGTTGTTTCGTTATTGCATTCCCGTCATGGCAAACGGAGTGAAGCAATCTCAAACACAGCATAATAATAGTATTGTATAGTAGTTCAAAAAAAACTAAGTATGAGATTGCTTCTCCTCCTTCGTCGGCTCGCAATGACGGTTACGCTTCCTGTCTTTCATTATTGCTACGTTGTCATTAGTTCGGTATTATCTACCTTCATAACAAAATAGGGATTAGTTTTGTCCATGTGTTTAACTATAATATAAAACGGCTTATCAAAGATCTTTTTTAGGATGCTTTATTTCGCTTTCTTCTTCCATAGCGCCTCCTAAAGCTACAAAAGCCTCACTTCAACAACAGCGCCATTCTCATCCAATATAAAACCTGTTCTTTGATATGCTATGTCAACCGAGTATTTAGTAATATTTGATGTAAAGCTTTGTCCTTCAATTTTTTTGTAATTGGTTTCTACATTAAATTTAATAACGGGAATAGAAAACATGTCATCACCGGTAATTATATATTTCCAAATTATATCTGTATTCTTCTGCTCTTTTTTGCCCAGATCAATTAATGCGTTTAAGTTTTTTATCACATCTGAAAGAGTTTTAACGGATTCAATTCCATCCCAACCGGCTCTTTGTTTTTAAAAGTACAGGAGGGGAATGTGAATACAATTAATACTGTTGAATAAATTAGGATATTTTTCATTTCATTAGTTGTTTTTATGCATCGAGCTTTGTTTAACTCCAGCCATATTCGGCATTAAGGTTTAACTGCCTGTAACCTTTAACGGTTTTATTTAAAAGATCAACCACTATAACAATAAAAATGTTAGCGTCAGGCGTTGGCAGCAACACATGGTCAAACGTATTTGTTTTATTTCTATACACCGCCTCTATCAATTTATTTTTAAAAGTATAGCTATGCACAATTTGTTTTGAATTGAGGATTTCAACAAAGGGCCAAATGTCGAAGGCAGGTTCAGCACTTTCCGTCACGTTTATCATTCCCAAAGTCATAGTATCTTTATATTCAGTATCAGTCAGTTCAACTATCATAGGAGTGCTTCAAAGTTATAACTTATTTCTTGCACGCATTCTTTACATAAATATACCAATGCTTTTAAAAATATCATTCAGCAAACCTTTAGCCTGCCAATTATATTCTCACTTTAACTATACTACTCTCAGCTTAACTTGTTAAATTTGAGCCCACCAAAACCCCTAAACCGTCGATAAATCTTATAAACAACTGTTTAAAAATAGCGTTATAAATAACGACGTAAATTTCTTAAATTTAGCATCTTTAAAAACAAATCCATGACCACAGACAAATTCGTTTCCCGTCACAACGGTCCCCGCGAACATGAAGTTAAACAAATGCTTGCCAAAATTGGTGTATCATCTGTTGATGAGTTGATCAGTCAAACAGTTCCGCCAAACATTCGTTTAAAACAACCTTTGCGTGTAGCGCCTGCTATGAGTGAATTTCAGTACACCAAGCATTTAAAGGCCTTAGGTAAAAAGAATAAAGTATTTCGTTCATACATCGGCTTAGGCTATTATAATACTATTTTACCGGCAGTAATTCAACGTAACGTTTTAGAAAACCCGGGTTGGTATACCGCTTACACGCCTTACCAGGCAGAAATTGCACAGGGCCGTTTAGAAGCTATCCTTAATTTCCAGACTATGGTGATGGATCTTACAGGTATGCCTATTGCCAATGCATCTTTATTGGATGAGGCAACGGCAGCTGCTGAAGCATTATTTATGTTTTATAGTAACAGAAGTAAAGACAAAATAAAAAACAATGCCAACAAATTTTTCGTCAGCAACACCTGTTTCCCGCAAACCATTGATGTAGTTAAGACGCGCGCGGTACCTTACGGTATTGAATTGGTGATAGGTGATGCAAATACAACTAAGCTTGATGAGTCTTATTTCGGAATTTTAATACAATATCCTGACATTAACGGGGAAGCAACCGACTATAAAACATTTGTAAGCAATGCTAAAGCGATGGATATACAGGTAGCTGTAGCTACTGATTTGTTGGCCTTAGCATTATTAACTCCTCCCGGCGAGTGGGGTGCAGACTGTGTTGTAGGTAACTCACAACGCTTTGGTGTGCCATTGGGTTATGGCGGACCTCATGCCGCTTTTTTTACCTGCAGGGAAGATTACAAACGGTTGATCCCGGGCCGTATTATCGGTGTGTCGGTTGATGCGGAAGGAAATTCTGCTTTGCGTATGGCATTGCAAACCCGCGAGCAGCATATTAAACGCGATAAAGCAACCTCTAATATTTGTACCGCACAAGCGTTGTTGGCTATTATGGCAAGCATGTACGCGGTGTATCACGGGCACGAAGGCATTAAAGCCATTGCAGAAGGCGTGCACGGTGCAACTGCTTTTGTAGCGGATGAATTAAAAAAACAAGGTTACGACGTCAAAACAAAAGTATTCTTTGATACCATAGTTGTAGCAGCCGATGCTAAAAAAATACGTTCGTTAGCGGAAGCAAAAGAAATTAATTTCCGTTACATCGACGATAAGCACGTTGCGATTTCTTTAGACCAAACGGTGGAAGAAAATGATATAAATGATATTCTCTCCATCTTCGCGGAAGCAACCGGTAAAAAACATGAAGCAACAATTTTTAAACTTACTTCAGTGATCACTGCTTCGGCTTTAGCCCGCCAATCAAGCTACTTAATGCACCCGGTGTTTAATACGCACCACAGCGAAACGGATATGATGCGTTACATTAAACGCCTCGAAAATAAAGATCTCTCGTTAGTGCATTCTATGATTGCTCTAGGATCATGCACCATGAAATTAAATGCAGCATCAGAATTATTACCGATTACATGGCCGGAGTTCGCTAGTATTCACCCGTTTGTCCCGGTTGACCAGGCACAGGGTTATGCCGAATTAATTGAGCAGTTAAATAAAGACCTTTCAGAAATTACCGGGTTTGCACGCATGAGCTTTCAGCCTAATTCGGGCGCACAGGGTGAGTATACAGGTTTAATGGTAATTCGCGCATACCATATAGCCAACGGACATGCAAACCGTAATGTGGCGTTAATTCCTTCGTCGGCGCATGGCACTAACCCTGCAAGCGCTGCTATGGCAGGCATGCACATTGTGGTAACTAAATGTGACGATAAAGGAAATATTGATTTAGCTGATTTAAAAGCAAAAGCGGAATTACATAAAGATAATTTATCCTGCTTAATGGTAACGTACCCTTCTACACATGGTGTGTATGAAGAATCGATTATGGACATTACTAAACTGATTCACGATAACGGCGGCTTGGTTTATATGGACGGTGCTAATATGAACGCCCAGGTTGGTTTAACGTCGCCCGGTAATATTGGTGCTGATGTATGCCATTTAAATTTACATAAAACATTTGCCATTCCTCACGGTGGCGGCGGCCCCGGTATGGGCCCGATTGGTGTGGTGGAAAAACTGGTACCTTTTTTACCTTCACATACCATTGTAAATACCGGCGGTAATAAAGGTATTACGGCAGTGTCGGCAGCGCCTTACGGCAGTGCTTTGATCTTGTTGATCTCTTACGGTTATATTAAAATGTTAGGGAACGACGGTTTAAAACAAGCTACGGAGACGGCTATTTTAAATGCCAATTACATTAAAGAAACATTAAAAGACCATTACAAAATTTTATATACCGGTAAGAACGGACGTTGCGCGCATGAGATGATCTTAGACTGCAACGATTTTAAACCCGCAACCGGTGTTGAGGTGGCTGACATGGCAAAGCGTTTAATGGACTATGGCTTCCATGCGCCGACAGTAGCGTTCCCTGTGGTTAATACCTTAATGGTGGAACCGACAGAGTCAGAATCGAAAGCTGAGCTGGATCGTTTTTGTGAAGCCATGATCTCAATCCGTAACGAAATTAAAGAAATAGAAGACGGCAAATTTGATAAAGCGGATAACGTTATTAAAAATGCACCGCACACGTGTAAGCTTGTAATAAGCGATGACTGGAAAAAACCGTACAGTCGCCAAAAAGCAGCATACCCTTTAGCATGGGTACGCGATACTAAATTTTGGCCTAGCGTAGCGCGTGTTGACAATGCCTTTGGTGACAGGAATTTAGTTTGCTCTTGTGCGCCGATTGAAGCCTATATGGAAGAAACAGTAGGAGCATAATTTTAGTATTTATAATATAAGAAGCCTTTCTCCCGATAGATCTCGGAGAGAGGCTTTTTTGTTTTAAGATAAAAATAGGAACACGGATCTCACAGATTTGAGGGATCAACCCGGATACCGATCCGTGAGGTCTGTAATATCGTTTTTATCAGTGTTCTGAATTTGTAAAGCTTTTTTATTTAAGAAGTAGTAGGAACACGAATCTTACGGATTTGAGGGATCAACCCGGATACCGATCCGTGAGGTCTGTAATATCGTTTTTATCTATGTTCTAATTTGTAAAGCTTTTTGTTTCCAGTAAAATAGAATACAGATTTACAGATTTAAAGATCGGCACACATAAACTAATCCTTGTTAATCAGTTGATCAGTTATATCTGTATTCTAATTTTAAAATGAAAAGCTTATGTATTGACATTACATTAATAATCAGTTAGGACTTTAACTCTTATTTTGAATGGTACTGAATAAATTCTAAATTAGAAGTCTACTACAAAACTCCCTGAAAATGCTTCGAAACTTACTTCTTTTTTCCTTTGTTGTTTTCATTAACCTATATGCGTTTAGTCAATATAAAAACATTGATTCTTTAAAAGTACGTCTGCCCGTTACAACGGGCAAAGATAAAGCGGATGTACTTGTAAATCTTGCCCGGTCAACTTACAAAAAAGATCCGGCTGCAGCACAAAAATACCTTGACGAACTGGAGCCTTTAATAAAGTCCTTAAATTATGAACAAGGATTAATAAACTACAAAATCCTTACAGGAAGAATTGAGTTTAATAAAAAAAATTATGAATCTGCCTTATCAAAATTTAAGGAAGCAAAGGACAAAGCAGTAACCATAAAAAATGTAAAACTTATAGCAGAAGCGTATTCGCTGATGGGCGCGGTTTACCCTGAAATAAATAAGGAACCGGAGATCAGCCTGTTGTTATCAGAGCTTGAAAAATATCCCAAAGTAAAAGACGTCTCGGAAGCCATAGCAAAAATAAATATAAGCAGGGCCGGTTATTTTTATAAAAAAAATAATATACCGGCTTCAAAAGAGTGGTTTCAAAAGGCGCTTAGCATTTATGTGCAGATTAACAACGATAAGCAAATTGCAGGTATCGGGATGAATATAGGTATTATGGAGTATAGGTTAGGGGAAATAAAACAATCCCTTAAAACATACGAAACATCAATAATCGCCGCTAACAGGCTTCATGATACCTTACTTATAGCCGATTGTCTTACTAACATATCCCTTTCAGAATATAGTCTCGGCAATATTGATAAAAGTATTAACACGCAAAAAGAGGCTAACGAATTATATTTAAAGATCCATAACAGTAAAGCTTACCAGTCTGGCTTGGTTAATCTTTCATCAAGCCTTTCTAAAACCGGAAAGCAGGATGAGGCACTAAAGTATCTGTTAAGCTCACTTGAGTATGCAAAGAAAACCGGTGATGATAAAGGAATTGTAATTTGCTATTCCTCGTTAGCAAGCGTAAGCTTTGATAATTATGATACGTTAAGGGCGATTAAATATATGAAAGACGGGTTAGCCCTTTCTCAAGAAAAAAAGTTTGTGCAATATGAAGCACGCTTTCTTAAATCGTTGGGCAGCACTCAAACGTTTAAAGGTAATTATGAAGAAGCGTTGAACTATCTCTATAAAAGTGAAGCGCTTTATGTGTCTTTTAATAACCCAGCTGATATGGCGGGAATTTATATATCACTCGGAAATGCTTATCTCAAGAAAAAAGATGCGGTTAAGGCCGAAGAGTACTATACAAAGGCATTGGAAATAGCAAGAACTACCGGTTCTAAAGAGGAGGTCGCCGGTCTTTTGAGTAATATCGGTGTCATAAATTTTGATCAGAAAAAATATGATAAATCTATTGAGCTTTATGAGCAGGCTTTATCCATAAGGAAAGAGATAAATGATCCGTACGACATAGCGGACTCTTACCTCACCTTATCAAACTCTTATTACGAAAAGAAAAACTACGAAAAAAGTTACGACTATTATAAGCAGTATCATGTGTTATTAGATTCGGTGAGTAAGCTGAGTTCAAAAGAAGAGATGGCTGAGATGCAAACAAAATATGATACGAAAGAGAAAGAACAGCAGATAGGGATGTTATCAAAAGAACAACAGGTAAAAACATTATTGCTGGCTAAAAACACGAAGGAACTGTTGAACCAGCAGTTGTTGAATGAAGGGAAATTAAAAGAGATTGACTTATTAAATAAAGATAAGATCATTAATGAGAATGATCTGAAAGTCTCTAAAATGGCTGAATCCGAAAAGCAAAAGGAGCTTGAGATTGCCAATAAAGATAAATTGATTAACGAGAAAGAGGCCAACCGCCAAAAGCAGGTACGTTATATTTTTACAGGCGGCTTTATTGTTGCAATTATTTTAGCATTGTTTATTCTACGAAGCTATGTTCAAAAACGAAAAGATAATACGCTGATCTCTCATCAGAAAAAAGAAGTGGAGCATCAGAATGAGTTGATCCGCGATCAGAAAAAAGAGATTACTGATTCTATCAACTATGCACAACGGATTCAGAAAGCTATACTGCCTCATACAAATGATATTAAAATAAGAGAACACTTTATTTTATATAAGCCTAAAGATATTGTGAGCGGTGATTTTTATTTTTATAAGCAAACGCAAACAGGCTATATTGTGGCAGTAGCCGATTGTACAGGGCACGGTGTACCGGGCGCTTTTATGAGCTTAATAGGAAGTAAAGAACTCAAAGAGATAACAGAACATACAGCGGAGCCCGGTAAAATTTTAAGTAAACTGAACGTTGCCGTTAAAAATACCTTGAAACAAAACCGTGAAGATGCCACCCGCGACGGCATGGATATAATATTGATACATGTTACAGATAATAAGGTAGTATTTTCAGGAGCCAACCGGCCTTTATGGTATGTTGAAAAAAGTACAGGCCTGCTTAAAGAAGTAAAAGCAACCAAGCATGCCATTGGCGGATTAACGGAGAACGATCAGGTGTTTGAACAACAGGAACTGATACTGGAGAAAGGCGATATGATGTATTTAAGCTCAGACGGTTTTGCAGACCAGTTTGGAGGCGAGAAAGGAAAAAAATTAACCACCAAAAAAATGAAAGATGAACTGCAAACTATTTTTAATGACTCTATGGCTCAGCAGGAAATTTACTTAAATACGATGTTTGAAACATGGCGAGGAAACCTTGAACAATTGGATGATATTTGTGTGATCGGCATCAGGATTTAAGTCCAGGTGATCTAAACAAAGTCGAAGCGCATCGTGTGAGCGGAACCGAAAGGGATGCATTTATATGACTGCCGTTTCATTCAGCTGTATCGTCCCTTTATCAGCATCCATAGTAGCATTGATACCCAAAGGCACTGTAAGTTTGCTTTCAATGTGCCCGATCATGGCGCCATAAAAGGCAGGAATGCCAAGTGGTTTAAGGTGTTGCAAAATAACTTCATGAAACGTAAATGCTTTTTGCGGCTCTTCGGCTAAACACTTAGCGCATTTACCAAATACAAAACCGCTTATAGAATCGAGCACGCCGCATAATTTTAATTGTATGAGCATGCGATCAATGCTGTAAGGCTCTTCTTTTACTTCTTCTAAAAACAGGATCTTGTTTTTCCAATCCGGTAAATACATACTTCCCATTAACGACGTTAGCACCGTTAAATTTCCTCCTGTTAATTCCCCTGTTGCTTTACCGGGATTAATGGTTACAATAGTTTCTTCCGTTGTAGGATTAATAAACGGTTGAGGTATAGAAGTATTTATGGTCACACTTTTAAACACATCGCTTGTCCACGCATTCCATCCCGAATTACCCACAGGCCCGTGAAAGGTTACCAATCCTGTCTTTGCCGTAATGGCAATCAGCAAGGCAGTGATGTCGCTAAAGCCTATTAATAATTTTGGATTGTTTTCGATGCTTTTATAATCCAATTTATCTAAAAGTCTTGCACAACCCCAGCCGCCTTTCATGCAAAAAATTCCTTTAATGGTTTTGTCGGCGAAGAATGTATTTAATTCATTCGCTCTCAGCTCGTCGGTGCCTGCAAAATAACCGAACTTTTCAGTAAGTGTTTTGCCGAGCACTATTTTAAAACCAAAGCCTTTTAAAATAGTGCTGAAAGTTTCAACCTGTGTTGCATCCCATACAGCACCTGCAGGGGAGGTAATGGCAACAGTATCACCGGGTTTTAAAGCCGAAGGTTTTAATTTTGGTTTTTGTGTTTCGGGTATAACAGCTGCCAAGGTATTGTTTGGAATGAGCAAACCTGAAGCGGTTACTAAGCCTGTTACTTTTAAAAATTGTCGGCGTGTATTCATCCACTTAAATTAAATATTATAAAAGAAGCAGGCAAGTTAAATTTAGGATGCATGTTTAAGCAAATATTTAAAATGATGAAGCCATACCTAACTCGTTTCAGTATCTCATGACCTGATTTGTTTGCTACTGACAGCGTGCCATTAAGTCTATAGTGCTCGAAATTACAATTAAAATCATTCCTTCTGCGCAATCATCTCACTCACTATTTTAGCGCTCAATAAACCAAGAGGAATACCGCCTCCGGGGTGTACGCTGCCTCCGCAGAAATACAGGTTCTTTATTTTACTGCTATTGTTGGCATGCCTCAAAAAAGCCGCGTATTTATTATTAGACGAATTACCGTATAACGATCCGCCTGATGACCCTGTGCGTTGCTCTATATTGTAAGGGTCCAGTACATCTTCCACTTCAATATAGCGTTCAATATCTGTTTTTAACACACGGTTAATTTTAGCGATGATATGCTTACGCATTTCCTGTACATAATTAATGGGGTCGCCCGAAGCATTATGCGGTACGTTCACCATCACAAACCAGTTCTCGCATCCCTTTGGCGCATCACCGGATGTTACTTTACTTGTAATATTAATGTATGTTGTGGGATCGTTGTAGGGTTGTTTATCAGTGAACATACATTTAAATTCTGTTTCTCCGGTGTTACTAAACAAAATGTTGTGAAGACTCAGCTCTTTAAATTCTTTTTTAATGCCCCAGTAAAAAATTAAAGCCGATAACGATTTTTCCTGCGAGAGTATCTTTTCAGGATAATATTTTTTGTCAAGTAATTTAGTGTACAGTTGTTTTATATCCACATCGCTTACAACTATATCAGCTTTTATTTCTCCTGAATCTGTTATTATTCCTACCGCAGTATCATTAATGGTGTTGATGTGTTTAACCTTTGTATTTAACTTATAGGTCACACCAAGCTTAATACTCAAGTCATATATATAATTGGTAATATCATGCATTCCGTGTTTAGGAGCAAAAGCGCCGATATTATGTTCCAGGTGAGCAATAATATTTATAATAGCAGGAGCTTGGTAAGGGTCTGAACCGTTATACGTGGCAAAGCGGTTAAACAGCTGCACGGTTTTCGGGTTTTTAAAACGGGCACTGTTTAATTGATGCATCGTTTTATTCATTTTTAATTTACCGATGTTTAGGATTGCTTTAACTGTTTTTAAATTTAAGAATGTAGATAGTTTATGCAACGAGCTTTCCATAAAGATCTCAGCCGTTAATTCGTAAGCCGTAGCGCTGTATTTTAACTGGTCAAATACATCCTGTTGGTTCTCTCCAAGTTTAGTTTCAACTTCTTGAGCAAATTTATTTTTATCGGTATAAGCAATAAGTGTGGTACCGTCTTCATAAAAATAATGACAGATCTTATCCAATGCCAGGTATTCAAATTTTTTATCGGAACCGCTAACCTTCGTCAAATCTTCAATTAAACCGGGTAACGTAAATACGGAAGGGCCCATATCAAAACGATAGTTGCCAAGTGTTTGTGCCGTTAATTTGCCGCCTACATACTTATTGGCCTCCAACACAGTTACTTTATGCCCTGCAGCCGATAAGCGCACTGCTGCTGCCAGTCCTGCTACGCCCGATCCTATAATGATGATGTGCTTTTGAAATTCTTGCATATTTTGCCCGCGGATCACGCAGATGCCGCAGAATAAAAGTAATAGAAATTACGAATCAAACATACACAAATCAGCGAATATCTGCGATATCTGCGGGACATTCTTTCAATTCGAAATCTGTGGAGACACTATTTACGTTAACTAAATATTCCGTAAGTTTAAGCATTCTTTCCCGTTTTTAAGCGCTGCAAAATGTCAAAAAAAATTACAGTTATAGGTTCAGGTTTTTCCGGATTATCGGCTGCCTGTTATTTAGCAAAAGGCGGCTGTGAGGTAACTGTATTGGAAAAACACGATAGAGTAGGCGGACGCGCCCGGCAATTTGAACATAACGGTTTTGTGTTTGATATGGGGCCGAGTTGGTATTGGATGCCCGATGTGTTTGAAAAGTTCTTTGCAGACTTCGGAAAAAAAGTTTCCGACTACTATGAGCTTGAACGCTTGTCGCCGTCTTACCGCGTATTTTATAAAGACGGTCCTTTAGATATACCGAGTGATATTAACGAGTTGTACGCTATGTTTGAAAGCATAGAAAAAGGAAGCGCCGAAAAGCTTAAGCAGTTTTTAAAAGAAGCAGCATATAAATATGAGGTGGGTATGCAGGACCTTGTTTACAAACCCGGCATTTCACTAACCGAATTTTTAGACCTTCGGTTTTTAAAAGGCGTCTTTAAACTGGATGTATTTACATCCATTTCCTCACACATTCGTAAATCATTTACCAATCCAAAATTAATTCAGCTGCTCGAATTCCCGGTATTGTTTTTAGGAGCATTGCCGCAAAATACGCCGGCCTTATACAGCTTAATGAATTATGCCGATATGATTGGCGGAACCTGGTACCCGAAAGGCGGCATGGTAAAAATTGTAGAGGCTATGCACAGCCTTGCCTTGGAGCTTGGCGTTAAATTTGAATTGAAGGCGAACGTTTCTAAAATAACGGTAAGCGGTAAAAAAGCAACTGGCGTAACAGGTGAGGTCCCAATGTTGAATTTTGATGCCCTGGTATCGTCTGCCGATTACCGTTTTACGGATAAAGTTTTATTAGACACTATATATAGTAATTATTCTGTTCACTATTGGGAAAAGCGAAAGCTGGCACCGTCAAGCCTGATATTTTACGTAGGCGTTAATAAAAAACTCAGTGGTTTATTGCATCATAATTTATTTTTTGATGAAGATTTTGATCAGCATGCACGTGAAATTTATACATCACCGCAATGGCCTTCCAAGCCTTTGTTCTATGTAAGCTGCCCTTCCCAAACGGATAAAAACGTTGCTCCGGAAGGACAAGAAAACCTGTTTATTTTAATTCCTATTGCGCCCGGCTTGAAAGATGATCAGCTCACCAACGATCATTATTTTGATGTCGTGATTAAACGTATTGAAACATATACCGGCATTGCATTTAAAAATGATGTGGTATACAGGCGAGATTTTGCCGGGAGTAATTTTATTTCTGAATACAATTCATTTAAAGGGAATGCATACGGTTTAGCTAACACATTATCGCAAACCGCCATATTAAAGCCGAAGCTTAAGAACAAACATGTTAAAAATTTATTCTATACCGGCCAGTTAACGGTGCCCGGCCCGGGAGTTCCGCCAAGCCTTATATCCGGTAAGTTAGCGGCACAACAGGTGATAAAATACCTTTCAGGCGTTCATAAATAAACCTCCGTTAAGAAGTCCTGTAAATTGTTATAAGCTTAGATAATTTTAGTATCTTAGCATGCCCCTAATTATACCATGAAGCAATTATTTGATAAAGTAAGTGTAAAAACCTGTAAGTTGGTTACTAACAGCTACAGCACCTCTTTTTCGTTGGGTATTCGCTTTTTACACGAGCGTTTCAGGGATCCTATTTACGGCATTTATGGTTTTGTGCGTTTTGCAGATGAGATCGTAGATACGTTTCATGATTATGATAAAAAGGAATTACTGAATGAATTTAAACAGGATACTTATAAGGCTATAGAGCGCGGCATCAGCTTAAACCCTGTATTGAACAGCTTTCAAAAAGTAGTGAATGATTATAAAATAGATTTGACACTGATCGAAACATTTTTGAAAAGCATGGAGATGGATCTTGAAAAAAAAGTGTACGATAATAACGGGTATAAAGAATATATTTTAGGAAGCGCGGAAGTAGTTGGCCTCATGTGTTTGAAAGTATTTGTTAAAGCAGATCAAAAAATGTATGATGACCTAACACCCTACGCCATGGCTTTGGGGTCGGCGTTTCAAAAAATAAATTTTCTGCGCGACCTGCATGCCGATTATTTAGGTATGGGTCGTGTCTATTTCCCTAATGTAGAATTAACGGAGCTTGACCCTGAAACTAAATTAGCTTTGGAAAACGATATTGAAATTGATTTTAATAAAGGATTGGAAGGGATAAAATTATTACCGAAAGATTCGCGCTTTGGTGTATATGTGGCATATATCTATTACCGTAAATTATTTAATAAAATAAAATCATTGCACCCCGAACGTATTTTAGAAGAACGCGTTCGCATTCCCAATTCACAAAAGATGGCCTTGTTTGCAAGCTCCTACGTTCGCCACAGCTTAAATCTTTTATAGTTAAAGCAAGGGCAGGAGGAAGAACCGATAATGAACCGCGAGTACGTTATATTAGTAGATGAGAATGATAACGAAATGGGCGTTATGGAAAAACTGCAAGCCCACCGCGAAGGAAAATTACACCGTGCCTTTTCCATATTTATTTTTAACGATAAAGATGAGCTGCTGTTACAACAACGCGCTTTAACTAAATACCACAGTGCAGGCTTGTGGACCAACACTTGCTGTTCGCATCCGCGCCCTAACGAAACCGTTAAAGATGCCGCTAACAGGCGCCTTTTTGAAGAAATGGGACTGGCCTGCGACCTTACTATTAATACATCTTTTATTTATAAAACGCCTTTCGATAACGGTTTAACGGAACATGAGCTCGATTATGTATTAATGGGTAAATGTAATACCGATCCTCATATTAATAAAGAAGAAGCAGAGAGTTTTAAATGGCAAACCATCCCTGAAATAAAAAAAGACATTGCCTTAAACCCGGCCGACTATACAAGTTGGTTTAAAATTGCGTTGGAAAAATTGTTTTAATTCTATTACCTAATCCCCGTCTTTTTCTTTTTCTTCGGTTGGAGCTTCGTCTGTTTCTCCTTTCTTAACCACCTTAAATTCAAATGCTTTGCGGTTGCTTGTGCTGCTGTATTCTACAAATACATTTTCAAAAGATATCCTGTCACAATTGCTGCCGGAAATGTTTGGGTGAGGATTTTGAAATTCCAGTACTAAGCCCATAGCGTCTTTTCCCGCGGGGTAATAAACAGTTTTTTGTTTTTGAACATCGTTTATGTATGCCTTCTTATCAGCGGTTAACAGCATTGCTTTTGATTTATAGATCCCTAAAAATTTATCTCCCGTATATTTTATCCTGAAATTAACGCGCGTGGTTAGATCGGGTTTAATAACACTCTTTAAAATAGATACTTCAAGCGACCCTGCAAGTGCAGTTGAAGGGCCTGTGATATCCAAATCAAAAACTTTAGTGCTTAATACGCTCTCCGCCTTACCTGTGCTAAAGATCTCTTTAATGGTAATTTTTACCATATCTGCTTTATAGCTTGAGGCTTCTGCCATCACGGTAAATTTCTTTGCACTTTGCGGGGCAATGATCATCGGTTTCTTTTCCCGAATAACGACCGAGGTATTATTAATATCTGTAATGGAAATATCTTTTGAATAGATGATCTTAAAGTCGTTCGTAGAATTAGTGATGATCATTGGGATCTTTATATTATCACGAAACGCCAATACGCCTTTTGTTTCAAACTTGAGTCCTTCTGTTTCAAAAGTTGTATCAACATATAGACTATGATTTCTTTTTATAATAGGAATGGAAACAGGCACCTGTGAGACACCGGGCATAACAAAACCGAAGAGCAAAATAAGAACAAGAAGTGGTTTTTTCATAAATAGGGAGGATATTAATCAAAGTATTTTTTTATTATTTAAATACGTTTTAAAGTAACTAAAATATCAAGACTTTTCATTCATACTTAAATATGTCAAGGCTTTAATTGGGAATCATTTTTTAACTCGTTGCTGTTCAACAAATTAATTATTTTTAAATTTCAGATAAATCCTTATTTTTGCAACCCTTATTTAATGTTATATAATATATGAATGATTTAGTGATTTATTTAGTACCGGTTTTAGGTATAGTTGGTTTAATAGTAATGGCAATAAAATCTGCTTGGGTTAGTAAGCAGGATGCCGGAGATAAGAACATGCAGGAGTTGGCCGGTTATATAGCCGACGGCGCTATGGCTTTCTTAAAAGCAGAATGGAAAGTGTTAAGCATATTTGTGGTTTTCGCAGCCGCCTTATTAGCTTATTCAGGTACAATACATCAGGTTCACGGTAAAGAAATTCACTCGAGTTGGGTAATTGCTATTGCCTTTATAATAGGTGCGGTGTTTTCTGCAACAGCAGGTTATATCGGTATGCGCGTGGCTACTAAAGCAAACGTGCGTACTACACAAGCGGCACGTACAAGTTTAAAACAAGCGCTAAAAGTATCGTTTACGGGTGGCACCGTTATGGGCTTAGGCGTTGCGGGTTTAGCCGTGTTAGGGTTAGGTGGTTTGTTTATTGCCTTTATGGCAATGTTCGCTCATTTAGAGCATGCACAAATCAGCACATCTATTGAAGTATTAACCGGCTTTTCTTTAGGAGCTGAATCCATTGCTTTATTTGCCCGTGTTGGTGGCGGTATCTATACAAAAGCGGCCGATGTTGGCGCTGATTTAGTAGGTAAAGTAGAAGCGGGAATTCCGGAAGATGATGTTCGTAACCCAGCTACCATTGCCGATAACGTAGGTGATAACGTAGGTGACGTGGCAGGTATGGGTGCCGATTTATTCGGTTCTTATGTAGCAACTATTTTAGCAACCATGGTATTAGGCCAGGAAATTATTGTAAAAGATAACTTCGGTGGTATGTCTCCCATTTTATTACCCATGGTAATTTGCGGGTTAGGTATTTTATTCTCTATTGTAGGTACATGGTTCGTTACTATTAAAGATGATAAATCAAGTGTACAAAACGCATTAAATTTAGGTAATTGGTCATCTATGATCCTTACCGTTATTGCGTCTTACTTTATTGTAAACTGGATGCTACCTGATACTTTAAGCTTGCGCGGATACGAATTCTCTAAATTAAATGTATTCTTAGCCATAGTAGTTGGTACCGTAGTTGGTGCTATTATGAGTATTGTAACAGAATATTACACCGCTATGGGTAAAGCGCCCGTATTGTCTATCATTCAACAATCCTCTACAGGCCACGCTACTAATATTATAGGTGGTTTAGCAGTAGGTATGAAATCTACCGTTATCCCTATCTTAACACTAGCAGCCGGTATTATGGCCTCCTATTATTTTGCAGGTTTATACGGTGTAGCTATTGCAGCGGCAGGTATGATGGCAACAACGGCTATGCAATTAGCCATTGATGCTTTCGGGCCTATTGCGGATAATGCGGGCGGTATTGCAGAAATGAGCCAACTTCCCCCTGAAGTTCGTGAGCGTACCGATAACTTAGATGCAGTAGGAAATACAACAGCAGCAACCGGGAAAGGATTTGCCATTGCTTCTGCAGCCTTAACGTCTTTAGCTTTATTTGCAGCGTTTGTAGGTATTGCAGGTATTGATGCGATTGATATTTACAAAGCGCCGGTATTGGCAGGTTTATTTGTTGGTGGCATGATCCCTTTTATTTTCTCAGCATTATGTATCCAGGCAGTTGGTAAAGCGGCCATGGACATGGTACAGGAGGTACGTCGCCAGTTCCGCGAGATTCCGGGAATTATGGAATACAAAGCAAAACCGGAATACGAAAAATGCGTCGCTATCTCTACCAAAGCTTCTATTCGTGAAATGATGTTGCCGGGTGCTATTGCTTTAATAACACCGATACTTGTAGGGTTTATATTCGGACCTGAAGTACTAGGAGGTTTATTAGCAGGTGTAACTGTATCAGGTGTGTTAATGGGAATTTTCCAAAGTAATGCCGGTGGTGCATGGGATAACGCTAAAAAATCGTTTGAAAAAGGTGTATTAATTAACGGTGAAATGTTCTATAAAAAATCAGAGCCGCACAAAGCATCTGTAACGGGTGATACAGTAGGTGATCCGTTCAAGGATACTTCAGGGCCTTCCATGAACATTTTAATTAAATTAATGAGTATCGTATCCTTAGTAATTGCGCCTTACATTGCTGTTGAAAGAATTTTAGTGGAAGATAAAGTGGCTGAGGCAGCTGTATTTACTAAACAATATGCCGATAAAGACATAAACGAATTAAAAGGGATTTATAAAGTGGACGGCTCGCACAGTGCAGTTGATTTTAGCATTAAGCACATTGTTACTAATACAAAAGGAACAGCTTTAATTGACAGTGGGTGGGTTAATTTAGAAAATCCGGGAACTAAAATCTATATTCAGCTCGATGCTAAAACATTAAATACACAAAGTGCTATGCGTGATGAGCATATTAAAGGTGAAGACTTTTTTGATGCGAAAAAATTTCCTAAAATTATTTTTGAAGCTTCTGAAATTTTTAAAGACAGCAGCACAACCGAATTTAATTATATAGGTAAAGGTAAATTAACCATTAAAGGGATTACTAAAGAAACCATGATCCCGTTTAATTACTTAGGTGTTTCCGACCAAAAAGAATTTGATAAGGACGGTAAAGAGGTGATTATAAAAATAGCGGGTTTTGAGGGAAAAGCTATTATTAAACGTACCGATTTCGGTATTGGAAACTCAGGTGGTTTAGGTGAAAATGTTACCATTAATATTACATTGGAAACCATGCAGATTGTAAAATAATTTTTTTTACACTATTCATTTAAAAGTCCTGCAAGTTGCAGGACTTTTTGTTTTATGATTAACTTGCAGGATGATCCGGTGTATAGTTTTTAGTGTTGCGTATTTAATTTTTTGTCATCCTTGCTTGGCGCAGAATGATTCCATAGCTGTAAAGGCCATTCATGATAAGCTGCGGGTGTTTCAGGAAAACGATCTGATAGATTCCATTTTGTTTTATGAAACAAAAGCAATGCAAATTTCCCGTAAAATAAATTATGAGCCCGGGGTAGCCCATGCCCTGAGCAGTTTTGGAGTTATTTATAAAATTAAAGGAGAGTACCCTAAGGCATTGAACAGTTTTTTTAAAGCCTTATCCATTTACGAAAAAAGAAAAGATAAGTTTCGCATCCTTGTACAATACAGCGGTATTGCCTCTGTTTATTTCTTTCAGAATGATCTCGAAAAAGCAAAATCATATTATCTGAAAGCCCTGTCGCTTAGCAGGGCGTTGGGAGACAAGCGCATTGAATCAGATAATCTTTGTAACCTGGCAGGTTTATATAATCAAAAGGGTGAGTTTGCCAATGCGGAAGAGTGTTTGTTGAAAGCCTTAACTATTGATAAGGCAATGAAAAATGAGATAGGAGAAGCACATGAGATGGTAAACCTTGGAGAAATTTACCAAAGTACAGGGAACTATAAAAAGTCAATTGAAATTTCCGGCAATGCTTTAGCGCTTGCTAAAAAGTTGAAATATTTGGATATCATGCCCGGCTGCTATCTAATTCTCGGGAAAGCAAACTTAAAACTGAAAAGAAATAAAGAAGCGGAAAGTGCTTTTTTAACAGCATTAAGCCTGGCAAATGAATTAGGGAATTTACCGGAAACGATGTCAATAGAAACCACATTAAGCGAATTTTATTTTGAAACCGGAAACAGTGAAAAAGCCTTTTCCCACTACAAAAAACAAATTCAGTACAAGGACAGTATGTACAATGAAGAGAGTACAAAAAAAACGGTTGAGGCGGAAATGAATTATGAATTTGAGAAAAAGCAAGCAGTAGAAAAAGCAATACATGAAGAGCAAGTGTTGTTATTGCAGGTGGAAAATGATCTGCAAAAACAATGGCGGTTATTTTTAATTATAGGAATAGCCTTATGTTTACTGCTGTTGTTTTTTGTAAAACGCGCGTATGATAACAAAAAACGCATTGCCGGTTTCCTTGCTGAAGAAAGTAACCGAAAAGAAGTTCTGTTACAGGAGGTACATCACCGTATCAATAATAATTTGCAGATTATTTCGAGCTTACTGTCGCTGCAAGCCAACAGTGCTGCCGATGAGAGGCTTCATGCCTATTTAACGCAAAGTCAAAACCGCATTCAATCATTATCTGTACTGCATGAATTATTATACCAAACCGATTCGCCGTTAAAAATTAATATGAAAACGTATTTAAATAAAGTGCTCGATTTTCATAGAGATGTCATTAACACATTACCCGCAAGTGTAGAGGTTGACTTACAGATTACGGAAGTTTATTTTCCTACAAAAATGGCTGTGTCGGTGGCCCTCATCATTAACGAATTGGTTACCAATTCTATTAAATATGCTTTTAACGGGTTGAGTACAGGCAAGATCATGATCTCCCTTATACCCCATTCGGATAATGCCGGGCAATGGCAGTTAATGGTGGCAGATACGGGAAATGGGTTGCCATTGGAGGGGCAGTTAAGAAAAGACAGCTTAGGTTTAAGGTTAGTAACTATAATGGTAAAGCAATTAAATGCTACGTTTACAAAAAGTAACACACCGGGCGCCACCTTTCAATTATTTTTTACAGTTAAATTATAGTTTAATAACTGTTGCCACAGTTACCATTAATAAATACAGTTCGCTTCTGCGGCTTACACCTTGCTATATCATAGTAGCGGTTAATGCCTTACCTTTTGTAACAGTATCTGCTACTAATTTGGTTAGTTGTATATAAACCAGTATTAAATAATGCTAATCTTGAAAAGCAATTATTAACTACAGGGTCTGTAACGAAAACTGCCTTATTTGATGCCCCTGATAGAGAGACCAGGTAGAGTAATGAGTGTTATGTGAGCCTGACCGTTCGTTCATTTCTATAAATTAGTCTCTGTAGCGCACGGGGCTGCACTGCGCAAAATTAACCGCAGCGGTCATGGGGAATTGGTAAGACTTAATAAATTGATTTAATAATACTTCAAATTGTATTTGTTTTTCTTTGGTTATTTGTTTTTTACCAAAATTGTAAAGGAAGTAATCAATATGTCCGTTTTTATTATAATAAATACGATTGAAGCATGATGTTTCTTTTCCCCATTTAAATTTATTGTCGTGTAAATACTGAGCAAGGTCTTGTAATGTTTTGCTGTACGCATTTATAAATTCATCTTCTTTATTCCAAAATACCGCTTTAGTAGAATCTGAATGCATTCCGCTTTTGTAAAGGCTATCTAATTTTTCAATGGTAACGCCTTTTTTATCAGCAGCCTGAAACGTCATTACTACCTGTGCAGTTAAAGTAGTTGAAGTTGAGATTAAGATAAGATATAAGAGAATTTGTTTCATGAGTGGATATTGAATTATAATAAATTAAATATAAAATTAATTTATTGATTTTTACAATGTAAAATATTATTTATTAATTGATTATGTTTTAATGTAAATTCATTTGACATACTGTTTAATGATGCGTAATGCATAAGATGGATTTTATTATCACAATTATAAATAGCAACAGGTGTTGGTCCACTGCAAAGTATATTAATTTTGGTTTTTATATACTCTACTGTTGTAAAATAGATGTTTTTACCTTTTAGCTTGTAAAAATTATTAATTCGTTGCACTTCTACTAACGATTCGTTATTCGTTAAAAAAATGAATTGATAATTTTTTTGACCTTTCGCAAAATAGTTTACGCATCCTGAACAATGCGAAGTGGATACAAAAATAATGGGTTTTTTATTTTTAAGAAGTAAGGCACTTTTAACGGGTATAAGTTCTGAATTAAAGACCTTAACAAAAATCGAATCGAAGAAGATAACTTCGCTTTGAGCTTTTAGAAACGTCTGTAATCCTAAAAATAAAATTAAAAAATTAGTTCGTAAGAATTTTGATCTTTTTAATGCCATAATACAGTTCATTTTTGCGCGCTAATTCGTTTTCTTTATCATACTAGTCGGTTTGCCTGTTATAAGATTTTGAAATTACATTTTCCATAAACGGGAAATAAATAAAATAAAAATCATTATTACCAGCATATACAAGGCCGGCGTAATTTCCATAAAATCCTTTTACATAATTGTTTTCGGGGATATACTCTTTACCTTCTTCATAGTAACCGGGTAAATCCTAACTTTTTGAAATGACCCAACCATTACTATTTTTTTTCCATATATCATACTTTAAATGACTTGTGTTTGATTGCTTTAGGGTAACAAGTAAGTGTATACTATCAAGCAAATAAATTTTTTCTATGCGTGTTAAAAGAGTATCATCCGCTTTTAATATTTTGTTCATTTCATCTACGGAATAATCATCACCTGACGGAATGAGTTTTAAGACTGATTTATTTTTATCTAAATAATCTGACTTTATTGAATCAATTTGAATAAAATTTTCATTGTAGATTTTGATCGTATAATCAGTAGTATGTGCATAAGCAATTAAACCTTTATAGGTACTAAGCCATTCATTTACAAAATAACTGAATTGTACATTTTCGTCGCCCATTCTTTTCTCAGCACCTAAACTATCTTTATCCAAATATAATTTTGACCAAGTATGTTTATTAGATTCATCTAACGGATGAAAATTATAATTAACATACAATAATAATTCATTAGTATTTAATTGATATAATCGATTAAATGATCCATTATTTTTAATGCTTTTATTCAGCGTATAGTCTGTGCCATTTTTAGTAAAAATGAAAATGCAATTATTATTTATAATCACTATTTTATTTTTAACAACGCCAATGGCATCAATATGCTCATTAAACAGGGGTTTTAATTCCTTAGATTTTTTAATTTCTATGAATTTTGTTTCTTTGGTTTTTGTATCGTATTCTTTTATTTCTAATACTTTTGTATCATAAGCAGCGTTTTGTGATACCCCATAAACATACCCGGCATTATAAGTAATAATGGTTTTATAAGTACCTCCGGTTTTGGACTCAATTTTTGTGTTGTAATTATAAACTTCGCTATAAACAGTGTTTTGCGTTTTAAAAACTAATGGCAGCAAGATAACGGCTGCCATTAGTTTTACTTTATTAATAATTAATTCCATTTTATCGCACTGACTGAAGTATGATATCATATGTTAGAAAAAGTTCTTGATAGTTTCAAATTGAGCGTCTATAGTATGAACGTCTATAATAAGTGTTGTATCTACATTGTTATTTTTAAGCAGGACTGCGCTTGAATGTTTAAACGTTTTATCCATTATATTATCCGGGTCTTCAAAAAAGATGTTGTTTTTGTTTTTTGGAAACATAGATATATCTAAGTTTGTTTCGTGTACTGCAATTAAAAAGACAATTTTACGGTTATTAATATTGTCAAACGCAAGGCTTAAAAATTTTTCGTTACAATAGAATGAAGTATGTGTAAATAAAATCAGTTTAGTTAAATGGTTTTTTGTATTTGCATAATTTGCCTACACATTTAAAAAAGTTTTTTCCATTTTAGTGAATATTAAGTCAAATATATATAAAATTTCTCAAAGCAAAACACCTATATATAGTGATAATTACTAGGCATTAAAACTGTTTTTATTGATGGCAGTTAATAAATTAGTATGATTAGAATTGATAATTTTCTCCCTTAAACGAATGGAAATATCGTCTTACTCCTAACAAATTATAATTACCTCAAACCAAGTCTTTGATTCATTTCCTCAAACTGTAGATCAAGCCCTCGCGCATCAATGTTAATAATAGTATCAATATGTTGTTGTTTAATAAAGATTGCTTTTGATTTATTAAAAAGGATGTTCTTTGCGTTTTCGGGCTTGTCATAAAATACACGGCTCTTTGCTTTTGTATATTCTGAAAGATCGATATTAGTACCTGATGCCACTATAAGGAATACTGCCGAAGAGTCGTTTAAATGGTGTATCATTAATTGTGAAAAATGTTTATTACATGGCGGGCAGCCATCATCTGATAATACAAACACCGTTTTAATACCGGTAGTTAATTTATAGTTTTGTTGCTCTTTAAAGTAATCGGATATCAATTCATAAGAAGTTTTAGGTTTTATTTCAATCTTTCCTTCACTGTTTTTTTGACTATTTTCTGTACAGCTTAATGCAAAAAATAAGATTAAAAAAACGCTAATCTTTAAATTCAAAGCGTGTAAACGTTGTGTATGTATTGCTTTCATGTATGTTTTTACTTGGGTTATTAATGAAGAGACCCTGAGTAGTCATAATGCTAAACCACCCAAAAAAAGTATCAGCATTCATTTTATATTCTTTAAAATTTGTGAAAGTTGTATCGATTTTAATAATGGAATAAGGCATGCGTTTATAACCGATTTCCCTCTCTAATGTAGAACGTGTGGAATGATACACTAAAAGATAATAACTTGATTTATTAACATCATAAAATATGCTGCCAAATTGTGCGGCAGTACTTTGAATACTATCGTTAATTTCCTGTATATGGTTTATTGTATTTTTGTTAATATGAGGAGGCTCTACTCCAATTTTAGTATAACGCGACTTAATTTTGATTTTATTTTTTAGCGTTAAAGTATTTGGGTTAGCAATAAAGAGTTTATCAGAATATCGTGTCCATAAAAATACATTATTATTAACGCAAGTAAAACGAGGTGATTCCGAAAAGTCATCTGTTGGTTTTGCAAATTCGCTGTAATAATTTTTTAATCCAAATTCAGCGGTTGGATGATTTGTAGCATAATCGGAAATTTTACAGAAAAACGGCGCTTTGTATAGATTTCGTCGAAAATAGAGATCACTTTCTAATAATCCTTCGGGTTCATTCTCCTTGTCATTATATCTTAGTTCACTAAAAAAAAGGATAGAATTATTGATTAACTTACTTTGAAAAAGCGATGAATATAATTCATAATGATCACCATTTGATTGTTTAATTAAACTATCGATTAGGATTTTTTTAATAAACTCTCCTTTTCTATTAATAACAGTTAATAAATTAGTATGGTCAGAATTTATAATAATTGTATCTCTTGAACGCATTGAAATTCCTTTAATTACTCCTAAAAAGTGTAAAGTCTGTTTAAGAGGAATGGAATCTGTAAGTTCACCGGTGAGCTTAAATAATTTAATGCATTTGGTAGTTTCAGGATCTGCAAAGTAAATGTATTCGGTATGAGTTTTAGGATCAATAAATGAGCCTGAGTATACCCAACTTGCTTCAAAACCTGTTTTGAAAGTAATAGTATTTTTTATTTCGGGAATGTTTTCTGCCTGCCGGCAAGCAGTTATAAAAAAAAAGATATAGTATATTATTTTTAAAATGAACTTCATTAGTAAGAAATTATTTATTCGGTAATAATAAAGGAGGGATTGCAATCCCTCCTTTAAAAAGATATTTTTATAAATTAATTTGAGCCACGTAAATAAGGTCAGTAGCGCTGTTAAAGAGAATAAAATGATTTTTAGTACCAACATTTACTTGGTCTGTAACTATTTCATCTCCACTTATTACGAAATCAATGTCATCAGAAGGCATATAAGCACTTAAGGCAGTTTTGTTTGCTGCAAAATAGCTTCTTATTTGTTCCTGCGTACCGTTATCAATAACGTCAATCAGCCCTGTTAAAACAACTACATTATTAGGTTTAACAACTACTTCCTGACAATTACCGTTTTTGCCGGGACATGATAACGTTCCTCCTGTTCTGTCAAACTTGGCATATTGTGTTTTAATAACAGGACCTGTGCCCGTGCGGGCATGCGGATTACCTGTAACTGTAGTTTGTGTACTTGCGGGTGCAGTAGTTGCCGGTGCAACGGTTTGTTTTTTGTCGCAGCTGCTTAATACTAAAGCAATAACAGCGATGCTCATTATTTTTTTCATAATGTTAATTGTTTTATAAATTCTCTAATCGGTAGAGGACCGTCTAACTTTTAATTAAAGGCGGAGCAGTTGGAATATTCCGCCGGCAAATACTTGCCTATTTTACTTTTCTATAAGTTATTAGAGGATGTTCTTTTAAAAGCGGCCGGCCTAAACACCCTGTTACATCAGATAGATTGAAGTATGTGCAAATAAAAACATTTTAGTTAAGTAGTTTTTTGTATCTGCATAATTTACCTACCCCTCGGGGTAGTTAAACTTTGCAAAATGGTTAATTTGTTTTAATGATGCTTTATTTTTCATGGGTCTACATAGGTTATTCCGTTTTTAATAGCATATTTAATGAGCCCCACAATAGAATTAGCATTTGTTTTTTGATAAATATTTTTTCTGTAAAATTTAATTGTATTGGCTGAAACATTTAAACGCTCTGCTATATAGTCGCCCGATTTTTCTTCGCATATAAGCTTTAGTATCTCTGTTTCTCTCTCCGTTAAACGCAACCGGCGATAATCTTCACCAAATTCCGAATCCTTTAAAGTGCTTGATATAATGGCTTTTGAAACAGTGCTGCTAAAATAAAAGCCTTCTTCTATAACTGTATAGATCGCTTTTATAAGTTCTTCCATTTCACAATTTTTACTTAAGAAGGCATGTGCGCCGTTTATCAAAAAGTTAGAAACGTATATCATTTCCTTATGCATGGTTAAAATAATAACCTTGAGCTCGGGATATTTTTCGCGAATAATTTTTAGAGTTTGTGCGCCTGTCATCACAGGCATATCCGCATCCATAATAACTACATCAGGCATCAGGCACTCTATCATCTCAAGAGCTTCTTTGCCGTTATAGGCTTGCCCTGTAACAGTGAACGCCTTTATCTCATTAAGTATTGACGCATAAGCTTGCGTAACCAATTTATGGTCATCAACTAATATGATTTTAATTTCCCGGTCCGTCAAGCTCATAAAATGAAGGGGGCGTAACTCCTGTATTGCTCAACCTCTCGGAACCGCGAAGCTCCTGCGTAAGAACAATAAGTGTACGCCCTTTTGGGGCGTCCCTTACTGAAAGTCTTACTGGTTAAATTCGCGGTTTTAGAGGTTAACAGTTCAGTTTAAAACGCATTAATATGGTTAATTAATTAATTATCATTCAAAGTACATTTTGTTTAAAATTATCGTATTTAGCTACAGAGTGTTTGTTAAAGTAATACAAATGTACTATAATTAATTACATAATGAAACAATATTTATTACACTTATAAATGTGACAAAAGTTTGGGGCCTTTACCTTTGAGTATGCCCATTCATATTGGTAAAAAAATAAAAGACGAACTTCATAAACAGGGCATCTCCATAACTGATTTTGCCGGAAAAGTAAACAGGAGCAGAAATGTTGTGTATGATATTTTTAAACGCGAAAGTATTGATACCAACCTACTGAATGCTATAGGAAAAACACTTAAATGTGATTTCTTTTCTATGTATTCTTCTCAGAAAGAATATTTATCCGAAAGCATAAAACATTTTCATGTAAGTGAAGAAGGCATACCTTACGGTAAATACGCGGAACAAATTACCGCTTTGCAACAACAGGTGGAATCGCTTCAGAAAGAGGTTATTTACCTCGAAAAAATAAATAAACTTTTAGAAGCAAAAGAAAAGCCGAAGAGAAAATAGAGAATCGTTTTTAATAGCCCGTATGTAAAATTATTACAAACATTATTTGTCCCTGTACCTTACCGCACTGCACTGAGCAAAGTTTACATCGTCAGTCATTTTGAATTGATACGTTTTAATGAATTAGTTTAGCGGGCTGTTTTAAATTGTTGTTGTTTTTCTTTTGTGATTTCTTTTTTACCGAAATTGTAAGCAAAATAATCAATATGGCAGGCCTTATTAAAATAAATACGGTTAAAGCAACAATTTGTTATCTATGTGGGAAGTATTGCCCCAAATCCTATAATGGTTTACCATAAGCGTTTATAAACTCATTTTCTTTATTCCAAAATACAGCCTTAGTAGAATCAGAATGCACGCCGCTTGCATAAAGGCTATTCAATTTTTTGATAGTAATACCATTTTTTCCGCTGCCTAAAACGTCATGACTTTTTGTGCGCCGACTTTTAAAGTTGTTAATGCAAGTATAAACGTTAGTAGAATTAATTTCATAGCGTTGCTATTTTGACGGGTTAAACTTAATTGTTTAATTTTTAATGTACTGCTTTCCGGTACACTTTTAATATACCCATTTTTTGAATATCCTTAATTATACTAAAAAGATTCTATTAGTCAATTCATGATTAATATAACACCGGATGTGATTTAAACTTTTAAGTTCGCCAAAAAAACCGGATTAAATTACATTCATCAAAGATCATTTCTGCACATATTATCTTCGGATTAATATTTAAAGTCAAAAAGAGAAAGTGCGCAGTTTAATTAAAAACATATTTTGCTATTGCATACTCATATATAGTGATTTTGTTATTTAAACGTTAATTTTATTCACATTAAATATGTTCAATGTTTTATTTTGCCTTTATTTGTTAATGAGTTAAAACTCCGTCCTCCCCATCAAATAACTTTATTTATGAAAACTCTTTTTTATTTTGTTATTATAAGCATTTTTATGCTTGGATTAAAATTAAACGCTCAAAATTGCGGAACCTGCACCTCTTCCGTAAATAATAGCGATACAAGTATTGTTGTAGTAAATGCGGGACAAACGTTTTGTGTGGATACCATGGGCGTTTTTAACGGACGTATCACTGTAAACGGAGGCTCAATATGTGTTAAAGGAATGTTTAACCCTCAGTCGTTTAATTTTAATTCGGGTGTTATTACAAATTCCGGAAATATGACCTTAAATGTTTCGGCGCTTGTATTAAACAGTGGAAGCAGTTTAACTAATAACCAAGATGCCATTTTAAATTTAAACGGCACCTTAACTATTGCAGGAGGCAGCTTTGCAAATAACGGTATTTTAAATATTGATGTAACACTTAATGCAAATAGTGGCGCATTAACAAACACCGGTATTATTAATTGTACAACGGTAAACGGTATAAGCAATATTGCCAATACAGGTAATGTCAATTCTAATTAATTTGCTTATGAAATTTAAAGTTTTAATTAGGCTTTTTTTAGTCTATGCCCTTTGCCTTACAGGCCATACATACGCACAGTGTACTGCATGTACTTATTCGGTTACGAATAACAGCACCACTAATTATACCGTTGTTGCAGGGCAAAAAGTGTGTGTAGGCACAGGTGTAAATTATCTTGGAACAATTACTTTAAACGGCGGTACAATTTGTAATTACGGTAATGTTTCGAAAGTAACGTTTTTAAAAGGTACGTTTAATAATTATACTTCCTATATAAGTCTGGGTAATATTTCCATATCTGCAAGCGGGAGTATTATTTTTAATTGTTATGGAGGCTCAAAGACACAGTTCACGGGCAATCTTGATTATCAAAGTACAAACAGCCCCGATTCATTGGTTTTTAATGTATACGAGGGGTGCTATTGCTCTGTTGATAAAACCCTGAGTGGCACAAAAGGAAATTTAAACATAAATTATTTCAATACTCAAAAAGGCTATTGCTCTTTTAATATTAAAAAGGATCTTAATATCGGAAACACGTGTAATTTTAGGTTAAACTTATTAAATCCGTCAGGTGTATTTAATGTTGCCGGTACTATGGGCTTTGACAACAAAGGGAATAAAACCATTTATAATTACGGAACATTTAACATAGGCAAATCTTTTAATATTGGTGGCACCGGCCTCACCACAAGTTTAATAACCATCCTTAATAGTGGTAATTTAAACATAGGTAAGTTTTTTACAATATCTTATAACACCGGTATCGTTAACGTTACAAATTACGCGCAGGGGAAAAGAATCATGCAAATCGGTGATACCTACACACAATCTAAAGCAACTAATAATTTTACTAATAACGGAACGCTTCTTATTTCAAAAGACTTGAATGTTGAGTTGGGATCTTTTACAAATAACTTAGGCTTGCAGGCAAGAGATATAAATGTTAAGCAAGGTACCTTTACCAATTCGGTAAATGCAAAAGTAACTGCAAGCAGGGATCTTTTAACCTCAACCGCTTCAGGTAGTATTAAAAACAACGGCAGTATTTATATTTCGCACGCATTAAATAATAAGGGCACGATTACATTAGGTATAACGAGTGTAATTAACACCCTTGACCTTTATAATTTAAACGGGGGACTGATTACAGGCCCACCTGATATTTTAAGCGACAGCACAAATTACGCGTACATGGAAGTAGCCCGTACTTCTAATAATGCGGGTACATTGGCAAACTATATCTGGATAAATGATTTAACCAATACTAACGCCGGTGTTAAGTTGGATGTATATCAAAACAACTCCGTTAAATTAGGTTTCCCGAAAGTAATTTTCGGAAGCGCTCATTTATGCTATTTAAATGCTTTGAACTTGGGCATTACCACTAACGGAAAAGATGATTGTGTTGGACAACCTGCTGTATTAAATGCTTTTGCTTACAATACGCTTAGCCAGTCAGCTGTCGCTGTCAATTCATACACATGGAAACCCGGCAATGTGGTTACAGCAACAGGAAGCCTGGCTTTGACCTTTAGCGCAACTACCCTATATACTGTAACCGCGATATTAAGCTCAGGGTGTTTAATAACAAACACATTATTAGTAAACGTAACACCCATGCCTGTCATTTCTTACACGGGTAGTCCGTTTAATCAAAACATAACCGCTACCGTTAATGTAACTCAAACATTGGCCACGCAGGGTCATTATACGGCAAGCCCCGCAGGGTTAATGCTAAATGTTTCAACAGGCGCCATTGTTCCGTCGCAAAGTGCCGTCGGCATTTATACGGTTACTTATGTTCCCACTTCAAATAATTGCAATTATAATATTACTACAGTTGTTGAGATAAAAGTGGATTGTGATTTTACACTCATGCCTTCTATGGAAATACAATTATGCGAAGGAACCACCTTAAGTTTTTCATTACAATCAACCGCCGTACTGCAATATTCCTGGACTCCTTCCACAGGGCTCAGCTGTACAAGCTGCAGCAATCCTGTTATTACAGCCACACCCGGTATCCCCCAGTATACTGTGTATGCCTATAATAAGGGTTATAAAAACGTATCCTGCAATTCAAAAATAGTATATGTTACCGTAAAACAAGGTTGCAATACAATTACCGGCTGCTGCTTTAGTAACTATGGAGCCGCGGTATATTTGGCTAGTCAGTCAACCTATGTTAATGTGTATTGCAACCTCGTAAATGAGCTTGGGCAGTTTTCGAACGGAAATATAAAAAAGGGTGAATTTGTAAACAAAGGAAAAATTAATGTAAAGTTAGATTGGATCCATAACGCAAAAAATGATCTGTACCTGACAAACCAAGGCGAAAGTAATTTTTTTGGAGCAAACCAAAGTATAACCGGCAATTCAAATACGCATTTTAACCGAATCGATTTAACGGGTAACGGCATTAAAACAATTTGGCTCGACGAGTATGCGCATGCAGATATGAACTTAACTTCAAACGAGCTTTTTGTTCAGAATAACACATTCTTTATGAAAAATTCAACTGCCGGTATTTCTAATAACGGAGGCGGCTTTGTCAGCACACTAACTAACGGCTACCTGTCAAGAACCATTAATTCTAAAACTGTAATTCCGGTATCCGCACCTTATTTTTATCCTATGGGAAGCAGGGCTATGGCTATGGTTCCTTCGAGCTATAGGCCTGTTGAAATTTATAACAGCAATGTTGCTGAAGAACTCAGCGTTAATTTTATGAATATTCCTCCCTCTTTCTTAACTGATATTTCTTTTGCCGCCGGCAGTAACGTTTCTTCCATAGCACCGAATGTAAGCACTATCAATAATTTATATTATCATAAAATAAAAAAAACGCTTCCATCTACAACGCCTTCCACACTTACCATTAGATCTTATTTCCCGCCTGTTGAGGGTACTTACCAAAGCTTGGCTGAATGGGAAAAAGATCCGGCTCAACCGGACTATTGGTGGGGTAGTACACCCGGTTCCGCGGGTTCATCGGTTCCGTCGGTTGTGCCTCAGTTTAATGGGCTCATCAATGCTTTAACAAACGGCGAACAAACGTTTAACGGCACTCCGTTTACACTTGCCAAGTCCGGTGCTTATGTTGGCACAGGCGATTTTGGAGGAAGCGGAACAACCATCTCTATTACGTCTCCCGGGTATCCTTCCGGCACTTCGGGTAACGGCCTCAATACTCCTATTCCGATTGGCCCGGGAGCCCCCGGCACAGGTACTTCCGTAGTAACACCATCGGTGGTAGCTGTAGACTATGTTGTGAACATAGCACCAACGGATGAGTGTACACTGCCCGGCAAAATAAAATTTACGGTTAATACTAACGGCTCCATTACTCCGACATCTGTTTTATTTGGATTAGCAGGTGCCACGGGTTACTTGGGGCCGTTATCTGCTGATGTGTATACGATTGATAATCTTAACTCAGGATTGATCTTACATTCTGTGCCAAAAAATATTCTTACGGAATGTATGAACGGGGTTAAAGTAGGCACAAGCGTTGGCAATGATTTTATTGTAACACCGGGTGAAAGCATTATTGTAACTTTACCGGCTGTTACCGGTGGAGGATTCGGACAGTTTGCATTATATTCTATTTCTAATTCCACTACACCTGTATTTACATCACCGGGCACACTTTCGGCCGGTTCAACGGGTTTTTCTCCTTCCCTGATTAACGGGGTTTATAATTTTAAAATAAATGTAACTGTAGGTTTTGTAACGGATGTGGTTAAAGGACAACTAATCGTAAAATAATATATGAAAAAAGTACCGGTCATAATTTTAACGCTCTCCCTTAGCATTTCAATGTACCTTTTGATTGATAAGTTTGCAGGAGCTTCCGTAAAAAAAATAGGCGTTATCAGCATGGAAAAATTAGTGTATGATTTTAAAGGGATGAAAGACGCCACTGAAAAATATACAAAAAAAATGAGCAGCTGGGACGCGCAAACCGACTCTCTTGAAAAAAAACTGCAGCACATGTATAACGAGATAAGAATTGATTCTATAAATAAAGACCGGCAAAAGCTCAATAAGGACATACGCGTGTTTTTAGTATTTAAGCAATCTTATATGGAGTATGTACAAAACATACAGGCAAAGGCTGAAAAAGAAGATAAAAATATGACGGTAGGCGTGATGAACCAAATAAATGAATATATAAAATCGTTTGCCAAGGAAGAAGGTTTCGATTTGATCTTATGCAATAACGCGCAATATCAGAATGTCGGATTTTCGAAAGACGGAATAGATGTTACACAGCGGTTACTGGAATACGCGAATAAAAAATATGCCGGTGAAAAATAAATATATCTGCACGGCTTTTCTTTGGTGTGTTTTACTGACACAGGTTTCGTGTAAAAAAACTGAGATCTCTGAACCGAAAGATTATTTTGGTTACTTGGCAAATCCCGGAAATGGTTTGGTAAAAGAAAAAACAGTGGCGGGCTTAAGCTTAAAAGCAAAATATATTCCCAAAGATTACCTTGTGTATAATGCGGTAAAGGGTTTTGGCACGGTAAACAATACGTTTAAAGACAGTATTGAAAAGACGTACAGTCATTCATTAACATTTATGATCACCATCGGGCCGGGAGAAAACGAAACGTTTGATATAACAAGAGTTGGTGTAGACAGCTATGAAGCGTTTGCCAAACGCATGGAAGAAATGTCATTTAACGCTCAGGAATGGATCAGCCTGGTGGTAAAAGAAAAAGACTACAAGCCCGAGATCGTTAGAATGGAGAATATTAACGCGCTTGAAAAAAGCCGGAATTTTATAGTTGTATTCAGCTCTGCGGAAGGTTCGGAAACCGACCTCCGGAAAAGCGACATGTGCTTATCATACGATGATGAACTCTTTAATACAGGAACCAGCAAGTTTATGTTTTATTCGAAAGATATACAGGCTGTACCGAAATTTATTTTTTAATAATTGACATGTTATATATATGAAAAAACTAACATTTTTCTCGAAGCTGAGACGCAGCCGTACTAAAAGAATTATCTCTGCATTTTTAGTGATCAATCTTATTGCTGAGATTATTTCTCCTTCTCTTGCTATGGCATTAACATCAGGGCCGTCGTCTCCCGAGTTCAGCAGCTTTGAGCCGGTGGCTACAACCGATATGGTAAATGATTTTACAGGCGATTTTACGTATAATATTCCTGTATTAAATGTTCCCGGCCCCGACGGAGCAGGTTATGCCATGTCTTTAGCGTATCACTCGGGCTCTTCTTCCGAAGAAGAAGCTTCGTGGGTAGGATTCGGCTGGACCCTTAATCCCGGAGCCATTAACCGCAACAAGCGCGGTTTCCCGGATGAATACAACGGTGAATCGGTAATGCAGTATAATAAACAGAAACCTAACTGGACACAGAGCGCTAAGTTTGATATGAATATTGAATATAACAGCTCTGATGATAAACCCAAGACTAAGCCAACTGCCGCAAAAACAATGAGCAAGATTTTAAAGAAATTAGGTTTAAGTAAAATAGCTGGAAACAATGATGGCGGAGATCCGGCAGAAGTTTCTGTATCGGTATCGCATACGATTAGGTATAATAATTACTCCGGATTTTCTATTGCCAACGGTTTTGGTGTAACTGCTATGGGCTTGGCTACTGTAAGCATGAACCGCAGCGGAGGACAGAATACATTCGGATTTTCGGTAAATCCTATGGCAATAATGAAAAAAATTGCTAAAACGCATCGTGAAAATGTGAAAAAAAGGGCTGATGCTTCAAAAACAAGCACCGAAAAAAAACCTGAGGCCAAAACTTTAAATGCTCCTGTTGCAAATCAAGAAACAAAATCAAAACATCATCTCAATAACAATTTACTATCACATTATGCTATTCATTCCAATGATGCGCCTGCTTTATCTTTTTCTGTGGGTAAAAATGCCGGGGCTTCCTGGAACTTTTCTACATCCATCCAATTAAATCCAAGTATTCCCGTTGGTTTCCAAATAGGCATAGCGGGTAATTTTAATATACAGGCACAAGAAGCCGCTGAGGAAAAAAAGGTTTACGGCTACATGTACAGCTCTATATATAATTTAGGTAATTCTACCGATGGTGAAAATGTGCTTCATGATTTCCAGATGGAAAAAGAGACCACCTTCAATAAACACGATAAAAACTTGGGTATTCCCTTTAATAACGCCGATAACTTTACGGCAACCGGCAATAATGTAATAGGAGGCTTTAGGCTAAACCATGATAAAATTGGTTCTTTTTATCCTGAAAATAGTGAAAGTGTAACGCGCATCAGGCAAACCGGCGTGGAATTAGGCATAGGGCTTACCTTCCAGATAGGGTTTGATATAGGAGTGGGAAAACATAAAACACAAGTAAGCGGCCAATGGCCAAAAATGCCTGCCCTGTGGCCGGCGTTTTCAAACACGTCGCCTATGATGCGCTTTACCGGTGACCTTGGAGGTGAGATGAAATATGATGATTTTTATGACAGCCTGTACTTTGCAAAGATCAATCAAAACAAAGCACTCGATTTGGGTACCAATACACTGGACCTTGATAACGGTAAAAGCAACAGCTCCGCTTCCATAAAATATATCCAGAACACTTCAAATCCTAAAAATGAAAAAATTACAGGAATGCAGATTACCAATAAAGACGGAGGAAGATCTGATTACATGTTGCCTGTTTATACAAAAGATGAAAATGAGTTGACCATAGGTTTGGAAGATAATGAAGACGGGAAATACCTGGTTACCCACACACTGGATGTGACTAATCCGTTGCTCAACAAAACGGTGGTAGGCCAAAAATCAGAATCAGCCTATCCTGCCACATATTTACTGACCCAAAACACCACCTTTAATTATGTGGATGTGAACGGCGACGGAAAAGCCTCGGAGGAAGATTTTGGCGGATGGACGGCCTTTGATTACCGTCAGGCATACGGTGGAAGTGCATGGTACAGGTTCAGATCACCTTACGCGGGATTAAATTATAACGACGGCAGAATGGTGGATCGGGAAGACCAGACGGGAGCCATGTCGTGCGGTAATAAAGAAGTGTACTATTTAAAATGCATTGAAACAAAAACGCACCTTGCTTTTTTTATAACGAACAAAACAAATCCGTTGGTTGATTTTCCTTCTACAGATGCGCGCTATGCTCTGTTATACCGGAATAACGCGCTTATACCGGGATTAGAGCTCAGTGGGTCAACCAACACCAGGTATGACGGAGTAGACGCTGCCATTATAAATGCGAACGGGCGTGACCTGGCGGCTGAAAGCCTTACGGCAAAAGGAACCAATACATTAGAAAAACTTGAACGCATTGTACTGTTTGCTAAAGCGGATCTGTCAAAGCCCTTAACCACTACTTTTTTTGAATACGATTATTCTTTATGCCAGGGCATTCCCAATTCGGTGGTGCCTGCAAATGCACCGTCAAAAGATAAAGGAAAATTAACACTTAAGCGCGTGTGGACAGAATCGGGCGGTGTTAATAACAGCAGGATGTCCCCTTACCAATTCCATTACGAATACTTTCACCAATATCCTTCTAACATTACTTCTGAATATCTTTGGGCTGCATCTACCAATACAGCTTACACAACCAACGACGCTAATCAAAATCCGTTTTACAAACCGGAGCAATTGGATATGTGGGGCAATTACCAAGAAAAAGGCGCTGAACGCTATGCGGCTATGCAACCTTGGTTATCTCAAAAGCCTTCCTCGGCAGGCTACGACCCTGCTGCATGGCAACTCAAACGGATACAGTTGCCCTCCGGTGGCGAGATCCATGTGCAATACGAGCAAAAAGACTATCTGAAAGTGCAGGATCAAACACCAATGGCAATGGTGAGCCTATTGCCCGATGCCGATAATTTAGACGACTATACTTCTGATAAAAGTATGTTTTGCATAAATATGGCAGACCTGGATGTGACTGCCGCCGATATTGGAGCATACAAAGACGAATTAGAAAGACATTTTATTACCGGCAACCGGAAATTATATTTTAAAATGCTTTATACTTTAAGTCAAGACGATGAGCCCGCTTTAAATACAGGTACCGGGAAATATGAATACATGACGGGTTATGCGGAAGTGCATAAAGTAACTATTAACGGAACAAAGATCTTTGTGCACCTCGGGGATATCCGTGATAAACATGGAAACGGTAAAAAAGATAAAACCATTCCGCGCTGGGTATGTTACCAGGAACTTTTAACTAACGGAGCTAAAAACCTGGGTCCAAATGCAGGGAGTTATTTAAATAACGATGCCCAGTTTACAAGCAGGGTTTACGGTACAACTGCGGGAGGACTTGATCCGCTTGAATTTGATAAGATCGCCATAGAAAAAGTGTTCTTAAATACGGTATCCATGTTCAAAGACTGGGTGAGCACAGAGGTGAAGAATGTGAAAAAAGCGGATGCGTGTAAACATATTAATTTTCCTTTATCTTATTTTAAACTGCCGGTATACCATCCTAAAAAAGGCGGTGGCATCAGGGTAAAACGCTTAGTAACGTACGATGAGGGGATTAGCGGAGAAATAAACGGCGATGCCTCTGTTTTTGGGACAGAATACAACTACATAACCGAAGAGGGCGGTTCCAGCGGCGTTGCTACCAACGAACCTCAACAGGGAAGAGAAGAGAATGCGCTTGTAGGGTATATAGAACGCAAACCGCAAAAGCACTTTAGTAAAATTCTGAACGGAAGAGATACCAAGCAATTTGAAGGACCGTTGGGCGAAAGTATTTTACCGGCCGCTTCTATAGCACACAGCAGGGTCATTATTAAAAACATTCACAGCGGCAATACCACAACAGGCTTTGTAGTTAATACTTATTTTACAGTCAATAATTTTCCGTTTAAGGCTGAAAATTCAACACTGGGTAAAGAGAATGACACTTATAAAAAATTCAACCTGAGCTTGCCCCTGGGCTTGTTTAACCTTGATATACACAGGGCATGGGTAACACAGGGTTACCTCTTTAAAGAAAACGATATGAACGGAAAAATGAAAAGCAAGGCTACTTATTCCGGTAATTACGATGCAGCTGTTTTTAAAGAAAGCAGGCCTACGAGCATAACAACGTATAATTATTCTACTCCCGGCACATCTGTTCCCGCACTCGTTTTTGATAAGGTAACAGATACCTTTAAAAAAGAAATGCTTAACCCCGGGGCGGAAGAAGATTTTACCATGTTTTCATCGAACGTGCATGAAAATTCAAACGATTTTTCTGTTGAATTGGATATTAATGTATCTATTGTTCCTCCTGATCCCATTCCTGTATTTAGTTTCGGATGGGGTATTTCCTATTCCTATTCCGATCAGCTCCTGTGCCAGCAGGTAACCTCCAAAGTGGTAAGTCAAAAAAGCTATTTATTGTCCACCACTAATATAACGGATGGCGTTACCCAAACAACGGAGAATCTTGCTTTTGATAAATACACCGGTGACCCGGTTCTTACCCGCACTTTTGACGGCTTTATGGCACCGAATGAAGGAATATATACACAGCTTGATCCCGCATCAAAACACAACGGCTATTATTACTCGCTGAACATACCTGCTTCATGGATGTACCCTGACATGGGACCAAGATCCCTTGCTGCCTCAAACACCAACCAGCTTTCAGCAATGGTGGGTAATGTGGTAACGTACGGTTCAAACGCGTTATATGATTATATGATTTTTCCCGGAGCGCCACCCCTTAACACTGCATGGAACCCTATAAACAATCCGTTAACCAATGTGGTAAGTGCGTCGGCTACTACCTATACAAATAATTGGTTTAAAGGGGCAGATGTGTTGGCCGAATATCCTTCTATAACTGCTACCCCGACAGTTGGTATTGCATTGAATAAATTTTATTATCCGTTACGTACCTTTTCATATAAAGAAAGCGTGACAAATGCCAACAGTGCAACCGCTAAAATTTACAACGGCGGCATAACCAATGTAAATTTTAAATTCTTTGATTGGAATGCGCCTTTAACTGCCCCGGCAGAATGGTATTCGGACGGATATATAACAAGGTATTCGCCTTTCGGCTACCCTGTTGAAGAGAAAGATGTATTAGGGATTAAAAGTTCCGCTAAGTTTGGCTATAACAACACCTTACCTGTATCCGTTGTACAAAATGCGGGCTATGATGAAACTAAATTTATTGATTTTGAATATGGGTTTATAGGATCTAATAATTTGTCCACAGATTACGCCCATTCAGGAAGAGCCTCTTTTGATCTTTTCTCAAACAAAACTTACAATTTTGTAACGGCGTATCCGCTTTCAACACAAATAATGAGTAAAGGGCTTGGCGTTAAATTATGGTTAAGAAGCTCTTTAAGCGATAACCCTTCTGATCTTAACTATAGAATCAAAAATGCAAATCCTCAACTAAAAGTAGCCATCGGAGCCGAGTCATTTACCTGTAACAAGATTGCGGAAACAGGGGAGTGGGCATTATACTCGGCGGAAATTAAAAATTTTAATTCTCTTGTAAGTAATACGTATGCCGTTAAACTATCTTATAATTTTTTACTTAACGAGAGTGTATTTATTGATGATTTCAGGATTCAGCCGCTTGACGCCTCTATGAATTGTTCAGTTTATACGGCAGACAATAAAGTAAGCGCGCAATTTGATGATCAGCATTTTGGTGTGTACTATGAATACAATACAAAAGGGCAATTGGTAAGAAAAAGTATTGAAACTGAAAGAGGAAAGAAAACCCTGCAAGAGCAACAATATAACACCCCGCTAATAAATAAGAATTAATGAAAAGCCATACATTAAAAATTATATCGGTTGGGGTTGCTTTGTGTTTTAACGCGGGCGTTAGCATTTCACAAACCAAACCTGATTGCCTGGGTGAAGTAAGAGCCATAGAAGAAAAAACAAATTTCAGAAAGGACACTACCGTAAAGGACAAAAATATTTATATAAGCTACACCGTACGCGTTACAGATTGGGAAAACGGGGTAACGGTTTCAAACATTAAAATGTATACACACATGCAGTATATGCATTTTTTTACGGAGCAGGCAAACATATACAGGGACGGTAAAGAAGTAGTAATGATATTACCGATACAAAAAATAGCGATCATCAACTCAACAAACTCTGCCTTAAATGACACAAAAATAAGTGAAGGATTTTTTGAGATGCGAAAAGGATTTTTGGACAGCTGCGAAGTGGTGAGATGCGAAAAAGTAAGCGGAAGAAAAATACTGGAATTAAAGGTTGTGAAAGATAATATAAGCAGTATTGAAAGTATTACTTACGAGTATGATGCAGAACAGGCAAAAATGATATCGACCCGGGTTAATTACAATGAGAATTATAAAATTAAGCAGATGCTGATCACTTATAAGGATTTTAGTTTGAACAGCGATCATAAGTATTCAGCATCGAGAACCTACCTAATGGAAAAAAACGGACACCTGTTGCCTAAGCTTTCCGGGTATGAATTTATGGATAACCGGGACCTTAAAAAAAAATATAAATAACCTTAGCGGAAGATCTTATGAAGCGTATTAAACTATTAGTATTAATTATTTTAGCCTGCAGGCTCCCATTGAGTTCACAGTCTAACCCCACGTATACCGTGTTTACCCAATCGCAACCGGTGGTTTCATTAATGAGCACACCTATGGTTTTCCCGGTTACGGGAAAAATTGCTGCACCGGGCTTTTCGCCTTTACGTCAAAAAAATACATCTGCTAAATTGAGGTTGAAGCTTGACCTGGGTGATGATTACGTGATTCAAACCGGTGGTTCGGGAGTATGGACCTTTAAAGTACAGTTAGCTATTAATTACCAGTTTGGCTCGATGGCGCCTGTTTCAAAAGTAATTGAGATAGATAATAACAGCCCCGAAGATTTAAAAATTGACGATGTGTTACCGGTTTTAAATTTACCGGGATCACCGGTTCTAACCATTAATAAATTATCGCTTGTTATTAATGATAACAATGCAACGCCCGCGGCTTTACAAGCTAACAGCCTGCTCGAAAATTTCATTAATGCTAATTTACGTTTAACGGCAACCTTAGAAAGAGAGTATGATGTAGATGTTCGTTTTGCCACAGGGTTAATTTCAAATAAACCGATTGCCATACCCGTAAATAGTATACAACGGTATGCTATGTTTAACTGGACACCGGTTATGGCAGAAGCGTATCCTAATTATGAGCTTCAGGTGCTTAAGCTTAATAATACTGACCCCCTTTACAGTAATAATTTAAATGAAATAAATGGCCGGGTAGATTGGTCAAGAGCTTTAAAAATAGAGACCCAGAGCTATAAAACATCTTTATACATTGCTATTACAGAAGGTACCGGTTATTATATATGGAGAGTAAGGCCTGTCGGCACTTATTTTAAAGGAGGAATAGCAAACAGTGAAAATTACGGCGAGTGGAGTAATTTTTTTCCTGATTTAAGTATGGTGCTACTTAATAAAAATAATTTAATGTACCCTTCAAATATGAATCCCTCTGCTTTTTATGTAACAGACCCCGATGAAAAGATCAACTGGATCTATTCAAGGGTATTTACGGAAGGAGATACGGATGATAAAGCAAACCCTACGGGAATAAAATCAAGTGAAGGAATTAATTACGCCGACGGATTATTAAACACCCGGCAGAATCAAAAATATAACAGTTCGGAAAATACGACCCTTGTTTCGCAAACCATTCATGATTTTTCGGGAAGGCCGGCCCTTAGCACATTACCTGTACCGGTGGTTAACAATTTAACGGGCTATAAGCCGGGATTTGTTCTAAACAATGCGGGCCATTTATATACCGCTAATATGTTTGATAAAGATGTAAACGAAAATGCCCCTGAAACCATAAATGACGGTGTTACGGAGTTTAAATATTATTCTTCTACCCCAATGACGGGCGTGCTAAGTAATGCTAATGTACCTGATGCAGAAGGATACCCGTTTAAGCGGACAAAATTTAAAACCGACGGTACTAACCGGGTAACGGAAGAATCGGGTGTTGGTAAAACACATGCGCTCGGAACCTTAACCGACGGGCATCTCAGAACAACACGAATGATGTATGATACACCTTCGGATGATGAGCTGATCAGGATCTTCGGTGATGAAGCGCCCCTTTCAGAATCGGTTATTAAAACTACTACCACCGATCCTAATAATGTACAAAGTGTTACCTACACTTCCAAAGAAGGGAAAACCATTGCCACAGCCCTTATTACTGAAGTAACTGATAACTTAATGCCTCTGCTGAAAATAGCGAGTAATTATACGGTAACCAATTCTATAAACCAAAGCACGGTAATAGACGGTAAAATTGTAGGCTCTAAAAGGCTCGCCGTAAAGGAAGACAATACACCCGTTACGTTGAATTATTCACCGGGCCACTTTCCCTCTGTTTCAGGGTGTGCAGGCGGTAACTGTAATTTAAAAATACGGTTCTACCTGGTGGATCTTAGTAAAAACATCACGTATGTGAGTGATGCTGATCTCAGCACGGCAGGGAACCAACCTTTCGATCAGTCGGCTTTAACCGCTACGTTTACGGCAGGTTGGGCATTAGTAGGGCCAACAGGCAATATTACACCGACCGGGTCGGGTTTTAATAATATCCTGTTAAATACCGGTGAATATATATTTGCCAAGGAAATTTTTTCGGGAAACGGAAACACTGATGACTATGCAGCAAGTGTGGTCAATCTCCAGAACGATGCCATAAAACCTATTATAGAAGCCATTACTGATAAAATGCAGGATGTATCTGCCACATCAAGCTATACAATTTTCACTACCTGGTACAATACATTAAAAACAAAGTTGGATAATTACAGGTTGGCAAATGGAAGTGAAACAACTGCATCGCTACTTTCCTTTATGGAAATTAATCCCGCTGATTTGCCTGCTACCTATAGTGTGCCGGTAACATTTACATTAGCCGCGTTATCGCAAACAGCTGCCGACCCTGCAACTTCCGACCTGAAAATAGCAACAAGCTGTTGCGGTGTCATGAAAGTAACTATTCCTAAGCCTGATATATGTTATTTATGTGAAGGTAACCCCACGTTAACCGGGATGGCCCTTGGCAGTATGACCTCTGCCAACGATTTATCACTTACAACTGCTACTAATTCTCCAACAACTTATACGGTGGTTGCGCCTTACGGAATTAATGACTTCAGGTTGTCACCCGGCTTTACAACATTATCCGAATCACAGCAAAGGGCCGCCATTAATTCGCTGGTTGAACTGGAAATGATTTTACCGCTAAAGCAAAAAATGACAGAGGAGGGCTTACCGGATCTATGGAAAATAGCCCCGGGCTATAGTTTTGAAAGCTTAAATTTCATGTTTTCAAACATGCTTATTTCACATTATTTTACAGGCAATGCCAAACAGATAGGAGCAGACTGGTATGTACTTAAAAAAAATGCGTCAGGTATATATGAAACAGACGGGCTTGTATCTGCCGTACCGCTTACTTATAATTATGACTGCAAAAAAATATATGAAAGCTGGACGAATGCAATCATGTTGCTTAACTCCTTTGAAGTGGACGGTGCCGGTAACGTTGTGCAGGGGTTCAATGATCAGGATGGCGATAACTCGGCTCAGGATAATGCCGATGATGATGATAATTGGGATGGCATGAATAAGTTCGAGAAAAAATACCTCAAAAAGAAGATCAGTAAAAAGCTGAAAGAGTTCAACGATTCGGATGACGGGAAATTACCCGCTTCAAAAATAACAGCGATCACAAGCCTTGTGAGCAATTTTATAACTTTTGCGGGCTATCGGTTTGCCGCTGTTATTGACGGGGAAACTTTACCGGGCTATGTTCCTGCCTCTACAGTATCGGCCCATAATTTTTTACCGGCTGATTATGATTCTTCACCTGTGTTTGCGCTTACAGGAAGTGTACCTGTAACCTCCGTGGCAATGAACAGCATCGCTACAGGCAACGTTCCTTTGTTATTTGAGCTGCAAACATCATCAGCGGTAGTAACCGTTACAAGCTCCTGTGTAGGCGCTGCAGCTACCCGAACCACTACGGAATTATATTATCCTTACATATTAAAACCGGAATGGATGTTTAAGTACTATGTATACAATGTGTTTAATAAACCGGCCATAGCCGATGACAATATACTGGTGCCAAACCAGGTGGCATCTGATATTATGAGGTGCTATAATACCGTTGATACGTACGTAGATATTGCCGGGGGATCGAACGGTTATGTGGCCGGCGTAGCATTTTGCGGAGAG
>JANYGK010000109.1 GCA_025362395.1 Bacteroidota bacterium
AAGGCGACTGTGCAGGCAGGTAATGCTTCAGGTCATGAATCACATCATGCTCATTAAAAGCTGAGCGTATGGATTCTTTTTCTTCGGCCGTAGTATAGTCTCCGAAAGAATTAGTTTCTGTTTTCATAATTTTTATTTTTAGTAACCGGTAACATAATAAAGGCAATGCGTTTTAATACTTATAACCGCTTAAAATGAAACTTGGTATTGTAATACTATTTGGCCGCGGCGTGATGCTTTTGTTTCAGAAATATCACCGGTTGCAAGGTTTGTACTAAAGATCGGGCGGCTTTGATAATCTAAAGATATTTTAGAGTTTTGGCCTGCCATGATCCAGTTTAAACCAATATCATAAATTAACACGGGATTTTTTAGTTTTTGATAGTTCGCATAGCTTCCGGATATGTATGGTTGTATGGTTCCATTTTTACCGAACAAATCTTTTTTAAATAAATAAGCAGCTTGTGCATAAACAACCTGTCCGGTGCCAATTAAAGGAGCACCGTTACCTGCCCCGTTAAAACTGGCGGTACCAATAGTGCCGTTAGCCGTATTCATAGGGCCCGCATTTTTGATATAGTTAGGGCCGAAGTCATAATTTAAAAATGCCGCGTAAACAGTAACGGCATTTTGTTTTTCTTTATTTATATATGAGTCATAAAATAAATCAACCGCGAATTGTTGTAAGGCAGTTGATACTGTATCTATGCCACCATTGGCGTTAGGGTTGGGGTTTCTGTACCACATGGCATTTTTTTGATAAGCAAAGCCGGCACCCAGGTTTAATACACGTTTTTTACCGAGGTAAGAACCCGCACTGTAGGGTAACTGGTTACTTTCTTTATCAAAAAATTGCCATTTTAAATAACCCTGGTACTGCATTTCAGGTGCCTTTGTTGAATAAACAGCTGTATTTGTTGCAGAGGTTAATCCTGCAACAGGTGCTCCTGCCGCAATAGTGGTAGTAGTTTGAATGGCAAAAGGATTAGAGGCAGAGAAGCGGTAATCCAACCGGCCTATTTGTCCTTTAGCGTAAACGCCTAATTTTCTTACAAACTGATCGCTTACATCATTCGTTGTTTCTTCAATGGTGGGTAAATCCAAAGCTAATATACTGCCTACTGCGGATGATGTAAAACGGGCTGTTCCGTTCCAACCGCTTAAACCGCCACCTATGGTAAGGTAGTTTTTATATACTTTATACTCCGCAGTGACGTCATGAAAAAATAAAGGCGTTTTCCTCGCTGAAATACTGTTAAAGTTATTGATGCCGAATTGAGTGTAAAAGAATACTTTTTTTGTTACCTGTCCCATAATTTGGTATCGTACACGCCGTAACCCAACATCAAACGTTTCTTTTTTAGGAGTTCCAAAAATAGTTGAGCCGGGGTTATTGTCATTATACCTGAACCAAACTTGAGCCAGTCCTGTACCTTGGATATAGCGAGTGCTGTCGTCGTTTAAATATATTTTTAAACCGTCTTTAAAGCGAGCACTTAAGCTTGGTGTTGTTTGTGCATGAGTGTTTGTAACCAATACCGCCATTGACATGCCTGTAAGTATTTTTTTTAATTTATTTTTCATTTTAATACGGGTTATAAAACAGGATCATAAAATACACCTGTTAGATCGTTATTATATTATCAAGGATTAAAGTTATGGAAAGAACAGAATTACTTTAGACTTTTTTTAATTTAAAATAATTCATTTAAAATGGTCTTGCCGAAGCCTCAACTAAATATCGATAAAAAACTATGAAATAAAATATCGAACAATTAGCCGAGGCTTAGCAAGGATCATTTGGCTTAAGCCAATTTTAAGACCTTGGTGGAAGTATCTGATTTTCCTTTTGGTTTATGATTTTCATGATCCAAAACAATTGCAGTACCGCCTTCCATTTCATAATCGTGTTGAAAACCGTGAAGAGCGTGCAATGTGGTATGGTCAATTACTTTACAAGCAGAAAGATCAATTACTACATTTTTTTCTTTAGGTAAATTGTAAATCACTTTTTTAAGGCCCAGGTAATTAGAAAATAACGCATCACCCGTTACTCTTACAATAACCTGGTTGCCTTTGTCTTCTACAACTGATCGTGATTTAAAAAAGTTAGAAAGTTTAGCACCGTTGAATAAATTTAATAAAAGCTCAAGCGCTATACCGCTTCCTACACCAATTAAAAGATCGGTAGCGAGGGTCATAAAAATAGTAACAACAAAAATAACGAACTGGTCGCTCCCGATATGTAACATGTGTCTGAATTCTTTCGGACTTGCTAAACGGTAACCTGCAAAAATTAATAAAGCTGCCAACGCTGCCTGGGGAATCATTTCAATAACCGGAACGGCAACAATAACAGCTATTAATAAAAATACACCGTGGAAAAAATTTGACCAACGTGTTTTTGCACCAAAACCAACATTAGCCGAGCTGCGTACAACTTCGGATATCATGGGTAAACCACCAATAATACCGCTTACGGCATTACCGATACCTAAAGCTGTTAAATCTTTATTAGCGTTCGATTTTCGGTGGTATGGATCTAAACCATCAATAGCTTTTACGGTTAATAGAGACTCTAAGCTTCCGATCAATGCATATAACACCACGTATTGAATAAATACGCCTGTGTGTGATGTAATACCTGAAAAATCAACATTTATAAATTGTTTACCAAGTATATCAGTAATGTGTCCGACCTTAACTAATGAATATTTACCCACTGTAGCATCTGTACCGAGTGTGAAAAATAATCCCATAGGAATAGCGAATATTAATACTACCAATGGGCCGGGAATTTTTTTGATGGTAGGGTTTTTAACAAACATGAAAAAGAACATAATGGCTAAACAAATAATTCCAATAATAGCAATGTGCGTATTTTCATGCGATATGAAATTAGGGATCTGTCCTGCTAACGGAAGCGTATCATAAGAAACCATTTTAGCGGGATCTATTTCGCTGGCGTGTTTGGTAAGCGCAGGATCTGCGCCTAATAAAAAAGGTATTTGTTTAATAATAATAATTAAACCGATAGCGGCTAACATACCGTGAATAGCTGCACCGGGAAAGAAATCGGCAAGACTTCCTATTTTAAGTAAACCGAATAAAACCTGAATTACCGCCGCAACAACTATAGCGCCTAAAGCAAGATGCCATCCTGTTTCGCCGCCTCCAAACGCTTCAACCGAACCGCTTACAATAACAATTAACCCTGCCGCGGGACCTTTAATGGTAAGGCGTGAGCCTGCTAAAAAAGAAACAATTATACCACCCACAATAGCAGTAACAACACCAAAAATAGGATTAGGAAAACCACTGGCTTTAGCAATACCCAAACTTAAGGGCAAGGCTAATAAAAATACCATAAACCCCGCGGTTAAATCGGCGCCGATATTCTGTTTAAGCCCGGCTAATCCGTCAGCAGGAATGTCTCTTTGTTTTTTGTCTGTTGTCATAATTTTTAGATTAATTGTTTTTAGTTATTAATTGCAGCGTTTGAATGCATGAATTGCTTTACTGCGAAGCATTATTTTGATAGTTTTTTTAAAAAAAATAAAAAATAAGCGATAACTATAAGTAATTAAACTACAAGCTAATTCCCTGCTTAAGAACTAAGCGGGCACTGTTAAAATCAGATTCGGAAATTACTAACCGCGATGTAGATCGGGTTACATTGTTTTTCTACCGTAGGTTGGGTGAAAAACACAATAGGTTGAAAAAACTCAAACCGGAAGGAAGAAATATAAAAGGGAAGTAAAAAAGATTGAACGCATAAGCTTTTTTCAATCTCGTTTTCATTTTTTTCAAGTAAGAAGTTTGTGCCTGAATTAGAATCTTCTTCTTTATTAGAAACGGAGGCAGATTTGCCGTGGGTTAAATCAATTTTATGAATGGGAGTATACAGATTTTGTATTGCATTTGCACTGAAAGATGCCGTAAAGCAAAACAGGAAAAATAAAGATAAATATGTGTTTTTACAAAATTTCATATAAATTCAACGACAAAGGTATGTAAAATTTTAATATAGCAAAAAGGATTTTTTTGTTTAATCAATTTGTGACTAACCTTAAATTAACCTTAAAATATGGAAAATTAATAATTGCAATTTATATTTAAGAACTTTGATTAGCAATAATTTCAGACTCTGTATATTTCCTAAGGTGGTATTATTGCATTAAACTATGTTGCTTTATTTCATCCAGTAATTGCGCCCGAGCCTTACTTTTAGACCTTATATGAATAAAATTTCCGTTACCGGTTTTAGCAATTTCTTTAAGATTTGTCATGGCGTCCTTATCATCTCCAAATGCAATTGTTGATAGTATGATCCGTTTATCGCCTTGGTTAGTCATAAATTTTTGTTGGTCTTCACTGTAAAATCTGAACTTGCCATCGGTAGCAAGTATAATCTGGTTGTTACCTTCCGGAATATAATGTTGAACGGCTTTATCCAGGCTGAATAAAATAGCTTTATTTCCTTTAGTTAAACCGCGCGCTTTTAATTTAGTAACTACCTCGTTTAATTCTTTTTTATTACTTCCGCTAATGCCTTCTTTTAATATTCTAACAGAATCGGCATAGGTAATAAATGTAATGACATCTGTAGGCCTTAGCGCTTCAATTAAATAGTGCAACGCGTATTGCATAACAGGCAGCTTAGCCGAATCTTTCATGGAGCTTGATACGTCTACTAAAAATACAATGTTGTTAGGCTTGTAAAGATCCGGATCTAAAACGGACACCTCTTTTTTCGGCTCGTTTTTTATAATAGGCGGTTCAGGAATGTGTTGTGTTACAGCAGGCAGGTTTGTAGTGTAATTGCCTGTGTTATCAGGCATCTTGTTAGTATTGTTTCTTTTAGATTTATCTTCGTAAACGACAATAGGTTGAGTTGTTTTAACACCTGCATTGTTGGGTTTCTTAAAATAAAAACAAGCTGTTTTATCATCCGTTTTTATGGATTTTATAATTCCCGATAAGCTTAGTTGATAAGGTAAACCGTCGGCGCTTGTAATTAAATTAATGATTTCGGTAAACTTGCCGGTAGTTTTAGGCATAAATTCAACCACTATTAAAGCAGTATCACGTGGGTGTAACGTTTTTTTAGAAGCTCTTATGGTAATTCCTTTTTCAGCGTCGGCTCTTAATAAAAATAAATTTTTAGACTGATTGTTTTGTATAACGTAATCGGCTCTTACTTTATAGATGTTTTCTTGGCCACCAATGTCTTTGTCCCTCTCATCTATAGTAATAGCGCTGTTTTGTGAAGACATGTATCTAAATAAAAAACAAATAACACCGATCAGGAACAGCTTAAAATACATTATTTCAATTTATCATTATTGATATGCCTCTCCGAATCTCTTGCCGTTTTTTTATCCAGGTTTTTTTTAAGGGCATCTTCTAAGTTAATTCCGGTTTGGTTAGCAAGGCAAATCAATACAAATAATACGTCTGCCATTTCATCACCCAGATCTTTATTTTTATCCGATTCTTTTTCGCTTTGTTCTCCATAGCGGCGAGCTATAATGCGTGCCACTTCTCCTACTTCTTCTGTAAGCATAGCCATATTTGTAAGCTCGCTAAAATAACGAACTCCGTACTGTTTTATCCAATTATCTACTTGTTGTTGGGCTTCTTGGAGAGTCATGTTTTTAGATTTTTGATAAGAGACATAAGATACAAGATTAAAGAAGTAAGATTGGTGATTATTAAATTCTATACTTTATTGTCTTATAAAGTATTTCAAATAAACAATCTTTAATCTTCATACTTTCATCTTAATTTTACTTCTTAATTTACTTCCTAATCGAGTCTGATTCATACACCTCAATAATCGCTTTTACTAACCTGTGCCTGATTACGTCTACTGAAGTTAATTCAACAAAATCAATCCCTTCTGTTTTTTTAAAAAGCCTTACTGCTTGCGCCAATCCCGATGATTGGTTACGCGGTAAATCAACTTGTGTCATATCACCAGTTATAATAAATTTAGCATTGGCACCCATCCGTGTTAAAAACATTTTCATTTGACTTTCCGTAGTATTTTGCGCTTCATCTAAAATTACAAACGCATTATCCAAAGTACGACCTCTCATAAATGCTAAAGGTGCAATTTGTATGATCTTACTTTCAATATATTGGTTCAGTTTATCTAAAGGTACCATATCATACAAGGCATCGTACAAGGGCTGCATATAAGGATCGAGCTTCTCTTTGAGGTCGCCGGGTAAAAAACCTAAATTTTCACCTGCTTCTACAGCAGGGCGGGTTAAAATAATACGTTTTACTTCCTTGTTTTTTAAAGCCCTTACCGCTAAAGCAACGGCAGTGTATGTTTTACCGGTTCCGGCAGGCCCTGTGGCAAATAACATATCACTTTTACCGACAGACTGCACCATTTTGCGTTGGTTGTCGGTACGTGCTTTAATAACCAAACCACTGTTACCGAATAAAATAATATCAGAGCCTGTTGCTTCTTCTTTAGCCTGTAATAAATTATCACCGGTTTGCCCTAACAGGCGCTCAATCACAGTGTCTGTCAATAAACCGTTTTTATGATAGTAGTCTACCAACATGTTAAGTTTTTTTTCAAAGAGGTTAATTTCTGTCTCTTCTCCTAATACTTTAATGGAATATCCCCTGGCAATTATTTTAAGCTTTGGGAAGTATTTTTTTATAACATTTAGTTTTACATCATTTACGCCGTAAATTTCTACAGGCTCTATGCTATCAATGGTAATGGTTTTTTCTGTCAAGGTTCAGGAATCTATATGTTAATAATAGTGTTAATCAAATGCGTTAATATATAAAAGTATGCCTAAAATAATATTTACTTTTGAAATAAATCAATACATTTTTGAACAGTTGTTTTTAATTCGTTTTTTAAAGAGTATAAAATTATTGTTTTAATTGTAATTATAGAGTTTAAATATGCCGGTTATTACTATTACAACAGATCTGGGCTATCGTGATCCTTATTTGGCAATGGTAAAAGGCATGATCTATACTAAACAACCCGAATGCAAAATTGTTGACGTAGCTTGTAGCGTTAACGCCCATGCGCATAGTGAAGGGGCTTTTGCCTTAAGAAGTGTGTTGCCTTATTTCCCCGAAAACACCATTCATTTATTTGCCGTAAAATTTTTAAACTCATCCAAAACTATTGATGACCTTGCCGTTGATAACACGCGTTACTTACTCACAAAATATAAAGGCCAATATATTATTTTCCCGGATAACGGTGTGTTAACCCTTATTGACAAGGGGTTTAATGAGCCTGTGCATTTGCTGTATTATGAAAATGAAAAACAACATTCGTTTTATTTAAGAGATGTGTTTGTAGATATTGCCTGTAAGCTTATTGACGGCGCGCCTTTGGCAGATTTTTGCGCACCTACGCCCGATTATTGTAAGCTGTATGCTTTTGAAACCTTTGCCACGCCCGGTAATTTACAAGGCATGGTATTGTATGAGGACGATTTCGGGAATTTAATTACAAGCATAACCAGGCAGGAGTTTGAAAGGGAAGTTGGGAACAAACGTTTTTCTATTTCATTACCGTCGAGTAACATTACAAAAATTTATAATACGTATGATGACGTGAAAATAGGGGATGTGGTGTGTTTTTTTAATTCCATGGATCTGTTAGAGATAGCGTCTTTAGGACAGTCGGCTACTAAGATCATCATTAAAAAAAATGTATTGAGCAAATATAAGATTGACCGCATAATAATAGATATTTATGATTAAAAGATTTGTGAAGATGACCTTTAAGCCTGAACATGTGGAGGATTTTAAAGCCATTTTTAATTCCAAAAAAGAATTGATTGCCGCGGTAAAAGGTTGCAGCCATGTAGAATTACTGCAGGACATTAGCGATAAAACGATTTTTTTTACTTACAGTTTGTGGGAAGATTCTAGTTACCTGGAGGCTTACAGGCATTCAGCGCTTTTTAAAGATGTGTGGGCAAACACAAAAATATTGTTCAATGCCAAGCCGGAAGCATGGAGCGTTGGTGTTATTAATTCGAATTATCAAAATGAATTATCATAATAATCATTTATTAATCCTGCTTGTATATCACTCCAATTTTAATCTCTTATTTGTATATTCGTAAAATTAATTTTGCCTTATGATTACGATTGTCTTACTCATCCTTAATGTTGGTTTTTCAATATATGCCATGGAGAGGCCTGATGTCAAGTATAAATATATTTTCCATCCATATTCTATTTTCCATTTTAAACAACATTATCGATTTCTATCACATGCTTTTCTACATGCCGATTATATGCATTTAGCCTTTAACATGTTTGCTCTTTGGTCGTTCGGCATAACGGTTGAAAAGGCTATTATGCCTCAATTAGCAGGAAGTTACGAAGAACCAAATCGGCTATTGGGAAGTTTGTATTACATTCTACTTTATACTGGAGGAATTTATGCTTCTTCTATAGTGGAGTATTTCAGGAATAGAAATAATCAGTATTATACTTCGCTTGGTGCCAGTGGTGCAATAAATGCTGTAGTATTCAGCTTTATACTTTGTTATCCTAAAGAAAAACTAGGTATGATGTTCCTTCCTTTTGATATTCCGGCTTGGGTGTTAGGACTTTTGTTTTTGGGTGTGAGTTATTTCCTGAGTAATCGTAAGAGAAATGGTCATGCGACTGATAATATTGGACACGAGGCTCATTTTTGGGGTGCTGTTTACGGTTTAGTATTTACAGGGATCCTTAAACCGGATCTGTTTTTGAACTTTTTTCAAAAAATTACTCATTAAGTGAAAGTTACGTTTTTAGGCACCGGCACCTCACAGGGCGTTCCAATAGTATGTTGCGAATGCATAGTTTGCCGTTCACAAAACACAAAGGACAAGCGTTTACGTACTTCCATATTAATTGAAAGTAATCAGGCAAAAGTAGTTATTGATTCGGGACCCGATTTCAGGCAGCAATTATTACGCGAAGAGTTAAAAACCCTTGACGCCGTTGTGTTTACACACGAACATAAAGATCACATAGCCGGGTTAGATGAAGTAAAAGCGTTTAATTTTTTTAATAAAATGCGCATGCCTGTCTACGCTACAGAAAGGGTGCAGGAAGCCATTAAGCGTGAGTTTGCTTATATTTTTAGTGAGGAAAAATACCCGGGGATTCCTGAAATAGATCTGTATCCTGTAAAAGACGAACCCTTTACTGTAAAGGAGATTACGTTTACGCCTATTAATGTGATGCATTATAAATTACCCGTAAAAGCATACAGGATCAAAAATTTCACTTATATCACTGATGCCAATTATATTTCGAAAGAAGAGAAAGAAAAGATAAAAGGCTCTGAGATCATTGTGGTGAATGCCCTTCGCAAAGAAGAGCATATTTCGCATTATACACTTCAGGAAGCTATAAACCTGTTAAAGGAATTGAAACCTAAAAAAGGATACATCACGCATATATCGCACCAACTGGGCTTACATGATGTTGTTTCCAAAGAGCTGCCCGATTTTATTGAATTGGCTTACGACGGCTTAAAGATCGACATCTAACAGTAAACGACACTAAAATGTATTTCGTAACTTCGTATCATGCAGGTAGTAGCGTTATTAAAGTAGTATAAGGCATTAAATTTATCACAAAATATAGATTATGAAATTTATCCGCTATTCTATTACCCATCATTCTATAAGCCTTGAAGGTTCTACACTTACTCAAATAGAAACTAATTTATTGTTAGATGAAAATTTAACGCCTAAAGTAAGCCTATTGAATACAGCTTAATGACGCTTGATCATGAAAGCGCTTTGCTTTTTATAATTGCTGCGGCAAAGCAAAATACAAAGCTCACTTCTGAATTTATTCAACAGGTAAATGCAAAGGTCATGGCGAAAACAGGAAGCGTGTATAATACTGTTTTTGGTGAAATAGATGCGTCAAAAGGCACATTCAGAAAAGGAAACGTGGTAGCGGGAAATCGTTATTTTCCTAATTTTGATAAGGTGGAAGCATTAACAAAAAAATTAATAGATACCATCGCTTCAAAAATAGATTCCCTTACAGACGTTTCAAAACAATTGGAACTGTCATTTGATGCTCATTTTGATTTAGTTAGTATTCATCCTTTTTATGACGGTAACGGATGAACATCCCGTTTATTAATGAACTATATACAATTGTATTATAATTTACCTATGTCTCTTGTGTTTAAAGAAGACAAGTCTGATTATATTACTGCCTTGGAAGAAACGAGGATTAATGAGGATCTGAAGGCATTTCGTGATTTTATGACGGACCAGTATATTAAATTTTTAAACCAAGAAATGCAGAACTATAAAACTGTCAATAAGAAAAATAACGGTACCGGTTTTTCAATGATCTTTTAATTTCGTGATTTCTATTCTTTTAATAAAACCCCATAATTGTTAATTTGTTATTGGCCTATAATTCAGGCTTAATTGTAAATTTGAGCGCTTTCAAAAAAGTGTAAAATTATGATCAAAGCTGATGTATTATTAGGCCTGCAATGGGGCGACGAAGGAAAAGGTAAAATTGTTGATGTATTAACTCCTAAATATGACATCATAGCCCGCTTCCAGGGAGGCCCGAATGCAGGACACACACTAGAGTTCAACGGTATAAAACACGTATTACATACTATACCAAGCGGTATTTTTCACCCTACGGCTTTAAATGTAGTAGGGAACGGTGTAGTGATTGACCCTGTGATTTTTAAAAAAGAAATTGATGCGCTCACCGGGATGGGCGTTGATGTGAGTAAAAAATTGGTAATCAGCAAACGCGCCCATTTAATTTTACCGACACACCGTTTAATTGATGCAGCAAGCGAAGCAGCAAAAGGAAAAGATAAAATAGGGTCTACTTTAAAAGGAATAGGCCCAACTTATATGGACAAAACGGGCCGCAACGGCTTACGTGTAGGCGATATTGAGAGCCCTAATTTTAAAGATAAGTACAATACTTTAGTAGAGAAGCATAAGCAGATATTAGAATTTCATAAATACGAGTATAATTTATCTGAGCTTGAGCCTGCATGGTTTGCAGCTATTGAAGATCTTAAAAAATTAAGCTTTATTGATACGGAGCATTTTATTAATAATGCTATTAAAAAGGGACAAAAAATTTTAGCGGAAGGCGCGCAAGGCTCTTTACTGGATATTGATTTTGGTTCTTACCCTTTTGTAACATCATCTAATACTATATGTGCGGGAGCATGTAACGGTTTGGGTATTGCTCCCAACAAAATAGGTAATGTAATCGGTATTTTTAAAGCATACTGTACGCGCGTTGGCAGCGGACCTTTCCCTACAGAATTAGATAATGAAGTAGGGGAGAAGATTCGTCAAATTGGTCGTGAGTTTGGTGCTACTACAGGCCGTGCACGCCGTTGCGGATGGTTGGATATTCCTGCCTTAAAATACGCTATTGCCATTAATGGCGTTACCGAATTAATGATGATGAAAGCGGATGTATTATCTGATTTTAATTCGCTGCAGGTATGTACACACTACATTCACAAAGGCGAAAAAATTGATTATTTACCCTTCAGCATTGAGCCGGCAGATGTAACGCCGGTATATGAAGAAGTAAAAGGCTGGAATGTTGACCTGACTAAAATGACTGATAAAGATACTTTGCCCAAAGAATTAACGGATTACGTAAAATACATTGAAAAATTAGTAGAAGTTCCTATCAGCATCGTTTCTATCGGGCCGGACAGAACTCAAACTATTTTTATGTAACGTTCTATTCCCCTCTACAAGAGGGGTTAGGGGTGTGTTGTCTTTTTTGTTAGCCGGATATAAAAGCAAGTATTAAAGCTAAGAAGGATATAATTGAAAAATAATTATTACTTTTAAAAAATTAAACCGGTGAAACCTAAAGTTTTATTAGAAAATAAACAGTTAGAAGTTACGCTTACCCGCCTTTGTTATCAATTAATTGAAGTTCACAACGATTTTAGTAACAGCGTTATCATTGGCTTGCAGCCACGAGGTATTTATTTAGCGCATCGTATTCAAAAATTACTGGAAGGCATTTTAAAGAAAAAAATTCATTGCGGTGATTTAGACACTACTTTTTACCGTGACGATTTTCGCAAAAAAGAATTAAAGCCGAACAAAACCAATATTGATTTTATTATTGAAGATAAAAATGTGATCCTGGTAGACGACGTTTTATTCACGGGCAGAACTATTCGCGCAGGTTTAGATGCCATGTTGGCTTACGGCAGACCTAATGATGTAGAGCTTTTGGTGTTAGTTGACAGGCGATTCAGTCGTAATGTGCCAATACAGGCCAAATATATAGGATTGGTTATTGACAGTATTGAAACTCAAAACGTAAAAGTAGAGTGGGAGGAAACCGATAAAAAAGACAGGGTAACATTAATAGATAAATAAGCTAAAGTACAGAGAAGAGTGAAGCGACAAAAAGGATTACCGGTAAAATATTAAAGTAAGAATTGAATTAATCACTATTATAATGAGGCCTAAAATAGAAGATCATATTCCTTATTTTTCAAGATATATTGATCTTGTTACCGAAAACGAGATCATGGCCGCTTTAAAAAATGATCACCATACTTTTATTGAATTTGTAAAAGCCATTCCCCCGGAAAAATCAGAGCATTTTTATGCACCCGGTAAGTGGACCATTAAACAGGTCATTAACCATATTATTGATACAGAGCGGATCTTTAGTTACAGAGCACTTCGTTTTGCAAGGGCAGATGCACAAGCAGTAGCGGGTTTTGAAGAAAATGATTACGCCGCTAATGCAAACTTAAAACATACCGATCTTAATTTATTAACGGAAGAGTTTGATGTGGTAAGGCAAGCTACAATCTTATTATTTAGGCAGTTGGAAGAAAAAGAAATGGCGCGTAAGGGTATGATGGCTTCAGGTGAAACAAATGTGTTGGCTTTAGGATTTACCATTTGCGGGCATGCCAAGCATCATATTAACATTATTAAAGAAAGATACTTGTAATTAAAAAGAGTTAAGAGACAAGGAAGATTGAAGAGACAAATTAAAAACATAAAACTTAAATATGAGTAATCTTAGCGTTAACCATTTATTAGGAATAAAAAATATCACCACTACTGATATTAAGTTAATACTGGAGACCGCCAAAAATTTTAAAGAGGTCATTAACCGTCCCATAAAAAAAGTACCTTCCTTAAGAGATATTACTGTTGCCAATTTATTTTTCGAAAACTCTACACGAACCCGATTATCCTTTGAATTAGCCCAAAAACGCTTAAGTGCGGATGTGATCAACTTTTCGGCTTCTTCTTCTTCCGTTAAAAAAGGCGAGACCTTAATAGATACCGTCAATAATATTTTAGCCATGAAGGTAGATATGATCGTGATGCGCCATTCAAGCGCGGGAGCAGCCGAATTTTTATCACGAAAAGTTAATGCTAAAATAGTAAATGCGGGCGACGGTGCTCATGAGCATCCTACACAAGCTTTGCTGGATGCCTTTTCGATGCAGGAAAAACTCGGCGATCTGAAAGGAAGGAAAATAGCGATTATTGGTGATATTCTACATTCTCGTGTCGCATTATCAAATATATTTTGCCTTCAAAAGCTTGGTGCAGAAGTTAAGGTGTGCGGCCCTACAACCCTAATTCCTAAATACATAGAAGCATTAGGAGTTAAAGTGGAAAGTGATCTGAGAAAAACATTGGAATGGTGTGATGTGGCAAACATGCTGCGCATTCAATTGGAAAGACAAGACATTAAATTTTTTCCGTCCATTCGGGAGTATACTATGATGTACGGTTTAAATAAAACCATGCTGGATTCCCTCTCTAAAAAAATTGTAATTATGCACCCGGGCCCTATAAACCGGGGTGTAGAAATTACCAGTGATGTAGCCGACAGCGACCAGTCTATTATATTAGACCAGGTAGAAAATGGTGTGGCTGTACGCATGGCAGTTATGTTTTTACTGGCAGGCAGGCAATAACGGTTGCTGTTAAAAACTTTAGGGTTTATTTATTTACAGGCTTAGCGGAGAAATTTAAAATTATTAAATTTACGCTAACTAACCTCTTAACAGTCATTTAACTTAAACTTAAATTATATGAAAAAAATTTACTTAGTATTAATTACACTTGCAGGCTCATTAACCGTTGGGGCGCAAACCGTGCCGACCTGTTCTTTGGATGCCGCTTTTATTGCAAGCAATAAAATTGGTGTGTGGCCTGACAGTGCTACTAATTTTATATCCGGATCTGTAGGACAACCTTATGTGCAAAATTTAACCGTAAAAGTTCCTAAAGACACGACTGCCGGCGGTTTTACTTTTTGTTTTAACCGTTTTGAAGTATCTACAACAAGTGCTGTAACTAATTATAATTTACCTCCGGGCTTAATGATCGGCTCTTCAACCCCAGCTGTTTCAAACGGAACAGTAAACGGTGCGCCTTCTTTTAAATTCCCGGGTAATGCCAATAATTGCGCCAGTATTTATGGCACGCCAAGTACAGCAGGTTCTTATACTTTGCAGATGAGCGTTTCAGCATTTGCTTCGGGACCATCCTTTACTCCATGTCCTACTGCCCCAACAGTGTCAAGTGGATCAGGCTTGTCAACCCAAACTTTAAAATATTATATTATTAAGATTACGGCACCAACCGGCGTTAAAGAAATAGGAAAAGATAAGTTCGGTGTGATGCAAAACCAACCCAACCCTTTTTCGGGAACAACCAGCATACACTATTATGTGGAAGATCAGGATATGGCTACAATAACAGTATATAATGCATTAGGCGCTGTTGTTTACCGCGAAACAGCTAAAACCACTATAGGTGAAAATGTTTTTGAGATCAATGCTTCAAACTGGAGTTCAGGTATGTATATCTACACGGTTAAATATAAGAACACGGTTGAAACGAAACGTTTGTCTGTAAGTAATAACAATTAATAACACCCGTTGAAGGTTACATATTATGTCTTCTCAAACCTTCGAATTACTCATATTAGGCAGTAGCGCAGCTACTCCAACTTCTACAAGAAACCCAACCGCCCAGCTGTTAAATATAGCTGAGCGGTTTTTTTTAATTGATTGCGGGGAAGGGACGCAGATCCAATTACGTAAGTATAAAGCGCGTTTCCAAAGCGTAAATCATATTTTTATAAGTCATTTGCATGGGGATCATTTTTTAGGATTACCCGGTTTTTTGGCAAGCATGCATTTACTGGGACGAAAAAATGAATTAACGGTTTACGGCCCTAAAGAATTAGAAGATATTATTACCGTAATTCATAAGCATTCAGATACACAGCTCAGCTATCCCTTAAAATTTGTTGCCACACAATCTTTACAAAAACAAGTGTTATGGGAAGACGATAAAGTAGAAGTCTATAGCTTTCCGTTGAGGCATCGTATTCCTACCACCGGATTTTTATTTAAGGAAAAGCCTTTGCCCCGCAACATTAATAAATATAAATTGGATAAGTTGGATGTATCAGTTGCTGAAATTTATAAATTAAAAAAAGGATTAGACGCTTTAGATAATAACGGAAATGTGATTAAAAACGAAGATCTGACCAATCCTCCTCCTGAACCCAGAAGCTATGCGTTTTGCAGCGATACAGGGTTTTTTAAAGAGCTTGCTCAATCCATTCAAAGCGTTGATCTGTTGTATCATGAATCTACTTTTTTGGAAGATAAAATAGACAGGGCTGCTCAAACGTTTCACAGCACTGCCTCGCAAGCTGCACAAATGGCGGTTTTAGCGAATGCTAAAAATTTATTACTCGGCCATTTTTCTGCACGTTATGCTTATCTTGAAGATTTTTTAGAAGAAGCGAGACCTGTTTTTAACAATGTTTCGTTAGCAACAGAAGGAAAAATTATTTCAATATAATTTGCGTAAACGGATATAGAACGTATCTTTGTTTAAAATAAGTCTAAATAAGGTTTTTATAATGATCTCAGTTCTCATAGCAGATAATAACTACTTAAGCAGGTTAGGGCTCTATACATTATTAACCACTTCTCCCAATTTTGAAGTGGATTATATCGAAGAAAGTAAGTTTGAAAGCCTTGTTTCTTCCATTAAAAAAAGTAAGCCCCGTATTTTAATATTAGATTTCGAATCTCTGAACTATTCTGTTCAGCAAATAACCACTTTAATAAAAACATTTCGCAGAATGCAAATTCTTGCTATTACGGATTACCTTGCTAAATCAGAGATGCAGGCGGTATTGGATGCCGGTGTAAGAAGTTATTTATTAAAAGAATGCGATAAAGAAGAAATTATCGAAGCCTTACATGCTACCTATAATAACGAACGTTTTTTGTGCGGTAAAGTTGCGTATTACTTAACGCAATCGGAAGAAGCAGCTATTCAGAAACCGAACATGCAAAAAGTGTCTTGTCAAGGCCTTGGGCTTACTGATCGTGAGCTGGATGTGATTCGCTTAATTTCGGAAGGTTTATCAAATAAATTAATTGCCGATAAATTAGAACTGAGTACTCATACTGTAAATACGCATCGTAAAAATATTATGACCAAGCTCGATAATTTCTTCTTTATCGCATTCTTTTAATAAATAACTTCTTACACCGGCATCCAATACCGCCTGCATCTCTGATTTAGCAAGGTAATCCGTAATAGCAAGAATTTGCATTCTGCG
>JANYGK010000014.1 GCA_025362395.1 Bacteroidota bacterium
AAAGCTTTTGGAACCTGTATAAGGATCATTGCTTTCACTTCATCAACGCTCAATGAACTTAACTCCTCGGGAGTAAATTTACCGCCACCCTGTTTAATTAGTTTCAGCATTAACTTGCCGAATTTAATTTGCGGGCCCCAACGGGCGTTTTCAACAGAAATTTTTTCTTCAGGCCAGTTTTGGATATAACGGTTTGCTTCCTTATCTAACTTTTTCTCAATTAATTCATTAATGTCACTTTGCGATAAATTATCGAAATCGTAAGCTCTCGGTACATTAATAAATAAGCCTTCGTATTTAATAAACGGACCAAAACGCCCTGTGCCTTTAGTCACGCCTTTATCTTGATAATGCGCCACAGGTGCATCGGCCAATTCTTTTTCTTTAATAATTTCTATGGCCTGTTCCATATCAACCGTTAAAGGATCAATGGTTCTCGGTATGGAAATAAAAGCTTCGTCTAATTTAATGTAAGGTCCGAAACGCCCTACTCCAATAATAACTTCTTTACCTTCATAGGTTCCCAAATTCATAGGAAGTTTAAAAAGATCCAATGCTTCTTCTAAAGTTATTGTTTCTAAACTTTGGTTTTTTCTTAAGCTTGCAAAAGTCGATTTTTCTCCTGTTTCTTCATTCGTTTCTCCAATTTGAGCCAGTGGTCCAAATCTTCCTATCCTCACAATAACAGGCTTCCCACTGGTTGGATCAATTCCTAAAGTACGTTCGCCGCTGGCACGTTCGCTGTTCTCTAAAGTAGTTTCAACCGTTTTATGAAACGGACGGTAAAACTGGCCCAGCATTTTTTGCCAGTCTAAATTACCTTCAGCAATTTCATCAAACTCCTCTTCAACTTTAGCCGTAAAATTAAAATCTAAAATAGTTGGAAAATACTTTAATAAAAAATCATTTACCACCATGCCAATATCAGTAGGAAATAATTTTGATTTTTCGGCGCCTGTATTTTCTGTTTTTGTTTCCTTAACCAGGTTTTGTTTTACTAACGTTAAATGAACGTATTGTCTTGGTGTTCCTTCTTTATCAGTCTTCTCTACATAATTTCGTTTTTGAACCGTACTAATAGTTGGCGCATACGTAGAAGGACGGCCAATACCTAATTCTTCCAATTTTTTTACAAGACTTGCTTCTGTGTAACGTGCCGGGTGATGCGTGAAACGTTGTGTAGCCGTTATCTCGCGACTTTCTAATGTTTCACCTACTTTCATTGGCGGCAACATGGATGAATTGTCTTCGTCCGTTTCTTCATCATCCGTTCCTTCCATGTACACTTTTAGGAAACCGTCAAATTTTAAGACTTCACCTTGTGCTACAAAAACTTCAGATGTGTTACTTATTTTTACTTTGGCCGTTGTTTTTTCTAATTCCGCGTCACTCATTTGTGAAGCTATGGTACGCTTCCAAATCAAGTCATATAAACGTTGTTCATTCCGTTCGCCGTCAATAACGGTTCGGTCAATATAAGTGGGACGAATGGCCTCATGGGCTTCCTGCGCGCCTTTACTTTTAGTTTTATATTTACGGGGGCTGTAATATTTAGGGCCGTAGTTTTCATTAATGGCTTTATTTGCTTGGTCCATGGCAGTTTCCGATAAATTAACGGAATCAGTTCTCATGTAAGTAATGCGGCCCGCTTCATATAAGCGCTGTGCTACCTGCATAGTTTGTGCTACCGAAAAACCCAGTTTACGGGCAGCTTCCTGTTGCAGGGTTGATGTGGTAAAAGGTGCAGCCGGTGAACGTTTGGCAGGTTTTGTTTCCAGGCTTTCAATAGTGTAAGAAGCTGCTTTGCATTTTTCTAAAAAAGCCTGCGCCTCTGCTTCTGTGGCATAGCGTTTATCCAGTTCTGCTTTTAAAAGCCCTGAGCCTACTTTAAATATAGCGGATACTTTATAAGCAGAAGTTGAAACGAATTTTTGAATCTCTCTTTCGCGCTCTACTATTAAACGAACAGCAACCGATTGCACACGTCCTGCCGATAAGCTCGGGCGAACTTTGCGCCATAAAATCGGTGATAATTCAAAGCCTACTAATCTGTCTAACACACGGCGCGCTTGCTGAGCATTCACTAAATTAATATCAATTTTACGAGGGTTATCAATTGCTTTTAAAATAGCAGGTTTGGTAATTTCATGAAACACAATGCGTTTTGTGTTTTTTTCGGTTAGCCCTAAAGTTTCATATAAATGCCATGAAATAGCTTCTCCTTCTCGGTCTTCATCGGATGCAAGCCATACCATGTCTGCATTTTTTGATAATTTTCTTAATTCCGCTATTACTTTTTCCTTATCAGGCTGTACTTCGTAAGTAGGTGTAAAGTTATTTTCTATATCAACTCCAAATCCCTTCTTCACCAAATCCCTGATGTGGCCAAAGCTCGATTTTACCGTATAATCTTTACCTAAAAATCCTTCAATCGTTTTTGCTTTAGCGGGGGACTCGACAATAACTAAATTTTTACTCATTTTATTATAATATAGTATGTATTTTTATGAACGTGAAAAATAAATTTTGCACAAAAGAACTAAATATTGATTGATAAATACTATTTAAAAATATAGAATTATTGTTATTTAGTGTGTAATAATTTGAAAATCAAACTTTTAAAATAAATAAATATATTATACAGTATGCGTTAAATGCCTCATGAAATTCTTAAAATGTTCATATTACGGTATTTTTACTTTTCTTTTTTTTACGTGCAGATTTATTTCAAGCCAAAATTTAACGGTTAATTCATCCATAGTTTCGTTCACAGATCAAACCTATGTTACTTTCGGGCAGGGTTTTGGAAACAGGATTACCCCGCAAGGCGTTAAAAAACTCGAACGGTTACTGTTTGAAGGCCAAATGGCGCCTTTATTCTCACTCCAGTTTAAAAAAAAGGTCCCCTTCGGATTTGCGTTGTGCCCTAAAATTGTATTCAGAATGTTTGATGAATTTAGTTACCCTGTCCGCACACCTAGCTACATGCCTTTCTTACTCATATACCACAGAGTTAAATATCCTTTTTTAAAACGGTTTAATATGTTGAAACCATTTTTGAAAATTAAGCCTACATTTTATAATACGTATAAATACGGACACCATTCTAATGGACAAAGCGGTACTTATTTTATACCCGGCACAAAGCAAATTAATTATGAAAGCGGTAATTTTGCGGCAGATTATACAGAAGTTGCTATCAGTTTTTTATCGGGCGATACACTTCACGACAATCTTGATTTGCTGAGTGGGCGTGTTGGATTTGAGTATCAATTAGGTTTAAACCGTGAAGACAGTATGTATAATACGTATTATTATGAAAAACTAAATATAGAATTAAGGTTCCTTGTTTTCAAAAAAATAAGCGTCGCTACAAGTTTTGCTGTTATGCTTGGAAGAAACGGATTTAAACCGCATTACGCGAGCGATACGTATATCAGCTACAGGCCGGCGCCTAAAGTTTCTGATATCTCTATTTTTGCTAAAATATATTTCGGGCCTGATTATTATAATTTGCGGTACGAAAATAATATGAGCTTTATAAGTTTTGGCTTTTTACTTGAGCCCAAGGCCTTGGCAATCATTAAAAAATAGGCTTTCTAAATATTAGTGTCAATTTGTCAGAACAATGTTTTATCTTTGCTGTTTTATTGAAATTAAATAGCGATGAGTACATTGAAAAACATATAATTGAAGCATATTCCGGATTATTTGAATAATTGAGTTCATTAATTAAAATTGAGTTGATTGAAAGTCTTTCAAAATCTTTAAAAAAAGAAAAAACAGTTAAAGACAATTTATTTTATAAATCCTTTGGAGCATTTTCTTCTGATAAGCCGGCAAAAAAATAATCAAAGAAATAAAATTAAAATAGGTTTAAACGAAGTAAAAAATAATTTAGACGTTTTGTTTTAAAGTGCGAAGTTGGCACTTTAAAAGAATTGATAATCAGTAAATGGAAAGTAAAGTAATAGACGAGTCAAAACAAGGGGAAGCATTGGTTGTTGAAACCGGAAAGAAGGGCGGTAAAAAACTATTTTTAGAAAGTTACGGGTGCCAGATGAATTTTGCTGACAGCGAAATTGTGGCTTCCATATTAATAGATAAAGGATATACAACCACTACTGATTATAAAGAGGCGGATCTCATTTTTGTAAATACCTGTGCTATTCGCGAGAACGCCGAATCACGCGTACGCCAACGATTATACGACTATAAAAAAGTTAAAAAGACCAACAAACATTTATTGATAGGTGTATTGGGTTGCATGGCCGAACGTTTAAAACATCAATTTTTAGAGCAGGAAAAATTAGTAGATATGGTGGTTGGCCCTGATGCTTACCGCGACCTGCCTAATTTAATTGCGGTGGCAGAGGGCGGCCAACAGGCCATTAATGTTATTTTAAGTAAAGAAGAAACCTACGCAGATATTAGTCCTGTGCGTTTAGACCATAACGGTGTAAGCGCTTTTGTAAGCATTATGCGCGGTTGCGATAACATGTGCAGCTTTTGTGTAGTGCCCTTTACAAGAGGACGGGAACGCAGCCGTGAGCCAGAAACGATTGTACGTGAAGTAAAAGAAGCGTTTGAAAAAGGATACAGGGAAGTTACGTTATTGGGCCAAAATGTAAACTCTTACTTATGGAGCGGGGGCGGCTTAAAAAAAGAAAATTTAACGGAAGAGCAAAAAGCAAATTCAACCACCTTTGCCGAGCTTTTAGAAATGGTAGCTTTGGTGAATCCCGATCTGCGTGTGCGTTACTCAACCTCACATCCTAAAGACATGGGCGATGAGGTGTTGCACATGATGGCTAAATATGAAAACATTTGCAAGTATGTTCACCTGCCGGTACAAAGCGGTAACAGCGATGTATTGGAAAAAATGAACCGCGGATATTCGCGTGAGTGGTATTTAGACAGGATCGCAGCCATTCGTCGTATTATGCCCGATGCAGGAATAAGCGCCGATATTATTACGGGCTTTTGCGGAGAAACAGAAGAGCAGCACCAAGACACATTATCATTAATGGAAGATGTGCAGTATGAGTTTGCCTATATGTTCTCTTACAGTGAAAGGCCTAAAACACTTGCTGAGCGTAAGTATGAAGACGATGTGCCGGATGCGGTAAAAAGCAGACGCTTAACGGAGATCGTTGATATGCAGCGCAAGCACAGTGAAATACGCACTAAACAAGGATTAGGAAAAGTTTACAGGGTATTGGTAGAAAATGTTTCTAAAAAATCGGCAGACATGATGAGCGGCCGTAACTCACAAAATACGGTCGTTGTTTTCCCGAAAGGCAATTTAAAAAAAGGTGATTATGTGAATGTGTTGGTAACGAGCTGTACGAGTGGGACTCTTATTGGCGAATGCGTGTAGTAAAGTATTAAAAAGAAGTAAGTATTAAGATTAAAGATTGTTTAACTCATAATCTATGGCGCATAATTATAAAGATCTAAAAATATGGCAACGATCCATCGACCTTGTCGATCTTTGTTATGATTATACTTCCGATTTGCCACAGGACGAACGCTTTAATTTAAAATCGCAAATTGTAAGGTGTGCATGCTCTGTACCTGCTAATATAGCTGAGGGCTGCGGCAAAAGAACAAAAAAACATTTTGCTGAATATGTTACTACCTCACTCGGTTCTTGTTTTGAATTAGAAACACACATGATAATTTGTGACAGAAGAAAATTTGGTAAAGAAGAATTAAGAACAAACATTTTAAAAGAATTATCAGAGTTGAAAAATATGATTTTCTCTTTCAGAGAAACACTGGAGTTAACGATTCACAAATCTTAACTCTTAATACTTTTATCTTTGATTTAATAACGCATACACAATGAATCTCCAAGATATAAAACAACGCTTCGCCATTATAGGAAATAATCCTTTATTGGAAAGAGCCATTGACGTGGCATCGCAGGTAGCACCAACCGATTTAAACGTATTAATTAACGGTGAAAGCGGCACCGGTAAAGAGGTGTTTCCTCAAATTATTCATCAAAACAGTGCGCGTAAACACGGACAATACATTGCCGTTAACTGCGGGGCAATTCCGGAAGGCACTATCGACAGTGAATTGTTTGGACACGAAAAAGGATCGTTCACGGGGGCACACGATTCGCGTAAAGGTTATTTTGAAGTGGCCGACGGCGGAACTATTTTTTTAGATGAAGTAGGGGAACTGCCTTTAACCACACAAGCGCGTTTACTGCGCGTGTTAGAAACAGGTGAATACATTCGCGTAGGAAGCAGCAAAGTGCAAAAAACAGATGTGAGGGTTGTTGCGGCCACAAACATTAATTTTACAACGGCTATTGAAAAGGGAAAATTCAGGGAAGACCTTTATTATCGTTTAAATACAGTGCCTATTATTTTACCGCCTTTAAGAGAACGTAAAGAAGATATACATTTATTGTTCAGAAAATTTGCAAGCGATTTTGCGGCTAAATACAGGATGCCTGCAGTAAAGCTTAGTATAGAGGCTCAGCAGGCTTTAATAAATTATTATTGGCCGGGAAACATACGCCAGTTAAAAAACATTACAGAGCAAATTTCGATCATTGAAAAAGAAAGAGACATTACACTTGAGAGTATATTGAACTATTTACCCAACTATACCAACAATAAATTACCTGCCGTTATAGGTGGTCACCATTCAAGCTTAACACCGGGGGCAGATATGAGCGAACGCGACCTGTTGTATAAAGTATTGTTTGAAATGAAAAAAGATTTGAATGACCTTAAAAAAGTAGTTCATAATATGGTAAACGTTGGAGGAGGATCTGTTGCCGCTATGCCGCATGATGACCTGCAGACACTGGATAGATTATACCGTAACGGTGATACCTATCCTGTAATTACAAATACCAACGATTTAAAAGTTCATAATCCTATTATTGTAAAAGAAAATGCCGACGGCTTTAGCCAGCCTATTCCGGTGGAAGAATCATTGTCGCTGCAGGATAAGGAAATTGATATGATCAAGAAAGCCTTAAAAAAACATAAAGGTAAACGTAAGTATGCCGCGCAAGAATTAGGAATCAGCGAACGTACATTATATCGTAAAATTAATGAATACCATATTGAAGAGTAAAGTCTGCATACTCTTTATAGTAGTACTGTTCCGTTTTTCCGGTTATGGAAATACCGGGGTCGATTCTTTATTAAAGGTAATCCGTACTTCCGCCAATGACAGTGTAATTTCGTATGCTTATTTAACACTGTCAGAGTTTACTTTATTAAATAATCCTAAGCAGGCGTTAGAATATATCAATAAATCGATCACTTATTTTCAAAAATTCTCTTCCAATTTTCAGTCCACACGTTATTTAAAAAAAGTAACTATTTTTAGGTTGCTGGGTAATTTAGACTCAAGTATTTATTATAATAATATGGTGTATGCCAATGCCATAAAATACAATAACCCGGTGGCATTGGCTGAAGCTTACGGTGAGTATGGATCGATCAGCGTATCACAAAATAATTTTCAAAAAGCAATAGAATATTTTACGAAACAAATTACGGTTATTAAGAAAAATAAATTCAAGAGAGAGATCTCCGGTGTTTATAATAACATGGGTATCGCTTACGGCAACAAAGGAGACTGGGACATGGCAAGCGAATATTTTTCAAGGGCTCTAAAAGACGATGAACTTAATAACAGAATTGCAAGCCTTGGCAATGATTACAATAACCTTGGCGTTGTATGTATCATTAATCATAAGCTGGACGGTGCTAAAAGCTATTTTTTAAAGAGTCTGAATTACAGGATAAGAGTTAATGACAGCTTGGGTATTGGAGGATCATATAATAACCTGGCATTATTGGAAAATGAAAAAGGAAATTATAAAGGAGCCTTATTATATACGGATTCAGCCATAGCGATAGCCGAATTAAATGATTATAAAAAATTAAAAGTGGAGATCTATGATTCATACGATCAGATTTATTCGAAAATGGGTGATTATAAAATGGCCTATGAATCACTTAGTAAGAAAAATAAACTGAACGCCGTCTTCGAAAAAGAAAAATTCAATGAAGATATTCATCAGTTGGAAACAAACATTCAGGCAGAGCAAAACCAATCACAGTTACTCCAAAAAAACTTGGAGCTGACTAAATCGGAGAATCAAAAACAAAAACAATTGGCTATACTAGCCATTGCGGCGGTATTAATTGTGGCGCTTATTATTTTTCTGTATTACTTTTTTAAAAACAATAAAGTGCTTAAAACTCAAAATGTTATTATCTCAAATCAAAAATATATGATCGAGGAAAAACATAAAGATATAAAAGACAGTATTACTTACGCTCATCGAATTCAATCTGCTTTAATTCCCACACAACATCAATTAAGCAGTCAATATGCCAAAATAGAGATCCTGTTTAAGCCGAAAGATATTGTAAGCGGTGATTTTTATAAATATTCAAAAGTAAAAGAACTGAATATTTTTGTGTTGGCAGATTGTACAGGACATGGCGTTCCCGGCGCCTTTATGAGCATAATAGGCATAAATTGTTTAGATACGTTGATTAATGAAAAAGGAATTACTGAACCGCATCGCATTTTAAATGAATTGAAAACAGGTGTGGTCAACAGTTTAAACCCTGACCTTAGCAATACCGATAAAAAAGACGGGATGGATGTGGCCCTGATCTCGTTTACAAAAGATAAACTGATTTTTTCAGGAGCTAATCAATCTATATTTGTGTTAAGAAATAAAGAGCTTATTGTATTTAAAGGAAATAAACAACCGATAGGCTTATCTGAAAAACAGGAAGAATTTACGTCAATTACATTTAACTTATTACCTGCTGACCGTATTATTTTATTCAGTGACGGCATAGTAGATCAATTTGGCGGCACTGAAGGAAAGAAATTAAAAGTTAAGGAATTTAAAAATTGGTTAATAGAAACAGCTTCTTTAACGCTGCGGGAGCAGCATTCAGAAATAGAAACACGGTTAAATGCGTTTATGCTTAACTATGAACAAACCGATGATATAACTATGGCAATCATTGAAATTTAATCTTAAAAATACATAATGAAAACCTTAACAAAGACCGGTTTATTTTTTTTAGTTTCTTTACTGTTTGTTTTTTCGTGCCATACATCAAAGAAAAATACAACCACAACCACTGCGGCAACACCTGCAAAAAACCCGGCAGTTGCCGCGCCTACAGTAACTACTGCCGCGGTAAGAAAAGGCATTGTACCGGGTGAATTGGAGTTACAGGCCATACAGGCAAAATACCCCGGTGTAACAGCACAAATGCTAAGCAACGGGCATGAAATATTTATTGGCAAGTGTACCGATTGCCACCGTCAAAAAAGTATTTTCGCTTTCAATGAAGATAAATGGAAAGACATTATTGCTGACATGGCCCCTAAATCCAACCTGACGCCAAAAGAAACCGACGAGCTTTATAAATATATCTTATCAATGAAAGCTACACAAAATTTATACGCTAAGTAGTATAATACCATTGCTTGTCCGTGTTTTACATTTAACCCAATCTATTTAAAATGACCGAAGCACTTTTACATACTATATGGAAATACAAATTGCATGGGCAGACAAAATTTACCGGCACAAAAAATGAAACCATTCACGTTGTTTCCATCGGTGATCATAACGGCGATTCAGGGCCTGACTTCTTTAATTCAAAAATAAGGGTCAATGATGTGTTACTCGCGGGCAATTTAGAAATCCACATTAAAACGTCGGATTGGTTAAAGCACAAGCATCAAAATAATAAAGCATATAATAACCTGGTACTGCATGTGGTTTACGAGCATGATACCGACCTGCCGCAAAATGAAGTATTTAATGTTTCAGTATTAGAATTAAAATCTTACGTTAAACCTGCCTTATTGCAACAATACCATGATATTCAATTTTCTAAACAGGTTATTCCCTGCGGCACATCCATAGCATCGGTTCCCGATTTTAACTGGAAAGCCTGGCTGGACAGGTTAGCGGTAACACGGTTAGAAGATAAAGCAGGATACATTGACCACCTTTTTAAATTCAGTAAACAAGACCTTGACGAAACGTTGTATATTTTATTATGCAAAAACTTTGGCTTCAAAATTAACAGCGATGCCCTTGAACTGCTTGCTAAATCATTGCCTTACCGTACCCTTAAAAAATATGCGGATAATGCGTTAAGGGTTGAAGCTTTATTGTTTGGAGTAGCCGGTTTTTTAGATGAACCGTTTGAAGATGCTTACCCCATGCTGCTACAAAATGAATATGAGCTTCTTAAAAACAAACATGGGTTAATAAGCCTTAAAAAGGAAGTTTGGAAATTTTCGAAAACACGGCCGGTTAATTTTCCTACTGTACGGTTATCGCAATTGGCGAGTTTAATTTTAAAAAGCCGGTCATTGTATCATTTTTTAGAAAGCAGGCCCGGTATCACAGAACTTAAACAGTTTTTTAATGTTGAAACGCATGCTTATTGGCGCACTCATTTTACATTTGATTCTTTATCGGAAGAAAGTAATAAACCTCTGGGAGATGTGGCTTTTAACTCCATCATCATTAATACGGTAGTGCCGTTTTTATTTTTTATTTCTAAAAATAGTTTGGGTGAAGTTATAAGTGATTATGCCCTTGGCTTGCTTACGCAATTAAGCCCGGAAGTAAACCGTAAAACTAAAGAATACAGTACACTGGGCATGAAAGCGGGAAATGCATTGGAAAGCCAGGCACAGATTCAGTTATATGATATGCTTTGCTCAAAGAAAGCATGCCTTCACTGTAACGTAGCAGAGTTTTTGCTCAAAAATTCATAATAATCGCTAATCAAAAAAACTATTCCTTATATTTGCAATAATGGTACGTAAAATAATATATTGGTTCGAGCAGCAGGCTTTTGGTGTTTGTGAGTGGTGGGGTAAAAAGCTCGGCATTCAAACAACACATGTAAGAATGTACTTTATTTACCTTTCATTTTTTACCTTTGGTTCCCCCATTATTGTTTATTTTATGATGGCTTTTGTACTTGAGCATAAAGAGAGTTTTAAGCCTAAAAATTACAAACGTAGAAGCGTTTGGGATCTGTAATTAATTTCCGTATTATTATTTTTTTGATGTCGATTATATCATCTCTAAAGGCATTGATAAGAACCACCTTAAAGCCATTGGTTACAGCGAAACAAAGCTGCTTAATAAATGCGATAATACTACACTTTGCACCGAAGAAGAGCAAGCCATTAACCGCAGAACCGAATTTAAAATTTTAGAGAATCAAAAACTCTGATAAATGTATATCAGTATCTTTACTAAAATAATTGATATTAATACTTTAAACGCGTACTATGAACTATATATTATTTGACGATTACTCACGGTTTAATTTACTGCCTCTCACCTATACCAAACCTGTTTGCGAATTAAGAATAGGGATATTAACCATTAAAGAAAAATGGGAAATGGTTTTAAATGCTACCCTTAGTTATGATACACAACCTTACCTCGGTAAAAAATTTCCTAAGCAAACGGCAACCGATAACGTATTTATTAACGGCAAGGTTTGCCCTACACCCGAACTGGTAACCATAATACACAACCTTAACCTTAATAGTGGTATAAAACGCGGTAACGATCTGCTTGCTTACCGCACAGCCGATGCCGGCAATTTTAACGGGGAGGCCATGTTGCTTAAAGCGGAAGAAGTGAGTGTAAATTATATATCCGTAAAAGAGGTGTGGGACCTGTTTGCTAAAAACGATGCCGCTTTAAAAAGCGATTTTGAGTTACTGACCAGAGGAAGGGCCTCGCAAAAACTATCGTCAACTAATACTGTAATAGGTAATGCAGAATTAATTTTTTTAGAAGAGGGCGCAATTGTAGAAGCCGCTATTTTAAACACGAACGCGGGCCCCATATACATTGCAAAAGATGCCGAGGTAATGGAAGGCTCCGTAGTACGCGGTCCCTTTAGTTTAGGCGAACACTCCGTTTTAAAATTAAGCACTAAAATATACGGCCCAACCACCATAGGGCCGCATTGTAAAGTAGGCGGCGAAATTAATAATTCGGTTATTTTAGGGTATAGTAATAAAGCGCACGACGGCTTTTTAGGAAATAGTGTGATTGGTGAATGGTGCAACCTTGGCGCGGATACCAACAACAGCAACTTAAAAAATAATTACGCCAATGTAAAAGTCTTTAATTATAAAAAAGAAGCCATGGTTGATACCGGCTTGCAATTTTGCGGCTTAATAATGGGCGACCACAGTAAATGCGGTATCAATACCATGTTTAATACAGGTACCATTGTAGGAGTAGGCGCCAATATATTCGGTGCCGGTTTTCCTAACGTTCACATCCCTTCCTTTACATGGGGCGGAGCCGAAAAGCAAGAGACTTATAAGCTCGAAAAAATGCTGGAAACAGCGGGTAGGGTGTATGCGCGAAGGAACATAAAGGTTACACCGGAAGAAACAGAGATCCTGAATTATATTTTTGAGGCTACCGCTAAGTATAGGAGTGTAGAGGTTTAAGGTCTTTACGTTAAACTAATTCCTCCTTTTCAAGGAGGTGTCCGCAGGGCGGAGGATGTTGTACTATTATTCCCATTTAATGAAAAATAAAATACTACCGTATAATCCCAAGCTTAAAGACATCGCTAAAAAACTTCGTCAACAAGGTATTTTATCAGAAGTATTACTTTGGAAGAAAATAAAAAATAAAAGCCTTGAAGTTGAATTTCACAGGCAAGTCCCTATTGATAATTTTATAGTTGATTTTTACTGTCACGAATTAATGTTAGCTATTGAAATAGACGGTAACAGTCATTTAAACTCTGAGATACAAATTAAAGACAGGTTGCGACAAGATATCCTTGAAGAATTGGGCGTAAATTTTATTCGGTTCAGTGATTTGGATATTAAAAAAAGTATGAATAGTGTTATTCAGGCTTTACAAATAAAAATAGAAGAATTGGAAAGTGATGATTTATAACATCTCCCGCCTTTCAGGCACCCTCTTCAAAGAGGGAATTTGTGAAACTTAAGCAGAAACTTAAACCATAACACGCGAAGAAACAGGAGTCCTGAATTATATTTTTGACATTACCGCTAAGTATAGGGGGTGTAAAGTTTTAAGGTCTTTACGTTAAACTTATTCCTGTTTTGAAGAAGGAATTTGTGAAACTTAAGCAAAAACTTAAACCATAACACGCGAAGAAACAGAGATCCTGAATTATATTTTTGAGGCTACCGCTAAGTATAGGGTGTGTAAAGTTTTAAGGTCTTTACGTTAAACTAATTCCTCCTTTTCAAGGAGGTGTCCGCAGGACAGAGGATGTTGTACTATTATTTCCATTTAATGAAAAACAAAATATTACCGTATAATCCTTTCGTCATTGCGAACGCAGTGAAGCAATCTCATACACAGTGGTAGTAAATAAAAAAAGCCCTTATTTATTCAGAGCTTTAAGACTAAAATGTTTATACTATTAGTTAGTAGAGATTTGGTTCTTTGCTTGGGTGAACAACCCGTGTTATAAAGATATTTTTCGGTTCTATTTTATAAGATACACGAATACTATCTTTATTAAAAACCCTATACGTACCGTCATTATTTTCCTTCAGTTCATCTTCTCTAAACATTTCAGGGTTGGATGGGATCGTTTTAATAATATTGTTGATTCTTGTTTTTATACGCTTGGCGTTGGTTGGAGAATCCTCTTTTATATAATCGAGAATATCTATAAAGCTATATAAGGCTTTTGGACGCCACTTAATTTGTCGGCTTACTCTTTTTCCCATTCTGCTAATAAGGTATCCGCTTCATCCTGCGTAAAATATTTTCCTGCTCTGATTTGTTTTACCGCTTCATCGATTTCCTTATTGTACTTTTTCACGGCAGTTTCGTGCGCTTTTGCACCGGGAAAAACTAACGATTTAATTTTTTCTATAACGGTAGTATCGTGGGTGGTTAAAACCAACTTTGCAATTTTCTTTCTTTCTGCTACTGTTATCATTGCTTTACTGTTTTATACAAATTTACGAAAAATATCATCTCATTTTTACGGTTAAAATAACTTAAAGTTACAGCGGAAACCACTTATTCATCATTACAATACTGTTCCCTAAGGAAAGTGTATAATCATGTTTTGCCTTTTCCGGCTGTATTTTTTCTACACTTGCATCATTAAAAAACCCGAAGGCTGCACCTTCGGGTTTTTTTTGAAACACTACATTTACACTCTCTTTACCACCACACTTGCCACTGCGCTCATTAAACCCACGCTGTTATTATCAATCACGTACATGGCTTTATAGTCCCACTCCGTAATGGCCGTGTTTGCCGGCAAAGACGCTGCATCAATAAAGTCGGGTTTTGTTAAGCGACCTATCAATACAAAACCCGCGTTATCTCTCCGGTCTGCATACAGGTCAACCGCGTCGGCATAACCCTTGGTACACTTAATGTGCGGCCGTCCGGCATCAAGGGTTACCCTTAGGTCAGGTTTCAATGCCGCAGCATTAAATGATTGAACGACTGCAATAATGCCAAGGTCATGCCCTATGGCTTCCGTGTAGTTAACATCTGTTTTAATACGTTTTACCAGCTTGCTTACCCGGTCAAAAATGCCTTCGGGTACACTAGCGGGGGGTGTTGCCAAAGCCGGTAAAACAGGTATGTAGCCCAGGTGCTGCTGCCCGTTGGCATGTTTCATTAATTGTTTATAAGCCGTAATGTTATTGAGCGTTTGCTTAAACACTTCCGCCATATTTATAACATATTGAAACATATCCGTATCCTGTTGAAAGGCGAGGATATCTGCCGGTGTTATACTTAATACACCGACATAGCCCGGTATTTTAGCATTAAAATTGCTCATCCATATACCTTTGTCCGCATCCGCGTTAGGGATATAATTATTTGTTGTACTCATGGTGATCCTATTTATGATGAAACATAAAATGAGAAATTACACCCTGCGCTTGTGCGGTATGTGTAAGGGAAGCCTCTACTAATTAAAGTAGGTTGCTCTGCTTCGGGCATATTGGTTTTTTATGGGGGCATCGTTTTAACTGTTAACTGTATGCTTTAACGGAGGCCGCGCCCGGAAGTTGTTGGCTTTATTTAACGTTAGGCATAACCGGTAAGGTTTAAGGTAGGTTTGTGCGTAAACGACTTTGTAACCGGTTGTATTTAATTGATAACCGGTAATTTTTTTGAAGGGCAGGCACACAATAAAATAAAAATATGCTGTAAGTAAGGATTACAGTAGGTTTAAAAAATAAACAGCCTGTAATAATACCTTGTTTAGGTCGTTTACAGACTGCCTGAATTGTAAATTTTGTTATTTCCGGGAGAAATTTTTATAAAAATAAGTTGCGTTGAACAGGTTTATGCGCGCATGAGTTGCCGGGATGCGCACGTGAAATCATTTTTTCCTCGCACGGAATCACTCAACGGCCGCACTCACCCGTAAAATGCTCTCACAGAATGCTCCAACGCTCGCACTCACCGGTTCAGCGCGCACACGGAATGTTCCAACGCTCGCACTTACCGGTTCAGCGGGTAGGTTCGGAGCA
>JANYGK010000015.1 GCA_025362395.1 Bacteroidota bacterium
ATTGGCGCGGCAATAACACCGCCAATAATAAGTCCTATAATAATTGCCCAATGGGTTAAGCCGATCAGTGTCACAAAAGTTAATGAGCTTGATAAAGCAATAAAAAATTCAGCAAGGTTAACCGAACCTATAGTGTATTTAGGGTTTCTTCCTCTTGCAATAAGGGTGGATGATACGATGGGTCCCCAACCGCCACCGCCAATAGAATCAAGGAATCCCCCTATAAGTGCTAACGGAAACAACCGTTTAATACGCTGCCGTATTTTATCTTTGCGAATGGCCTTTGCTAAAATAACAATCCCTAAAATTAAAGTGTAAATTGAAACTAAAGGTTTAATAATATAGTTATAATGTTCGAATGACGACAGTATATAGGCCCCTAAAATAGCACCTATGACACCCGGGATCAAAAGGCTTTTAAATAATTTATTATTGACGTTACCGAATTTTAAATGCATTAGTCCTGAAACACCGCTTGTAAATACTTCTGACGCATGCACACTCGCACTTGATGCAGCGGGAGAAATGCCGAATGACAATAAAAAGGTGGTTGCCGTTACACCATAGGCCATCCCTAAGGCTCCGTCAATCATCTGTGCTATAAAGCCCGCTAAAATATAAAGTAAAATAGAAGCGTCTATTGACTGAGCAAGATAATAGGAATAGCCGCCGATAATACCGGGAGGCAAAAAATAGCACACTAAATAGCCTGAAATTAAAAGCGCGGGAACCGATAAGCTATAGATCCATAAACGACGGCTACTGATCTTATTTAATTTTTCGGGATGTTTTGAAAGTACAGATGTAATTTTATTGAGTTGTTTTACCTTGTCCGTAAAATCACCTTTTAAATAAGACCGCATCTTTGTAAGATTATCTAATGATTCATTTATTTCTTCCGGAAATGATTCTTCAAACGTTTCACGAATCCGTTTTGCCAGAGTCGGTGATTTTCCGTTTGTAGAAATAGCGATTTTCACATTTCCTTTCTGTACAATAGATCCAAGGTAAAAGTCGCACTGATCGGGCGTGTCAGCCACATTAGCCAATATGTTTCTTTCCCCGGCAAGCTGCTTTATTTCACGACTTTTTTCTTTATGATTAATTGCAACTATTACTAAATCTGCTTCCTCAAGATCTTCCGGTTTAAATAAACGTTGGTGAATAACCAAGCGCTCGTATTTATTTTGAAACGTTTTTATCTCTTCACTTACATGCGTTGCAACCAATGTAACATAAGTTTCAGGACTGTTATTTAAAACAGCCGTAACTTTTTCGAGCGCCACTTTACCACCGCCAATAATAAGTACGCGAAGGTTTTCCAGCTTTAAAAAAACAGGGAATAATTTGTTGCGTGTTTTGGGAATAGAATACATAGGTATTATTCTTTGTTTTTAAATTTTAGATCGTAGGTAATGCTGAAATAATATAACGCCCCAATAGTAGGCCCTGCAGCATATTGAAAGTAACGTGTATTAATAATATTTGTGCCGCCTAACTTTAACGATGTATTAATTTTAGGAAGCCTGTAAGAAACCTGTGCATCAAATGTGTTAAAGGACGGTACATTCCCCGTGGCTAAAGCACTTTCCCACAAATAGTTTTGCTGCCATTTCCATACAACATTAAATCCAAAATTTTTAAATACCTCCCGGTTCCCGAACTGCACATTTGCAGACCATTTAGGCGTATTAAAACCAGTAATAAAAATATCATTTTGATGAAGTGTTTTCAAATCATTATAATTGACGTTACCGGAAAGCGAATAGGTTTTATAAATATTATAGCTGATCCTTAAGGAAGAACCGTAACTGAAATAAGTATTAGTTGCATTTGTAAACACACGGTAGCGGGTGTTGCGGGTTTTATTATAGGCGTCAAATGCGGAGGTATCTGTGCCCACTACACTTGTGGTTGGTACACCAACTTCCACCTGCCCTAAAAAGCCTTTTTCGATATTGTAATAAAAATCCCAGTCAACTACCACCGTATTATTAAATAATACCGACTTATAGCCTGCATCAAATGCCTGAATATGTTCGGGCTGCATTTGCGGTAAGTTAGCAACAGTCAGTAAATTTTTATTTTTAAGGATCGCATTATTTTTAGATAAGCCTGCCGCTACATCTGTATTGACTGCGCTCGAAAAATTATCCATAGAAGTTTTAGTATATGAATTTTCTAAAAAGCCCAGGCCGTCATTTACTTTTGCGAGTCCGCCTACACGCCTTACACCCCCGTTGTTTACAAAAGACAAGGCCTCAAATAAAGCAGGAAAACGGTAACCGTCCTGGTAAGAAAAACGTACGTTATGTTGTTTCATAAATGTATAAACGATAGCTACCCTCGGGTTAAATTTTCCCTGAAAATCAAAATTCTTATCGTAGCGAAGTGATCCTATCAGTTTTAAATTGTTGTTCAATAATTTTTTAGTGGCTTGTACAAAGCCTCCCACTTTTACATAGTATACGTCTTTCCCTCCGGGAGTAGCTCTTTCAGCCAAAGGTTTACTGAAATCAACAAAATTATTTCCATCGGGCGTCACATCATTTAATCTTGCATCTGCGCCAATCAATACATCAACAATTTTTGAGGTATACTTACTTAAATCGTATTGAAAATCGGAATGGTATAACCTGCTTTTCTGCCATAAGGCCGCGCCTCCAGTCAAAGGTGCATCTTTAATTAAAGAAGCATGGTCCCAGTTATTGATCCCGATAATGGTTTTCTTTGCATCATTAAACGCATCGCTGCCCGGCTGATATCTTCCGGCATCTGCCTTTGCCCTGGCAAGTTGCTGTGCAGTTACTAAATCGGTGCCCGCATTTACGGCATTTTGTAACGTTGTTTTATAATCATTGCCCCATGATTTATTATCTTTAAAAGTAAGGTCCAAATTATCAGCCAGAGGCTTTAAGTTATATGAATTACCTGTGTTTTCAATAGACGTATAAGCTCTGAAGGTAATTGCCTGTCCTTTTAATTCAATAGAATGATTTTGTAAAGTGGCATTATTTAATTGAATTTTATTACCCCGCTGAAATACACCGTCCATTTGGCCGTACCTGTATTTATAGCTGATCTCTGTTTTTTCGTTGATTTTATAATGTAAGGCGCCATCTAACTTTATATTTTTTACGATAGGATAAACCAGGTCTTTTTCATTCCAACCCGTGCGCCTAACATTAAAAATTTGTGTCTTTCCTTGGTAATTAATTGTAACGGGTACGTTGTTATTACTTTCATTACCATACACATTCCATCCATCATAAGCAGGATTGGTAGTACTTCCGCTTGCAAAATCAGGAAATTTTGGATTAGAAGAAGTCAAATCATATTGATTCTGATCCGTTTTATTAGAAGAAACCCAATCTACTCCTTGAAAATATGAAGCGTTTAATTTATAAGCGAACCTGCTTTTATAGCCGAAAGTATTTGCGATCCGGAAGGCTGTTTCACTTAATAAGCTTTGACCGTGATCAATATTATCTACATGGTTAATGCCGGTACGTTGATATACACTCACTCCTTTAAATAAATACGGACTCTTGGTAAATGAATTGGATAAACCATTAATAGAATTAACACCGTACAGGGCCGATGATGAACCCGGGATAATTTCTACGCTTCTGATGTCTAATTCATTCGGACCGATGGTATTTCCTAAAGCCATTCCTAAAGTCGGCGATTGAATATCAACACCGTCAACTAATTGCGTAAAACGAAAATTGTTGGGAGAATTAAATCCTCTCGTATTTGGGACTTTAAATGTTAAGCTCCCTGTGGTCATCTGTACACCTTTCACGTTTTCCAAAGCATCGAAAAAAGTCGGAGCGGGTGTTTCACGAATGGTCATAATATCCAACTTATCAATCGCCACGGGAGATTTCAAAATACTTTCTTCTGTTTTAGAAGCTGACACAACCACTTCATTGATCAATAAAACCTGGGGATTTAACTGAAGATTAATTTTAGAACTTTCATTCTCTACTAAAAATTCACGGTTATCATAACCGATCACGCTTACAAGTATTGTAAAGGGAAATTTTAATGCTGTTTTTAAAACGAATTTTCCTTCAGCATTAGTTGTCGTTGCCGTACTATTCCCTTTTACTTGAACAATAGCGCCTACAACGGCTTCATTAGTTTGTTTATCCCGGATCTCGCCGGTAATTTGCAATAAATTATTTTGTGCGGAGAAAGAAAGTGCATACAAAAATACAAGTACACTTAACGTTGTTTTCATAATATAGGTTTGATTTATTTTGTTTTTTATGGATGTTTAATGATTACGATAATTTTAGTGTGCTTTTTATAAAGCAATGATCAGCGTAAACAACATCGTTCAAAATAGATCAGCGTGAATATTCTATACTTTGGTACCACTAGTTTGTTATTGTATTTAATTCATATACAACAGACGTAAAAGCTTTATGCTGTTTTACAACTTCTCCTATAATAATAACTGCAGGAGCCTTAATTTTTTGCTGTACTGCTCTACTAACAATAGTGCTGATTGTTCCTAAAACTATTTTTTGCGTTGATAAAGAACCGTCCTGTATTAAAGCAATCGCTGTATCTTCTTTTCCTTCTGTTATAAACAGCTCTGTGATCTCTTTTAACTTTGAAAGCCCCATGAGTATAATGACTGTAGCATTTGTTTTAGCAGCCGTTAACACATCAGCTGATAATTCATTTTCTTTTGTGGTTCCGGTAATTACCCAAAAGCTTTCGCTTGATCCCCTGTGCGTAACCGGTATGCCTGCTAAGCCGGGGACACCAATAGAACTTGAGATGCCGGGCACTACAGATGTTTCAATATTAAAGGCATCGGCATAATTCAATTCTTCTTGCCCGCGACCAAACACAAAAGAATCACCGCCTTTTAAGCGTACTACATGCCCGTATGTGTAAGCCATATCTACAATTAGTGTATTGATTTGATCCTGTGTGTAAGCATGTTGATTATTTCGTTTACCGACATAAATTTTTACTGCTTCACGGGGTGCGTGTTCCAACAGTTCTTTATTTACCAAGGCATCGTATAATACAACATCAGCGTTGCGTAAAGCATTTAACCCTTTTACGGTTATGAGTTCAACATCCCCCGGGCCCGCGCCTACAAGGGTAATTTTTGGTGTTATAGTTTGAGACATGTTTTTATTTTTTAAAATTGTTGATGAATTGCGTGCGTAAAAGTTACAGCCTGCAACAACACCTTTGAAAACGATTATCAGTATTTATTTTTATGTTCATCTTATTTTGCTTCTATAGTTGATTCCCTGTAAGTTTTAACTTTACCCAGGAATAAATGAGCCTGATCAAAATACGCTTCGGCAAATTCTTTTGAAGGTTCATTTTTATTAATTTGTAACACAAGATCTTTAAAGGTTGATCCTATACTGATCTCGTCCGTTTCTACTAAATGTTTATCAAAATCACTGATCAGCGTATGGTGTGTATTAACATGCACTTGTTTATCCAGCAATACTCCTTTTGCCGAGCTTATAAAAGAAGCATAGGTATAATAGATACTGTCTCCGTATTTCCCTGCATCGAAGGCTTCTGCAGCCCATGTCAGTTTTTCTTCCGCTTCAAAAAATAAAGTGGCAACGAGGTCAATCATTACTCCCGCGCATTCCCCTACTCCAATAGCGGTTTGAAATTTTTCTTCGGAGCCCCAGTCTAAGTAATCGCTTCCCGATAAGGTGGTGTTATCTCCTAAAGGTTTCAGCAATTGATAAAAATAATCTTTGCCTTGTTTATCGTAATAAGAATTAAAATATTCTCCTTCCACTGCATTTTTTTCAAAGTCGGTAAATAAGGTTCTTAATACATCAGGTCCTCTCTTACTCGCTACTTTAATTATTTTTTCAGAGATCCTTCCTTTTCCGTTACCTGTTGTGCCGCCTCCTAATAAGACCTGTAGGGCAGGTACTACAGTTGTTCCCACTTTAAAGGAGCTGCCGTGAAAACCAATTTGCGCCAGGCCATGCTGTCCGCAGGAATTCATACAACCGCTAATTTTAATCTTAAGGTCGTGGTTGTGTATCAGTTCCGGAAATTCGGCATAAATAACTTTTTCTAATTCTACTGTTATGTTAGTGCTGTTAGAGATTGCCAAATTGCAGGTGTCTGTTCCTGGACAAGCGGTGATATCAGCAGTTGAATCAAATCCGGGAGTTGCCAGATTCAAGGCTTGTAATTCCTTAAATAAAAGCGGCAATGATTGTTCCAAAACGTATTTTAATAAAAATCCCTGGTTAATCGTCAGGCGAATATCGTCGGATGCGGCGTACGTATTTACGACCTTTGCTAATTCTCTCGCCTTGGCCGATGGTATATTTCCGAGCAATACTTTAATGTACACTCCAAAATACCCTTCCTGCTTTTGTTTAAAGGTGTTCGTATCAAACCATGTTTTATATTCCTTTGAATTAATTAAAGCTGTTTGTTTGAAGATCGGTTCTTTTAAAGGAGCTACTGATAGTGAGGCATTCAAATTAATTTCATACGTTTTATATAAGAGTGCCTTCTCCTCATCTGCCGCTAACTTTAAAAATTCTTCTATCCCTATTTTATGGATCAGGTATTTAATACGTGCTTTGTGCCGGCTTATTCTTTCTCCGTACCTGTCAAATACCCGTATGGTGGATTCCACAAACGGAATTAATTTATTTCCCGGCAGAAACTCATGAGCAGTTTGTGCTAAAAACGGTTGTGCTCCAAGTCCGCCGCCAATCAATACCTTAAACCCATGTTCACTCTCTTCATTTATTTTTGGAATAAAACCAATGTCATGAATATACGTTACAGCAGTATCTTTATCAGTATTTGAAAAAGCGATTTTGATTTTACGTCCTAATTCCTGCCCAAATGGCTTTCGCAAAAAATAACTGAACAGCGCATGTGCATAGGGCGATGCATCAAATAATTCGTCAGGGTCAATTCCCGACTCCGCCGAGGCTGTGATATTGCGAACCGTGTTTCCGCAAGCTTCTCTTAACGTAATATCATCCTGTTCCAGTTTAGCCCACAGCTCAGGTGTTCTGTCTAAGCTCACATGATGGATCTGGATATCCTGCCTAGTTGTTAAATGTAAATTGCCGTTAGAATATTCATCACTTATATCAGCTATACGAAGCAATTGTTTTGAAGAAATTTTACCAAAGGGCAGTTTAATACGGATCATCTGCACCCCTTGTTGACGTTGGCCGTAAACACCACGGGCCAATCTAAGACTTCTGAATTTTTCGTCATGGACCTTTCCTTCTCTGAATTCCCTGATCTTTTTATCGAGATCAATAATATCTTTTTCAACCAAGGCTTTGCCTGAGTGATTCACTAATTCTAATTCGGACCTGAAACTTTGCATGCTGTAGTTATAATTTTGGATGAGTAGAATTAATAGCCGAAAAATAAATCTCGTACCAATCCTGTTTGTCGAGATTAACGTCAACAGCAGATGTCGCATTTTTAATACGAGTAATGCTATTGGTACCAACAATAGGCAAGGCACCCAATTTTAACAACCAGGCAATAGCCAATTGTTCTTCATTAATATGATAGTTTAACGCTATTCTTTTTAAAACAGAACGAATATTAAAGGTAGATTCATCATTTAAATCCTGTAGACGTCCGCCTGCCAAAGGAGACCAAGCCAGCGGCCTGCTGTATTGCTGTTTAATAAAATCAATGGTGCCGTCGGTAATCGGTTTTATATTTAATAAATTAAGCTCTAAATGGTTTGTGATGATCGGCAGACTTAATCTTGATTGCAAGAGTTGATGTTGATGCACCGTAAAATCAGCTACCCCTACATGTCTTATCAATCCTTTCTTTACAAGGGTTGTTAGCGTAGAAGCCGTTTCATCAGCATCCATTAAAGGATCGGGATGATGCAATAAAAGAATATCAATATAATCTGTCCCTAAGTTCTTTAAAGAGGTTTCAATACTTTTTATAATATGTTCCGGGCTGCTGTCGTAGTGCCGTGTGCGATAAGCAGGACGTGAACTGTCGACGTTATTAATTCCGCATTTAGTTGAAATTATAATGTCCTCTCTTTTAGTCCCGCTTTCTTTAATCGCTTTTCCGAACAGTTCTTCAACCCTGTAATTCCCATATATATCTGCATGATCAAACGTGGTGATACCTTGTTCAAGACAAAAGTTTAGTTTAGCCTGAACTGTTCTGTAAGATATTCCGTCAGGATCTTCTAATGCTCTCCAAAAACTATATATTACCGGTGATACTTCAGGGCCTGTTTCTCCTAATCTTATTTTTTCCATTTTTTTAATTTTAATTGTAAATGATCTTCTTTTTTATAAAAAAGCCCCACCGTGTGCAAGGAGGGGCTACATTGTATTCAATATCCTTCCGTTAATAAAGCCGTTGCATGCAACAACACATACTATTATTTTTATAATTATTCATCATTAATTCAGTTATTAAAAATTAAATATTCGGTTGAGGCGTTGTTCTTAAATACGGTTTGATCTCTATAAATCCTTTAGGAAATTTAGCAGGGATATCTGCTGTTTTAATGGCAGGGATCACGACTACATCTTCTCCCTGTTTCCAGTTAGCAGGCGTTGCAACGCTATAATCAGCCGTTAATTGCAAAGAGTCAATTACTCTCAATATCTCGTTAAAATTCCTTCCCGTAGAAGCAGGATATGTAATTAATAATTTTACTTTTTTATCGGGAGAAATAATCACTACCGAACGTACCGTAAATTTATCGGAGGCATTCGGGTGAACAAAACCGTATAATTTAGATACCTCAAAAACAGGATCTGCAACGATCGGAAAATTGACTTCCGTATTTTGTGTTTCATTAATGTCCTTGATCCATTCTTTATGCGATTCAACCGCATCCACACTTAAAGCAATGATTTTTACATTCCGTTTTTCAAACTCAGGCTTCAGCTTTGCAGCGCTACCCAGCTCGGTTGTGCATACCGGTGTAAAGTCTGCCGGGTGACTGAATAATACTCCCCAGGAATTCCCGAGGAATTGGTAAAAGTTTATTTCACCTTCGCTTGATGCTGCCGTAAAGTCCGGCGCTGTGTCTCCTAATCTGATTGACATATTTTTTATTTTTTTATGTGATTAATAATTGACTAATTCTTTTTCTTTAGGTGTTGTTTTTATTTTTTTAGACGTGTTCAGTTCTACTTTTTCTTCCACTAATGAAATAAAAATG
>JANYGK010000073.1 GCA_025362395.1 Bacteroidota bacterium
CACCAGGCTTCTTATTCTATTGGCTTCTACTGAATCAGGCTTTTGCGTGAAATCGATACGGCTCAATTGCCTGTTGGCGTACTGGTTATTCATATTTATATGGTAACCAAAAGTAAAATGGCACAGCCCGACAACAGGCAATTGAGCCGTATCGATTTCACGCAAAAGCCTGATTCAGTAGAAGCCAATAGAATAAGAAGCCTGGTGGCACATTTAGATGGTGTGGAAAGTACTTTCTTTAATGTGAAAGACGGCATACTGGTATATACGTACTCGCTGAAAAAACAAAACTCTATCGGTGTATATAATAAAGTAATGAGCTCGGGTAATTACCAAGCAAAACGCTTTGTTGTAGATGCATCGCAAGCCCCTAAAGGTTGCCCTGCTATGGGAGGCAACGGCTCATTTATGAGCATTCTTTCTGCTTCCATCACAAAAATATTTTAATACCATACGTAAACAATTAACCCAAAAATAAACCCCTAAAAACAAGTATCTATGAAAAAAACCCTAATGATAGCCGCTGCTGCATTAATTGCTGTATCGGTGTTTTCTATTTCATGTAAAAAGAAAACAACAGAACCTGAACCGGATCCTGTAGTAACTACGCCGACTCCGGCACCGAGCCTATACACGCGTGTTGGCGGTACAACGATGGTGAACGACCCTACGCATACCGGAACAATGATAGAGCAAGGACGTTTAACACTTCGTTCGGTAGTTGACAGCTCTATTAACGTTATTGCAGCCGACCCTCAATTACAACCGTATTTTACGGCTTTATTTACAGAGTTGGGAGCAGGTAATACGTCAGGGTTAACTGCTTTAAGTTTAAATTTTACTGATTTTATGTGCAGTGCAACAGGCGCTACAAATTCAGCTTATGCATACGGTGGAAGAAGTATGAAAGATGCTCATGATCCTTCACATAACACACGTATTTCAATGAAAGTAAACTCAACCGATTTCGATAAATTTGTAGGCGATATCGGAACGGGCTTAGCTAAAAACGGAGTAACTTCCGCTAACAACGCTCAATTGGTGAATGACCTTGTTGCATTATTAAATACAACTAAATCTGCCATTGTTCAACGTTAATTAAACTTTTGAATTATTTACAAGAAAGGTTCTGCATGTTGCAGGACCTTCTTTGTTTAAAAGCGTTTAAAGGATTGTTTTGTATGCACGTACACAATTTATTGAATAGACTCGAACCCTTAGTAAGGATGACGCTATTTTTAGAGTTCTTGATACATATTTACAAACCCTTACCGGTATCTAAAGATTTCTTAATACTTTTTTATGGTCTTGCCATTTATCTTTACGGCGCCATGATATCTTTTTACGACATCGTACCGGTGTGTTATGGTCTTATGATATTATTTTCAGAAACCTTACCGGTATTTACCACGTCGTAACACACCTTTATGGAAGCTTAAAATGATGTTACGACCTCATTATATTGCTTTAAGAGGCCATCATACTTCTTTATAAAGTCGTCCTACTATTTTACAAAATCGTAATAGGATGTTACGAGGTCGTAACATTTTTTTTAGAGACCGTAATTCTATTTTACGAGACCGAAACATAATTTTTAGGTCTCATAATTTTTTTAGTGTGATCCGTTTTAGTTAAAATTTAAGTTTATTTTGTTAAATAAGGAGTAATAAAACCTACCTATTGCCATTATATGTTAAAGTCACAATACATTTTGTAATATTATTTTACCTCGGCCGTTATAGAGTCGTAACCCCCTAAAATAACCTCCTATTCATACACCCACATATGTCCGAGTATGCTTCTGCATCCGGTAACGATGTTAAGGTCCATCATAAACCCGATTCAGTTGAACCCGTTTATCGAAAACACCTTAACATCTATTAGCCGCCGAGGATGAAATTTCGAGCAAAGTACTTTATCACAATTTACTTAACCTTTAAATTTTACAATTATGAGTCATTTCACATTAGTTTTAGACATTAATAATATACCGGTTTCTGACTTGGTATATAAATCAAAACACACCATTCAAAAGGTAGCAGATAATCCCGGGATTTTTATTAACCCACCGTCGGCTGATTTTATTGCCAGTGTGGCTGATCTAGAAACGGCGGCGCTTAATGCGTCTGACGGCGGTAAAAGTTTTACGCTGGTTAAAGAAGATAAGCGAAAAACGGTAATTGACGAATTTGTAAAGTTCGGACATTACATTGTAGATACCGCTAAGGACGATGTATCCATTATACACTTAGCCGGTTTGGAAGTAAGAACATCGGGAGTAAGAACAGAAAAAGCCTTTGAGGTGTCGCAGGGCGAGCATAGCGGCACGGTAGATATTAAAGTCATATCACGTTCCGATACAAAATACAAATGGCAATATTGTACCGACCCTGCAACCAACACCTGGATAGATGCCGGCATTACGGGAATTCGCAAAACCACGGTTACCGGCTTAACCCCGGGCGCTAACTGGTTTCGCGTTATTTACATTGATAACAACGGCGAGCATATACAGGACGCCGTTAAGTTTTTTGTAAACTAAATTTTGATGGTGTATGATTGGAAAGGAGGAAGCCGGGAGGCTTCCTTTTTTTGGCATGAAGGATTTATTTAATTTACAAAGGCATTTCTTCTTTATAAATATTTTTAAAATTCCCTACTATAGTTGTTTCAATATTTTCCAATGAATAAATAAAATTTTTATTAATGTTTTCAATATTTGAAATTATTAATAAAGACTCTGTATTAAAATCAATTACATTATCTATTATAAAAGTCGGTATAGTAATCTCGCTTCTTATTGAATTATGAAAGTTTTGCTTAAGTTCTAAAATATAAATAAGATTCATGTTTTTATTACTTATAAAAGTATCTATTAATTTGATTAGCTCGTCATTTGCCTTTAATTCAGGTGGATAATCACTATATTTTCTTATGATGAAATTTAATTTTTGTAAATTTTTTATATAATCATTGAGTAATAAATTTAGGTTTACCGTATAATTCCTGTGAATGATTTCTAATTCTAAAACTACATGGTATGTTATCTCTAGGTTATTTAATATTTCAGATACATAACCTAGAGATGCTTTGTTTTTTCTTTTCTGAAAATATTTTGCTAATTCAACTCTATCTAAAAGTCTTATAGTATCTAGTTTTTTTAATAAATGTAACTTCAATAATGATTCTGTACTATTGGATTGAATTTGTTTTTTAAATTGTCTTAATGACTCAATTTGATTTATATAAACCGTTTTTAAAGAATTAATTTCAAAATTAAATATCTCTCCTAATTTTTTTATTTGTTTAAACTTAATTATTTCATTCTGAACGAATGCTAATAAAAATCCAACTAATACCCCCCAAAGCCAATCATAGTTCGAAGAAGAATCGTTAATATTGTTTTCTATGTTTTTATATTCAATGAATGGCATGTTTTTATTAATTAAATCATTTATCTTACAATACTACAAACTATAAATCACAAAAACAATATTAACGATTCTTCTTCGAACTATGATTGGCTTTGGGGGGTATTAGTTGGA
>JANYGK010000097.1 GCA_025362395.1 Bacteroidota bacterium
TTAAGTTCCGGACTTGTTTAGCGTTTAAATAATTAAAAGTATCCATGATATAAGGCGTTAATTTTACATTGTTTTATATTTATATTTTGAGTTTAGTAACAATTATGGCCAAGCAACTAAACACTTTTACTTTTTTATCAATATCGTCACCTTGAAATAAAAACGAACCCAATAAGCTTCTCACTTGCCTGCGAACATCGCCCACAGCTAATTCATCAATGGTTTCAAATACGGTTTTATCAAGGTCTACTTTTTCTTCTTGGTCCTGCTCAAAATATCCCATTAAAATATTATGACCCAATTGGATGCTGCCGTCAAATTTTATCTTATCGGCTATCATTTTCATCATGGTTGATTTTCCTTCACCGTTACGACCAACCAATCCAATCTTTTCACCTTTGGTAATAATAAAATTAGCCCCGCCAAAAATGAATTTATCGCCGTATGATTTACCGGCATTTTCAGCAGTAATTACAATTTTACCGCTATGTGCAGGCGGCGGAAATCGAAAACGAACAGAAGCAGTATCCATATCGTCTACCTCAACCCTGTCCATTCTGTCCAGTTTTTTAATCAACGATTGCGCCATGGCAGATTTACTGGCTTTAGCCCTGAATTTATCAATTAAAAATTCAGTCTGATCGATCATTTTTTGTTGATTCTTGGCAGCGTTTTCCTGCTGCTGCTTTCTTTCCTGGCGCAACACTAAATAATGAGAATAATTAGTGCGGTAATCGTAAATTTTTTGATTCACAATTTCAATGGTACGCTTTGTAACTGTATCTAAAAATGTTTTATCGTGGCTTATCAATACCACAGCGCCCGAAAATACATCCATAAATTCTTCAAGCCATTGTATCGCTTCAATGTCCAGGTGGTTGGTGGGCTCATCGAGCATGAGCACATCGGGCTTTTGCAATAACAATTTAGCGAGCTCAATGCGCATTCGCCATCCGCCGCTAAACTCAGAGGTTTGTAAATGAAATTGTTTGCGTTGAAACCCTAAACCTATTAATACTTTTTCAATTTCTTCTTCCGTGTTATCAGCCCCAATTATATTTAAGCGTTCATTAATATCCGTTAAATCCTGTATCAATTGCATATAACCATCGCTCTCGTAATCCGTACGAATTTCCAGTTGATGGTTAATGTCATTTAATTTGGCCTGTAATAATTTAATTTCTTCAAAAGCAGATTCCGTTTCTTCGTATACCGTACGGCCATGCTGATGTGTCATATCCTGAGGTAAATATCCTATTTTGCAATCTTTAGGGCGAGACACTTCGCCTTTGGTAGGTGTTTGAAAGCCCGCTAAAATTTTAAGCATTGTACTTTTCCCCGCGCCATTTTTTCCCGCCAAGCCAATCCTGTCTTTTGGATTAATTAAGAATGACACATTGTCAAATAAATTATATCCGCCGAATGAAACCGTTACACCATTAATAGAAACCATTGCAATTAATTATACATTTTAAGGCCGCAAAGATAATGAATTTAGTGAATAGTTGTTAGCGAATAGTGATTAGTAACCTTCAGGCCGTAAAGGGATTATACATTGCGCTTGGGCGGTTCCCAAGTATTTTCGTTTGTAGAAGAAATAAATTTAAAGAAACCGATAAATAAGGCGGCATTCATTAATAAAAAATGACCCAATGCATTAATTAAGGGAAGTTTTAACTTTACCCTTTCAAGATAGATGGTCAATAAAGGTAAAGCAACTAAAAGTAAATACGATAAAGTAACAAAGAAGAACAAAGGATAGTAACATGAAATACAAACAGACATAAAAAAAGAAATGATCAATGCAAAAGGCGTGAGCCAGCGCAATACTTTATGTGATAAAAAAGCAAAACCAAAACCTTTATGTATGGGGAATAATAAGTTGTGATAATAGTACAGGTTTCTGAAATTACCTAAAGAAATTCTTACTTTTCGTTTAAATTCAATCAGGGGCGCATCGTTTACATCCTCATAACAAACAGCTTCCGGTTCAAACAATACAATTCCTTTTTTTGAAATAACATCGAGCGTAATAAAAAAATCATCCATTAAAAAGCCGTCCGGCACTTTTATAAATCGGTTTTTTTTTATAGCATAGCAGCCTCCTTCAACACCTACTACAAAATTATAAACCAAGCTTTCACAATGCTTTAACCGGTTCTCAAAATTCATATATAGTATTTCCTGTCCCGAAATCCCTTCATTATGCGGCGAAAATTTTTTAATATTTCCACACACCATGTCCGCGTTTTTTTTAATTAAATTAAAGACGAGTGCTTTGAGTGTGCCGGGCTCAAAAAACACATTAGCATCCGTAAAAATTAAATGCTCTGTAGTTGCCATATCTACAAGCTCGTTGATGATCTTTAGCTTACCCGACCGCTTGTTTTTTTCAATCAGCTTAATATAAGAATTGGATTGAACGCATTCTGAAATAATAGTATTACTTGCATCAGTTGAATGATCGGAGCCGATCAAGACAAACAGTCTATCTTTAGGGTAATCCGAATTAATGATGGATTCAAGCTTTCGGCGAATTACTTTTTCTTCATTATAAACAGAAAATACAATGGTTATATTCGGCCATTCGCCAACTGTTGAATACTCATTCTTTACGTAATTTATTTTTTTAGCTTTTTGTTTCATAAGCCACGGAAATATAACGTAACTAAAAAAAGGAACCATAAAGCACAGAAAAAAAACTATCAGCAAAAAAAACGCCATGTCATGTTTTAATTGATCGAGTAGTCTTTTACAATATTATATAGAGTATCTCTTTCAACAGGTGTGCGCTTTACTTGAGTAATTAAATCAACCAGCTGCTGTGTGGTTAACTTCGGCGTTTGCTCTTCAGCGCCTGCCATACTATAAATTTTAGTTGTATCATCAATTGTGCCGTCAATATCGTCCACACCAAAATTTAAAGATAATTGTGCCGTGCTACGGCCTATCATAGCCCAATATGATTTAATGTGATCAAAATTGTCAAGGTAAATCCGGCTGATCGCATAGTTTCTTAAGTCTTCAATAACACTTACCTCAGGCACGTCAGACATATCATTATTTCCATTCCTGAATTTTAAAGGGATAAACGCGTTAAATCCATGCGTTCTGTCTTGTAAGTGTCTTAATCTTTCTAAATGATCTACCCTGTGCGTAAACGTTTCAATATGTCCGTAAAGCATAGTAGCATTAGACTTCATCCCTAAGTTATGCCAGATTTCATGTATGGAAAGCCATTCTTCGGCTGAGCATTTTCCGCCGGCAATTTTATCGCGAAGCTCTTTATCAAAAATTTCAGCGCCGCCGCCGGGCATTGAATCCAGGCCGGCCTCCTTCATCAATTTCATGCCTTCTTCGTAACTTACTTTTGCCTTTTTAAAAATATAATGCAGTTCAACCGGTGTTAATGCTTTAATATGCAGAGTAGGACGATGTTGTTTGATGGTTTTAAATAATTCGGTATAAAAGGCAAGATCCTGTTTTGGAATTACACCCCCCGTCATGTGAACTTCTGTTACTTCCTTACCATCATATTGTTTAATGATATCCAGCATTTGCTCAATAGATAATTCCCAGCCTTCGGCGCGTTGCTTTATTAGCCTTGAATAGGCGCAGAATGAGCATGTATACACACAAATATTAGTAGGCTCAACGTGGAAATTACGGTTAAAATAAACAAAATTCTTATTCTTTTTTTCTCTCACATAATTAGCAAGCGTTCCTAAATAAGAAAGGTTTGCATGTTCAAATAAATAAACGCCGTCGCTAAATAAGATACGTTCATTATTAAACACTTTCTTAGCAATGCTTTTTAATTCATCGCTTACAAGCTGAGATTCTAAAATTAATTTTTGCGAATTTTCCATAATAATACAGACAAATGTAGGTAATCGGTTTAAATTTTAAACTTAAATTTTATCTCTTTATAATAACAGCCAATCGGGGCTTTTGTTAACAGGCATAAAAAAATCCCGCATGTTACCATGCGGGATCCTTAAAAAAAGAGTGTAACTTATTGTTTTACAATTCTTCCAATTTTAACTGATTTGGTAGAATTAACAATTTTATAAATATAAACTCCGTTAGCAAGGCTTGATGTGTTAATTGCATTTTGCTCGTTGCTTAAGTTTTGAGAGATCATTAATTTTCCGATAGCATCATAAATTTCAACTGTTGAATTATTTGCTAAAGCAGAAGATACAGAGATATTTAAAACACCTGTGTTAGGGTTAGGATATACGCTGATAGCTGAACCCGATAACTCTTCGATGCCTGCGCATGTGTTAACAGTTACCATAACGTTTGCCGTAGCCGTACAAAATGAAGCGTTAGCAACTCCTACAGAATAAGTTGTAGTTGAAGTAGGTGTTACTACAGTTGCAGCAGTTGATGCACCGTTTGACCAAAGAGTATTAACACCATTTGTATTAGCCGTTAATGTTACTGATGCGCCTGCACAAATTGCAGAGCTTGAAGATATTGCCGTAACAGTTGGAGACGGGTTAACAGTTAATGCAACTGTTTTTGTAGATGAACAAGAAGCAGTTGTACCTTGTACAGTATACGTTGTAGATGTTGAAGGATTAACAGTTGCTGCAGCACTGCCGCCACCTGCAGGCATCCATGTATAAGTGGTTGCGCCGCTTGCTGTTAATGTAGCAGATGAACCGCTACAAACCGCAGTTGTTGAGCTTACTACTGTAACTGTTGGATTTGGAGTTACGTTTTGAACTAAAGTTGTAGTTGCGGTACCGCAAGATGAAACTCCTGTAATGGTGTAAGTAGTATTACCTGTAGGTGTTGCAGTTACAGTAGAACCATTCGCTGAGCTTAAGCTCGCAGAAGGGCTCCAGGTATAACTTGTTGCACCACTAACACTTAATGTAGAAGAGCTTCCTGCACAAATTGTAGGAATTGAACTAATTGCACTGATAGAAACTACCGATGAAACTACAACGTTAACTACAGCAGTTGAAGTACCACAGGCATCTGTACCCGTAACTGAATAAGTTGTATTAGATGCTGGAGAGAATGTAGCAGTTGCTGCAGACTGGCCGCCTTGCCATGCAAAACTGGACAGACCTGAAGCAGTAAAACTTGCAATTGCAGTTGGACATATAGTAACGGACACTGGTGTTAAGGTAAGAGTTCCCGGTCCGATATGAATAGTAGTAATTTTTTTATCAACACAGTTAGCAGCGTTTGACATTGGAATAAATGTATATAACAAAGTATCATTATAATTACCATTAGCAGCATAAACATGATTCTGGTTTTTTGATTTAAAATGTCCTGAACCGTCACTAAAACCCCATATATATACAGAGTCTAATCCGGCAACTGTAACATTCCATTTTTTTAGGTATTTTACGTAGTTATACATATAACTTTCAGGAACATTTGTATTTGTAGAAGTATTCGTATTTATTACAGTAGTACCAATACATCTAGGCGCTGCGGGAGTTACTGTATAATTTGCAGACATGTTAAATGAATAAACAGGAAATATCGCAGGCTCATAATCAGGAGTTGGATTAAGTGGTGCAACAGTAGACGTAAAGACTGAGTTTGTAGAATAGAACTGCGTAGCAGACGCTCCAACATATCCCCGTCCTTCTCCATAATTATTAGTCGAAGCTGTAGAAGTTTGCGCAGGAGTCATATACATGGAAATTGAATCTGTAGCCACACTTGAATTATTTCTAAATACAAGAGCAAAATTTGTAGTCATTGTTCTTGCAGTTGCTAATGTTCCATAGTAATAACTTGCAGCTCCAATGTTAAGACTTATTGAGTCTATTTTTGCTAATGGAACACCCGCTCCGGTTACACTGTATAAATACGCTTTTGTCGGAATAGTTGCTGAAGGGCTTCCTGTTTTGCGACCTGCTATAAAACCTATAGCTGAAATTGTTATTGTACCTGTGTTTGCATATGAATATCCCAAAGAATACTTATTGGAACCTGTAGAAGGAAAAGTATAAAAACTACCTGCGCCTTTATCAGTATTTTTATAAATTACATAAAAATTAGTATCCACGCAAGCTGCAGTAGCTATAGTATTTGAGCCATAATGCGAAGAAGTCATGTTGTGTGACTTGGACGGAATTGGTTGACTGTATTGGATTTGATTTGATAATTGCGCCCGCATACTCAGTATTGAGGTAATGGCTAAGGCACTTGTTAATAGTAATTTTTTTATCATGATTGTTTTTTTAAGTTGGTACAATATATAACAAATATTTTATTAAAAAAAATCTCCAAAATTCGTACATAATCAGATTCCTGATCTAAAAGGGTTTAAGTAATAGATGCAGTTACAGTTAAAAACAAGAAAGTCCCGCTATTAGCGGGACTTTTAATGTGTATGTTAAAAAGTTATTTAACAATTGTAAATTTGCTGAATAACTGAGCACTGGCTGATTTTATGCGTATATGTTAACACCTGCGTTTAAAATAGAAACATCTAATTTAGTGATGTGATTACCTGCTTCCATTTCTTGTAATTTAGAAGTTAATACTAATTTACCTGTAATATCATATACACTTATTTCAGTTTTAGCTGATTGGTTTAAACCAAAGTTAATATTTACTTCATTAGGATTAGGTAGTAGCAGAATTAGGGAAAGACGCCAATAAAGTTAAATCACATTTAGAAACGCTGTTAACAACTGTTGTACAGGCTGCGATATCAACTACAGGGAAAACTAAATAATCTAAATTATAGGTATTACTACCTGCTGCAATAGATCCCCAAACTCCAACTGAAGATGTAGGTGACGATTGCAACGTATATTGCCAAGATAAACTGTCCGCAGTTGAACAACCTTCAGCTGTTGAAAAGATACTAAAGTATCCTTAGTACTTCCGCCTAATTCAGGAGACTCTATAACTGCAAAAAAGTTTCCCGCAGAAACTGTAACGGCTATTCTGAAAGCAAATGCATCATTTCCTGTAAGAGAATTTAAAGGTTTTTATGAATTTGCTCCTATTTGAGCATTAGGTGCTTCTGTTGTCGGATTTTCAGAATAAATTTTTGCATTAACCATACTTGTTGCAGCATTTGATTTATGCTTAGCTGATCCTACAATAGCATTACTGATAGTTGCAGTGCCTGCCACAGTATATTTTTCAGCGATTTTTAAATCTGTTATTGTATAAGTTACGCCTGTCTGTATAACACATAAGTTACGTTAGTACCAAAAGCGAAACCTTTTGCATCAATAGTATAGCTTGGTGTAGCCGTATATTGTGTAATTGAATAATACACAATATTTGCAGTATTTGTTGCGCAGCCGCTTCCGCTAAAGGTTGCAGGCATAAGAGTAATAGTTGATACTGCTTTAGCAGCATCATGATTAATAACTTAATAACTACAGGAGTAGTGATGGTATTTGGAGTTAATTTTTTTATAACCTTTTGTTGAGCATTTGCTCCATATAGTAATGCTCCTAAACCCAATGTTAAGTAAATTTTTTTCATGTGTGTGTTATTTAATAGTTAAGTTAGTGTTTAACCAAACATACAGTTAGTTTTATTGAAACAAAAATTACTATCTATATCAAAATGCATTGATACCAAAGAGATTCCGGAGAATTTATGTAAAAGTTTAATAATCGGCATCATTATACTAAATATTTAGGTTTTTTAGTTAAATTTGATGTTGCATCTGAACCCTTTTAAACATATCTTTTGTATTAACAGCATACGTATTAGCCACTTTTACGTTATACTATTGTTGCTTTACTCTACCATAAATTTTTCGCAGGTTAAAAATGAGGATGAATTAAAAAAACAAGCAAGTGCTTATTTTGAAGATGAAGATTATAATTCATCCTATAAGCTTTATTCTCAATTAGTTTCGCTTTATCCTAAAGATCCTGTATATAATTATAGGCTGGGAGTGTGTATGCTTTACACGGAACCTGATAAGAAAAAACCATTTATGTATTTTCAAATTGCTCTGAAAATCCCTAATGAAGATTCGAAAGACGCCAAATTTTACCTGGCCAAAACCTACCATGTCAATTACCGGTTTGATGAAGCCATAAAACTCTATACAGAGTATAAACAAACAGCAAGTTCTTCATCCATCAAAAAATTACAGGTAGACAGGGAAATTGCCGCTTGTAAAAACGGGAAACGCTTGCTTTCCAATTTATCCGACCTTGTTATTATCAGTAAAAAACAGCTTAATGAAGCAGATTACTTCAGGAGCTACGACATTAAAGATATTGGCGGAAAATTATTGGTAAAGCCCGATGATTTTAAAACAGGATACGATAAAAAGAAAAAAGATAAATCGGTTGTTTACCTGCCCAGGAACGGAGAACGCGTTTATTTTTCAAGCTATGGCGACGGCGGCAGTAACGGAAGGGATATTTATTTTGTAAACCGTTTGCCAAACGGCAGTTGGAGCAAAGCACAGCCCATGCCCGCGCCAATAAATACTGAATACGACGAAGATTATCCTTTTTTACACCCTAACGGAAAAACACTTTATTTTAGCTCAAAAGGCCATAATAGTATGGGAGGTTATGATGTATTTAAAACGACTTATAACACGGAAACGCAAAGCTGGAGTAAACCCGAGAACCTTGAATTCCCTATAAACTCACCCGATGATGATATACTATTTGTAACGGACTCGTTAGAAAAAACCGCTTTTTTCAGCACCGGTAGATACAGCCCTTACGGTAAAATTGATGTACTTAAAATTAGTACGGAACGAAGGCCTATGAATTTTGCTGTTTTAAAAGGCACCGTGGTAAAGGAAGACGTGACGCAAAGTTTATTGGCGAAAATTACGGTAAAAAACATGGCCAATGGCGAGATCATTGGTACATATAAGGCCCAAGAGAACGGCGATTATTATATGGAGCTGCCAAATGGCGGAAAATTTATTTTTACGGTAGAAACCCCCGGCCTTACAACACAGTCGGATGGCGTACAAATGCCTATCGCTTATTCTTTAAAGCCTTACAAGCAGCTTATTTCGTATGAGAAAAAAGTATTGAAGATCATTAATTATTTTGATGGACAAATTGCCGATGAAAACTACTCGATGATGATAGACCTGATCGAGAAAAAAGCAAAATTGGAAGTTAACGAAAACGAGCCCTATAATAATAACCTGAAAGAAGTTCCTAAAAACGTAACTAATAAGGCGACAGATAAAACAAATTTAAATTCTGTAAGCACAAATAATCCCACTGCAAGCGGCAATGATGCAGCCGCAACTAAAACAAATACAAACAAAAATGTAACAAACGAGCAACTATTATCCTTAGCTAAAATGGATGCTGTAGAAGCTGAAAACGACAGTAAAATATTAAAACAGGATGCACAGGAAGCATTTGATTTGGCAACTCAAAAAACAGCGGAAGCAGTTGCCATACAAAAGCAGGTGGATGAGGCTGCGGCAAATTTGAACGCTATTACCAATGTTGCAAAAAAAGATGAAGAATCGGTTAAAATAAATCAGTTGAAAGAAGATGCTAAAACAGCCACTGCTATAGCAAACACTGCCACTAACCTCGCAAAAAAACTGGAAGTGGACGCCGACCAAAAACAAAAGGAGGCCGACTTAACCAATCAATACATTAAAGAGCTGGAAATTGTTACTAAAAATAAAAACAATAAAGAAGCCCTTACTAAATTAGAAGAGATACAAACGCAGTTGGATGCTATATCAAAACAACCGAATCAATCAGACGAATTAGTATCTTCTATTAAAGCTGAACTGGAGCTAAAACAAAACGAATTAAAAAAATCTGAAAAGAAAAATAATGAAATTGTAAGCGACATTAATTCCATTAAAACAGAATCAGGAACTCTTGAAACTGACCTTGCTAATGAGAATGACAAGTCATTGAAAGAAAATATTTCTGCTCAAATCAGGGAATTAACAACTGATATAGATACTAAAAATAAAGAGCTTGATGCCAACAATCAAAAAATAGCAGGGTTAAAAAACCAGGTTGACGGCTTAAATAAAGAGTTGGAAATAGCTGCTGACATATTAAATGAAAACACAAGCGGCGCGGCTATTACCAATAATAAAGGTAGCGCAACACCATTAACCGGAATTGATAATACTACCGGATCGAATAACACAACAGGAACTAATAATAGTACAGGATCAGAGATTAAAGGAACTGAATCTACAAGCCCGCTTTCGTATGAAGGCATTACAACAAAATATGATGCGGAGATTAAAGGAAAAGAAATAGATAAAACAAACCCTAAGGAACTAACAGCTCAAAATGGTATTTTAAAGAATTATAATAAAGACATTGCAGATCTTGTTTCTATTGACAAAAACGAAGCTTCAAAAACGAAAGACGGTGTCGAAAAGAAAAAATTAAATAAAGAAATTAAAGAGCTGGAAAACCAAAAAGCAATTAATGATAAATTGATCACGGCAAATACTTCAGCTTTAAAGAAGATCGGGCCTGATGCCATTGCCGGTAATAATGCAAACCCAAACACTGCAGGCGATAACGGAAATACAACAAATCCGGGTAATACTAATTCAGGCATCACTACAAATACAATCGATGCAGTAAATGCTTCCAATACAAATACGACATCAGCAATATCTTCTAGCACCAACGGTTTCGAAACAAACACAACCTCCGTTACAAACAACACCGCTCAAAATAATGCAGCTATTGAACCGATTAATACGTTTGTTGCCAATGATAACAGTGCTTATTTAAATGAGTTAGAGAAATTGAAAGCGGGTTTAAATGCAAATACGGGAGCAGCTACTCAGTTATTTTCTTATAATGGGTACAAAGAAAATTCTTCTTTACTATTAAAACAAACGGCAGACAAAAAATTTGAAACGGCAAAACAAAATGAGATTGCTTTAAACACCCTTATTGCTTCTACAGAAACCAATATAAAAGCAAATACGGGAAATAAATCAACCGGTTTATTAAATGAAGCCGATGCCCTTGGTAATAAGGCTTTAGAGGAACGAAAAGAATCGGTAACAAAACAGGGAGTTGAAAAAGACGCGCTGTTAAAACAAGCGCAGGAAAATGAAAAACTGGCGGTAGATAAAAAACTGCAGGCATCGGGAGAACTGGAAAAAGAAAACAAAAATAAATTTGACGTAAATGCCTCTAACCTGGTTGAGCTTCAAAAATTAACGGGCGCAAAAACAAGCGATGACATTTCACAGGCTAATATGCTGACGGATGAGGCAGCTATTAATTACAAACAGGCACAAAAATTACGCACGGAAGCCAATTCTTATCCTGCAGGTGCTGCTAAACTTGGAGGATTGAGCAATGCGGAAGAGAAAGAAAATGAGGCATTGACCAAACAACAAAAAGCCATTGACATTTTATCGAAGGTTAATCCTTCCTATAAAGTTAAAACACCCGCCGGTAATAATGATCCTGCGGGAGCAATTACCTCTTTAAATAATGAGATCAATAAAACCTCTCAAACACAATTAGACGCTTATTTAGCGCTCAGTAAAGCAAACCAAAATGAATTAAAATTACAGGGAGATAAACTTGCTAAAAACCCGGCTTTTAATACGGAACAAAATAAGCCCGCACAAGATCTGAAAAATGAATCGGATAAATTAAATAAAGATGCGAAAGCGTTTATAGGTCAATCGTTAACGACTACAGGCGCTTCAGAAAAAGCTAATTTATTACTGATGGCCAATGAACAGGAAATTAATGCCTTAAAAAAATTAAATGAAGCCGTTACCCTATTAACTAATTCGGGGAATACCCTTGCCGGCAATAATACAGCTAACGGTAACGTTACAACGCCTGAAAATACTCAAAACACAGGTAATGCCACTCAAAATACAACAAATACTAATGTAAGCAACAACTCCGGTAACACAACAGCATCTAACACCGGCAGCGGTAATAATAACACATCACAAAATGACAATAGCAACGCCGTAAACAATAACACGGGGGCAGACAATAAAAACGGGAATGCCGTAAAGCCTGAAACAACTTCTGCAAATAATACTAACACTTCCGTTACGGATGCAGGAAATACTAACGCTAATACTACAAACCCTGCCAATAATGCGGGTAACACTGCTGAAACCGGAAACCCTACAACGAGTGCAACAAATTCAAACACCGTTATACCATCAAATAATACTACAGGTGATATATCATCTGAAATAGCAAACCTGAAAAACGGCTTAAACAATTCAACTGAAAGCGGCTTAACTAATTTTAATACCTATACGAATACGGAAGCAATAAGCCTGAAAGAAAAAGCTTCCGAAAAAATTAATGCCGCTTTAAATGAAGATAAAAACATAACCGCTTCTCTTGATAACGCGGCTCAACTGGCATTGGTAGTTAACGGAGCGCAACCGGTTACACAGGATGCTATTACAAATGCGGTTATGGAAGCTGAAAAAACTAATGATGCCGCTTATGAATTAAGAAAATCAGCAGTAGCTAAAACAGGGGAAGAAAAAGAGAAAGACCTGCAACAAGCAAAGGAACTTGAAACAAAAGCCATTGCTAAAAAAGTAGAAGCCGCGGGTAATCAGCAACGCTTAAATTCCGGCACGTTTGAAGCTAATACTAAGAGCCTTGAAGAACTGGCTGAGATGGCCAAAGGGAAAAATATAAGCGAATTAAGTACGGCCGACATGCAGCTGAATGAGGCAACCTTATATTTTAACCAAGCTCAAAAGTTAAGAGAAGAAGCTAATGCTTACCCTACAGATGCTGCTAAATTAGGCGGCTTTAGCAATGCCGAAGAAAAAGAAACGCTTGCATTGAATAAGCAAAAAGCAGTGCTTGATGTTTATAAAAAATATTTTTCGAATTATGTTTCTAAACAGGCAAAACCACAAGCGGCAAATCCTGAGGCAACCGCTAAATTAAATTCAACAAAAACAAGCTTGGCAAGCAATAACCAAGCTCATATTGACGGGTTATTGTTATTGTCGCAAGCAGTTGAAAAAGAATATAAAAGCAGGTTGGTAAATTTACCTGCTACACTGAAAACCGGTGATGCCGCTTTAAAAACAAATGCTCAGGGCCTTTATAAAAAATATCAATCAGCCTTAGTGCAGGCAACTAAAACAACTGATGTAAATAAGAAAAAAGATTTTTTAATAGAGGCGAATAAAAACGGTCAAGCAGCTATTAACGCCTTAAGTCAAATAAATACTTCAGGAAATGCGGCGGTAGCAGATAATACCGGCAATACGGGTTTAGGAAACCAAACAAATAATACTACCGGGAATAATACGGCAGGAAATAACGGAAATCAAACTTCAGGGAATAATAATACAACCGGAAATAACACGCAGGGAAATAATACATCAACCGTAAAAACAAATGCAGGTACTAGCGGAAATCAAGTTTCAGGAAATAATACGGTTAAAAACAACAACACGGTAAATAACACCGGCGGTAATTCAAACACGCCCACCGTTAAATTAAAAGTAGAAGGGTTGGAAGTAAAAACAAATAACGCCTACACTGCCGATAAGCCTATACCTATTGACGAAAAAATACAGGACGGCTTAGTGTTTAAAGTACAGGTAGGCGCTTTTAAAACCACACTGCCAAACAATACTTTTAAAGGTTTAAGCCCTGTAATAGCGCAAACCACACCTAGCGGTTACATCCGTTACATGGCGGGTAATTTTGAAAAATATGCGAGTGCCAATGCTGTAAAAAATGATCTGAAAAACTTAGGCTATGGCGATGCTTTTGTAGTTGCGTATTATAACGGTAAACGCATTAACCTCAACGAAGGGGTTGCAAAAGCCTTAGAAGCAGGACAAGCAGTAGATGCCTCCACAGCGGCAAATACAAGTGCAGGCATAACGGCTAACTCTAATGTTCCAAAAAACACATTTACAAATAATACACCAAACCCTACTGCATTGCCCGGCGATAACCAACCTGTAGAAATTACCAATGAGTTGGAAAAAATGAACGGGCTTTTATACACAGTACAAATTGGCGTATACTCTAAACAGGTAACGCGTTCGCAATTATATAACTTAAGGCCAATTTACACAGAAAAATTACCGAGCGGCTTGTATCGCTACACTGCAGGCATCTATAACCAAACCGCTAAACTATTGGAAGACAAACGCAAAGTAGTGGACCTTGGCGTAAAAGATGCTTTTGTATCCGCTTATTATAATGCAAAACGAATTGCTTTTGCGGAAGGACAAAAATTGCAAACAGAAAATAATAATTTAAAAATGGAAACCGAAAATCCTATTATTTTTTCGGGTGCAACAGCACCTGCTATTCAAAATACTACTAGTAATACACCTGCCGTAACACCAACAACAAATGGCGTTACAAACACACCAAACGCAACGGCTTTTAATAACGGGGTTACTCAAAGCCCTATACCTACTGCAAACAATGGAGTAAAAGCGGATGAAGCCGGGATTTCTTATAAAGTGCAAATTGGTGCTTATAAAAATCAGGTACCGAATGATGTTGCTACTAAATTTATGAGCATTAAAACATGGCCGGTAAACAATGTGGTGATTAACGGGTTATTTATTTATACCATAGGAAATTTTAACGCGGTTTCTTTTGCTAAAAAATTAAAAGATGAAGCCGTTAATATAGGTGTAACCGATGCTTTTATTACCGTTTATAAAGACGGAAAAAAACTGTATGGAGCGGAAGCAAGCCAATACTTGAATAAATAAAAAAATACACTTAATTTTGTACCATGATTTTAGGTAATTACACAGATACTGAAGAGTTATTAGAAGTTGACCTTCTTACAAAAGAAGCTAAACTGAATAACATTATATTGTTTAACGATGATGTAAATACCTTTGAGTGGGTAATTGCATGTTTGGTGGAATACTGCGGACATGATAGCATCCAAGCTGAGCAATGTGCCCATATCGTGCACCATAACGGCAAATGTGATGTTAAAAAAGGAACACTCAAAGTATTAAAGCCAATTTGTGAAACACTTTTACAAAAAGGCTTAAACGCCGAAATAAATTAGAAAGCTTTAGTGCTTTCAAAAATGGTGAGTTTCAATTTTCAAAAACCTTTTTTGATCAGGCATATTATTTGAATTGACTATTGCTTTACTAAGATAAAAAATATGAAAAAAAATAGTGTATTAGCCGCGTTTTTAATGGTTGCTTTTATGAGTTGTCAAAAAAATGCCATAACAGGCCGCAGGTCTATCGATTTTGTATCGGAGCCTGAAATGATTGGGATGAGTGTTACCGAATACGGTAAATTTTTATCAACCAATCCTCCCTTACCCGCAAGCGATTCGCGGGTAGTAATGGTAAGAACTATTGGAACAAGGATACAGCAGGCTGTAGAAAAGTATTATGCCGATAAAGGCTTAAGCAACCAGTTGGCAGGTTATAAATGGGAATTTAACGTAGTAGATCAACCAACAGTAAATGCCTGGTGTATGCCGGGAGGTAAAGTAGTAGTTTATAGCGGCATTTTACCTGTAACACAGGATGAAGCAAGCCTTGCAATAGTTATGGGACATGAAATAGCACACGCCGTAGCTAAACACGGCAGCGAACGCATGAGCCAGGGAATGATCGTTCAGTTTGGGGGGGCCGCACTATCAGTTGCCACTCAACAAAAACCGGCCCTTACACAAGCTTTGTTTCAACAATCATACGGTGCAGTATCTCAATTGGGAATACTGAAATACAGTCGCACACACGAAACAGAAGCCGATAAAATGGGGCTTATATTTGCCGCCATGGGAGGCTACAACCCCGAAGTAGCAATTGCTTTTTGGGAAAGAATGTCTAAAATGAATACCGGGCAAAAACCAATGGAGTTATTAAGTACCCACCCAAGCGATGAAACACGCATAAGTGCCTTAAAAGCCTTTATGCCGGAGGCTAAAAAATATTATAATCCAAAATAAAATAAATTTGTTTTATTCATAAATAAATACTTAAATTTGAACATAACCATTATTAAAATAACAAAATGAGCACAGGAACAGTAAAATTTTTTAATGAAACAAAAGGTTTTGGTTTTATTAAAGAGGACGAATCAGGAAAAGAGTACTTTGTACACGTAACAGGTTTATCAGACAAAATTAGAGAAAACGACACCGTTACTTTCGACATCCAGGAAGGTAAAAAAGGTTTAAATGCAGTAAACGTAAAACTATCTTAGTTATATAGTACCATTTAACGAAAGATCCGGGCTCTTAAGTCCGGATTTTTTTATGCCCGATATTTTCTTTAAAAAACGACATACAACTGTAGATTAATAAAAAAAAAGGGTATTTTAGGCCCGATAAAATTAAAACACTAAAAACGAATATGGAACAAGTTACTGCAAAAACAAGTCACCCGAAAGGGCTGTGGGTATTATTTGGAACCGAAATGTGGGAACGCTTTAATTTCTACGGAATGCGCGCCATTCTAACCTTATTTATGGTTAATTCATTAATGATGAAAGAAGCCGATTCCTCTTTAATATACGGAGGGTTTTTAGGGCTGTGTTATTTAACACCTATGTTGGGTGGCTTTATATCAGATCGTTTTTTCGGTAACAGAAACTGTATTTTACTTGGCGGAATTATGATGGCTGTCGGCCAGATGGTTTTATTTGCCAGTGCCACCGTATTTGGTTCAAATTTAGAGTTGGCAAAAACATTATTATGGATTGCGTTAACCATCATCATTTTTGGTAACGGGTTTTTTAAACCCAATATTTCGAGCATGGTGGGCAGCCTATATCCTAAACAGGAAAAAAGCAAATTAGATACTGCCTTTACTATTTTTTATATGGGCATTAATTTAGGTGCATTTTTAGGGCAATTAATTTGCCCTATATTGGGTGATGTTAAAGATTCAGGAGGTATAAGAGATATACACGCTTTTAAATGGGGATTTTTAGCGGCTTCTATGGCCATGTTGGTTGGATCGGCTGTTTTTTATTTTTTGAAAAACAAGTACGTTGTTACTCCCGAAGGCAAACCTTTAGGAGGATTACCGAAGCATAATGATGCGTCGCATTACGAAGAAGGAGAGGCTCAAAAAGCCGTTTTTTCTTCCGCTTCATTAGTAATTGCCGTTATTGCTTTTGTTGGGTTGTTTTTTATATTCAGGTTTTTATTAGCCGGTACTAACCCGGTTAAAACAATTATTTACCCTATTATTTATGCGCTTGGTTTAACATTGGCCGGGTTAATTATTTCTGATAAATCATTAACTAAAGTTGAGCTCCAAAGAATTTTAGTGATCTATATTGTAGGATTTTTTATCATCTTCTTTTGGGCAGCCTTTGAACAGGCGGGTTCGTCTTTAACATTTATAGCCGATAACCAAACCGACAGGCATATTTTTGGTTGGGAGATGCCGCCAAGCATGGTGCAAATTTTTAACGGGGTATTTGTGTTTGCATTTGCATTTCCATTTAGTATGTTGTGGGATAAATTAAGGTCAAAAGGCAAAGAACCTTTATCTACAGTGAAACAAGCTATCGGGTTAGCATTAATTGCAGTGAGCTATTTTATTATTGCTCATAATGTAAAAGACTTAGGTAACAGTGGTTTGTTAGGCATACAATGGTTAATACTGTTATACTTAATACAAACCTTTGCAGAACTTTGCTTGTCACCGATCGGGTTATCATTAGTTGGGAAATTATCCCCGAAACGTTTCGCCTCTTTATTATTTGGGGTTTTCTTTTTATCGAACGCTGCGGGGTATGCTTTAGCAGGCTCTTTAGGGGCTTTAATACCGGCTACAGGCGATAAATTTAAAAAAGCTCAGGAACTGGGTATTGATTTAAAAGCTATACTGGATAAAACTGTTATTGCAACTGCTGACCAGGTAAAAATATTAGATGAGCATCAGATCAGTGCGGCTAATCCTGTATTAGCCGGTTTTGAAATTCATAATTTATTTCAATTCTTTATGGTATTTGTGGTATTAACAGGAATAGCATCCATCATTTTATTTTTACTAACGCCTGTATTAAAAAAATTAATGAACGGGGTTAAATAATTTGAATGGAAGCTATCCCCGATATATCGCACATTCAGAATTTTAAAGGTAAGTACCCCAAGCAATTGTGGTACTTATTTTTTAGTGAAATGTGGGAGCGTTTCAGCTTTTACGGAATGCGGGGCATGCTTGTGTTTTTTATGGTAAATCAGTTAAAGCTGAACGAAACAGAGGCAAATTTACAATACGGTGCCACACAAGCCTTTGTATACGCATTTACATTTGTTGGCGGATTATTTGCCGATAAAATATTAGGTCTCCGCAAATCACTTTTCTGGGGCGGCATTTTAATGATTGTGGGAAGTATTATACTGGCCATTGATCCGGAAAAATTCTTTTTTTTAGGGATAGGGTTTAATATTATCGGTACCGGTTTTTTTAAACCTACTATTTCATCCATGGTAGGTAATTTATACAAACCGGGCGATAGCCGAACCGATGCGGGCTTTTCTTTATTTTATGCGGGTGTAAACTTAGGCGCCTTACTTGGCGGGTTTTTATGCATTGCCATAGGTAAGCGCAAATTATTTGAAAGCTTTATACCCGAAGGCATGGAGTGGAACGTTGCCTTTGGCTTAGCGGCTGTTGTAATGGTGGTGAGCTTACTCACCTTTACCCGCACCCAAAAAAGTATGGGCGGCATTGGTATTTCACCCTTATTAAATCATGATTCAAAAAAACGTAAAACCTTTGAATGGCTTACTTATGCAGGTTCAATAGCTGTTATTCCCGTTATTATTTTATTGGTTTCCAATTCTCAATACACCGATATATTTATGTTTATTGTAGGGCCTTGTTCCTTATTTTATTTATTTTTTGAGATGCGACATTTTTCCTTAAAGGAAAATAAAAAATTAATTGCAGCGCTTGTCTTTATCTTATTCTCTATTTTCTTTTGGGCTTTCTTTGAGCAAAGCGGTGGTTCGTTAAGCCTATTTGCCGCCAATAATTTAAATGACTCTGTTGCCGGCCTTACCTTAGATGCAAACGGCGTAAATAACTCCGCCAACTCGTTTTTTGTAATTGTATTTGCTGCATTGTTAGGCCTCGTGTGGATCTGGATGAACAAACATAAAATTGAGCCGAACACTATTGTTAAATTTGGATTGGCCTTTTTGTTTTTAGCAGCCGGTTTTTATATATTCTATTACACTAAGTTTTTTGCAGATGCCAACGGCCGAACCTCCTTAAATGTATTTACCTTCGGTTGGTTTATTATTACATTCGGAGAGCTGTGTTTATCACCTATCGGTATGTCTGTTATGACCAAACTTTCTCCTCAAAAAACACAGGCTGTATTAATGGGAATGTGGTTTTTAGCGAGTGCCTACGGACAATATTTTGCAGGGTTATTAGGCGCCAATATCTCTGAAGCTTCAGAACATGCCACTAATCTAGAAAAATTAAATATATACGCTGACGGGTATAAGCAACTGGCCCTATATGCTCTTGTTGCAGGCATTATTTTAATTATCATATCGCCATTAGTAAAAAAACTAATGGGAGATGTTAAATAACCGCACTCCTATTACTAACGGATGTTACGGCTTTACCTACTCTATTGAAATACAAATCATTAACAATAGGTTAATACACAGCACATTTACAGGATAAATTTCGGCACTAATTTTGTAAAAAGATGCATTATGTTTAATTGGAAAGATATATCAATGGCCGGTCTCATTATTTTAGCCATTGTGTTTTTTGCTTTCAAAAAAAGCACATTACAGGCCTCTATTAATACCCCCGAAAATAAGGTGAGTAATTTTATAGATCAGCCTTCCACAAACTTTGAGTTTGTATCCCAAAATACGTATACTGAATTTAAAGATAATTCTTCTGTAAACTGGATCAGCTTTAGTGAAGCTTATAAAAAATGCAAAATGAATCCCCGCCCCATCATGATTGATGTTTACACAACTTGGTGCGGCCCCTGTAAAATGATGAGCTCGCAAACTTTTAACAACCCTGCAATAGCCAAATACATTAATGATAATTTTTATGCCGTTAAATTTGACGCGGAAACAAAAGACAGCGTAAAATTTGACAGCTATGTTTTTGTGAGCTCAGATGTAAATAACCCCAAAGCTCCTCATCAATTTGCAGCCTCTATTTTAGATAACCAACTCGCCTACCCTTCCATCGTATTTTTAAATAATCAGATACAGCGAATCGATATTTTAAAAGGATTTATGACCGCCAATCAATTTGAACCCATTATTCATTACTATGGCTCCGGCGATTACCAAACCACTAAATGGGACGATTACCATAAAACATTCGTCTCCGCTATTAAATAGGCCCTGTTTATTTCTTGGCGTTTATCTCAACTTCCTGCCGGTTGCATTGTTTATTTTTATAAGATGAAAGTGCTATCCTTTATATGTGTATGGATGTGTTCAGTTTGCTTAACGGCGCAAACTACCGCAGACTTAAAGAAAAAATTTGACACTTACCTCAGCTTTAACGGCTCTTTAAATTCGTATGTTTCCTTCAATACAAATTCTGTTTCTATACTAAATGCCGGTACACCTGAATTTACGGTGTTTGCAGACGAAATACCAACCTTCGCCTTAATTCTTAAAAATATAAAACCGGCAGAGTTCATCGCTATTTATAACCGCAAACAAAATAAACACCTTTCACAAAAACAACTGGACAGCTTAAAAAATAAGTATTCCGGCAATACTAAGTCAGCCTATAAGCAGCCTGCTTTAAAAGGCAAAAGAATTGCCCTTGATCCCGGTCATTTTGCAGGAGATATGCAAACCGCACGTGTAGAACAAAAATTTATTGAGTTCCAACCGTCAGCCTTCAATAACTTAAAAGATACGGTTCGGTTTAACGAAGGCTCTCTAACCTATCAAACAGCCGAAATTTTAAGGCAGCGATTGTTGGAACAAGGCGCCATAGTAATGGTTACAAGGCCAAAACAAAACTATACGGCTTTTCAAATAACCTACGATGAATGGATCACAAAGAGAAAAAAAACGGTATTGGATTCCTTATTAAAAGAGAACGTTATAGACGCGAAACGTTATACTAAATTAATGAATTTTGGAAAAGACAAACTGTTTTGGGAGTTTTTCCGTGATTTTGAATTGATGGAACGTTCAAGGATCATTAATGAATTTAAGCCTGATGCCACCCTTATTATTCATTATAATGTAGATGAAAAAAATACGGATTGGCTGAGCCCCTCAACCAAAAATTTTACCATGGCTTTTATCGGCGGCGGTATGACCGGCGATAATTTTTCGAAACCCATTAATAAAGTACATTTTTTAAGGTTATTATTAACCGATGAATTAACGGAATCAGAAAAGCTGTCATCGCTTACGGTAAATCAATTCAGTAAAAAGTTATCTATTCCCGTTGCTCAAAAAAACGATGCCGATTATTTAAGGGACAATTGCATGAAAACGCCGTCGAACGGGGTATTTTGCAGGAACCTGGCCTTGTGTCGCACTATAAATTCTGTTTTAGTATACGGCGAATGCCTTTACCAGGATAATGTAAAAGAGTGTGTTAACTTAACCAAATGCGATTATGAAGTGCAGGGGCAAAAGGTTCCTAAACGCATTTATGAAGTTTCCGACTGCTACTATAACGCAATAAATGATTATTTTAGTAACCCTTAACTAGTAGTGTAATTGAGTTTTTTAAAGATATATATAGTAGATGACCATCAAATGCTGATTGATGGTTTAAAGGCTTTACTAAGCGATGAAAAACACATTTCTATTGTGGGAGAAAATACATTGGCTAAAAGCGCTTTAAAAGAAATAGGTGAATACAGGCCTGACATTGTATTAACAGATATTAATATGCCTGAAATGGACGGCATTGAGTTAACCAAACACATAAAAAAACTTTATCCAACCATAAAAATAATTGCGCTCTCCATGTTTGGCGAAAGGGAAACCATCAGTGATATGCTGAAAGCCGGCGTAAGTGCTTACATTTTAAAAAACACAGGTAAGCAGGAACTTCTAAAAGCCATTGACAAAGTAGCAAACGGAGGAACTTTTTTTAGTGATGAAGTAAGCGCTGAAATGATGCGTGCATATCCTGAAACCGCCGCAAAAGAAATCAGCTTATCGCAACGCGAAATTGAAGTGATAGAGCTGATCGCGCAAGAATACACAAATGCTAAAATAGCGGAGACCTTATTTATCAGTGAACGCACGGTAGAAACACACCGTAAAAATATTTTCAGAAAAACAGATACCAAAAGTGTTTTGGGCTTAATAAAATACTGTGTTGACAAACGCATTATTAAAGCGTTTAAATAATTTACACGGTATTTAGTTTTTTCATACATAAAAAACCCGGGCATTTTACCCGGGTTTTTAGTTTTGCTAAATTTAGTTCACCCATTAAAACCTATGTTTACAGCGTGGGCGCTGAAATTGGTTTTTATTACAAATTTTAATTGTTGGGGCTGTAACCATACAGTGGTAGGAAGCATTAGCTAATGTTTCATAACTATTATACACAAGGTGGGCAATTCCACACGCTTAGTGTGCAATTAATAAGCACGTAACACAAAATATAAAACATGACAGTGTTGTTACTTTGAGTGCAACGAAGGAGCGTATTGAGAAGCGTTATTAAACTTAATTCAACCTGAAAAAGAAAAAGAACACAGCAGCGCCACCTGGGTCCGGTTTATGTTTTTAAAATACCCCACCGTGTTATAATTACTGTTTTGTAAGGTTCCGTCTTCTTTTACATACCCAATGGTATTATAATTATTGCCTTGAACGGTTCCGTCCGGTTTAATATAACCAATGGTATTATAGTTGCTGTTTTGCACGGTACCGTCCGATTTAATGTAACCGATGGTATTATAATTACTGTTTTGTACAGTACCATCCGCTTTTATATAACCAACGGTATTATAGTTACTGTTCTGTACAGTCCCGTCTTCTTTAATGTAGCCTTCGGTATTGTAATTACTGTTTTGAATAGTTTGAGAATACGCTATCCCGCTAAGCAGCATACAAAGAAATAAATAGATAGATTTCATATCGTGATGATTACTAGAGTTGATTTATGTCCCGCAGATCGCGCAGAAATCCGCAGATCTTAGGAATTAGTTATATAATTAATAAAAATTTATAATGGAGCGCAACTCTGTTTTTTCAAATCTCTATCGATTCCTAATCACCTTTTTTATCCGCGCCATCAGCGAGATCTGCGGGACATACATTATTACACTAAATCCCCGTACAGATCAAAATCACTTGCCTCGTTAATTTTTACATTTGCAAAATCACCAATGCGGATATAGTTCTCGTCTGTTGCTTTCACTAACACCTCATTATCCACATCGGGGCTGTCAAACTCCGTGCGGCCAATAAAATAATCATTCTCTTTCCGGTCAAATAATACCTTATACGTTTTTCCTATTTTATCCTGATTTAAAGTGTAAGAAATTTCCTGTTGTACTTTCATTACAGCATCGGCACGCTCTCTTTTTACTTTATCTTTTACATCGTCTTTTAATAAATGCGCATGTGTATTTTCTTCATGCGAATAGGTAAATATCCCAAGGCGTTCAAATTTAGAATCGGAAACCCACTGCAACATTTCTTCATGGTCCTGTTGTGTTTCACCGGGGTAACCGGCTATAAGCGTAGTACGAATGGCAATGCCGGGCACTTTATCGCGAATTTGATTTACGGTGTCAATGGTTTTTTGCTTAGTAATGCCGCGGCGCATGCTTTTCAGCATAGTATCGGTAATGTGTTGCAAAGGCATATCTAAATAATTACACACGTTACTTCTTTTGTTCATTACATCCAGCACATCCATCGGGAAACCGCTTGGGAAAGCGTAATGCAGTCGGATCCAATCAATGCCTTCTACATCACTTATACGGTCTACTAAATTTGCAAGCTCTCTTTTTTTATAAATATCCAGCCCGTAATACGTAAGGTCTTGCGCTATTAATAATAATTCGCGTGTTCCTTTACTTGCCAGTAGTTTTGCCCTGCTTACCAGGTCTTCTATCGGTTCTGAAATATGCTTACCGCGCATTAAAGGAATGGCGCAGAAACTGCAAGGCCTGTCACACCCTTCGCTAATCTTGAAATATGCGAAATGATTGGGTGTGGTTAATAAGCGTTCACCAACTAATTCTTTTTTATAATCCGCTTTAAGGGTCTTTAAAATTTTAGGCAAATCGCGTGTTCCAAAATAAGCATCCACGTCAGGGATTTCTTTTTCCAGATCAGCTTTATAGCGTTCGCTCAAACAGCCTGTTACATAAAGTTTTTCAATACTCCCGTCTTTTTTTGCTTCTACATAGCGTAAAATAGTATCAATGCTTTCCTGCTTTGCATTTTCTACAAAGCCGCAGGTATTTATAATTACAATGTTATGATTATCGTCTTCACTTTCATGCTCCACATTAAAATTATTGGCACGCAATTGCCCCATCAATACCTCACTGTCTACAATGTTTTTACTGCAACCGAGCGTTACCACGTTTACTTTGTTTTTCTTAAGCGTTTTTGTTTTCATTCCTGCCGCAAAGATACCATTAATCTACAGTAATTAACGAGAAAATTGTACTTTTACAGGATGAAATTCTTTTTGCTTTTTATCATAAGTATTTTCTTTTGGGTAAATAGTTTCCTATCGCAAACCTGCGATACATTTGCCGTTAAAAAACTTTACAAAGAAGCAAACAAGGCACTGTCACAAGATGTGGGACGTTCCTATAACCTCGCACTGCTGGCATATTCAAAAACAAAAGAGTGTAAGTATTCGGTTTACTATTTCGAGTCAGTTATCTCCCTTTGTAAGGCTTACTATCAAAAAGACGAAGGCGATTCCATTATTGCCTTATTGTTGCCTATCGCCAACACGCTTCCTTCAAATACACCATTGGCTTACAGGGCTGCTATTCATCATAAACTAAGTTCTGCCTATGTAATGATGATGCAATTGGAACCGGGATTAAAAAACGCGTTTGAAGCGCTTAAAAATTATGAGCAGATAAAAGATACGGCAAACACGGCTAATATTTTGGTAAATATTGCCAACGTTTACCAGCAGCAACATAACTTTAAACAAGCCGATCATTATTTGAGACAGGCCGAAGCAAAAGCAAAATTAATTTCACGAAAAACAGCCTTAGGAAATGTTTACAATACTATGGGAATATTATATGCGGAACATGACCAATTAGATTCTGCCGAAAAATTCTTTTTACAATCCACTTTTATACGCGAAACATTAAATGATAAAACTTCGGTAGCGTGGAATTATAACAACCTCGGCGGCTTATATGTAATGCTGGAAAATCCTCAAAAAGCAATTTTATATTTAGAAAAAGCGCTTGCTAAATTTAAGGAAACAGAAAACTTAGACGGCCAAACCTCTGTAGCAAACAATTTAGGACAGCTTTACATGCAAGTTGGCAATTCTAAAAAGGCGCTTAACTATTACAGCTATTCCCGCGGCCTTTATGCCCAAACAAACAATCCCGATAATTTAGAGAACCTTTATACTAACTTATCAAACTATTATGATGAAACGGGTGATCTTAAAACCGCTTTTAAATACTCCGACTCCTTAATTGTTTTAAAGGATTCCTTATACGGGCACCGCCTTGATAAAAGCATTGCTGAAATGCAGGTAAAATTTGATGTTGAGAAAAAAGATTTGCAGTTGGCAAGAAATAAAGCCGAATTAGACGCAAAAGAACAACAGGCATTTATTAAAAACACTATTATTATTTCGATAGTTGTATTATTTATGTTATTATGTGCAACCGGGTTTTTATTTTACAGAAAAAAACAGGTAGAGCGCAAAGCTGAGATGAACGCGGAAATAGCCAAGCAAAAAGAAATAAGAACACGATCTATTTTAGAAGCGGAAGAAAAAGAAAGACGGCGCATTGCACAGGATCTTCATGATGGCGTAGGGCAATTATTAAGCGCGGCAAAGCTAAACTTAAGTAATCTTGAATCTAAATTACACGATCAAAACCAAGAGCAGCAAATGGCGATGCAAAACGCTTTAAGCCTGTTGGACGATTCGGTAAAAGAAGTGAGAGCAGTATCGCATAATATGATGCCCAACGTTTTAATTAAGCTGGGGCTTGCAAGTGCCATAAGAGAATTTATTACCAAATTGGGAAACGCGCCCACTCTAAAAGTAGATCTTGAAATTGTTGGCTTGGATGCGCGTTTAGATAACCAAGTAGAAACTGTTTTATACAGGGTAATACAGGAAATAGTAACTAATATTATTAAGCATGCGGAGGCTTCAAAAATAAGCATGCAATTAATACGGCATGAAACCGAATTAAATGTATTGATCGAAGACAACGGGATTGGCTTTGACTCATCAAAAGTAGATGAATTTGAGGGCATGGGCTTAAAAGGAATTAAAACACGGATCGAATTACTGGCCGGCTCTGTTTATTTTGATTCAATTGTTGGAAGAGGCACAACTGTTATTATTGATATACCCATCAGCTAATTTCCTATTAATTGGACACAACAACCGTAAACGAATTTTTAGCGGAGCAAAAAGCAATACATATTATTTTTATATGTACCGGCGCGATCTCATGCATGTTATCCTTCCTTTTTTTTAAGGTCATTAAATATTCTTTATTTAAAGGCTTGGCGGTAACGCTATTATTACTTGGTATATGTGAAGCGGCAAATGGCACAGTTGCTGTTTGCCACTCAGGTAACATAATTAATTTTGCAGAAAAAACCAAACAGGAAAATTCTCAATTTATTAAAACTCAAATTCAAAAAACGAAACAACAGCTTTTTATGATTGAAATATGCTTATTTATATTTGGAATCTTTTTAGCGTTAGGAACAGTGCTCTTTATTAAATTTTATAATTCAGTGCAGGTATTCTGGAAAGGCTTTGGCCTTGGCTTATCCATACAAAGTACAGTGAGTATTATACTGTTGTTTGTACAACTGTATAATTTTAAGGCATATTATAATTATATAGTATAAATAACATAACGTGGGAATACAATTGTTTGTACAATTCCGTATTATCTTTGTAAATATTTACTAAATGAATGTTTAACATATCCTAAAATTTTGTAATTTTAACACAAAACAGGTTTGTTTCATCGCTCTTTAATTTTAAGGGAGGAAAGTCCGGGCAACACAGAGCAATTTGCCGCTTGAAAGGGCGGGTATGTTTTTAGAAATAAAAACATAACAGAGAGTGTCACAGAAAACGAGGTAGCCAAATCTTGATTTATCGGGAAGGTGATAGTGAAAATGTGAGGTAAGAGCTCACATTCCGTAACGGTAACGCGGCGGAAGGATAAACCTCAAATGTTGTAAGGCCATGTAAACTTTAATTTTGTGGCTGCTCGCCACAATAACGAAAGTTATATTAGAGAGGGTAGGCTGCATAGATAAATGATGAAAGTTCTGCTTGCAGAAAACAGAACCCGGCTTATAGAACCTGTTTTTATTTTAAACTGAATGATAAAAAAACTACCATATCTGATCCTTTTCGTTTTGTTATCAAAACTGAGTAATGCAGCTTGCCCGCAGATTTATGACTACCTGGGCAATTTATCTTCCAACCCTACCTTTATTGATTGTACCGGTTCGGGCAGTTATAATATGAATATTTCATCCAATGCAGGGTGGGGCGCCTATACTATTATTTGGGGTGATGGTACCCCGAACACCGTTGCTGGGGGATATACGGCTAATACATTTGTAAATCACACCTATACTTCCGGCAGCCCTACAAGCTATACGTTAACATTATTAATTCCAAGCTCATCCTGCACTTTAACCGCGACAGTGATAATGGAAAAACCGGTTAATTCTTCCATTCAAATTCCTGTAGGCGGCATTACCACTGCCTGTGCGCCTAAAGCGTTACAATTTGTAAATGCAAGTACGGATGTTTCTGCAACCACTACGTTTACATGGAACTTCGGCGACGGTACTGCTCCTGTGGTCTTTAACGCTTCTAACGCGGGGCAAACGGTAACGCATACCTATAACCCCGGAACCGTTAATTGCCAAACTGCTGTTACGCTTTCTGCCATGAATTTTTGCACCAACATTCCAACCATTGCCAACTTTAATCCCATACAAATTTATGATATTGATAATGCGGCCATAACACCCTCCGCTTTTATTAAATGTTTTCCCGATAATACATTTACCTTCAACAATACAACTAACAGAAACTGCGTGCCGCAGGGGAATACCTTTCAACGCCAGGAAAGATGGAACTTAGGCGATCATTGGGGTTTAGGCCGCGATTCTATTATTGACTGGAGGCCATGGCCACCTACTGCCCCTATTACAATTACCTATCCTTCTGTAGGTAATTATACCATACAACTGCAGGATAGTAATTTATGCGGGATAGACGTCATTGCCTTAACCGTTAGTATTGTGAACCCGCCAACTGCGGGAGTTGTAGGGCCTACCGGGCCTGTTTGCGCGGGAACAGCCGTTACCTTTACCAATACAAGTTCCACAGGCTATTCCTATAAATGGGATTTTGGAGTAGGTGCCGGCTATGTACCCAAACCTTTCGGTCCTCAATCATTTACCTATACCAACGCGGGCACGTATACTATTTCGGTAGTTGCTTTAATTGCGGGGGGCGGGGCAGCCTGTTCAAGCACAGCACAAACAGTTGTAACTATTTTAGCGGCACCGGTGGTCAATTTTTCCGTCTCTCCAAATATAGGATGTAACACTATAACAGGCGCGGTATTTACCGATAATACTACCGGTGGAGCCACATGGAACTGGAATTTCGGCAACGGTAATACCTCTGCAACCCCTGTGCCTGCCGCACAAAATTATACAGCGGTAGGAACCTATACTGCTTCCCTTACGGTTACTTCTACCAACAGTTGCGTAAATACGTATTCTACCTTAATACATGTTTATGCCACACCTAACGCTTCATTTACTACAGCGTCAGCCTGTGTGGGCTCTGTGGCTACTTTTTCTGACACTTCAACAAGCGCACCCGGGGATCCTGTTACTTCATGGAACTGGAATTTCGGGGATGCCTCCCCCACTGCAACCACAACTGTACAAAACCCAAATCACACCTATACCATTCAAAATACCTATACAGTACAATTAATAGTTAATACAGCCAATTGCACAAATACCGTTACATTACCTATTACGATTAATGTAAGGCCAACGGCAAATTTCACAATGACTCCTTTGTCAGGCTGCCCTACCCTAACCGTTAACTTTACCAATACTTCGCTCAGCGCTACCTCCTATGCATGGAATTTCGGTAATGGGGCAACATCCACCGCTACCAATGTAAGCCAAAGCTTTACCAATACATTAACCGTTAATAAATCATATACTATAAGCTTACTGGCCCAAACAGGCTTAGGCTGTTCAGATACTAAAACGGCAAGCATTACTGTTTTTCCTAAGCCTGCAGTTACTTTTACATTAAATGCCCTTGCGGGATGCTCGCCTGTTTCAGCTACTTTTACAAATACTTCTTCAGGCGCAACGAGTTATTTATGGACGTTTGGTGATAATACGTCAAGCGGAACCGTATCCACTATATTATCACATACGTATACTAATGCTACTTTGCTCATTCAAACCTATACTGTACAATTGGTTGCCACCAGCAGCAATGGCTGTAAAGACAGTACGAGTTTAGGCGTAACGGTTTACCCGCGACCAATTTTTAACTTTACGATGGTTCCCAATGCAGGATGTTCGCCTGTAAATGTCAATTTCCCAACCGTGCTCGGAGCTGTTAATTACCAATGGAATTTTGGTGACGGAACCCCCTTAAATTTTTCGCCCAACCCAACTCATACATTTACAAATACAAGTACTATTGATGTAACTTACAGCGTTCAGCTGGTAGCATCCAACGCGTTTAGCTGTATAGATACAACTTACGGCTACCCGGTTGTTTACGGAAAGCCTCTACCGAATTTTTCTTTGTCGCCTAACTCAGGCTGCTCTGCTTTACCCATAACGTTTACCAATACCAGTACTTTTTCGTCTACTTATGTATGGCGGTTTGGAGACGGTAATACAAGTACAAGTGTAAATCCTGTCCACACCTATACCAATACAAGCAATACAAGCAACCAAACCTTTACAAGTTCCTTAATAGCTATAACGGTTCACGGCTGTAAAGATTCTGTTACCAATACTATTTTGGTATTTCCTAAACCAAAAGCCGCCTTTAATGTAGATACGCCAAGCTGCTCCCCTAAATTGCTTCATTTTATAAACAGCTCCATAGGCGCCGGCTCTTACGAATGGAATTTTGGCGGAGCAACCACATTTAATATTAATGAACAGTACCAATTCATTAATAATTCGGGCGCTAACATAACCAACACTGTAAGGCTGATTGCTATTTCAGGAAACAGCTGCAGGGATACATTATTAGTTAATATTATTGTACATCCTAAACCTGAATTTACCATTATTGCAAATCCCGATTCGGGATGTACAGCGCTCACCGTTAATTTCCCTTCCATTGCAGGGGCCTCGTCTTATCAATGGAACTTTGGAGACGGTACGTTTTCAGGAAGCACCGCTCCTACTAAAGTCTTTGTAAACAATACATCCTTCGATCAAATATTTACGGTTAAGCTGATTGCCTTTAACAGTTATGGCTGCGCAGATACATCATCTAAAATCATTAAAGTATTTGCAAAGCCTATAGCCTTGTTCCAAGCCAACCCCAATACAGTATTTGTACCTAACGATCCTGTGCTGTGCAGTAACCTCTCGTCGGGCGCGGTGAGCTATGAATGGGACTTCGGAGATCATACAACTTCTACGGAAGTAAACCCTTCGCATAATTACCAACAGGCAGGTTTATACCAAATAATTTTAGTTGCCACTAACAGTAAAGGTTGTAAAGATAGGTTTGACCTTCCCTCTAAAATAATTGCGCAGCTGGAAAGCGGTGTTGATATTCCGAACGCGTTTTCGCCCAATGCAAATGGCAGTAACGGTGGTGCGTACAACCCTAAGGATGTTAATAATGATGTGTTTCACCCGGTAATAAGCGGAGTTGCTAAATATGAATTAAATATTTTTTCACGTTGGGGAGAATTATTATTTGTATCAAAAGATATAGATATAGGTTGGGACGGATATTATAAAGGAAAGCTCTGTACACAGGACGTGTATGTATGGAAAATAAACGCCACAACGATCGATGACAAAAGAATACTTAAAACGGGTGACGTACTTTTACTAAGATAAATTAATAAAGCTTTTGAATAGATTTTTATATATCTCCATTTTCTTGTTTTCTTTACAGCTTGTCGGCCAAACAAAGGTTAACTCAAAACTGTATTCGAAAGAACTTAAAAATGCAAATTTATATTTTGAAACCGAAGATTATGCCAATGCCATAAAAGCTTACCGTAAGGTTTTGGCTGTAGATCCTAATCTTGAGACCGCCAATTTAAATACTGCCATTAGCCGTATAAAACTTAATATGTCCGCCGACTCAGCGTTATGGTATTTATCGAAAGTAAACACAAGTAAATTTCCGGAAGCAGAATTTTATTTTGGCATTCTCTACCACCAATCTTCTAATTTTGATGAAGCAACAAACCATTTAAACCGGTACAGGGAAATACCCGTTAAAATAAGGACCATTACGAATGAGGAGGTTGATTATTATGTATCGTGCGTAAAAAACGCAAAAGAATTTACGGGACAACCGCACCGGTCTGTTATAAAAAATTTAGGAAATAAAATAAATTCGGTATATGATGATTATGTGCCTTTAATTACTCCCGATGAAAGCGTTTTATATTTTACATCGCGCAGAAACGGCGGTGTAGGGAACTTGCAGGACGGTGACGGCAAGTATTATGAAGATGTGTACGTGTCGCAAAAAATGAATGACGGTTCATGGGGAGATCCAAAAAACATAGGCCCTCCTATTAATACAAACACACATGACGCGTGCGTGGCATTAAGTTTCGACGGTAACCAAATGATTATATACAGAACCGCGGCAGATATGCTTACCGGCGATCTTTATTTGTGCCATACGGATTACTCGGGGTGGACTCCACCGCAAAAGCTCGGCCCGGAAATTAATACGCCTTTCATTGAAACAAGCGCGTGTTTCAGTACCGATACAAGTGTTATTTATTTCAGCAGCAATAAGCCCGGCGGC
>JANYGK010000100.1 GCA_025362395.1 Bacteroidota bacterium
TACATAATCATAAATTGATGAAGCTGTTTTACAATTGACTAAAATATTATTTAAAAAAGTGAATTCTTCGTTATTAAAAATTATAGGTTCTTTCGGTTGATTTATTTTCAGCACATCAAATATCTCCGGCCATAAACAATAGTTTTCAATTTCAAAACTTTCTGTTGTAATGTAAAATGTGGCAGGTAAATTATATTTTTTCAAAATAGGCCATGCTACGGTATAATTGTTCATGTATCCGTCATCAAATGTTAGAGCAATACATTTTTTATTTGTCTTTGATTTTAAAAATATTTCTTGAACAGAAACTATTTCAAAGTTTTTTTTTAAATAAATGATTAATTCTTCAAATTGAGAAGTAATCATATGCCTCTTATTTAAATTACTTTTTAGATGTGAGACTCCATGAAAACATAAAATTAAATTATTATTTTTTGAAAATTTGGAAAAAATCTTTTCTAATCCTAAAGTTGTAATGATTGGAAATACAATATTTTTTGATATTTTTTTGACAATTAGCATATCTACAAAAGTATGATTAAATTTAAAAAAATTATCGTAAATTGGGAATAATAGCTAAACAAGGCATATTAAATAGTATTTTTAGTTACTTTGGGATAGTTTTGGGATTCATATCCATTGTGTATATCCAACCTAATTTTTTGAGTACTTCCGAAATCGGGTTAACAAGAATATTGGTTTCCTTCTCTCTTATGTTCGCTATTTTTATTCCTATTGGAATTGGTTCTGTTACAACAAGATTTTTTCCCCAAATTAAAAATGCAGAAAATAAGCATCACGGACACTTTTTTTTAATACTATTATTTTGCATAGTTGGTTCAATTATTTTGAACATGTTTTTCTTATTATTTAAAGCTAATATTATAAATTTTTATCATGAAAAGTCTCCTTTATTTAATGAGTTTTATTATCTAGTTTATTATTTCCCATTTATTTTAGCTTTAATAATGGTTTATAATATTTACTCTGCATCATTATATAAAACAGTTTATACTGTTTTTTTGAATGAGGTTTTTATTAGAGTTTTACAGATTGTATTTATCTTTTTATACTATTTTAAATTTTTAAATTTTAACGAATTTATTCTGACTTTTGTTTCTGCTTATTTAATTCAATTAGTATTATTAGTAGCCTATATATATAAATTAGATAAGTTTTCATTTAAGATAAATTGGTCTTTCTACCGTTCTTTTTTTTCAAATAAAATAGTTGTTTTTTCTTTTCTAATGATTTTTACAGCGTTTGCTTCTATTGGTATTAAAATGGTGGATCAAGTTATTATGGGGCATTATTTAAATCTTTCGTCTATTGGTATTTATGCCACAAGTATATTTATGGTTTCCATTATGGAGGTACCTATTAATAGTTTGGAAAGAATTTCAAATACAATTGCTGCAAATTCTTGGGCTAATGATGATATTAGTAATATAAAGAAAATTTATTACGATTCAGTCCGTGTTCTAATGCTCATAGGTGGATACTTGATGTGCGGATTAATATGTTGTTCAAATAGTATATTTCAATTATTACCGGAAGAATTTATCGTTGGAAAAAACTGTATGATCGTTATGGCTATTTGTTCTTTTCTGAATCTATCAACAGGAATTAACAGTACAATAATTGCCACTTCCCATAAGTATTTCGTGATTTCAATATTTTTATTAATTTTGATTTTAACAAGTATTATTACAAATATTATTTTTATACCAAAATATGGAATTATAGGTTCCGCATATTCAACCTTAATTTCTATAGGAACTTATAATGTTTTAAAAGTGATTTATTTATGGTTCAGATTAAAGATGTTGCCATATAATAAAACCAGTATATTTATCCTATTAACTATTATTCTATCCTTTTGTGTCGTTTATTTTATTCCTGATCTGCTTAATCCATATTTAAATATTCTGTTTAAAGGGTTTTTAATTACAATTATTTTTTTTATTTCTACTATTAAATTCAAATTGGCAGAAGAAATTACTTCTAAAATTACTTTATTGAATAGAATCAAATTTTGAAAAAAGTACTGATCATTACATACTATTGGCCGCCAACAGGCGGGGCAGGGGTACAGCGTTGGTTAAAGTTCAGCAAGTATTTCGGAAGCCTTGGTTGGGAGCCGGTTATTTATACGCCTTCCAATCCTGACTTTCCGATAAATGACGATACACTTTTAAAAGACATTCCCAAAGACCTTACAGTACTTAAAACGCATATTACCGAACCTTACGACATCTATCGTAAAATCATGCGGAAGAAAAAAACAGAAACAGTTAACCAGGGGTTTTTATCGGAAGGAAAAGAGAATACATTTTTGCAATCTGCCATGATCTGGATCAGGGGAAATTTTTTTATTCCCGATGCTCGGATGTTTTGGATCAAACCTTCCGTAAAGTATTTATCTGAGTATATTAAAACACAGCATATCGACGCGGTTATTAGTACAGGCCCGCCCCATAGCATGCATTTAATCGCTATGGGTTTAAAAGATAAATGCAATATTCCATGGATAGCTGATTTCAGGGATCCCTGGACACAGATCGATTTTTACGACAAATTGAAGTTATCTTCCTTTGCAAACCGTAAACATAAACAGTTAGAGTGGGAGGTGCTTACCAAAGCAAATAAAGTGGTAACTGTTAGTCCGAGCTGCGGCTTGGATCTTGAAAAGTTAGGAAACCGAAAAGTCGATATTATTACCAATGGTTTTGATACGGATGATTTTGAATTCGATGAAATACTGCCACCTTTAACGGGCTTTTTATTTCATCATACAGGCGCCCTTAATAAGGACAGAAATCCTTATACGCTATGGAAAGTATTGGGGGATTTATGCAAGGAAAACCCTAAGCTTAAAAAAGACCTTATATTAAAATTTACCGGTAAAACGGATGCGATTGTTTTTGAAAACCTTAAACATCAAGGCTTGCAGAATAATGCACAACGATCGGATTATATGCCCCACAGTGAAGTGGTAAAAGCAATGGCGCAATCGCCGGTTTTATTATTGCCGTTAAATAACACACCCAATAATAAAGGCGTGCTGTCCGGTAAATTATTTGAATACCTCGCTGCCAAGCGCCCAATCTTTGGGATCGGTCTTCCCGAAGGCGATGCTGCACGTATTTTAAAAGAGACACAAGCCGGTAATTTATTCGGCTTTGATGATTATAACGGCATGAAGCAGGCTGTTATAGAGCTTTATGAAAAGTATTTAAGTAATAATCTTTCCGTTCAATCTAACTCTATTGACCGGTATTCAAGAAAGAGCTGTGCGGAAAGCTACACAGCTCTTTTAAATGAAATTTCAACGGATAAATAAGCTACGATTTCTTATCGGTTCTTATATTAAAAGGGATCATTAATTTAAAGCTGATGTTTCTGCCCATACTATAAATTCCGGAACGGCCTGTGCCATTGTTCGGATAATTATCAAAATACTTAAGCCTGCTCATGTTCGATTGATAAGCTACATCCGTTAAATTGGTACAAAAAATGCCTATAGTACAAAGTACGTTTCCGTTCTTATTACAAATATCCGATCCTAACCCTGCATCGAACAAAGTGTAGCCGGGAGTTTTAGTTTCAGTATTATCCGCTAGAAAAGCCCTGTTTTGTGCGGCATAATATTGCATACCTGCTTTAATATAGAGGTGCCGAAAGTATCCCGCTTTTTTTCTGAACTCGGCACGTAATTCGGAGTTAGTGTGTACGGGCGGAATAAACGGTAAATACCTATTGCCGGCATTTATTACGGCGCCTGCCCCTCCTTTGTTAACGGCGTATACTAATGAGATAGAGTTTTCAAAATGTAACCAATCTAAAGGATGCGGGTGAATATCTATACGGGCTTCCCCGCCGAATAAATGCGCTTTGGTTTGTTTAAATTTATACACCGGATAATTATTTCCTGCTTCAAGGTAAATAGAATCGCCACCGGTAAAGCTTTGAAGCTTTTGATTAAAAATATAATTATCAATTATATTACTGAATACTTCCCCGCTAATAGAAACGTGCCGGCTGTCATAAAAGATTCCGACATCTTCCTGTAAATTAAATTCCGGTTTAAAATTAGGATCACCCAATTGCTCAAAGCCTGTGCCCGGGTGTACACCTTTGGCCGATATCTCGGAAATGTTCGGAGCCCTGAAACCTCTTGCCACATTGGCTTTTATTAATAACCGGTCCGTAATGTTGTAAGTAACGCCAAAGCTACCTGAAAAACCCCTAAATACATGGTTATAATTTTCAAATTGTTTTGTAGCACCTGTGGTATCCGTTGCCTTCATGTCAAACCCTGTTACCGGATTTGCTGTAGTATATAATTCACTGTTTTTAAATGAGCGTGTATCATAGCGTGCACCGGCTACTATATCAAATTTTTTAATTTCTTTTTTAATATAAATAAAGGGTGCAAAATCAAATAATGTGTAATTGGGAATAACGAACTCAGTTCCTTGGTCTGTATTATTTGTTTGGTACATGCCGTTAATTCCTATCGTAGATTCCAAACCTTTTTTTTCCGGGAAATAAAATTTTACATCATACGTGGCGGTTTGCAATTTTAAATAGAGCCCTGCAATACCGGGATTCTCCGGATGCGCATATTCTCTCCTAATACTTTTTTGGTAGCCGAACTTTAAAGCTAATTTACTTTGTTTAATGTAAAATTGGCTTACGGATGATAGACGGTAATGTTGTACACGCTGATGTATAGGGCTAATGTTATAAGAATTTAACTCACCCGTACTTACGATTGGCCTTAGTGTATCAGCTTCTGTAATTTGCTTGGTAAATTTTCGGGTAAGAGAATCACGGCTGCCATCCGGTATTTCCTGTAAATTATCATAGAGGCTCATATTTAAATGTGAGTAACCCCATTTCCTGTTCATACCTATATATGCATTCAGGTCTTTCTCTTTAAATCCTGTATTATAAACCCTTCCATCGTATTTATTTTTAAAATTGGCGGCTTCTTTATAAGAACCTCTCATGCCAAATACATTGCTTTTTATATTCCCTGCAAAAGCCCCTGATGCTGCATGCAAGCCATTATTGTTTTGATAATTTGTTTGTATGCTTCCTTTAATAAGGCCTTCGGGCGCGGTATTGGCAGGCAATAAATTAACCACGCCGGCAAGTGCATCCGAACCATATATTAAACTTGCAGGCCCTTTAATTACTTCTATCCTGTCAATTAAAAACTGGTCTATTTCAATACCGTGTTCATCTCCCCATTGTTGTCCTTCCTGGCGAACACCGTCAAATAGGGTTAGTACACGGTTATATCCCAAACCACGGATGTAGGGTTTTGAAACGTTAGGCCCCGTGCTTAATACGTTTACACCGGGCACTTTTGCAATGGCATCTATCACATTAGTAGCTGTATTTTGCTCCAAATATTTTTGGTCTATAGATACAATGGGTACAGGGTTTCTTCTTGCTTCGGTAGCTTTTGAAACACCTGTTACTACTATTTCGTTGGCTTCAATGTGTGATTGTTCCATTTCAACCGAAACGGAGGCAGTAGTTGACAAATCAATTGTTTTTATAACGGTTTGGTAGCTTAATAATCTTACTTGCAATAATGCTTTAACAGGAGGAAGGTTTTTTATTTCAAAAGTACCGTCCGCTTTGGTAACGCTTGAAATTTTAAGATCCGGAAAATATAACACTGCTCCCGGAAGCACCTCATTAGTTTGTTTATCTTTGATAATACCTTTTAAGGTTGATTGGGCGTGGCTATGATACGATATATATAATGCAAGGATGCATAGAATTTTTTGAATTGACATAAAATTTAATTTGTAAAAAAGAAAATTAGGTTTCCCTCAGCGTATAGAAATACGTATTGCAATTCTATATCAACTACTATTTTACCGGGTCGTAACCGCTTCCTCCCCATGGGTGGCAGCGTAAAATACGTTTTAGTGACATCCAACTTCCTTTAAAAGCGCCGTATTTATTAATGGCATCAATGCCGTATTGTGAGCATGATGGTGTATAACGGCACGACGGTTTTAAAAGCGGAGAAATGCTGTATTGGTAAAAGCGAATGATCGCCAAGGATATAAACTTCAATAATTTAATTTTTAATGTTAATGACTTGAGTTAATTTACCTTGAATAAATTATGCCATTGGCGGACCTCTCAAGAGAGAGGTATTATATTGAAATTGTTTTAAATCTTCCCGTTTATAGATGAAAGACGTTTGTTTCGGCTCTTTTAAAGGAAGAAAATTCAATATGAATTTAAATACTGTGTAGTAAACAGGTGTGTCAAATTTTTCGAAATTACAATCTCTTGTATTTTGATCATCATTAAAAGAAAAGCCTGAAGACAAAGATTTTACGGCATCATGCGTATGTCCCAACAAGTTGTGGATATACACTTTAGGAACTGATGCGAATAAAACAACAGCTAATAAAATCGAAGAAAATAATATTTTATATTTTGCTTTCAATGATACAAATATATATCTTTTTTAATAAATCAAATCATATTAACGTTTTTTTGAGATGAGGATAAAGTAATTATTTTGCTTTTTGCCATTTAACGTGCTATCTACATTGACCTGCCGGGTTTTTGAACCGTTCATCCGGTCGCATACCGTTCAAAAATAGATATATTATATTTATAGTATATATAGTTTGCATGAACAACAGTTGATATATACTTTTTACCTGCTTTATTTTTTTAAGTAAAGTGGGTGCATCACAAACCGGGAGCCGGCTTCAAGATAGAAAAATTTTATGCAGAATTTTTTCTACTGACCTCAGAAAAGAACGAAGCACGGTTTTATAATAAGGTGATTATCCTACACGATAAATAAAGTGCTAGTATGCACTATCTTATAAAATAAAAAACAACAAAATGGTAATTACAGCTGTTGTTAGGGTGACCCATAAAATTTTAGATGTAAAACGATCAAGCCCGTCATTAAAAAACAAGGAGATAACGGTAATAAAAAGCATAATACAATAAAGCTTAAAGTCTGAATCAATGCTGTACTTCCAGTTCCAGCCCGGGTTGGTTAAATAGATGGGCTTGCCAAACACATTGTGTTCAACACGCACGGTATCATTTGTATGTAAGTCGGGTACATCAAAGTCTGTAAAGTTTGATGTATATTTTCCCGCATTGGTTTTTAAAATAAGTGTCGTGTTTTCAAACGTTCCATACCCTGATACTGTTTTATAAGATTCAACCTGTTTATCGACCACAATTTCCTTTTTGATGTACGTTGCTTTATTAAAGAGCAGTGCGACAGCTATAAACAGGATTATATAAAGCGATCTTACAATCCAAGCGGCCTTAAAAATGAAGCCTTTACGGTAGATCCTATTATAAAGGGTTCGTTTTCTTTTAAAGAGCACATTCTTTTTATCGGCTAATTTCAAAAGCCTCAACCTTTCCTCATTTGTCAGTCTTTGTTTTCTCATGTATGTTCAGAGATTGATTTTAAGTCAACAGCTTTATTTTTGTGTCAAGATAACGTAGTATGAGATTAGCTATGTTTACCCTACAATGAATTTAATACAATTTTTGTTGAAATGTATTATTATATGAAAACTTAAATAGAGAACCTTTATGCCCTGATTAAGCGTACAGTTTTTGTAAACTTAAAAAAACCATAGTAAATAACCGGGAAATTAATTTGAACTGTATAGCTAAGCGTTAGACAACTGTAAAGATTTTAGCCATTGCTCGGCATCCGTTTGATTCCTAAAAAATTTTACGGGCTTATTTGTTTTTAATGTTTTTAAATAAAAGTTTGCCATTAATTTTTGAGGCAACGAATTAATAACATAAGCCTTAGCAAGCGAGTAGCTCATAGCGATAGGGCTCGATAATAGTTTTATACTTTCATAGGTAACGTTGGCATAATCACCTGAAACGATTAATACGTAAAACTGTTTATTGTCGGCAAAATCTAACATGTTTTTAATAACCTGTGCAGCTTCTGATGTTCCGTACTCAACATCCTTTGTTGTGTTAACCTGTAAGATATAGTCGCTTCGTAATTTAATTTGACAAAGCCTGTCCGAAAACTCCTTAATAGTTTTAACCGGTTCAACAACTGTTTTCAATACGATATAGGGTTTAGTATAGTATTAAAGCTATGAATTTAAAAAGACAAATAAAAATATTTAACTTCCTTTGTTAAAAGGATGGTTTTTTCAACCTGTAAACTAAATAGTTGATGGATAAAAAAAAGGCGAACATCTATTATGTGCGGTAATTAAATCCTCTTTCACTTAATTTGATACATGATTACACTGCAAAAAAATAATTTGGCGTTTAAGGCAAGCATTCACATTTTTATATGGCTTGTTTTATGTACTATGCCGTATTTTCTTTCTTCCACCGAAGCACCCGCGTTCGGTAAAATGCTCAAGTATTCGTGGGTACCAATGCTTTTTTACGCACTTATTTTTTATTTAAACTATTTTGTATTGATCGAAAAGTTGCTCTTTCATAAAAAAACAGTGTATTATAGTATTATAAATCTTGCATTAATTATTTTGTGCACATGGGTTATTTACGAGGTTAAACATTTAATAAACACCATGTATCCTATGTTAAAGCCTCCGGGCTCCTTAAATCCCGGTCATAAGCCCTCTTTAAAATTATTTATTTATAAGGATACCTTATCCCTCATTATTCCTATAGCTGTATCCATAGCGGTTACCGTAACTGAAAAATGGACCCGTACCGAGTTTGAGAAAAAAGAAGCGGTAAGCGAAAACCTGAATTCAGAATTACAACATTTAAGATACCAGTTGCATCCTCACTTTTTTTTTAATTCTCTTAATAACATTTACGTATTAATAGATCGTTCACCCGCAATGGCCCAAGAAGCTGTTCACAGCCTTGCACAGCTGATGCGTTATATGTTATACGATACCGAATCGGGGCTAACTTCTGTGAGTAAAGAAATGGAATTTATGACGCAATATATTAACCTGATGAAGTTAAGGGTATCTGATAAAACAACTGTTCATACGGATTTCCCGGCGCTTACCCAAGACTGTAAAATAGCCCCATTATTATTTATTTCTTTTATTGAAAATGCCTTTAAGCATGGCATTTCTGCTACACATCCTTCTGAACTGCTGTTTAGCTTAACCGTAAAAGATAATACCATTAGGTTTAGTGCACAAAACACAAATTTCCCTAAAACAAGTAAAGATAAAAGCGGATCGGGTATTGATTTAAGCAATATTAAGAAACGTTTACAGTTATTATACCCTGATAGTTATATATTTGAAACAAAAGTGGATGGCGAGGTTTTTAAAGTAACTCTTACCATTGATCTGAACACTAATTAATAGAGTTATAATGTCTAAAATAAATTGTTTAATCGTAGATGATGAGCCGCTTGCACTCGATTTGATTGAAAGCTATATAAACAAAACACCCTTTCTTGAACTGAAGGGAAGGTGCGGTAATGCTTTTGAAGCTATGGCCGTTTTAAATAGAGATAAAATTGATCTTGTTTTTTTAGATATACAAATGCCTGATATGTCGGGCATGGAATTCAGTAAAACACTAGCTCCCGACATAAAAATAATTTTTACTACTGCTTTTAGAGAGTATGCGTTTGAGGGTTTTAAAGTAAACGCGGTTGATTATTTATTGAAACCGTTTAATTATGCCGAATTTTTAAAAGCTTCCAATAGAGCAGCGGAGCGCTTTAATTTACAATCTAAAAAAAGAGAGATACCTCACAAAGACCATTTCATGTTTGTGAAATCAGAATACAAACAAATAAAAATTAATTTGGATGAAGTATTGTATTTTGAAGGATTAAAAGACTATGTAAAGATTTGGCTAACCTCTCAACCTAAGCCCATCCTTACACTTATGAGCCTTAAAATTTTGGAACAGGAACTGGATCCCGGTAAATTTATGCGCATTCACCGTTCCTTTATTGCAGCACTCAATAAAATAGAATCCATTGAAAGAAGCCGGGTAATTATTAATAAAGAAAGCATTACTATTGCCGAACAATATAAAGAAAAGTTTCGTGAATTTTTGGACCATAAATCCTTTCATTAGTCATTGTAATCACCAACGGTGTTTTAACCCTGTTCTTCTATAACCTTCTTTCAAACATCTATTGCTTTTTTTAGTGTCCGGTAATTATTTTAGCTTTGCGGTGTGAATAAACTCTTTAACTTATTAAAATTCCCTTTAAGTGCAGCGCTTTTAGGATTGGTCATACAGGCGGCTCTTACAAGCTGTTCAAAAGTAACCTACAGTCATTTAAAGTGGCAGGCAATACCTTCTGTAACGGATGGTAAACCATTGGAGTGGAGTATTCCATTAAAGTTTTTTCATAAGGACAGTAAATTAAATTATGATATCTCCAATGATAAAAAGAACCTTTATGTTGTTTTTAAAATAACGGATGAGCTTACTAAAATGAAAGTGTTAAACTCCGGGATGCAATTTGCCATCGATGTAAAAGGAAAAAAAATATTTCCTGTAAGTATCGGCTATCCTTTATCTTCCGAGCATAATGTTCAACCCGGTTCCGATGTGCCATATACCGGCGAAGGTAATTTGGGAGAAGAAACTATATTGGCGGCATCAAAGCAAATGATGAGAATATCAGGTTTTAATGCCGATGTGAAAGAAGGATTAGTACCGCAAAAAAACGAGTATGGCATACAAACCGCTATAACGGTAACAAGAGATGATATTTTATATTATGAACTTAGGGTGCCTTTTAAAACATTTTATAAAGAAACAATAACCGCCACAGATACGGTTAATCCTTTTAGTTTTGAGATCACGTTAAATCCTCTTACAGAAGGTAAGATGAACCCCCTCGATGATGCCGGTGATACTAATTCACAAAACGGCGCAGGCAATGGTAGCGGAATGCCCGGTGGCGGTGGCTCTATGCCGGGAGCAGGTGGTGGCATGCCCGGCGGTGGCGGTATGCCACGCCATAAAACGGATGTTGCTCCCGGTAATGAAAAACAGGTGATCACACAAAAATTAAAATTATCTATTAAATAATAAGGTTCATGAAATCGTTTTGTCGTTTTCTTTTGACGTTTTTAGCCTTAAGCTCAACGGCTTTTGCACAACTTGTTCCGGTATCCGGAAGCATCTCCGATAAATCAGGCATTTTGGTGGGTTCATTAGTGAAAGTGCTGACTAAAGATTCTACTTTTGTAACCGGTTCTTCAACCGACGGTGACGGTAAATTCAATATTGATCTGAGTCCGAACACACGTTATATTATTCAAATATCTTTTTTAGGATACAAAACATTAAGTCGTATTGTAGAAGTAAAGAGTGCTCCAATAGTATTGGGCAATATTATTTTGCAGGAAGACGCGCAAACATTGAAGGAAGTAGTAGTAGAAACTGTTCAGGTTAGAGGCACGCAAAAAGGAGATACAACACAATTTAATTCAGATGCATTTAAAACACATCCTGATGCGACAGCAGAAGACCTTGTTAAAAAAATGCCGGGTATTACTTCCGATAATAATGGGGTAAAAGTAAACGGGGAAACCGTTACTAAAGTATTGGTTGACGGTAAACCTTTTTTTGGTGATGATCCTAATGCTGCTTTAAAAAATCTGCCGTCCGAAATTGTAGATAAGATTCAGGTTTTTGATAAAGCCGGCGATCAGTCGCAGTTCACAGGCTTTAATGACGGCGATCAACAAAAAACAATTAACATCATTACCAAGAATGGAAAAAATATCGGGCAGTTCGGTAAAATATATGCCGGTTATGGAACCAACGATCGCTATAACGCCGGAGCTACGGTTAACAGCTTTAATAATAAAAGAAGAATTTCTTTACTGTTACTTTCCAATAATATCAATCAGCAAAACTTTAGCATTTCGGATATTATGGGAGTGATGAGCAACTCCGGGCAAAGCGGTGGAGGCGGAGGTGGTGGCCCGAGAGGTGGCGGAGGTGGCCCCGGTGGAGGTGGCGGAGCTGCAAGCAGTTTATTAACGGGTCAGCAAAGCGGTTTAACAGCTACGCAGTCTGCCGGTTTAAATTATTCGGATGCCTGGGGAAAAAAAATAAATGTATCGGGAAGCTACTTCTTTAACTATACGGATAATAATAACTTATCTAACGTTGTGCGGACTTACTTTACAGATAATAATTTAATTTACAATCAAAATAACTCCACTAAAACGGCTAATCAAAATAACCGTCTCAATTTCAGATTTGAGTACAATATAGATTCCAGTAATAAACTCACTATTGTGCCGAGCTTGAATCTGCAAAAGAACACAACCAACAGCGTGCTCCTGGGAAGCAATACCATACTTGATAATATCCTGTTAAGCCAAACCAATACCACTTCTAAAATGAACAACCTGGGTTATGATTTTTCAAACTCTATAGTATACCAGCATAAGCTTACTAAATTGGGAAGAACTATTTCTTTAAACATAGGAACACAGCTTACTGAAAAAAGTAACGACGGAAGTTATATATCAGATAATATTTACAGGGATACCATGTCTGTGCTCGATCAGAAATACGGGACTTACAGTAACAGTAAAAAAGTATCGGCAAACTTATCTTATACAGAGCCCGCGGGTGTTAACGGGCAGGTGTTGGTAAGCTACAACCCCTCTTACATTGCCGGTAAGGTCAATAAATCAACCAATGACTTTAGCGCAGCTACCGATGATTATACGAATTTCAATACGTCTTTATCAAACAAATATAATAACATTAATGAGATACAACGCGGCGGCTTAAGTTATAAATACCGTAAAGGCAAACTGAATTATAGTGTTGGAGCTGATGCCCAATACTCTACTTTAAAAGGGAATGAAACTTTTCCGGTATCGTATGTCATTAATAAATCATTTACAAACGTGTTGCCTAATGCACAGTTAAATTATAAATTCAGCCAATCGCGTAATTTAAATGTGAATTACCGTTCTACCACTAATATTCCTAACGTTATCCAATTACAAAATGTACTGGATATTTCGAACCCTTTGCAAATTAAATCGGGGAACGCTGATCTGAAACAAACCTTTGAGAACAATATCAATGTTCGGTTCGGAGGATTTAACTCCAAAACGTCCCGTAACATCATGTTGTTTTTAAACGGTAATTATGTAGATAACTATGTGAGTAATGCCACGTATATTCTTAAAACAGATTCGTTCATACAGGGCTATCATACCAAGGCCGGAAGCCAGTTAACGAAGCCGGTTAACGTTGACGGTTACTATACAACCCGTGCATTTTTGGTTTACGGTTTTCCTGTTAAGGCAATTAAAAGTAACGTAAATTTAAACGGAGGCATTAACTATAACCACACACCTACCGTTATTAATAATGTAGCCAACATTTCAAATAATTACGCGCTTAACGGGGGTGTTTTTGTGGGTAGTAATATCAGCCGAAACATCGATTTTTCGCTTGGTTATAACGGAAGCTATAACATTGTAAAGAATACGGTACAGGCTCAATCCAATAACAATTATTTTACACAAACCACAACCTTTAAAGCTAACTGGATTATTAAAGGCAGGATCGTTCTAAATACAGAAATCAATCATATTTTATACACCGGCTTAACCCAAAGTTACAATCAACATTATTTTTTATGGAATGCTTATGCAGGATATAAATTCTTAAAAAATAAATTACTGGAAGCAAAAGTTACCGTGTTCGATATCTTAAATCAAAACAAGAGTATTAGCCGTACTATTACAGGAACTTATAACGAAGACAGTAAAACCAATGTGTTAACGCAATATGCTATGTTTACCCTGACCTATACCTTCAGAAATTTTAAAGCAGGTGCCCGGGCTCCAACAGCTCCTGTAGATCCCAATGCGCCACCGAATCCGAATTTCCAAAGAGGCGGCGGAGGCTTTCCTCCCGGTGGTATGCCACCACCTTCCGGAGGCGGATAAAAAGATTTATTATTGAAATAGTGTGTTGAAAATTAAGAAGTCTGATTACTTTTAACTTTCCTTATATAAAACAATAAAGCTCTATTGTGATGTAGAGCTTTATTATAAAATTAATAAAACTTGCACTGTTAAGGATTTTCAGTCGTTGCATCTTCAGCAGACTCTGCATCATCCGGTGTTTTTTCAAGGTCACGGTCTAATGAATACAATGAATGTGAATTTGCATTTTCACCGCCGGCAATTTTAATTTTATCAATTAAATTCATAGCCAGTGTTTCTTCTTCTATCTGTTCTTTTACAAACCATTGCATAAAGTTCCAGGTAGCCCAGTCCTCTTCACTATGTGCCATTTTAGCGACTGCATAAATGGCTGTAGTATTATCAACCTCATGTTGAAATACTTTTTCAAAGCAATCATTAATACTTTTAGGGTCAGCAGGCGGAGCAGGTATTGCAGTAACGGTTACTTTTCCCCCTCTTTTTAAAATATATTCAACAAGCTTCATCATGTGGTTACGTTCTTCACCGGAGTGTCTAAAAAGAAAATTAGCAATTCCGCCACATCCTTGACTATCAGCCCAAGCCCCGTATGATAAAAATATCTGTGCTGCATGAGCTTCTTTAGTCATTTGGTCGTTTAACGCTTTTTCAAGAGTTTTTGAAAGTCTGTTAGTATTCATAATCTTAGTTTTCATATATACTCAAATTATGCGCCCGTTAGCGGAAATATGCCGGTATCATAATTTCGGGATGATCAGAAAAGGACCACAGGAAGGTTTTGCCGGTTTGAGAAAATTATTCCCCAAAAAAACCGAAAGAGCTGCTGTTAAATGGATATATGAATTTTAACAGCTAAGTCATTGAATGATCAGATTTCATTCGCTTTCAAAAATGGCCACTCATTGTTTCGTTTTGCTTTTATAAAATAAACAATGGTACCTGCTACAATTACCACTACACCGGTGAGCACCATTTTTAAGCCTGTGGAAATAAGAATACATGCCCACATAAGTATAGCAAGGTATACAGGTAAAGGAAAGAAAGGCATTTTATAGGGAAAGGTGTCTTTGCTTCTTGCCCTTCGTAATAAAATTAAACCGATGCCTTGCCCGATGAATTGTATTAAAATACGCATGGCTAAAATAGCGCTGATCACGTCGCCCAGTCTGAACAACAAACTAAAAATAAAGGCAATGCCTCCTAAAAATAATAAAGATACATGAGGAAATTTTTTAGTAGGATGCAACTTTGCAAATACTTTAAAGAAAGCCCCGTCTGCCGCGGCAGCATAAGGAATGCGGCTGTAACCCAACGTAGCGGAAAATACGGAAGCAAAGGCCACCCATAAAATAAGACATGTAACAATGTTAGCAGCAGTGTTGCCTGCCAAACGCTGCATAAATACACTGATTACAAACTCGCTGTCTTTAGCTTCGCTCCAGGGAATAACACTGGTTACGCTAATGTTCATAGCCAAATATAAAATGGAAATACCGGCAATGGAAAGAAACATGCTGCGCGGAATATTTTTTATAGGATCTTTTATTTCGCCGCCTAAATGGCACACATTATAATATCCTAAATAGCTGTATACTGTTTTTACGGAGGCGAATCCTATAGCCGCCACAAAGGCGTAGTTTATGGTAAGCCCGTCATTTATATGGTGTATGGGCGCCATAAAATTTCCGTACGCTATACCGCCGCCAATAATCCAGAGCATCGTAAAAATAACGCCTCCCCACAGTAATACACTTATCTTACCTATCGCTTCAATTTTACGATACAATAAAATAACAATTAATATAACTACACCGCCGCTTACAGCTTTGGATGTAAATGTAGTTAAGGGTAATAAATACGATAAATAGGATGCAAAACCAATAGCGGCGGAAGCAATTACCAACGGTGCCTGTATCATGGTTTGCCATACAAATAAAAAGCTCATAAGCTTACCTGCGCGGTTTGTGCCGTAAGCTTCTTTTAAAAAGTTGTAAGAGCCGCCCGCCTTTGGAAAAGCGGCCCCCAACTCACTCCACACCATGGCATCAACAAATGAAAGGACAGCACCGGCAAACCATGCATATAAAAAGTAAGGGCCGTTCATCATACCTATAACCATAGGTAAGGTTATGAACGGGCCAATACCTACCATATCAATCATATTAATGGCAGTAGCCTGCGCAAGCCCTAAACGCCTTTCCGACATAGTATTAATTTATTTCCAATACTATTTTACCGTTTACGCCGCCGACCGACACTATATCCTGTGCTTCGGCTGCTTCTTCCAACTTCATAGTTTTAGTAATGTGAGGTTTTATTTTGCCTTGCTCTATTAATTGTTTACCATATTCTAATTTTGTATACACGGGATTTGAAAAAACAAATTGAGCGGTTACTCCATACTTTCCGGCTAATTCAGCAGAAGGCGGCATAACGATGCTTAATAATTTGCCTCCTTTTTTTAATACTTCAAAGCATTTATTTTGTGAAGGCCCTCCTGCTAAATCAGCAACAAGGTCCGCGTCTTTTACAAGCTTTGTAAAATCCTGTGTTTTGTAATCAATGCTTTCATCGGCTCCGAGTGTTTTTATAAGTTCAACGCCTTCACCTGATGCAGTGCCTATTACATAAGCACCTAATGCTTTTGCCATTTGTACCATAACGCTGCCAACTGCTCCGGCGGCTCCCTGTATTAATACCTTTTGTCCCTTTTGTAATTGTCCCAACTCTATTAACACGGTGTTTGATGTGGTAAGCGGTACAGCTAAAGCTACGGCTTCATTAGCGGTAAGGTTTGCCGGCTTTAAAGCAGTACGTTCTTCTTTAGCTGCAACATATTCGGCATAGGTTCCTCCCGAAGCAGTTGCAAAAACATCGTCACCGGCTTTAAAGCGTGTTACTTTATTTCCTATAGCCTCTATAATACCCGCTACATCAGATCCCGGGATATAAGGCATTTCCACAGGCATCGTTTTTTGCATGTGTCCCTCACGAATTTTCATATCCAACGGGTTAACAGTTGTTGCTGTCACTTTTATTAAAACTTCATCTTCCTTCGGAATTGGCTTATCAACTTGATTTAATTTTAAAACGCTTGAATCGCCAAAAGAAGTGTATTGTATTGCTTTCATATTTTATATATTAAGACATAGTGTAAATTTGCTGTATATTAAAGCGTTTTTTAATTTCATTGCCATGAGCAAAGAAATAAAATGCAATTTAAGAAAATCAGCCATTTAAGCGGTATTTTTAATGCGAACAATTAATGCTTAGGTATGTTCACGGCTACGTGCATTAAACAGAAAAGCCCCGCTGAGCAAGGCTTTTTTGTTTGTGACTCTGTCAGGAATCGAACCTGAATCTCAAGCTTCGGAGGCCCGAATACTATCCGTTGTACTACAGAGCCAAAAATTGAGAGTGCAAATATAGAGTAATTATTTTAAACGAGCGGTTGCACAACGCTGTGTGTAGGGTAATCTTTTACCAGGTCTTTAATTAATACGTTACCCTTTGATGTGTTAAGGACTTCATCCATGCTTTTCATTAAGCTTTGTACGAGTTTTAATTCGGAGGTGTTTTCCATGGGCAGTTCATTTACACCCTTCTCATCCAACCTGTCTAAAATATATTTTACGGTAAGTTTAGATTCTGTAATGCCGGGTTGGTAGCCTATCTCTTTATCATTGGGTGTTTTTACTTCATTAAAAATACCTGTTTCGGTAAAATCGAAAATAATATTGCGTGCCAATCGTACCGGCAGATCCAGTTTTTTTGCAATTTGCATAGCGGTAAAGGGCGTTTTGCCTTCATTAAAATTCTTTACCACATGGTTGGCGATCAACAAAGCGATTACACGCTTATACCTTATACTAATGTTAATGATGTCATTCTCTAACTCGTAATGATCAACATTTTGATTGGCAAAGGTGAGTTCAGCTCCAAACATAACAACAAACCAAGAATATTGCACCCATATTAAAAATAAGGGTAATGCGGCAAAGCTTCCGTAAATAGTATTGTATTGCGCTACCCCGATCTGTGAAGAAACATAAACCCATTCGAGCAGTTCAAACAGTATGGCTGCTACTAAGCCCCCCAACAAAGCACTTTTAATATTAACTTTAGTATTGGGCAAAGCCATATAAAGAAATATGAACATACCCCATATTAATGAAAAAGCAAAAACCTTAAGCATAACAAACCCGATAGGGCTTAGTAATGCAAAGCTCGACGATACAGTATCGAGTCCTGTTTTTAAACCTACGGTTAAGCTGCCCGATAAAATAATAAATATAGGAGCAATTAGCATAATTGATAAATAATCCGTTATTTTTCGTGTCCACACCCTGTCACGTTTTATTTCCCAAATCTCATTAAAGCTGTTTTCAATGCTGCCCAACAGTTTCATAACCGACCATAATAACAGCACAACCCCTACACCTGCAATTAACCCGCCTTTGGTATTGCTCAGCATTTTATTGGCATATACAAAAGCCTGCTGTAACAGGTCCTGCTGCTCACTAAAATCCTGCAACAACTGCTTTTGTAAATTTTCCTGAAATCCAAAGCCTTTGGCAATGGCAAATGCCAATGCAATAATAGGTACTATGGAAAATAAGGTATAATACGTTAAGGCTGTAGATTTAAGCATGCACTTATCTTCATTAAACCCTTTAATAGCTAATGCAAAAATGCGCAACTGCTTCAGAAAAAAGCCTTGCTTCTTTTCCATTTTATCTAATCTTACGCGCCATAATTTATGGTTTAGGAAGTGAGTAGTACGTTTAAAGGCTGTAACTAAATTTGACATAGTTTTATAAAAATATAATAATTTAAAGATAATTAAATAGAACTGTTTTCGTGCAATTCTTTTCTTAATTGCCGGGCTGTTTTTGTGCTGCCGTCATGACTCCAGCCCGGGGGGCCAAAAACATACATACATTTATGTTTAAAGGTGGTTCCTTTTTTAATATCCTTGCCAATGTTTTTCCATTCATGAAATACCATATGAAACGGATTGTAAGAATTTAAATTGGTTGTTAAGCCGTATTTTACTTCCTCCTCTTCTTTAGCGAACGTGCCAAATAAACGGTCCCAGATAATAAATACCATTCCCATATTTTTATCGAGGTATTTTACATTGCTGGCATGGTGTACGCGGTGGTGCGAAGGTGTTGAAAGAAGCCATTCTAAAAAACCTAATTTTCCTACGGTTTTTGTGTGAATGAGTATGCCGTAAATTTGTGTGGCTGCATATATAAACATGGTGTCTAACGGATCGAAACCCAAAAAAGACAATGGAATAAAATAGATAAAGCGATACACAGGTTGAAATACAGAGGATCGGAAACCTACGGTTAAATTAAATTCTTCCGATGAATGATGGGTAACGTGAACCGCCCAAAAAAAACGACAGTAGTGATCAACTCTATGCAGCCAGTAAAACAAAAAGTCTTGGGAGATCAATAAAACAGCCCAGTACAACACAGGATGTATACTTTTATCAATGCCTGTAAATTTAAATTGATAGAAATACCAGAGTACGGCCAAACAAATTCCTCTTACTAAAATATCCAGCGAAAAATTTAAGACAGTTAAATAGATGTTTGATAAAAGCCCTTTAGTGGAATAGTATTTTTTTTCGTGCCACCAACTGTAAAAAATTTCTATCCCTATAACAAGTGCATAGATTGGTATAGATAATTTTATCAGAAGCTCTTCTCTGAATTCATTCATTAAATAAAGGCTTTAATTGCGGAACAAAGATAAGGAGCCTTTTTCAGTTTTAGAAACATCTTTAATATCAGTATAGTTAATTATATAAAAGTAGCTGCCGTCAACCGCGGCGGCCCCTGCCCTTGTTTTTCCGTCCCAATATCCGTTTATACCGTCCCACTCATACATTTTTATTCCCCAACGGTCAAAAATACTGCAATTCAGTGATTTAATCCCCGACGTTTTAATACTGAACAGATCGTTTTTTGCATCGTTATTAGGCGTAAATACATTAGGGATATTTATCGTTGCATTATTAAGGATCTCAATACAATTAGTTACTGTATCATGACAACCTGAACTTGATGAAACTAATAAACTTATACAACACTTGCCTGTATCAGCCGCCGTTGTTGTGACGTTGCTGGTTGTATAGGAAGACGTATTACATAATTGCCAGATATAACTCACAGCATTAGTACTGTTATTAATTAAATGGATAGTACTTCCCTGGGTCACTAAGGTGCCTTCTTGTACACTGAATAAAGCAACAGGTCTGGGAGTTACCGTAATTACTGCAGGTGAAACGTATGATGCAGAACAACCGCTTACAGGGTCGGTAGTAGTGGCACTTACCGTGTAAGACCCCACCGATGTATAGCAATGAGAGGGGTTGTGTGTGTTCCCCGTAGCGCCGTCTCCAAACTGGTATGTAATGGCATTGGATGAATTACTACCGTCATTAAATGTTACGCAAACAGTTGAACAACCGCTTGTATTGCTTGCTATAACTGATAATGATGGAGAAGAATTAACACTAACCGTAGTTAATGCATTGGAAGCGCAGCCTCCGTTTGAGCCCGATACTGTATAAGTTGTGGTAGTATTTGGAGACGGATTGATAGTAGCGGTAGTTTCGCCGGTGTTCCATGTATAGGTAGTAATGCCACTTGCTGTTAATGTAGCAGGCTGCCCGGAACATACGGTTGCCGAAGTTACACTGATTGTTGGAGTAGGACTTACGTTTATGGTAATTGTAAAAGGAACTGTATTTACGCACCCCGAACTGTTTGTGCCGGTAACAGAATAAATAGTGGTTGCGACAGGACTAACGGTTTGAGAACTGCCTGAAAACAGGTTTGACCATGTATAGGTAGTTGCCCCTGTCGCTGATAAAGCAGTAGATTGCCCTGTACAGATGTTAGGCGGTAAAGATGTTAACGTTAGGGTTGGCCCGGCATTTACAGAAACGGTTGAAGAAGCTGTTCCGCTGCAGGTACCAATACTTCCGCTTACTGTATAAACAGTTGTTGTAACAGGAGAGACAGAAATAGTATTTGTACCGGCGCCGGTGTTCCAGGTATAGGAATTAGCACCGTTCGCTGTTAGCAGGATATTAGTTCCCGAACACATAGTGGCAGAATTTACAGTAAGGGTAATGTTAGAGCCTACAGTTACTGTTGCTGTTTGAATACCCGTGCATACAGAGTTTGATCCGCTTACTGTATAAACGGTTGTAGAAGCAGGAGAAACAGAAACAGTATTTGTAATAGCTCCTGTGCTCCAGGTGTAGGAGGTAGCAGCACTTGTAGGAGTTAATACGGCAGACTGTCCCGGGCAAATGGTAGTATTGTTTACACTTATACTTAAGCCTGAACTCACTGTAACGGTAGCAGTTTTTGTGCTGCTGCATGCCCCATTTGTGCCGCTTACTGTATATACAGTTGTAGAAGCAGGCGCGACAGAAATAGTATTTGTATTAGCGCCTGTACTCCATGTGTAAGTATTAGCACCGCCCGCAGTTAATATGGTATTTACCCCCGCGCAAATAGTAACGGAAGTTACCGTTAGTGTTAAGTTATCTACCGCCACAGTGGCTGTGTTTATGCTGCTGCAAGCGCCGTTTGCACCGGTTACGGTAAATACGGCAGTGCCTGTGGGCGCAACAGAAATCGTATTGGTATTAGCGCCCGTGCTCCATGTATAATTCGTTGCCCCGCCGGCCGTTAACACAGCGTTTCCTCCCAAACAAACAGTGGCAGAATTAACCGTAATTACAGGCACAGCATTTACCGTTACTGTAGCTGTTTGTAAACCGGTGCAGATACCGTTTACCCCGGTTACAGTATACACAGTGGTTGAGGCCGGTGATACCAAAATAGTATTTGTAGTAGCGCCTGTGCTCCATGTATAAGATGTAGCAGAGCTTGTGGGCGTTAATAAAGCGGATTGTCCTGCGCAAATAGTCGGGCTGTTAACACTTATGCTTAATGAAGGGCTTACGGTTACTGTTGATGTTTTTGTACTGCTGCATGCGCCGCTTGTTCCGGCTACAGTATAAACAGTTGTAGTAAGCGGTGAAACAGAAATGGTATTTGTATTGGCACCGGTACTCCATGTGTAGTTTATTGCCCCGCTCGCAGTAAGCAATGCACTCCCCCCTAAACAGATAGTGGTTGAAGTTACGGTAAGAGTCATGTTATCTACACTTACCGTAGTTGTTTTTATACTGTTGCAGATACCATTTACGCCTGTTACGGTATAAATAGTAGTTGCTGCGGGCGAAACCGAAATTGTATTCGTAGTAGCGCCCGTACTCCATGTATAGTTTGTTGCCCCACTTGCTGTTAATATAGTATTGCTTCCTGCACAAATGGTAGCTGAGTTCACTGTAATGGTTGGAGTAGTATTAATAGTTACGGTTGCAGTTTGCATTCCCGTGCAGGTTCCGCTTGTACCGTTTACTGTATAAACAGTGGTAGAGGCAGGTGAAACAGAAACAGTACTTGTATTAGCGCCGGTGTTCCAGGTGTAAGTAGTTGCCCCGCTTGCCGTTAATAGGGTGCTATTTCCTGCGCAGGCTGTAGCATTTGCAACAGATAGAGTTAAGCCCGGATTTACGGTAATAATAATGGGTAATCTGTAAATGCCGGGGCAAGAGCCCGCGTAAACTGTATACGTTCCTGCGGCAGTGTAAGTAGGTGTAGTATACAATGTGCCTGTAAATACGGCATTTCCGCCTGTGATTGAATTATACCATTGTATAGTTGCGGTAGAATTAGTACTTGAAGCCGAAACAGTAGTGGATTGGTTGGCGCATAACGTTTGGCTTGTTGATGAGGTGATAAAAGTATACGTTGGAATAGTTTGGTTATTGAGTCCTGTATTTCCTGAGGTAGCCCCGTTCATAGGAAACGCTGAACTAAAAGCAACCGCGTTGGTTACGCCATTTGGCCCGCCGTTTACATTTTGCGTAAACACACTTCCGTTGCCGGCAATATAGCCGCCGCTTCCGCCGCCGCCCGGCCCTTGTCCTTCATTTGTTAAGGTTCCTGAAATTATTTGGTTACCGCCGGTGCCGCCATTAGCATTTGTTGTAACAGCGGATATAATGCCGTTACTTTTTAAAATGATTGTTCCTCCGGCTCCCGCACCACCGGAACCATCAATACCTTGTACGGGATTACTGAAGTTAGGTGCCCCTGAAGCATTTACACCGTTGGCACCGTTAGCGCTTATAGTTCCCGATCCTGAAATTGTTCCGTAATTTAATATATAAATAATACCACCTCCTGTGCCGCCGCCGCAAGCATTTACTCCATTTGACTGACCTACGGATTTATGTCCTGAGCCGCCGCCGCCGCCCATATATATTTTACCTGTAGAATAATCCAGCGGCCTGCCACCATAACCCCCATAGTTAAACCTTTTAAAGCTTCCCCAAAAAGCATTGTTAGGCGGATTCGTAGTTGGATTACCATTTACCGTAGATGTGCCGTAACCTCCTTTGCCGCCGCCACTCGAAATAATGGATGCCCTGCCTGCAAATTCAAGGTTAAATGCCGTACTATATGTAGTATTAGGTACACCTAGTCCATAATAACCGGTCAAATTTCCTGCATTACCCCCGCCGCCGCCGCCGCAGTTGTTAGCATTTCCGCCGCCGCCCCCGTTTGCAGGAGCTCCTTTACATTGTTTACCGAGTGTGTCATCAGTGGCAGCAGAGTTTATAAGTCGGTCACTGCCTATTCCTTCTCCTTTTTCGGCTCCGTCATTAGGATTTTTAGTAGCATAATTTCCGTTACCTGTTCCGGCATCTCCAATTGGCACTCCGCCTCTAAAACCTAATGCATTTGCTGAAATTAAACCGCCGGAATTAACAGTTGTATTACCATCAACCTCTACGGCTAAAACCCCTCCTGTAGAACCGTTCCAAGGATCTGTTGTAAGTGTTCCTGTAGCGGCAATATTAAGCGAACTATAACGAGGAACCCTTACAATTTGTGTTTTTCCCGTATTGGAATAAGCATAGGTCAAGCCACAATTTATTTCTATTTGTGTACCTGAAATAACGGATTTAACTTCCGCAAACTCGTAATTACCACATGTTCCATAATTATAAATTGTGCCGTATGTACTGTCAGGAGCCCATATAGGTGTGGGAATTAATTTAATGAGCGCACCCTGCATTTGTATAACCATAATAAGATCACCGGGGGCAAGAGTGGCGGCAAACCTGGAATTTGAATTTAATCCGCTGGCCGTAACATTTATGGTTGCAGTTCCCGCAGGTGCATTTAAAGACAAGGAGGTGAATTCGTTTACTTTTGTATTGGCAACATTTATATTTCCTGCCCCGCTTTTTCCTTTTTGAGAAAATACATTAAGTGAAAAAAACAATATGGATATAATTAAGTAAAATTTAAACTTCATAGTACGAATATTTACTACCAAATATACAAAAATCAAAATAGTAAAAAGAAAACTACTTAAATTCTCCAAAAAGTATAGAAAAATATTCGGAATAGTTATAGCCTAATGAATTATAAAGACATCCATCGAAGCTAAACATAAATTTAATATTTATAAGTATTAACATAAAGAAAATCACAAAAACAGGCTTTGATATTCGTAAATTATAAAAACATAAAGGAATAAAAAACATAAGAATAATATCATTAACAGCCCTATGCCCAAACCCGCAGCCAAGGTTTAAACTCCACCAAGATGCATAAAGTAAAACGTAAGAAATCAGCAGAAGCAAAATTAATGTATTGTAGATGGTTTTTTTAAAAGAATAAGTAATTAATAAAACAAGTATTACTGGGTAATAGAGGAGCATTCCATTATCAGGGGAAAACAATAAAGAGTTTATTCTTTTTAAAGATGGAAAAAAGAAAGGTTCTTTATAATATGAATTAGAAAAAAAATTCCCAAAAGCATATTTGTAATAGTATAATTGAGGTAAAACTATCAATAAACATACAAGCGCGATTAATCCGAGTTTATAAATTGGAAGTGCGCCTAAGCCCCTAAAATTAAGGGTTTTATTATAGTATAAAAGAAAGCAAAGAATAGGCATTAAAAAAATAACATTTACGGGCCTTATTATAATAAATAAAGTGGATAAAACGCCTAACCACGCACATTTAGTAAAGAACGTTAACTTGTTTTTTTTAAAAAATAAAAATAGAATACCTGCAAAGCAGAAAAAGGAATAAATATGAGACATGCCGGTTTCAAAAATTCCATAATAGAATATCCCGGTACTGAAAGTAATTATCAATACTAATAAAATAGAATTATACAAAGACCTATAGTCTTTAATAGTAAAGAATAACAGAAATAACCCTAATGTTAAATAAAAACACCCCGCTGTGTCAACTGATTTTTGATAAAAAAAAGAATATCCTGTTTTATCGAGCGATATCGCATGAGCAATTAACCAAAAGGGGGCTTGAAGCAATGCTACACCATACGGGTATTTTGTTATTATTTTTCGCGATACTGAATCAATTTCAAACCCGGAGCCTGTTTTTTTGACTAAACTGTCAGGGAACGCCTTTGTGTTATCATTATAAATAAATACAATGGGAAGGTAAACATTATAGCCTGCTTTATCAGCCCACAATTCAGAATGATAGGTGAAACTTTTGGCATTGAAGTGCCGGTTTAAGGATAGAAAACATAAAGCGCCATAAATAATTATAAAGTAGGCAATTATTTTTAATTTTAAATTCATAAGCACTTATACGTATATCTGTGCTTAAAATACCTGTTCCTGTTTCCTAACCCCTATGCATCCAATTAACACCCAACCGGCTATAAAAAACAAACCGCCTAAGGGAGTTATCGGGCCAAGTACACTGAGTTTTTCAACGCCAAATAAATGGCGTGTGCATAAAATATAAAGTGATCCCGAAAACAGAACAATGCCTGTAAAGAAGCACCAGTAAGCCCAAATAATAAATTTGTGAGTAATATGTTTTGATAAAAGTATTAAGGCCAACATGGCCAATACATGGTACATCTGGTATTTAACGGCTGTATCAAAACCGGTAAGCTGTTCGGGAGTAATAAGCCCCGTTGGTAGTTTGCTTTTTAAAAAGTGTGCACCCAAAGCACCTAAGGCAACAGCCTTTGCGCCTAATACGCCTGTAAAAATGAGTTTTATATCTCTCATGTTATGATGATTTTATTTAGAAATAAATTTTAAGAAATCGTGTTTTGTTTCTGTAAACTGAAATTGATCCGCTAATGTTTTTGCAGCTTCTTTATCGGTAATAACATAGTAAATGTATTTTAATAAATCTAATTTTTCCCTGTCGTGTGTAAATAATAGTGCTGTTTTTTTAGCCTGTTCGGTCGATAAACATACATTTACCAGTAGTTTTTTTGCGGCAATTAATTTTTCATTTTCATACCCTGCCGCTTTTATTTTATCGTAAAGCTCATTAAACTTACTGTCATCCATTGGGTCACTGCATTGCATTTTTTGTTGCTTAGCCAGGTTGTCTTGCTCTTCCATGTAGGCTGTGTAATTTTCTTTTATGGTTTGGTATTTAAAGGCAGTATATAACTGTTGAATATTTTTTTTATCGGTAATATGTAAATAAGCAGGTTTCGCAATAGCCAGTCTGTCCATTTCGGCATTAAATGTAAAAAGCATTTGTTGCAGCTGAGCTGTAGTGTAACAATTAAAATTAACAATGTCTGTTATGTAACTCATCTTTCTTTGTTCGTCGTTACAGCTTTTTAAAAGTATAACGGCGTAACTAAGATCTTTTTCGTTTAAATCAACTTTACAGGTTGAGGTTTGTGGATCGTAATTATGAAAAAAAACAGGTCGGTTGTTTTTGGCTTTATATAAATTACCGTAAGTATTATTATCTACAACAGGTGCAATTACTTTAGGCGGTTCGGGAACAGGAGGTATGGCAGGCCCCGACAATTCTGAAACAGATTTAAATTCAAGAAATAATTTTTTGCCGTTATGTGTTAAGGCGTATGTAAATTCTTTATTACTGTATTTCGGCTCATTTACAAATAAAACAGAATCCTTTAAAATAAATTCTTTAGTGTTGATAGCAGCAGTAATTTCGAGGGTATGCCAACCCCATACCAAATCGTAAGCTTTAATGTTTGACTGAGGAGTTGTATTGATTTTTGTTTGATCTACACTCAGCGAAAAAGGATCGCCCAAAGCACTGAATATGACTAATGAATTTGACTGCGATTTCAAAATAGAAACGGTTAAAATCGTAATAATTAGCAATATAAATTTTTGTGGCATTTATTAAGTTCAGTTAACAAATTTAAGGTTATTTTTGCGATACAAATTATTGTTATGAGTAAAATATTAATTATCGGTGCAGGCCGCTCTTCCTCAAGTTTAATAGACTATTTATTGTTGCAGGCTAAAGAGAACACATGGCAAATAACCATTGCTGATGCTGATAGGAACGCTGTAGAAGCTAAAATAACCAATTACACGGATATCGCTACTGCTGTTGAATTTGATGTGACAAATGCTTTATTGAGAGAGAAATTAATTGCTCATGCAGACTTTGTGATCTCTATGCTTCCCGCTTTTATGCATGCCGATGTAGCAAAAGATTGTGTAAGGCTTGGTAAACATTTAGCTACTGCAAGTTATGTAAGCACTGAAATGCGTGAGTTGGACGCGGAAGCCAAACAAAAAAATATTTTATTGTTGAACGAGTGTGGACTCGACCCGGGCATCGATCATGCTTCGGCCATGAAAGTAATCCATCATATTAAATCTATCGGCGGAAAAATAACAGGCTTTAAATCGTTTTGCGGAGGGCTTGTTGCTCCCGAAAGTAATGATAATCCATGGGGATACAAGTTTAGTTGGAACCCCCGCAATGTTGTATTGGCAGGGCAGGGAACTGCGCAATTCATAGATAACGGCCACTTAAAATTTATTCCTTACAACCGTATTTATACACAAATACAAACCATTGAGTTGGAAGGTTACGGTAAGTTCGACGGTTATGCAAACCGCGATAGCATCAGCTATAAAGAGCCCTATGAATTAACAGATACTACAACAATGCTTCGGGGCACCTTGCGTATGCCGGGCTATTGTAAAGCCTGGAACGTATTTGTGAAGTTAGGCTTAACGGATGATACCTATAAAATTAAAAATGCCGATTCCTTAACTTACACACAATTAATAGAATCTTTTTTACCGGACGGGAATGCACCGGTAAAAGTAAAGCTGATTGCCTTTATGGGAACGGAGATGGATGAGGATGTATTGACTAAATTAGAATATTTAGAATTGTTTTCTAATAAACCGATTCTTTTAAAAGAGGGTTCCCCGGCTGAATTACTGCAACATTTACTAGAAGAAAAATGGCTGTTGAAACCGGGAGATAAAGATATGATAGTGATGCAGCACCAGTTCGAATATCAATTGAACGGGGCTTACAAACAATTAAATTCATCGTTGGTTGTTATCGGCGATAACGAAGTGCATACTGCCATGGCTAAAACAGTAGGGTTGCCTTTAGCAATATCTGTAAAGAATTTTTTAACCGGTAAATTTAAATTGTATGGCGTACAAATCCCTACCGTTAAAGAGATATACGAGCCAATGTTGGAAGAACTTGAAACTTTAGGCGTTAAGTTTATGGAAAAGGAAATTATATAACTATTTAATTAGTTTGAACAATACGTGAAATGGATACTTTATCATTAACCGTTGTTTTTACAGAGTAAACACCCGCAGAATTCGCGCCAAAATTAAATGTATGTATTCCTTCTAAATAACTTGCATCTGCAACCGTAGCTATTTTTTGTCCCAATACCGAATAAATTTCAATGACTACTTTTGCATTTAATGCAAGGGTTAATTGTAAAGAAGTATTATCAGTAAATGGATTCGGATAAGCTATAAGGTTATTTTCATTTTCCAAATAATTCTCTAACCCCACACTATTTATTGTTACAGGTAAAGAATTAGCGACACATCCTAAGGAGTTGGCAACAGCCACATAGTAATTCCCGTTTTGAGTGGCTGTGTAAGTTTGAGATATAGCACCGTTTACGGCTGCATTGTTATAATACCATTGGTACCCGGAACCTATTGTTGATGACAGGGCCATGCCTGTTTGAGTAATAGTGGGAGTGGCTGAGGCAGGAAGTAAGCAAAGGTCTACCCCGTTTAAATTGTCTGATCTGAATTTTCTTAAATTAAGATCCGTAAAGTCTTTTGATGCAGTACCATCGCCATATAATATATCTCCTCCTCCGTCAGATATAATTTGTAATTGTGTCATGGATAGTTGACTGCTGTTATTGATCGGCATCACACCTTCTATATTTAAGATTCCGTTTGCCGAAGTATTTAGTAAGATAGGAATATCGCCTGCATTCCCCGTCCATTTATACACGGCACTGGTTATAGGGCTTCCCGCGGAATTACCTGCAATAATGATATACGTACCGTTTGACAACCTGATAAGATCCCTGAAACCACGGCCTCCTAAATTGAGTTCGATTGGTGCGCCTATAGTTGGATTACCGGAAGGCACACCGTTATTAAACCAGGTTTCAAAATTGGTAATAGGTGCTATTACCGCATTGGTACGATTAGAAACAGGAACTAAAGGAGCTCTTAAACCAATGTAAAGCGTTGTATTATCAGGTCCGAACACCATACCTTCTGCGGCATACCCGCTGATGCTTTTTGAATCAACACCGGCTGCTGCACTTGCACTGAAATTATACCCGTTAGCATCACCCCAGGTTATTAGCTTTGATCTTAAATTACTGTAATAACCTACAATAGAAAAAGTGGTTGCAGCTCCTGTACCGCTTATTAATATGGAAAGAAAACAATCGCGGCTCGGCCTTACGGAAAAAGCAGAACCTCCCGTACTCATGGAACCGAGCCAATATTTTTTGTTTGCATTGGTTGGGCTTGTAGTTGATGCTTCTATATCAGTTTCAGGCTTAGCAGGATCAGGTAAAGCAACTAAACTAGTATAGTTGAACGATACAAGTGGCAGGCCTGAAGAAAATCTTGAATACACATTTAAAACATCCAGTTCATCATCACCGGAAATATAATAATTATCATCAATGGCAATGGCATCCGATGCATCAGACATTCCTGTGTGCCATAATGTGTTTGATGGTGTAGCAGCCGCGGCAGAAGCCGCATAATTAATAATATAAGGTGTTATGTTTGAACCGTCGCTTACATTTACTGTAATAGTTGAATAACCTATGCCGGTTGGTGTGATCTTTACATTTCTCAAAGTCCCGCTTCCGGTTAAAACAACATTGGCACTTTGCACTACAACTGTATTGCTGCTTGTGGCTGTTACCGTTAAACTGCCGGCAGATGTTTGTGCGTCAAAAATGATAAAACCAATTCCTGAAATACTTGCAGGATCTGTAGGGTCGCTGATTACACCGCTAATGGTATAAGGGCTCGCCGGAGAAACTGTGATACCACCGTCGAGATAATTTGTTGTTGCGGCAACATCCATATCAATAGTAGGAGAAGAATTTGCGCTTACCGTATTTCCCGTAACAGCCACATCATCAATTTTAAAGTTTGAAGACGTTCCTGTCCTGACAAACGTCCATCTTAAATATAAAACTGCCTGGTTACCGGCTCCCGCAGGAAGTGTTAGCGCCGACCCGCTTGCAAGCCCCCATCCGCCCGCAGTGGCTTCTGTATAAGAAATCGTATTATAAGTGCTTCCGTTTGAGCTCCACTCAAGCATATAGGTGGCGTTTGAATTATAGCCCGATGAAGATTTTCTCATTCCAAATGAAAGGCTTATTAAGGGATAACCGGATGTACTAAGTGATAACGTTGCAACCGATGTTCCTGATTGAGAAGAAGGTTCAGACGTTCCTGAAGTGTTTATAAAAGCTACCGAATTGCCTTCACCTAAATAAGCATTACCTGAAGCGCCGGAGTAACCGGATGAAGCTGTATTTGTACTGATATTCATATTTACTCCTGTAAACGTCCAACCCGTAGGATTCACATTTGGCACTGTACCGAAATCAGTAGTGTAAATAACGGTTTGAGCCTGTACTTTTAGAAGTAAGCAAATGCAGAATGTAATAATCCATTTGTTTTTGAATATATGTTTAGTCATGGTTTGAATGATTTTCAGCAAATATCCCTTACAAACTATGAACTTACTTTACTATAATATTATCATAACATTATCCTATTTCAAATAAATGTTATGGTAGTATTATGATTTAATAACCGATACCTTAACTATCGAAAAAGTTTATTTATGCTACAAAAAATTCCTTTTTATAGATGACCTAAAATAGTAAAGCAAATTAAATTATAATAATAATTCCTTTGCTGTATGAGTGAGTTGCCATAATGTTATAATTTTTGCACAAAGTTATTTCATGTATTCCAACTCTATTTTAATGCAACATCATTAAACTGTTAATCATTAAATAATTATATTATTTTATTGCGTCAATTAAAATATAAATGGTAACCAATTTATATTTTTATTACTCTGTAATCGCCTATATTGTTAATAACGTGTTGATTACAAAACATAGGTGTTTAACGTTTTGGTAACATATAGGGGGTGTATTTTTTATAAATTTGGACCACTTTAAATAATTAAAATTATGATAAAAAATTTACTTTCAATTAAAAATGCAATGGCATGCGCCACTCTTTGCTTCACCGGTGTTGCATTGCAAAGCTTTGCACAATTTACGCCGGGTAACGTTGTGGTATTACAAGCAGGCGATGGCTCAACAGCTTTAGCAAGCACAGGTAACGCTATTGTATTAAAAGAATTTACTTCTGCCGGAACGCCTGCTTTCAGCTTGGCCATCCCTACATCATCAACAAGCGGCTTGGTAATTTCAGGAACTGCATCCTCCGAAGGGTTACTTACACGTTCTGCAAACAGCCAGCAATTGGTTTTTGGAGGGTATGCAAATACTTATACGGCTTCTGTAGCAAGCGCTAACGGAACCCTTGTTCCGAGAGGTGTTATGACGGTTAATGCTGCCGGAACTTATTCGAGAGTTGCAACAAGTAACACTTTTTTCTCAGGAAATAATATTCGTGGAGCAGCTTCTGACGGATTAAATAATTTTTGGACATCCGGTGGTAACCAAGGAACAAATTATTTCGGCAATACGTCTGCTCCCCTAACAGTTCAAACTAATGTTACTAATACAAGAGCGGTTGATATTATGGGGGGAAGTCAATTGGCATTTTCAACCGGTTCGGGTATAAAAGGAATTTACACTATCGGTTCAGGTGCTCCAACAACTGCTTCTTCTGCAAGTATAGCTATTTCTACAGGCACAGCATCAAGTCCTTATCAGTTTTGTATAAGCCCTACTTTTACGGTTGGTTATATTGCAGATGATAATTCAACAACGGGTGGCGGCGGAATTCAAAAATGGGTTTTCAACGGTACTGTTTTTGTGTTGGCATATACATTTCCTACAAGCTCGGTTTCTACTATAACGGTTGGCGCACGTGGTTTAGTTGCTGATTTCAGCGGCCCTAACCCTATTATTTATGCAACCACTGCGGAGGGCAGTTCTAACCGTTTAATCTCTATTATTGACGGAGGATCTGTTGGTGCATCAACTATTACAACTTTAGCAACCGCAACAACTTCAAATACTATTTTCAGAGGTATTGCATTTTCTCCTATGGCATCCTCAAGCTGCACCGCCCCTGCTATTTCTTCTGCGACAAGCAATGCCCCTATTTGTTCAAACCAACCGTTAGCCCTACAGGTAACTGCTACAGGTACCGGCACTTTAACATACGCATGGTTTGGATCGGGCTCATTCAGCTCAACAAGCATAAGCAACCCTACCGTTACCGGCGCTGCATCAGGAAATTACACAGTAGGTGTAACCAATGCCTGCGGAACCGCTACAGCCATTGTTACAGCCACTGTTAATCCAACTCCTACTGTTTCTGTAAATGCGGCTTCTATTTGCTCAGGCGGTACGGCTACCTTAACAGCTAACGGCGCAACAAGCTACAGTTGGTCTCCCGCTACAAACTTAAGTGCAACAACAGGTTCTGTGGTTACAGCCAATCCTACCTCAA
>JANYGK010000104.1 GCA_025362395.1 Bacteroidota bacterium
TATCAGGGTTTAGTTCTGTTTTTTCTTCGTTGTTCTCAGCCGCATATAACTTACCGTTTTCTAATCGAATTGTAAACACTTTTGTGTAATCAGCATCTAAGGCGTATTTCCCTATATACCGTTTCAATACCTCTTCCGGTAAAGTTACATTAATTCTATTTACAGCGTGCGGAATTTCATACGGCTTATGATCCATAATACTGATTATATCTGCCGTAACTTCCTGTATAGGAATATCCGTAAAATTAGAAAGGAAAATAAAAGTTACTTTAGAATTAAGGTTCTTATAAAAATAAGCCCTGTAACCAGGTCTGCCCCCGGCTTGCATTAACACACTGTCTTTATTGAACATTTTTAAGGCCGATGATCTTTTTATGACTTTGCCCGCTAATAAGTGTTCACCGAATTTATACAGGTCACTAATGGTTGAAAAATAATTTCCTGTTTCAAACCTGTCAATACTTTTGGCGGGTGTTGGAATGAACTTCCCCTGTTCAACATTGAATCCCCAAACAAAATTTTTCAACTTATTCTTGGCAGTGTACTCTCCTGTATTGTTAAGACCCATGCTGTGAATAAGATGTTGAGTGTATAAAGGGTAACCCTCTTTTGAAGCCGCCTTAATAATATAATGCAATATAAAATAACCAACATTTGAATACAGTGTTTTAGTGTTGGGTTCAAATTGTAATGTTTCTTTTTTAGAAAGCTCTACTACTTTTTCCAACGTTAACGTATCGTAGGTATCAAAATCGGTCAGCTCTCGCGGAAGCCCTGATCTGTGGTACATTAACTGTTCTACAGTAATTTTGTTTCCCGCAGGAAAATCGGGAATAAATTTAGAAAGCGCGTCATCTAAACTTAATTTGTGTTGTTCAGCCAATTTTAAAATGCTTAATTTTATAAATACCTTTGAAACAGAAGCAATAATAAATTTACTGTCTGCAATAACGTTTAAACCTTTCGTCGTATCATTTATATTATAGGTTTCATTTAAGAATATTTTACCTTCTTTTGCTATTATTACATTTCCATTAAATTTATTTAACCGGGTAAGAGCGGTGAAGTATTGATTCAGTTTAAAGGATAAGCTATCACCTGAATGACGGGCCGATAAATTAATTGAAATTAAAAAGGCAAGTAAGGTTATAATTTGTTTCATTCGGGCTATTTTAAAACGTACAGGGTATGAATCAAATACCCTTTAAATAATGCAAAAAGCCGAAGACTAATCTTCAGCTTTTTGCAATGGTAGCGGGAGAGTGATTCGAACACCCGACCTTTGGGTTATGAGCCCAACGAGCTACCCCTGCTCTATCCCGCAATATGTATAAAATGCCGCTGCATTTAGGGTATTAATGTAGTTTGTAAAAGAACGTTTTATTGAGGTGCAAAGATAAGTTTAATTTCGAAATAAACAAATATTAATTTCATTATGGAACAAATTACTTTCAAAAGCCTTTGATACAGGCCATTCAATTATTTAGCGTAGAAAGGAAACCCGGTTAATATGAACTATATACCGGTGTATATCTTTTAAATTTTGGCCTTTAAGTATAGGTTAAAAATAAGTTTCTTTGCATCAAGCATGTCTCTTTTCATTACCTCTTTAAATTCGGGCAGTAACGGTAACTGTTACTATATTTCTAACGGCAGCCATGCCGTGTTGGTAGACGTAGGTATTTCCTGTAAAGAAGTTGAAAAACGGATGCTGCGTCTTAACTTGACCATGCACCCCGTAAAGGCCATTTTTATTTCACACGAGCATTCCGATCATATCAGGGGAGTAGAAGTATTGTCTAAAAAATACAAACTGCCGGTTTATATTACAACTGCCACTTTAAATAACAGCAAGCTTAAAATCCCTGTTGAGCTCATCAGGGACTTCAAACATAATTCAAGTACAGGTGTTGAAGGTTTACATATAAAGGCTTTCTCTAAACGCCACGATGCTGCAGATCCTTACAGCTTTGTAGTAAGCGGGAACGGGGTACACATTGGCGTGTTTACAGATATAGGCTCCTGCTGTGAAAACGTAATAGAACATTTTAAATACTGCGACGCTGTTTTTTTAGAAGCTAATTATGATACTGAAATGCTGGAAACAGGTATGTACCCGTATTATTTAAAGAAACGCATTACTAGCGACCACGGCCATTTATCCAATCACCAATCCTTAGAGTTGTTTACCACACATCGTTCAGCAGGCATTAGCCACCTTATTTTATCACATTTATCTAAAGAAAATAACAGCCCCGAATTAGTAAAACAACTTTTTGAAAAACATGCCGGCAATACACGTATTATAGTAGCTTCGCGTTATTATGAAACAGAAGTATACGAGGTAACGGCAGCAGAACAAGGTCATTCGCCTTTAGCGGAAGCAAGAGTCAATGTGTATTTAAAGAGTTCTCAGCTGAGTATGTTTTGATTATCTAAAACTTATCAATTCGTTGAATTTTTCGTTATTACGAGGAGGAACAACGAAGTAATCTCAAACTCCGATATTATTCTAATATTATTTTTTCTAATAAAGTAAAGTAGATAGCGGAAATAAAGACGCGAGTTAAACGGTGTTTGAGATTGGTTCACTGCGTTCGCAATGACGAATTACTCAAAAAAAATCCCGTTTCTAAAACCTTAACAGAATTAAAAACGGGAATTATATTTAATAACCGCTTAGCTTGCTTGTTGTACCAACTGTATGTTAGCAGACAATTTAATATCTTCACCAATTGTTAAACCACCTGCTTCTGTTAATGCATTATACGTTAAGCCGAATTCTTTACGGTTAACGATCCCGGTAACTTCAAAGCCCATCTTTGTATTTCCGTATCCGTCTTTAGCAGTACCGCCGTGCTCAACATCCACAGTTACTTGTTTGGTAACACCCCTTATGGTTAAATCACCGGTTAATTTATACTGGTCGCCCTTTACTTGTTTTAATGAGCTTGATTTAAAATCAATGGCGGGGTGATTTGCCGCGTCAAAAAAATCACCTGATCTTAAATGCTCGTCACGTTGTTCCTGATTAGTATCAATGCTTTTAGGGTCGATCGAAAAATTAATTTTCGCACTTTCCAAATTGTTGTTCTCTAAATTCACTTCGCCGTTAAAACTTTTAAAGGAGCCCGTTACAGTTGATATTACTAAGTGTTTTACTTTAAAATGTACTTCCGAATGTGTTGGGTCTACTGCCCATTTGGTTGTTGTTGCGTTCATAATTATGTTTTTAGTGAGTTTATTTGTCATGACAAATGTATACAGGAAAAATCATAACTTCTATTACTCTGCAAAATATTAATGATGTGTTAATATGAACATTTTGCCGAGTGACCCCGAAAATAATTTATCTTTAGGTGAAAATTAAGCAGTTATGGAGATCAAACAAACAGATAATAGCCACAACGGTAGTTTTTACGTGGAAGAGAACGGGAAACAGTTAGCGGAGATGACGTATTTTTATTCCGAAAAAAATATAATAACCATTAATCATACACTTGTAAAAGAAGGTGGGGAAGGCAAAGGGTTGGGAAAAAAATTAGTGAACGCCGCAGTAGAGTTTGCAAGAGAAAAAGGATATAAAATTATTCCTGTTTGCCCATTTGCCAAAAGTGTATTTAATAAAACGCCCGAGTACAGTGATGTGTTAGTGCATTAGTTTTAATTATATTGGAATTTTAAAAAAATTAAATACTATTAATTCAATAACTATGTCTCTATGTGGTTATAAAGCTAAACAAACGGAAGTCCATTGATATCACTCGTTAAAACCTCGCTCATATAATCAAAGAATGGACGCATGTTCCTGAATGTGGTCATAGCTTCTTTAAAAAAGCTCGGATCTAGAACCTCTTCATCTGTGAAATTTCTCCTGACTAAAAATTGTTTGTAGCGCAACAGATCTATCGCTTCATTGCCGGCATCAAAGCCTTTCGGTGTTGTTTTTAATTGCTCACCCTGTAAGGCATTAAATGTAATTACAAACGATTTTGATTTTAATATTTTTCTTATTGGCAAAGGGTCTAGGGCAAATTCTTGCCTGAGGCGTTTTAAATCATCCGCATTAGGGGCCCAAAAACCACCGGCTATAAAGCTGTTCTTAGGTTCTATATGAAAATAATAACCTCCTCTTCGTAATTTGGTTGCCCTCCTGAAACTTCCGCTCCAGTTAGTTTTAAAAGGCATTTTTTCTTTACTGAAACGAATGTCGCGGTAAATGCGATGCAAACTTTTTTTACCTGTCGGTGTTTCAATTACGTCATATTTATTGAGCTCTTCCAATAATGCGTCAGCAAAAAGCTCTATGTGTCTCAACTCTGTTAAATAAAGGTCTTTATGGGCATTGAACCAATCCCTTTCATTATTTTTTTTAATGGCTTTTAAAAAATCGATGCCGGAAGCAGGAATGGAGGGAATTGAATTACCGATGGTTTTTTTCATAGTGGAAATAAAATTACATTTTAATTAAATATCAGTCAATGCATACAGGCATTAAATCTGATTTTGCTTTATTGTTTCCGAAATTGTTAGCTCATGAGTATTATTACTAAAACACCTGCTCCACTTGCAGAAGTGATTAAAACCGCCGCGTTCAAAGAAAAATATACTGTTTTGATGAAGCAGCTTGACTTCAGCTACTTTGCATTTATCAGCTTTTGTATTCCGGTAAGCGCTTGCTTAGGCGGGGCGCTTGTTAAATTTAGTCTTGAAAACAATAGTGTTTTATGGCAGTTTATATTGGGGGCATTTTTATCTATTATGAATATTGTAGTATGCGTGTCGCAATTTCCCGTTAAGTGGGTGTTTAATGTCTTTATTATTTCAACAGTAATTAATATCTGTCTAATCGTGATTTCTTTTTCATATAATTAGTGCGTAAAAAAATACACACATTAGTTATTCTTTTCCTAATAATTTAGAAAGGGTTAGATAGCCTAAATGTAATTTATCTTCAACTTTCACTTGTTGAGTAATATGTAATACGTATCTTTCTTTAAAAAAAACCGGCAGCATATCCTTTACATTATAAATATCGTCTACATCTAATGCGTATTTATCATCAATGTGTGATGCTGCTCCGGTAAAACCGGTTGTTTTATAAAAGGCCGTTTGTTTGGCCTCTGAAATAGCCTGTGCAGTGTCGGGCGCAGTTATCAGCATTTTATAATGAAACTCATCAAACTCACCGGGCTTATACCCCCCAAGGTTAATGAAAAATAAGTGATGACTGTTTTTAATCTCAGCCTCACACTCCTTTACTTCAATACCATAGCCATTAACCAAGGTTACTTCTCTCCACGCGTCAATATGAAACTTGCCTTTAGCTTCGGGCCAAAATTCATTTATATGCGGTAGAAGATTTTTTAAAGATTCAGCGATGCCGAAAAATATATCGTGCTGCTCTGTATACCTGCCTTTAGGTTTACAACCGATCATTACCATATATAATTTAAATGTACTCATTGGGTTGTGAAATTAATAAATGTTGATGAATAGAAGAAATATGTTTGACCGGCATTGTATTTTGTACATTATGGGTAAATAAACTCTCAATACTACCGTTATGAAACTTATCAGTATAAAACTACATAGTATTTTAGATTATATTTTCGGAATTATTTTAATTCTTTCTCCATGGATTTTTATGTTTAATAAAGATATTTCTGACGCAGGCTCACCTATTATTTTAGGCATATTTGTAATCGCTTACAGCTTGCTTACTAATTATAATTACAGTTTGTTTAAAGTAATACCCTTTCGGTTTAATTTAGTGTTGGATATTTCATGCGGTTTTGTATTAGCAATTTCTCCCTGGATCCTTAATTTTGAAGATGTAGTGTATGCCCCGCATGTGTTTTTAGGAGCAGTCCAAATCTTACTGGCACTTAATACCAATCGTGACCCGAGGTTTAGTAAGTTACAGATTCCCGGGTAATATTTTTTTTTCGAATGTCGCAATAATGATAATCAATAGTCACCTGAATTTATTTAAGGGTTTCAGAATTACCTATATAGAAATAAGATACTGAAACAAGTTCAGCATAACTTCAACATTTGTTTTTTACTTGACATTTAATTTAATAGAAAAGCCTGAACATCATGTTCAGGCTTTTTGTTTGTTATTTTACTATTAACACTATATAAGAAACGTATTAACGCTTCGATGATTAACAAACTCAACCGGATTTTAGACGTTCAAATCCAAAAACGTATCTAAAATTTTATGTACGCTGCCTGATGTTTTGCCGGAATACAAATAGTTTGTGTGCATGCTTACTACTTTTATAAAAGGAGCGGTGTTGGTAGTCGGCATTATTTTTTGATAGTCCGTTCCCATTACCCAGTCATTCTCAGTTCCCAAACACCATTGTATTACTACATCTAACCCGCGTTCCGCCAGTCTCTTTATCAAAGGTTCATCTTTCACAAGCACCTTATCCCAGTCGCCTATTATCGGCTGAATTTTCATGTTATGATTTATCGCGGCAACAGGCGCGTTAAGAATTGTATTTAAACTCGCGTCACCAATCGTCATTTGCAAAGCGCCCGGCATGTTTAAAAATACTTTCGCGCCAAATTGTGCAAAGCCCAGTATAATACCTCCTAAAGGGTTACCGGCCAGGTCGGCCGCTGTTTTTAAAATACCTAATAATTTAGCAATGTTATTACCCACCGTAAAATAACCGGAACCGTTGGCACAGGCAATGAGTGCGGCTTTACTAACGGGCAGCGTATTGCTTGTGTCGAGGCAAAATAAATATTTACCTACCAGCCCGCCCCTGCTTGTAGTAATAATATCAACCGGGTTGCCGGTAAAATCGGCATTCATCCTAAGGATCAATTCCTTCACATTGTCTGCGGCGTTTTTTGAAATGGTAGGATGGTTAAACCCAAGGATCTGTTTATACGTTCCTTCATCTATTTTTGTTTGCAGCCACGAGCGTTCTCCGGGCTTTTGCGTACGCAATCCTCCAAACGATCCTTCTGTATCTGTAAAAGTACCGTGAATGAGCAATAAGGTTCTTAACGCGGTATCAACTTTTACGGTGCTATTGTCTACCTCGCTAAACGCGTTGGCCGCAGCATCAAATTTAAGCAGGGCATATTTATTATTGACATCCCCGTTGTTTACGGTATCAATCACATCTTTAATGATTGTTTCCGCTTTTCCGTCTTTATTGGGGCGGGGGAATGTTAAGACCTTGATCACAAAATTTTTATCCGTTAGCTCAGCAAACACGGGCTTTCCTGCGACATCCTGTTTAATGCGACGATTCGGCAAAATAGGAAATATGTAAGTAATACGGTCCCTCACATTTATATTAGTGATCTCGTCAACCGGTAATATATATTCTATTCCGGCGGGTTCATCATCGGTATGGTCTTTATAATTATGCTGATAAAATGCCAGGGCGCCTTCGTCGGTCTTTAAAAAAATGGTAAGCCTTAGTTTAGGGATGTTGTCATTAACATTTCCTTTGCCGTCATGTTCCACATGCAATTCAAAATCGGGAAAGTTAACATTATCAAAATTCAATACATGTTCAATGGCTTTATTATCGGGAGTTCCTATAGCGGGGTAAACCTTTGCCAGCTCATTGATCACTTCCAGCGTTTCGCCGGTGGAGTTATCGTTCCCGAATTTAGATACGCACAAATTCCCTTTAAAAATAAGCGGACTGTTATCCGCCATGCCCAGTGTTCCCCAGAAACCCGGCACGGCTTCGTTGGGACGGTAATTATTTATTTTTTCATTAACGGCATCCTTTAAAAGATCTGATTGCGTAATACCGGTATCACCCAATAACACGAAAGGGGTTCCTTTAAGGTTCAGCGCCGGGTTTTTTGTATTTACTTCAACGGTATTCATTTATATTAAGGGGTTATGTTTTTTAAGGGTTGAATTGATGAAGGAGTAGTTCAACTTAAAGATAAAGGTTTTGTTGATGAGGACATAATTACTAATGACTTTTTATTAATTATCTAACTTTTTTTCTTGATGAAAAAAGTTACAAAAAAATCAAGGACGAACGCCAACTTCAAGCTGCCCCGCTTATGCATCGGGCTTGCAGTTCGCTCCGTTCATCCACAACAGCCGCACTACTACCAGTATATGAGAAACGTATTAATGCTTCGCTCATGCTGAACTTGTTTCAG
>JANYGK010000006.1 GCA_025362395.1 Bacteroidota bacterium
GAAAACGAAACAGTTTAAAGCCGGGCAACACATCATACATTAATTTTCTTACAGGTATTACATCGCCAAACGAACCGAGTATATAAACTAATGCGAAGCCTAATAAAATGAGCTCAAGGGATGTTTTGTTCTTTTTAAATAAGGAAACAATTATCAATACCAACGGTAAAAGCCCTATAAACACGTTGCGCATGGTCACTTCCGTCTTAAACCAATCGTTGTGCCCAAGAGTAAGCAGAGGGTTTATAAACGATACCATGCTTAAAGGAGAGAAAGGGTTTGACATTACTTCGTTTACCGACATACCGCTTAAACGCGATACAAAAGGTTGTGATTGAAATTGAGTTACCAACACCGGGCTTAATAAAATGAGTAAACTAATGCATGCGGCGATACCAAGCAGTATTTTCTTTTTAATGAGCCCTGCATTTTTATTTTTGTAGTCGCGGGTAATACTGCTTATAAATACTAAAAAAAACACAGGCAACAGCATAAAGGCAAATGCCTGGTAGCCCATCGTTACCAATAAATAAGAAAACAGGCATACTAAAATGGTATGCTTTACATCAGGGTTCTCCAGCCACTTTAAAAAATAAAGAATAACGTATGGCATCCAAACCAATCCTAAAATAGTAACCAACGATTGTATGTGTGCGGCTACCAACCCACTCAGTAAATACACACAGGCTATATAAAAACCTGTTTTAGAGTTTTTTGATAAATGCCTTGTCAGTAAAAACATTCCTAAGGCAGCCAGAAACAGGTATAGGATAAACTGGATATGTAACACGATGTAATTGTAACCGAACAAAATGCCTGTAATCATTACTTCGGCATTCCAGTTGGTGTACTGCAAATCGGCATGTGCCGGGAAACCCCATATCCGGTAGGGATCCCACAAAGGCAACGATCCGTTTTGCAGACACTCTCCCGCAAAATATTTTACGGGCAAAGCTACATCAATATCGTCGTTTAATAACGTACTTTGAAAAAACGTAAGTGGAAAGTAGCAAAGTATAACTACAAAAAAAAGAAGGAGTTGGTATTTATATTTAGTTGTGACGTTCAATGTGATATCCGAACCGGAACGTAAATGGAATAAGAGAGAATTAACCTTTTATAAATTTAAACTCGGTACGGCGATTGTATTCCTGCTCTTTATCAGAACACTCGATCCCGTTTGCACAACGGTTCCTTATTTCTGTTTCACCTTTACCAATAGCTTTCAAACGTTCTTTACCAATCCCTTTTGCTACTAAATAATCAATAACAGCGTTTGACCTGCTTTGAGATAACTTTAAATTACCCGCATCATCGCCCAACGCGTCGGTATGAGAAATAATCTCCAGTTTTACCAAAGGATAGGCATTTAAAATAACCAATACTTTATCAAGTACAATTTCATTTTCGGTTAAAATAGTATATTTCGAAGATTCGTAATACACATTCTCCGTTACGGTAAGGTCTTTCTTATTAGTTGAATTAAATTTTTTATATTTTACGGCAATGTCATCTTCGTCATCCAATTCACTTAATCTTTCCACATCTATAGCCAAAAGCTTATACTCAAAATTACCCGCCGCATTTCTCTTAAATTCGGAAACCAACTCGCCGTTCTGCTTTGCTAAATAAACCTTTGGCCCGCCTTTTGTTTTATTATTCTGTTCAATGCGAATGCTCAGGTTTTGAGTGGTATCAATTTGCCTGAATTTAAAGTCACCAAAATTATCGGTTGATGTAGTTTTAATGGTGTCTTTATTTTCCTTAACCAAATACACACTATGCGCTGTTAAGGGCAGTTTATTTTTATCACCTATTAATAATTTACCCGAAATATCGGCTGTTGAATACGATGCATTGACCCTGCAAATGTTTTGAAATGTTTTTTCAAGCACTTCAAAGCTATCTGTTTCTAAATACAAGCGTCCTTTTGGGTTTACTAAAAATAAGGCGGGCATTTTAGTAACTTTAAACGCGTTTACAGCTTTATCTTTTAATTCCCCCTGCGCCAGGTAATTTGTTTTTTTTCCGCTGAATTTCGATTTATTATAATTGGTTTCAGATACTATTTTCATCCATTTATCGTAATCTTTTTCGGCACATATAGTTACATATTCTATATCACCAGCGCCTTTGCAGGCATTGTTCCTGTATTTATTTAATATTTTTTCAATGTCATTATTAAAGGCCGTCAGCTCTTTAACAGAAGCGCCTGCCGAATAAAAATATACCAGAACAAAACGATCGTTCATGGTTTTATCATTAGGCAGATCAATGTTGGTTGCTTTTTTATCCTGACCTACTACAGCAACACGGGAAAAGGGAATTTTATCTCCCATATTTAATTTATCGGTTTTTTGAGCAGGCATTAGCCTACCAATAATTAAAAAAATAATAACACTAAAATACTTCATGTGAATTAATTTTACCGGGTATACTTTTGTGATTCTAAGATACTTAAAAAACGCAGAAAAAATTACTTTTTAGTAAATTTAAATTCCGTACGGCGGTTATACTCATGTTCCTTGTTCGAACAATCCACATCGTTCAAACACCGGTTCCTGATCTCCGTTTCCCCTTTTCCTTCCGCTTTAAGGCGCTCTTTTGAAACCCCTTTCGAGATTAGGTAATTAATGCCTTTCTCTGAACGCTTCAATGACAATTCTAAATTAGTTTGGTCATCGCCCTGTGAATCGGTATGTGATATGACAAGGAGATTAAACTCCGGATAAAGATCAAGTACCTGTTTAACTTTATCTAAGATCAGCTTTGAATTAGCGGTAAGGTCCGCTTGTCCGAGCTCGTAATATAAGGTTTCCGTAATAACGAAGTTAATGGGTGACTTTGTTTTTATTTGGGTAAACTGTATAGCGGCATCTTCTTCCACATCTTCTTCTAATGCTGTAAAAGCAGATAATTCAGCCTGCAGCAACCTGAATTCAAATCCCCTGTCTGTTGCTTTAAATTTCCCTATTTTTCTTCCTGACTGGCTTGCAAGAACTACAAATTTTGAATTCTTCTTCTTTTCTTTAACATTGATTACATAATCCCGGTTCAGATCAGGAAGCTGGGTGTTAAAATCTCCATACTTATCGGTTGTTAATTTTGCGATGGTATCATAGTTTGTACCTGATAAAATAAACACTTCTTTATTGGCATACGGCTTATGCGATTTGTTTTTTTCTTCCGTCAGGATTTTTAGTTTTAAAAAACGCGATCTTAACACATTACCGTCACATCCTACTTCCGCAATATCTTCCGTTTTTTTTGTATAACCGCAAAATTCATTCTTTTCATTATATACAATTAATAATGGAAAATCCTCTTCCGTAAGATTAAACGATTTAAAAATCGACATAACGGGAGTAGAATAGATTTGCGTAGGAATAACAGTTTCAAAATCCTTTGATGATTTTTTAGTGAGTTGTCCTGCAAAATAAATAGGGAAAATGGAGGATTTATCTTTGTCGAATACAAATTTAGCCCCATTGTACATTACTTCCGCCCAAGGCTCTGATTGAAGGTTATAGAATAAAAATACTTTCTTTTCAGGACCGGTTAAATCATAGGTTTCAATTGTATTAGCTTTTGTTTTGATCTTAAAATCAACTAACGATAAATGTTGCGGAAAATCTCTTTGAGCCGAACCGGATATAAAAACACCTAAAAAAATAATAAAATAAAAAACTTTTAGCATAAAAAATAATCTTATTCAGATTGATAAAATTTAAATTCGGTCCTTCGGTTTATTCTGTATTCTTCTTCACTGCATTTAACACCGTCTACGCAACCGTTCAAAGGCTCCTCTTCGCCTTTACCAATAGCTTTAAGCCTGCCTTTTGCCAAACCTTTACTCATAAAGTAATTTGCTACAGAAGTGGATCGTTTTAATGACAATGTTTTATTGGCTTCACTTTCACCTCTGGAATCGGAGTGAGAAATAATTTCCAGGTTAGCTTTAGGATACCCTTTTAGCTTTACCAATAACGCGTCAAGTTTGGTTTTTGATTTAGCGGATAATGCATACCCGCCATCCTCATATAAATTTTCACTGAAGTACAGGTCTTTTATAAAAGATTTCAGTTTAACTTCCGTTTCCCCTATTGCTTTTAAAAAGGAAAGCTCTACATCCAATAAACGGTATTCAAATTCAGTATCGCCTTTAGTAAAAGCAGATACTACCATTCCTTTTTCGTTTGCTAATAATACATTATCATCTTCCTTAATTTTTTCATTCTTATGCACATTGATTGTCAGGCCCGACATATTGGGATCGCTTAAGGTAAATTTCCCGTTTTCATTGGTAGTAGTGGTTTGTACAGTATCTTTTTTATCATTTATCAAATACACTTTTTCATTTGCTAATGGGGCTGTCGATTCGTTTCCTACCAATATACTTCCTGATATTTTTGTAACAGGCTTGCCGTCATTAACAAAGTCTCTTCTGTCATCTAAATAATCAATAATAGTCGTTACATCGGGATTAATAGCAATAATTTTCCCAAATTCATCTACCAATAACGTAGTTGGGGTTTGTGTAAGCTTAAAGTTTTTGATATAAAAATCACTGTACCCTTTTAAACAGATGCCGTTATTAACCGCTTTTAAATTATATTTTTCAATATCTTTTTGCCATGCCGTTTTATCGCTTTGCAACGCCACTAATATCATATCAAACCCGTCGCCGGACTTAAAAGCCTCCGTAGAGTACTTTTTATAGATCAATGAATATTTATAAAAATCTTTTACCGATTTTGATGTAGATGAGGACCAGAAATGCACCAGTATTATTTTATTGTTGAATGGAAATGTAAAACTTTGAATAGAACTTTCCGAAGTATTAACAACCAGTGAGGGACTCATATCTCCCACTTTTAAACCTGATGATAGATCCTGAGATTTTAGCGAAAAAGTAAAAAAAGCAAGCGTGATAGTAAAAAGTAAAAATTTCATTGGTTGTATTATAATTATTTTTTAAACGATTTTATTTTTTCGGGTAAGGCTTCGCCGCGCAGGTTTTTAGCAATAATAATGCCCTCTCCGTTTACTAAAAAATTAGTTGGTATGGAATTAACACCATATTTAACAGCCGTCGCATTATTCCAAAACATCAGGTCGCTTACATGATAAGGCCAGCTTAAATTATCTTTCGCAATAGCGGCAACCCATTTATTTTTATCACTGTCCAGTGATACGCTTAGTATTTCAAAGCCTTTGCCTGATACAAACTCAGTTGTATGATTTGCATTATAAGCAGCTACTACTGTTGGGTTTTCAGCCCTGCAAGGCCCGCACCAGCTTGCCCAAAAATCAATCAATACCATTTTACCTTTTAATGAAGACAGCTTAATCATTTTTCCCGTTGGATCGGCCATTTCAATTTCAGGGGCCCTGTTTCCTAAATTCAAACCTTCCACCACATCTACCACAATTATTTCTTTATCGTTTCCCTTACTTTTCGTGCCGTTTGCAGGTTTTGTGTTGGTAGTACCCGGTTGCATCACTTCTTTTTGATGCTTACAATTTATCAACATCAATGTTGATACGGCAATTAAAATTAATTGAACATATAAAGGTTTCATAATTAACGGTCTTTTCTGATTATTTCTGCTCCGATAGCGTTTAAGCGGGTATCAATTTTTTGGTATCCCCTGTCTATCTGGTTAATATTAAAAATGGTACTTTTTCCTTTGGCGCTCATCGCGGCAATTAATAAGGCTACTCCTGCCCTTATATCGGGTGATGCCATTTGTATGGCCCGCAACTGAACTTTTCTGTCAAGCCCCATAACCGTAGCACGGTGCGGATCACATAAAATTATTTGGGCACCCATTTCAATCAGTTTATCTACAAAGAATAAGCGGCTTTCAAACATTTTTTGATGCACCAACATGTTTCCTCTTGCTTGTATAGCTGTTACTAAAATAATACTTAACAAGTCGGGTGTAAAGCCCGGCCATATAGCATCAGCAACGGTTAACATGGAACCGTCAATAAATGTATCAATCTCATAATGCTCTTGTGACGGTATGTAAATATCATCTCCCCGACGTTCCATCTGAATTCCTAAGCGTGAAAATACTTTTGGGATGCAGCCTAAATTATCATAAGATACATCTTTAATGGTGATCTCGGATTTCGTCATAGCCGCTAAGCCAATAAAGGAGCCTATCTCTATCATATCCGGTAAAATACGGTGCTCTGTTCCTTTTAAAGACGTAACGCCTTCAATAGTTAATAAGTTAGAGCCGACACCGCTTATTTTTGCGCCCATCCTGTTCAGCATTTTACATAGTTGCTGTAAATAAGGCTCGCAAGCTGCGTTATAAATAGTGGTAGTGCCTTCCGCTAACACCGATGCCATTACTATATTAGCCGTTCCTGTAACGGAAGCTTCATCCAGGAGCATGTAAGCACCCTTCAGTTTAGCAGCGGTAACTTTAAAATTTTCAGTATCGGTATCGTATTCAAACTTTGCCCCTAAATTCTCAAAGCCTATGAAGTGCGTATCCATCCGGCGACGGCCAATTTTATCGCCGCCCGGTTTTGGCATATAAGCTCTGCCAAAGCGCGCCAACATTGGCCCTATAATCATTGTTGAACCTCGTAACCCGCCTCCTTTTATTTTAAATTCGGGCGATACCAAATAATCAACATTGATAGCATCCGCTTGAAATGTATATTCCTCATGCCCGCTCTTTTCTACTTTTACGCCCAAGTCACGCAACAAATCAATTAATTTGTTAATATCAACAATATCGGGAATGTTACTGATTGTTATCTTTTCGGGAGTTAATAAAACAGCACACAAAATTTGTAATGCTTCGTTTTTCGCGCCCTGCGGTATAATGTCTCCTTTTAATTGTTTGCCACCTGTAACTTCAAAAATTGCCATATAATGAGTTTAGCTTATTATCGGTTTGTATTGTTGTTATTATTATTGCTTCTGTGTTTAAATTTATTCTTGTTCTTTTTAAAACGGCTTTTGTTGTTTCCGCCTCCGCTGCCTGCACCAAGGTTTATAGGTGTTTGACTGTTATGGTTTTTGTTTTTAAGCTCATTGGCATGCGTCAACGCAGAGTTTTCATCTATTGTCAGCTCATTGTTTGTCATTTCCTTAAATTGCTTAAAAATAACATCATCCGTAACCGAATCCTTGTTCCAGTTAACATACGATTTTTTTAAGTGATTGGCTATTAAGCGTGTCAATTCTTGCTTTTCGGGGCCTTCATCGTATGTTTTTGCCACGTCAATAATACGTTCAATGGTTTTACCATAATGCTTGTAGCGTATTTTTGTGGCAGGATAGGGAACGATATCAGGCTTGGTAGTAAAGGTTTCCGCGTTAGGACGGGGATACGGTGAATCTACATCCAGCTTAAATTTAGAGATCAAAAATAAATGATCCCATAACTTATGCGTAAAGTCAGCAATATCACGCAAGTGAGGGTTTAGCTGACCCATTATCTGGATAATAGCTTTAGCACATTTATTGCGCTCGTCGCGGTCTTCAATTGTAATGCAATGATCGATCATTACCTGTATGTTCCTTCCGTACTCCGGTATCTGTAAATGAGGAAGTTGTGTATTATATTCCATGGTATTTATAAAAGGTTAAATATACTGATTTTTAACACATAACGGCATGTGTTCATCGAAGATATGAATAAGCGAAGGTTAATAAAATCAACCGTATTGAGCTAACCTATTTACTGAGAAAATTTGTTTTAATTTAATAATCAATTACACTGTTTAACCATCACAAAATCGTTCATCAGGTATCCTTCACCAATATCAAAATCTTCTACCCGGTTTATTTTAAACCCGGTTTTAAAATAAAAGTTAATGGATTTAAAATTTTCACGATTTACTGTGAGTGTCAGTGTTTTAGGGTTAACCAGTTTCAGTAATTGATTAAGCGTTTCTGTCCCTGCTCCCGAGTTTGATTTATGACTGTAAATATAAAATTTATGTAAAAAATAATCGGCATCATTTTCGGAACTTACCGATAAAAAACCAATAGCGTCCTTGCCTTCTTCAATTAAATAAAAAGAATGCTTTTTTACATGCATTTGTTCAATTAAACTCTCCCGGTTATAAAATTTTCCTAACATATAATCCACCTGCTCCTGCCCTACCATGCAAACATAGTGCACGTTCCATATTTCGCGGGCCATGTTTGCAATAGTATCTAAATCCGTTTCTTTAGCTGAATTTAAGTGTATCATACCTTGGAGTAATTATGTATCTTTGCCGCCGAATAGTTTTTTGAAGCAATTGTTTTAATGAGCTGATCATATAAAATTGTGAAACCAAATATACAGCAAAAAATATCAATCAAAAACCGAAGGGCGAGCTTCGATTATACCTTTATTGAAAAATATACCGCGGGTATTGTATTAGTAGGGACCGAAATTAAAGCCATTCGCGAAGGAAAAGCATCATTGGTTGAAAGTTATTGCTATTTTAGAAAAGACGAGCTTTTTATAAAGAGCCTTAACATCAGCATTTATACGGAAGGAAATTTATACAATCATGAACCTACGCGTGAACGTAAATTATTATTGAACAGACAAGAATTAAATAAGCTGCAAAAAAAAATGCAGGATAAAGGCTTAACTATTATTCCAACAGTATTGTTTACATCAGATAACGGCTATGCTAAAGTAGAGATAGCGGTTGCCAAAGGTAAAAAGACTTACGATAAGCGTGAAGATCTGAAAACAAAGGACTTGAATAGGGAAATGAACCGGAAATTCAAATAAACTTCGGTATAATAATTGTCAGTAAGCTTTACACATAAACATAATCATCTATGAAAATTTTATTCCTTATCACTTCCGTTATCAGTTTTGCTTGCATATCCCTTTCCTGTAAAACCAATAAGGAACAAGCATCAGTTTCGGGTCAAACACCAACACATAGTAAAGAAGTTAAATACCGGATTATAGTATCTTTTGCCAGCAAAGGTGCAGGAACAAGCTACCCTGAGCGTATTGCTTTTGATAAGTATATAGAATCGCATCCTAAAAAACCGGCCTATAAATCAATAACCTGGGGGCGTGAAGGCGAAACAGATTATTGCTTTACCTTAAAAGAATTATCAAAAAAAGAACAAGTTGAATTTATTGCTGAAGCCAAAAAACTGACGGCATCTAACCCTTTGGTTAGCATAAATGAAAATGCAATGAGCCAACATAAAGGCCGATAATTTTTCAACAAAAAAGAAGTTTTCATGTTAAAATTGTGGAAAATCGGGTCGGAAACCACTCGATTTTTTGTGTATTTTTGCAGCCTAACTAAAAACTAAATTCTTTTTATAATGAACGAAATTGGATTAAAAGCACAAGATGCTTCTGTTGCCCAATTAGGCTTAGCAAATGTAGAAATGGCTTATTGGAATTTACACCCGTCAGAACTGGTTGAAGAAACCATCGTTCGCGGACAAGGTGAATTAACTGATGTTGGTGCTTTAGCAATTGATACAGGCGAATTTACAGGCCGCTCTCCTAAAGATAAATTTGTGGTTTATGATGAAAATACAAAAGACAGCGTTTGGTGGGGTGATGTAAATAACCGTTTTGAATCGGATAAATTTGATGCATTGCATAACCGCATGTTAGCCTATTTAGGTAGTAAAGAAGTGTGGGTTCGTGATGCTTACGCCTGTGCAGATCCTTCTTTTAGAATTAATATTCGTGTGGTAACTGAAACACCATGGGCCAATTTATTTGCCTCTAACTTATTTTTACGTCCTACAACCGAAGAAATTAAAACATTTAAACACGATTGGGTCATTATTAACGCTCCGGGTTTTAAAGCGGATCCTAAAATTGACGGAACACGCCAGCATAATTTTGCCGTGATTAACTTTACCAAAAAAACAATTTTAATAGGTGGAACATCTTATACAGGTGAGATTAAAAAATCGATCTTCGCTGTATTAAACTATATTTTACCGCACGAGAAAAAAGTGCTTTCCATGCATTGCTCAGCAAACATTGGTAAAGACGGTGACACTGCTATCTTCTTTGGCTTATCCGGAACAGGAAAAACAACCTTATCAGCTGACCCTAACCGAAAATTAATTGGTGATGATGAGCACGGATGGGCTGACAAATCAGTCTTTAACTTTGAAGGCGGTTGTTATGCTAAATGTGTAGACCTTACGGCTGAAAAAGAACCTCAGATCTTTAACGCTATTAAATTCGGTTCGTTATTAGAGAATATTAATTATTACGAAGGAACTACAACCGTTAACTACTCAGACATTTCCCGCACGGAAAACACGCGTGTGAGCTATCCTTCAAGCTACATTGATAATGCCGTTGACCCGGCTATAGGTGATATTCCTAAAAACATTTTCTTTTTAACCTGTGATGCATTCGGTGTATTACCCCCGATTTCTAAATTAACAAACGGACAGGCTATGTATAACTTCATTTCAGGATATACTGCTAAAGTTGCGGGAACTGAAATGGGAATTACTGAGCCTACTACTACGTTCTCAGCTTGCTTCGGTAAAGCATTTTTACCTTTACATCCTACAAAATATGCCGAGCTGTTAGGTGAAAAATTAAAAAAACATAATGTAAACGTTTGGTTATTAAATACAGGCTGGGTTGGCGGATCTTACGGTGTAGGAAGCCGTATTAAATTATCGTACACCCGTGCCTTAATTACTGCAGCTTTAAACGGTGAATTAGATAATGCTGAATATGGTACCACTCCATACTTCGGTTTAAAATTCCCTAAATCATGCCCGGGCGTGCCTACAGATATTTTAGAGCCGCAAAATGCCTGGAAAGATAAAAATGCTTTTAGTCAAACAGCACAAAATTTGGCGGGACAATTCCTTAAAAACTTTGAGCAATATGCTTCAGCCGCTAATGAAGAAATATTGGCTGCCGCACCAAAAGTAGTAGCACAAACCGCTTAATTAATTTAAAATGCTTTATCCAAAACCCTTGATTTCGTTAAGACTTCAGGGGTTTTGTTTTATAGGTTTTGATAGTGATACTATCGTTATTACACGAACCAATTATTATAGAACACCATAACGTATGAACATCATTGAACACTATATAAAAGACAATAATTTCGGCAGAGTAGTTGGAATGGAATTTAACATCCCTGAACCGGGAATTGTCCATTATTTTTTAACTATAAATGAAACACATCTTTCTACGCCACGCGCCACGCATGGCGGTGTAATAGCCGCTATGATGGATGGGGTATTAGGTGTAGCTGCTTTATCAAAAACGGTTTTAGAAAATAAGGTTGTATCCACTGTAGAATTTAAAATAAATTATTTGGCACCTTCGTTATTAGGTGATCAATTATTTGGGATCGGTAAAATAGAAAGTGCAGGCAAACGTTTAATTATTACAAGCGGAGACATTGTGTGTACTAACCGCAATAATATATTGATTGCAAAAGCAATGGGAACGTTTAATGCTTATCCTGTGGAAAAGGCGGGATATGTTATTTAATTTGGGAAATAGTTTTTAATAATATAGGCACGTTCCTGTAAAGAGGCAGCAGCAACCGGGCTGTCGCTGTAATCTTTCGTAAGAGGCAGACAAAAGGATTTCGCTTGCATCCCTCGTGCGGGTTTAATCTTTGATCACCAAGTTTTCATCAATAATTGGAAATAATCTATTTATCACTTATTTCTAAAAAGGCATCATTTATTAGTTTAACTCAGGCATCCAGCAAACCACCAAAACAGTGGCTATCATCTTACATACCTTTATGAAAAATAGTATTATCATGAAAAATTTATTTATCATACTCGCTTTAACCTTTTGTTTAACTAATCTTAAAGCACAATTTGTTACCATACCTAATGCTAATTTTGTAAGCTGGTTGCAAACTAACGTACCATCGGCCATGAATGGCAACCAAATGGATACCACCAATGTGGCGGTTACAACTCATACCTATATTAATGTTCAAAATTTAGGAATTACCAATTTAACAGGAGTACAATATTTTGATTCGCTAAAAGCCTTGGATTGTACAAACAATCAGCTCTCATTTTTACCGTCATTACCGTCCAGATTACTAAGCCTTACCTGTTCCCAAAATCAATTAACGTCAATTCCTTCCCTGCCAAATGTTTTAGGATATGTAGATTGTTCAAATAACCAGTTAACAACTATTTCCCTATTACCAAATACAATTAAGTATCTATACTGTTCATATAATCAATTGTCAAATCTTCCTACTTTACCGACATCATTGTTAGATCTTAGGTGCTATAATAATCTACTTACATCAATTCCTTCGATACCTTCCGGCACTAACTATTTATATTGTTTCTATAATAATTTAACCGGTTTACCTGCATTACCGGCGGGTCTCTTACAATTAAATTGTTCGTACAATCAACTGAACAGTTTACCTGTGTTACCTTCAGGCCTCTCGCATTTAATTTGCTCGTATAATCATCTGAACAGTTTACCGGTTTTACCAAGTGGATTAGAATTTTTAATTTGCTCTCATAATAATATTACCTGCTTACCATTCTTGCCACCAATACAATCAGAATATTATTACAGTCCGGGAGGCCCCCCTGTTATAGACTTTGATATTAAAAACAATCCATTTACTTGCCTTCCTAATTATGTGCCTGCAATGGATACGACATTACTTAACTATCCTTTATGTAGCGCGGGAAACATAAATGGATGTCCCGTAACTACAACCGGTTTATATGAACAAACACAAACTTTCATGAATGTATATCCAAACCCATCTAACGGAAGCTTTACCATTGAATTAAATAACAATCAAAAACAATCCATTCAATTGTCTGATATAACAGGAAGTGTTGTTCTTTCTCAATATATGGAAAACGGGAAAACAATTATAGATGTAAATCATATAGCTGTGGGCATTTATAACATTACTATCAAAGGAAGTAATTCTGTTTCTAATAAGAAATTAGTGATTGTGAAGTAAATTAAAGCTTAGAATTTACATTCCGAATTTAACCTAAGCCTGTGTGAGGGATGCAAACGAAAATCATTTTTTTGTTCCACAAAAAAAAGATTGAAGTGGCAGCCCGGTTTGGCTCCCGCCAAACACGTCCAATTATTAAATAAACACATGAGGTCCTGATCCCGATAGCAAGCAATCGGAACAGCATGACGAAAAATTACAATCCCTTCAACAAGCCTTGCATACTTGTTTTCTCTGTTAAAATAGAATGTAACTCACTGATGGCTACTCTATCCTGTTTCATGGTATCGCGGTGGCGGATCGTTACTGTTTTATCTTCTAAGCTTTGGTGATCAACCGTAATACAGAAAGGAGTACCAATGGCATCCTGTCTTCTGTAACGCTTACCAACCGTATCTTTTTCATCGTAAGCTAACATGAAATCAAATTTCAGATCTTTCATTATACTTTCCGCTAACTCCGGTAAACCGTCTTTTTTAACCAAGGGGAAAATAGCGGCTTTGTAAGGAGCTAACGCCGGCGGTAAATTTAAAACAGTACGTGTATCACCACCTTCCAGGCTTTCTTCCACTAATGCGGAAGAGAGAACCGCCAAGAACAACCTGTCCAAACCTACGGAAGTTTCTACTACGTAAGGCACGAAGCTGTGATTATCTTTCCAGTCTTCCGGTGTTTTTGCTAATTTTGAATTCATTGGACCAGTATAATCTTGATCAAAATACTGTAATTTTTTACCTGAGAATTCTTCATGTTGCATTAAATCAAAATCTGTACGGGAATGAATTCCTTCCAACTCTTTAAAGCCAAACGGGAACTGATGTTCAATATCAGCGGCTGCATTGGCATAATGCGCTAATTTTAAATGATCATGAAAACGGTATTTTTCTACCCCTAATCCTAATGATAAATGCCATTTTAAACGGGCTTTTTTCCAGTATTCATACCATTCCATCTCAGTACCGGGCTTCACAAAAAACTGCATTTCCATTTGCTCAAACTCACGCATCCGGAAAATAAATTGCCTTGCTACGATCTCATTCCTAAAGGCTTTACCCGTTTGTGCAATCCCGAACGGGATTTTCATACGCCCTGTTTTTTGCACATTTAAGTAATTTACAAAAATGCCCTGTGCTGTTTCAGGCCTTAAATAAATAATGTTGGTTTCGTCGGTTACCGCGCCGGTAGAGGTGTTAAACATTAAATTGAACTGGCGAACGTCTGTCCAGTTTTTGGTGCCGCTTACCGGGCAAACAATCTCCAGATCTAAAATAATTTGCTTTACTTCTTCTAAATTATTAGCATTTAAAGCTGTTTTAAACCGGTCGTTTATCGCTTCAATTTTATCTTGGTATTCTTTTACCCTGCCGTTTGTTGATTTAAACATTTCAGCATCAAAATTTTCAAAACGCTTTGCTGCTTTTTCAACTTCCTTATTTATTTTATCTTCAATTTTAGCAACATGCTCTTCAATCAATACATCGGCCCTGTAACGTTTTTTACTGTCTTTATTATCAATTAAAGGGTCATTAAAAGCATCTACGTGCCCGCTTGCTTTCCAGGTAGTAGGGTGCATAAAAATAGCCGTATCAATCCCTACAATGTTCTCGTGCATTTGCACCATGGCTTTCCACCAATAGTCGCGGATGTTTTTTTTAAGCTCTACACCCATTTGTCCGTAATCATACACTGCGCTTAGGCCGTCATAAATTTCGCTGCTTTGAAAAATAAAACCGTATTCCTTACAGTGAGAGATAATATTCTTAAAAAAATCTTCGGGCTTAATGTTGCTCATATTAATGATGAATAAGGGGTGTAACTATTAATAACAGGCATCAAAAATAGCATTTTTTCCGGCTTAACCGGGCTAATAAAAAGTTTCAATCACAAAAATAATTTTATCTTAGCCACGTTATTTAATTATGATTTTTAGCAGCATTGTTTTTCTTTTGTATTTTTTACCAATTTTTATGTTGGTCTATTTTACGGTAGATAAAAAATATAAAAACGCTGTTATTCTTATCGGGAGTATCTTTTTTTACGCGTGGGGAGCTCCTAATTTTATTTTTGTTATTTTACTTACCACTTTCCTCGATTTTTACCTGGTAACATGGATGGACAAGAGCACTAACGAAACTACCCGTAAGCTGCTTTTAAGTATTTCAGTAGCTGTAAACGTAGGCTTACTGTTTTACTTTAAATATTCAAACTTTTTTATTGAGAATGTAAACCACGCTTTATCCATTGTTACTGTAAAACAATTTCACTGGGCCAAATTAATTTTACCTATCGGTATTTCTTTTTATACGTTTGAAACCATTACCTATGTGGTAGATGTATACAGGCGTGTACACAAGCCATTAACCAAATTTTGGGACTACCAGCTTTATATTATTTTATTTCCGAAATTAATTGCAGGTCCTATCATCCGGTATCATGAGTTGGCCGATCAAATTACAGACCGCTCACACAGTGAAACGATTGATAACCGCCTGACAGGCTTTTACCGTTTTGCGTTAGGACTGGGAAAAAAAGTATTAATTGCCAATCAAATGGGCGTTGTGGCTGATTCTATTTTTGGAAGCGATTATTCGCAAATGGACACATTAACGGCTTGGGTGGGGAGTTTGGCGTACACCTTTCAGATCTATTTTGATTTTAGCGGCTACAGCGATATGGCCATTGGTTTGGGTAAAATGATGGGGTTTAAATTTCCTGAAAACTTTAATAATCCATACATTTCACAAAGTATTACGGAGTTTTGGAGGCGTTGGCATATTACACTGGGCAATTGGATGCGCAACTATTTATACATCCCTTTAGGCGGCAACCGCGTACCCGCTTACCGCCTGTACTTTAATTTATGGTTGGTGTTTTTAGCATCGGGGTTATGGCATGGAGCCAGTTGGAGCTTCATATTCTGGGGCGCTTATCACGGATTTTTCCTGGTAACGGAGCGAGCGTTTTCAGGTAAACTATTAGCCAAAATAGGAAAGCTGCCGAGTATTCTTATTACCTTTTTAATTGTCAATTTCGGTTGGGTATTTTTTAGAGTGGAAAAAATAAAAGATGCGTTTCGATACATAAAGCACATGCTGTTATTTAAAACAAACTCAGGAACAACTTTTGACTCTGAATTTTTAATGTGGTTTGTTATTGCAATTTTGTTTTCATTTTTCGCTGTTACCAAACGCGGGCAACGCATGCAGGATTCCGTGTATTTTAATGAGTACACAAACACAAAGCATTTATGGGTATGGGGAACTTGTCTTATTTTATTTATTTTATCTGTGGGCTCTATTACATCCTCAGGCTTTAACCCTTTTATTTATTTTAGGTTTTAATGCAGCATCTATCCGGCACATATAAAAAAATATTACTGGCAGGTGTCTTTGCCTTGCTGTTTTTTCCTATGATCCAGGACAACCTGCATATCATAAAGGAGTTCCCGCTAAACGGCGATATTAAAGCCCCGGAAAATAGTTTGTTCAATGAAGAAGATTGGTTTTATGGTGATTATCAAGTAAAAAAAGAAACATACCTTAACGAATCCTTTGGTTTCAGAAATGAATTTGTAAGGTTGAATAACCAGCTTTCTTACAGCATTTTCAGAAAAGCAAACGCCAAAGGTGTTGTTATCGGCAAAGAAAATTACCTGTACGAAAAATCATATATAGATGCTTATACCGGAACAGATTTTTTAGGAGAAGACAGCATTCATCATACGATTAGCCGGTTAAAATTTATTTCAGATACTTTAACTAAATTAGGAAAACATCTTATTGTAATATTTGCTCCCGGTAAGGCTTCTTTTTATCCGGAATATATTCCCGATCAATATTTACCGGTGCGTAGTAAAACCAATTATAAATTGTTGTCGGATGGAACTAAAAAAGCAGGTTTGCAGGTGATTGATTTTAATAAATGGTTCATTGAAAATAAATATAAATCCAAATATCCTCTGTATCCTAAATACAGTGTGCATTGGAGCACTTACGGTACATTATTGGCAGTTGATTCTTTACTTAAAACCATGGAATGTTTAATGCATATTGATATGCCAAACTTAAAATTTAACGGAGTAAACATGCAGCAACCTCATGGAGTAGACTATGATATTGCAGATGCGATGAATTTAGTGTTTAAACTAAAAAGCAGTGATGTAGCTTATCCTAAAATGGTGCCTGTTGATACTACCGGAAAAACAAAACCAAAAGTATTGGTTATCTCAGATAGCTTTTATTGGGGAATGTATAATTTAGGAATAGCCAATTGTTTTAAGGACGATCATTTTTGGTATTATAACCGCCAGGTATTTCCGGAAAGCTCAACGACAGAACTAGCTGTGGAAGATTTAGATTTAGGAGGGCAGCTTGCAAAGCATGATGTATTTGTGATCATGGCAACAGAATCGACCTTGCGTAAAATAAGCTGGGGTTTTATTGAAGCTGTCGAAGGATACTATAAAGGCAGGAGAATTAAAAAAGTTGAAGAATCGGAATATTCAAAAAAAATTAAACGCATGATTAATTACATTAAAAAAAACGAACAATGGGTGAGTGATGCAAAAAAACGATCGAAAGAAAAAAACATATCGCTTGATTCGATGCTTATTTTAGAAGCTGCCTGGCAGGTAGATCATTCTAATTAATTTATACAGGCCAATTATCAATAAGCCTTACGTTTCCAACAAATACGGCTATTAAACTAATTGTGCTTTGCAATGGAATATATTGTTTTAAAGGTTGCAGCGTATTGGCATCACATACTTCGTAGTAATCTAATTTCATTAAAGGATGCATGGTAGTTTCGGCTTTTATATAATCTTTAGCTGCATTAATGTCTTTCTCTTTAATTAAAGCTATGGCTTTTTGCATCATAACGGGTATATGCGCAGCTATTTTCCTTTCCTCGCCACTTAGTCTTGTATTTCTTGAACTCATCGCTAAACCGTCCGGTTCGCGTAATATAGGGCATGCTATAATATGAGTAGAAAGTTGTAATTGCTTAACCAATTCTTTTACTATCATAACCTGTTGGTAATCTTTACTTCCAAAATAGGCTTTATCCGGTTGTATGCCTGCCAATAAAATACTTACCACCTGCCCTACTCCGTTAAAATGCCCGGGTCGGTGTTCCCCTTCTAAAATAGTATCCAGGTAGCCGAAATTAAATTGGCGGTTATCATTTTTAGGGTACACATCTTCTACGTCGGGCATATACAGTACATCACAGCTCGCTTCTTCCAGCAAGGCAATGTCTTTTTGCGGTGTACGAGGGTATTTTGTAAGGTCGGTTTGATTATTGAATTGTGTAGGGTTTACAAATATGCTGCATACCGTAAAATCTGTCTCAGCTTTTGAGATCGTGATTAAAGAGATGTGTCCCTGATGCAAGGCGCCCATGGTGGGCACAAAGCCAATGGTTGCCCCTGTCTTTTTTTTATCCGTAAGGCACTTTTTAAGATCTTTTATTTTATCAAATACAAGCATAGTTCAACTTATATATTTAAATAATTGGCCTCAAAGCTAAATAATACTTTGATATATGGATTTTTTTTTATTACTTTTGTGTAACGAAGGAAAAATTCAAAATCTAAACCCATTTTATGAGAAAAGCAAGAGTTCTTTTTGTGTCGCAGGAAATTAACCCTTATTTAGATGAAACCCACATAGGAAAAATAACCAGAAGATTGCCACAGGCTATTCAGGAAAGAGGGAAGGAAATCAGAACTTTTATGCCAAAGTATGGCAATATTAACGAAAGGCGCCATCAGTTACATGAGGTAATTCGCCTATCGGGTATGAACATTGTAATTAATAACGCTGACCATCCGCTTATTATTAAAGTAGCATCTATCCCTACCGCACGTATGCAGGTATATTTTATTGATAATGATGATTATTTTCAAAGGAAATCTGTTTTAACGGATAAAGCCACCGGAAAATATTTTGATGATAATGATGAGCGTACTGTGTTTTTTAACAGGGGTGTTATTGAAACTGTTAAAAAACTTGGCTGGGCTCCTGATGTCATTCATTGCCACGGATGGTTTACAGGGCTAATGCCTCTTTATATTAAAAAAGCGTTTGCCGAAGACCCTTTATTTGCTGATACTAAAATTATATTCACTATTTACGAGGAAGAATATACTAAAGCTTTAAATAAAAAAATTGTCGATAAAGCTATTATTGACGGTGTTACTAAAAAAGACCTGAAACATATTGAAGATGCTTCTTATATAAATTTAATGAAATTGGCAATTGACCATTCCGACGGAATTTCTTTCGGGAGCCAAACCATTAATGCTGAGCTTGAAAAATATGCTAAAAAATCAGGAAAACCTGTTTTAGAATTTAAAGGTGAAGCTGAATATGCCGATGCTTACAACGAATTTTATGATTTAGTACTGGAAGATACTGAAGTGCTTGCAGACTAACGTTTTAGAATAACAAATTTTACAATTTTAACTATTAATTACGCATAATTTTGATTAATTATGCGTTTTTAATTATTAGCTATGAGTATAATACGCCCTGTCATTTTTATATGTTTAGTTTTTGTTATATTTTCCTGTAAAAAGAAAAATGCAGAAAGTGTTTTAGGATTGGATGTACAGCCTGCAAATGATTTATTGGGGATCACGGTAACCGACTCTTCCTCTATATTTATGCATACACAACGGGTTGATTCTGTGCGAACTTACAATGATCAATACAAATTTTTAGGCAGTGTACAGGATCCTGTTTTCGGACAGACTCATGCGAGCATCTATGCAAACTTTTCTATTGCCAATAACTTAACCAATGTATCGTATGGCAGTAATCCTATATTAGATTCGGCAGAAATAGTTTTACGTTTTGCAGGCCGATATGCCGGTAATTTATACTCCGGTTTAAGCTATGATGTTTATTCGCTTAATGAAAAGATTGTGGGCGGTACCCATTATTATACCAATCAACATTTTCCGAAAACTAAAATAGCGTCAAGGCAAACTAACTTGCAAGTTAGGAACGGAGCCATTTGCCTGATATTACCGTTTGATACTAATTTAGGGCAATATATTTTACAAAATACCGGTAACTTAGTAAACAATACTGCTTTTTTAAACGCCTACAAAGGCCTCTATATAACATCATCAAACAATTCAAACATATCTCCTCTTAACCGGGGAACTATTATAGAATATGATCTGGATGATGCTGTATCAGGAATAAATTTATATTACCACGACGGTAATTCAATAAGCGCTAAAGTAAAAGTAGCTCAGTTTACGTTTAGAGGAAGTGATGCTTTAAGGTTAAACCACATTGATCATAATTATTATGCCGCTGCCGTAACTAATTTATTTCAGCAAGTTATTGAACATGACACATTAAAAGGAAACGCCAATATATATATAAATAGTTTTGGCGGAACAAGGGTTAAAGTTTATTTACCGTTCCTCAAAGCTTTTTCCGATTCACAAAATATATCCATAAGCCGGGCCGAATTAATTTTAAAGGTAGACAGGTCGGGCTACAATAGCACGTTTGGCGGCCCTGAAAATTTGGCGTTAATTGCAAGTGATGCATCCGGCACGGAAGAATTGGTATTTGACCAACTTGAAAACACAGACTTTATAAAATATAACGGCACTTATGATTCCACTACTAAGCAATACACATTTAATATTGCAAGGCAAATGCAAAAATTAATTACGGGCAAAATATCAAATTACGGTTTTTATTTAGTTAATGCCCTGCCGAGTACTGCGTATGTGGCAAGAAGAGATAATCGGTTGGAGCGTGTAGTTTTTGGAGGTAAAAGCAATGTATCTTATACTCCAAGCTTTAGAGTAACTTATATAAAGTACCCGTACGATAAATAAAGTTTATTACTATGAGTAATTGCTGCGGTTACTTATTTTCTTCGAAATACATAAAAACTAATTAAGTCAACCGGTTTAATTTTAAAATTTAATAAAGTTTTGGCATAACTAATTTTGGGAAATTTAAAGCATATATTATTGGTATCTTATGTGTTTCCTCCTTATTATGGAATTGGTGGCCGGCGTTGGGCAAAGCATGCTTCAGAGTTAACCAAATTAGGATACACAGTACATGTTATTTGTGCTAAAAATCCGTTTGATGAAAAATCGTTATGGTGGGATTTGGTTAAAAATAATACAAATATTAAAATTTATCAATTACCAAGAATGTACCCAAAGGTATTGGTGAAATTTGATCATACTTTTTTTCAAAAAATACTTTATAAGTTATGGATCCTCATACTTCCCTTTTTAACTAAAGGCTCCTATTTAGACAGAACTATTTTTTGGAAAAGAATCATGCTTAAAAAAGCAAAAAAAATTATTCTTGAAAATCAAATAAATCATGTAATCTGTACAGGCGCGCCGTTTGGTGTTATGTACCAAATAACCGAGTTAAGAAAATGGTTTCATAATATTTTTATATTAAATGATCTGCGTGATCCATGGACGTGGGGCCCTAATTGGGGCTTCCCTAATTTAGAGCCAAAAAGAATGGCTTATGAATTGGATCTTGAAGCCAAAGCGGTTGAGCATTCCGATGTTTTTTCTGTACCAAGTTTAGATATGAAATTGTATTTAACAAATCAATATCCTGCATTTAAAGATAAGTTTGTTCATATCCCTCATTTTTTTGATCCGGGGGAATCAGTTGTTTTACCAAAGCTTAAATCCGGTAAAATAAGACTTGTTATGTATGGAAATATATATCATAACATTGAAGAATATATTGAAAGAACTGCTCATTTAATGAGTAAATATAAGAATCAAATTATTTTAGATATATATACAGATAAGCAATATCATAAAAAAACATTTGATAAATATGGAGCGGATAATGTTACTTTTTACAATCAAATTCCCGGCTCTGAGCTCTTTCATAAATTCCAAAATTATGATTACGTTTTACTCTTTAATCCAAGTTATAATGTAAACAATATCTCTACAAAATTTTATGAAATTATTTCTACCAAAACACCCATTATTTTATTTTGTGAAGATGGTTTAGGCCCAAAGTTTTTAACTCAAAACAAACTAGGCTTACACACTGATCTAAATTCAGTAAATAATTTTTTTGATAAACTTATTACAGGGAAATTAGATTTTACTTATAATGATAGATATGATATAGATAATTTTTCTTTATTGAATGTAACAAAATTTATATCTGATATTTTAACCAAGTCGCAAGTATTTAATTCATATACGACGGATAATAAGGTGAAAAAAGATGTGCTTATAACATTTGATTATGAGTTGTTTCTCGGTATCAGGAGCGGTACGGTAAATAATTGTATCATTAAACCTACTGATCTTATTCTTAATTTATTAGAAAAGCAACAAATTAAAAAGGCTATATTTTTTGTTGATACCACTTATATAAAACGTTTGTTAGAAACACAAAATGAGCAAACACAAAAAGATTATATTAAAATAGAAACACAATTATGTAATGTACTCAAAAGAGGCCATATTATATTTCCTCATATCCATCCTCATTGGATAGATGCAAAATACATCAATGATATTAATCAATGGGAATTATTAGATATAAGGAAATATAGATTTCATAATATTGATGAAAAAACAAGAGAGGCACTATTTGAGTTTTCTATTTCGTTTATTAAAAAAATTCAGGAAAAAGCTAATGTATTTTATGATATTTCAGGTTACAGAGCGGGAGGATGGTGTTTACAACCATTTATAGATTTTAAACCATTATTTAACAGGTACAAAATAACCAACGATTTTTCAGTTTTAAAAAACTTTAAAAATTTTTCAGAAAACGTATATTATAATTATACGCAATTGCCACGGAAACCAATATATTGTTTTGATGATTATGTTGAAATAGAAGCTTTTAAAGGCACATTTAAAGAATTTAGTATTTCTTATATTGAAATAAAAAACAAAATAGTAAACAGATTATTTTTAAAATATCTTTCTTTGAGAGGTATTAAAAATTTAGGTGACGGGATCTCTGTTACAAAAACTGAAGAGCAGATTATTAAAGATATTGATGAAGGATTAATCCACAGCAATTCTGATAATTATGAAATGATATCTATGGAACTGCTTAAAATGACTAAAATGAAAGCCTACAAAAAACTGATCCACTATAACTATTATACTCATTTTATATCTCATCCAAAAATGCTAAGTCCTCATAATATTAAATACTTTGATAAATTATTAACTCATATAAAAAACAAGTATACAATACAAACAGATTTTGAAAAAATGAATTGATGATGAGCAAAAATATTCTTTTAATTTGTTACTCATTTCCACCACACCCAGGTATAGGCGGAAGAAGATGGGCCAAATTTTCGAAATATTTATCGTATAAAGATTTTAAAATTACTGTGTTTAATGCTGAAAACATAAGCCACATAAAATCTTTATGGAATAGAGACATAATTGAAAACCGTAATATAATGGTTAACAGTTTTAAATTTCAGTTTCAAAATATTTTATTTTCTCCTAAACATGTAATACAAAAAATATTTCGAAAAATACTGATTAAAAGTTTGAAATTAGTAAAGTATACTCCTGATATAATTACTTCTTTCCCAAATCCAAAATTTTGGAAGGCAATAGAAAACACAATTAAAGCCGATCAAATTGATTTAGTTATTGTAAGCGGTGATCCGTATTTATTTTATTATGCCGCTAAACTTAAACAAAAATTGAATTATAATTTAGTATTAGATTATAGAGATTTGTGGAATGATCATTCTTTTTACAGGTCTTTTGTAACGTTTTCTAAACCTCAAAAACTTTTTTTTGAATATGCAGAAAACTTTGCTGTTAATAATTGTTCAACGATACTATGTGTTGATGATCATTTAAAAAAAACGATAAAAAACCGACTAAAGAACGATTGTGTAAACATAATTACTTTACATAACGGTTTTGATAAAGATGATTTTAAAAATCTAGTTTTAAAAGATTTAAATCTTACCGGTAAATTAAACTTGTTTTTTGCAGGAACTATTTCATCTGATCTAAATAATCAATTATTTCATTTTATACAATCGTTTGAGGAATTAAAGAACAAGTTGCCCCAAGTGTACCATAAATTTCAAATTAATATTAGTGGTACAATCGATCATTACCTTATTGAAGAAATAAATAATTTAAAGTTGGAAAATTTATTTGTTGATGCTGACATTAAATCTAATGAAGAATACTATTATCAATTAAATGAAGCGCAGATCGGTTTAACTATTTTATCAGATGAATATAAAAATTCTTTTATAACTAAATTTTCAGATTATTTATATTTAAATAAATATACTGTATCTATAGGTGAAAGCGGAGATTTTTCTGATTTTCTAAAAGAAAATAAAATCGGTACTAATTTTACTGTTTCAGACAATTATTTGTTCTTTAAGAACTTACTTGATGAAATGATATCTTTCAATTCTTCTTTTATTGACTTAAAACAGCAGTTTGATATTGTAAACTTAACTAAAAAATTACAATATGAAATCAGTTAAAAAAATAATTAAATATTTATTAAATTCATTTACAAATAATATTTTATTAAATAATTTTTTGATTTTATTTAAATTAGATAAAAATTGGAATCGTACTTTAAATCCTTATCTATCATATAAAGTAAATAAAAATAAAACAATTCAAGAAATTGCGGGCTACAGTGAGAGAGAAGAGATAAATGAAGTACTATTTAAATCGAAAAAAAACTTAATAGAAGAAATAGAAAAATCATTAACCGAACAGGATCGTATTTTAGATATAGGATGTGGGCCGGGAATGTATTTAAGTCTTTTAAAAAACAGTAATTACAAACTTTATGCAACCGATATTAATGAAGATATGATTGCGTTAGCAAAAAAAAATGTACCGGAAGCAACCTTTTACCAGGGAAATTTTATGAGTATTTCAATGCCTGTAACTTTTAATTTTATTTATTGCATAGGAGTATTCGTCTATATACGAAGAAGTGAAATCACAAGCTTTATAAAAAAAATACATAATCACTTGGAACCGAAAGGTATTTTATATTTAAATTACCCTCATGCCATCTCTATAGGCGATCTTCTTTATAAAGATATTTCATATATTCAGTACAGTCCTACAATTATTGAGAAACTGATAGCACCATATTTTGAAATAATTGAACACAGGCATGCATTTGATAACAGAAATATCAAATATTACGACAAACAACCTTATAAAAGCTTAAACCCCGCTACAGACAGGACTTATAAAAACTCTTATCTTTTAATTGCAAAAAAGAAACTATGAGCTTATACAACTTAATATCCAATAACCGCTTTGTTAATAATTTATTAATAGCTACAGGTTACGATGCTAAATTGCAGATGGCAGCAAAACAATGGAAGCTTTTTAACTATAATACATCAAAAACAATACAGGAAAATGCAGGATTTTCACACACAAAAGAAGTGGAGGATACATTAACCATTATTAAAAATAAACTCATAAATACGCTTAAAATTTATATTACTGCCGGGGACAATATTTTAGATTTTGGTTGCGGGCCGGGTATTTATATGTCATTATTGAATGAAACATATACTGTGGCAGGTATAGATGTAAGCGAAGCAATGATTACATCCGCTAAAAAGCAACTGCCCGGTAATACATTTTTTTGCAGTAACTTTTTAAATACGGAGTTTTCAAATCATTATAATGCACTCTATTCTATTAGTGTTTTGGAATATGTACCTGTCAGTAAAATTGATGAATTTTTTCAAAAATGCGCTTCAATTTTAAATAAGGGAGGTATTATTTTTATTCAATACCCGCATGCGGTTTGTAAAGCAGATTTGTATTATCCGGATAGAAACTATATTAATTATTCACCTGCATTAATTTCGAGAGTCGCCGAAACATACTTTAATATTATAGAGAACAACCAAAGTTATGATAATCGTGAAACCTGTGATTATGATAGAATGCCTTACCCTACCGCCTCTAAAGTATTTACAAACGGGTATTTGCTTATTGCTAAAAAGAAATAATGCAATTACTGAATTACACAAATAATAGCGATGCCTTGACGTTTATAAATGAAGACTTTCCTTTTTCATTTACCAAAAGCTATGGTAATTATATTGAAAGTACAGGAAGATCATTTTTTATCTTAAAAAACAAGATCGCTTCCACTCCGGTTGTTCTTAAAAAAAATAAATTTTTAAAAACGGTTCAATTTCATTTTAAGCCTTTAGCTATTACCGGCACTGAATTAACAAGCGATGAAGAAAAAAAATTCTTAAATGAAGCTGTTTCTTTTATTGAAAAAGAAAAATTAGCACATCGCATTATTCAGTCTGTTAATTTTGCCTTATTTAATGCTTTACCTGACAATTGTACATTCGCTCCATACGGATCTTTCGTTATTGATTTACAAAATCACATTGATGAACAATTAATTAATAATATGCAAGCCAGGTATAGAACAGCTATAAGGACTACACAAAAACTAAATCCGGAAATAAGGACCGGTAAAAGCGAATTGCCTGCTTTTTGGTCTTTACACAAAAATACAATGGATAGAACAGGAATGTATTTCGAGTCAAAACACGAATTGGAAAAATTAGTGCAGGCTGTGTCACAATCTGTTTTAATAGCAAACTGTTATATAAATAATGAATTACAAGGAGGTGTTTTTATAATGCACACTAAATACGGAGCCTATTATTTACATGGAGCTTCTGCATATACAACAGCATCTGACGGCGCTATAAAATTTTTGCATTACAGTTGCATGTGTGAATTAAAAAAAACACATACAAAGGTTTATGACTTTGTGGGAGCGCGATTATCAGATATAACAGGAACAAAGCTTGAAGGGATTCAAAATTTTAAAAAACGCTTTGGGGCCGAGCTAAAAAAAGGATATCTATGGAAAAAAGATATTTCCCCGATTGTTTGCAGGGCTTATGATAGTTTATTACATTTAAAACTATCTTTAAAAGGCCTCAAAGTGCCCAAAGATATTATTGACCAGGAAAAAGAAAAATTAAATGAACACTAAAAAAATATTGGTTGTTATTGGGACACGCCCTAATTTTATAAAGGTAACCCAATTTAAAAAAGTTGCTTTAGCTTATAAAAACATTGATTTAAAAATAGTACATACCGGCCAGCATTTTGATGAAAAAATGGCCGATGTGTTTTTTACACAATTCAATTTAGTTCCTGATTATTTTTTAAATATTTCTACCGCGGTTTCAACAAATACACAAATAGCTGAAATTATGGTAAAGTTAGAGCAGCTTATAAAAACTGAGTTTAATCCTGATCTGTTAATGGTGGTAGGTGATGTTAATTCAACTATGGCTGCTGCTATTACAGGAAATAAATTAAATATACCGATTGCCCATATAGAAAGCGGGCTTAGAAGTTTTGATAAAACAATGCCGGAAGAACACAATCGGATCATAACAGATAATATTACAAATTACTTTTTAATAACAGAGCAAAGCGGTTGGGACAATTTAATAAAAGAAGGCGCTGATCAAAAAAATATGTTTTTTGTAGGCAATACAATGATAGATACGATGGTAGCCTATCACAATCAAATTGAAGGCGCTAATATTATGAATACATTAAATATTGATCCTAACCGATATGTATTAATGACGATGCACAGGCCTGCCTGTGTTGATACTAAAGAAGGATTAACGAAGCTGCTGGATTTGATCATTCATATCTCAAAAAAATATAAAATTGTATTTTCGGTTCATCCTCGAACTTTAAAAAATATAGAAAACTTTAAACTGAAGCAGGAATTTGAAAATATAGAAGAGCTGATTTTTACACAGCCTCTTGATTATTTTGCGTTTCAGAAATTGATTAAATACAGTAAATTTATTTTAACCGACAGTGGGGGCATACAGGAAGAAAGCACCTTTTTACAGGTACCGTGCTTAACACTACGCGATAATACCGAGAGGCCGATAACCTGTAGTGTTGGCACTAATACACTTGTTCCGTTTAACCTTGAAATTATTAAATCCTATTTGTTGCAAATAGAAAACAAAACATACAAAAAAGGAACTATTCCAAAATTGTGGGACGGCAAGGCAAGTGAACGTATTTTCGAGAATTTATCGAACGCTCTGAAATGATCTATTTAACGTATAATGATGCCCCTTCAGGGATTTATAATTCGCAGGTTATTGATGTGGTTAATTACCTGAACCATCTTTCACAAAAAAAGGTAAAGCTTATCGCACTCATATCATTAAGGAATTTTTTTGCTAACCGCGAAAAAATAATTACAAGATGCCCTAATGCATTGGTCATTCCCATGTTTCCTAAAGTAAGGTTTTGGAAATTAAATTTTTACAGCCTTATTGTTATTATGTTATTTAAGAAACATAAAACAATTATGACTCGCGGGCCTTTTGCAACAAACTTAGCGTTGAAACTAAAAAAATACAACCTTTGTAAAAAAGTGATATTTGATGCCAGGGGAGCTTATCACGCAGAACTTACTGAATATAATGTTATAGATAATAATAAAATTAAAGAACAAATTAGAGAACTTGAACAAACCTCGATACATGAACCTGACTTTAAACTCGCTGTATCAAATTCATTGGTTAATTATTGGCAAGAAAAATACAACTATCACAACTCAAATCATGTCATTATTCCTTGTACATTAAGCAATGACTTCTCTTCCGAATTTCCTATTGAAGCAGATATTTTATTGAAAAAAAATAAACTGGGTTTTAAAAAAGAGGATATACTATTTATTTATTCAGGCTCTTCGGCAGGCTGGCAATCATTTAATTTAGTAGATGATATGATGTGTGAATATTTAAAACATCCCGATGCCAAATTAATTATTTTATCTGATCGGTTTGATTCATCCAATAAAGTAATACAGTTATTTAAAGAAAAAGTAACCGTATTATTTGTTGAACCCCAAAAGGTAAAAGAATATTTATACATAGCCGATTATGGCATATTATACAGGGAACAAAGCATTACAAACAAGGTAGCATCACCCGTAAAATTTGCAGAGTACCTTAACTGCGGACTAAAAGTAATTATATCACAGAATTTAGGAGACTATACTGATTTTACGCGTTTTGAGGATCTTGCCTTTAATCCTGAAAATGTATCTTCTGTTCCCTATTCAGAAAAATTGAGAATTCATACTTTAAGTAACCATTGTTTTACAAAAGAAAAATTTAAAGAGCAATACTTAACGCTTTTAAACAAGTGAAACAAGTTAACGTTATTGATAGTTTAAGGTCTTTTGCCGCCCTAAGCGTTTGCATGTATCATTTTATTTGTACAACTACAGGGCTGGTTTTCCCAAAAACTGTTTTTGATATTTTTTATTACGGGCAATACGGAGTATTTGTATTTTTTATTATTTCAGGCTTCATTATCCCATGGTCGATGTACCAAAACAATTATAAATTAAACTCGGTATTAAAATTTATCGCAAAACGTTTTATACGATTAGAGCCGCCTTACATTATATCCATCATCCTTATATTAACCATCATCTTTATTAAATCAAAATTTCATTTAGGGATCGATCAAATTGGTGAACTGAATGCCGAACGCATAGGTCTGCATTTTGGCTACCTTATTAATTTTTTTCCTCAGTACAAATGGCTTAACAATGTGTACTGGACGCTTGCTATTGAATTTCAATATTACCTGGTAACGGCACTTATGTTCGTATTGTATGTGAACAAAAAGCTATTTGTTAGAATAATGGCATACCTATTATGTTTTGCAATGGCTTATATGATCCCTGATCCCGGCTTAAACCACTATCCGGGATATGCTCCGTTGTTTTTATTTGGGATCAGTATATTTCAGTATAAAGCAAAAATTATAAATTCTGTAGAATGCATAATTGTAATTATAGCATGTTTTATTTATAACTATGCATTTATTAATCATGCGTTTGCTTATTGCGGCTTAGGAACAGCTGCTATTATTTTATGGTTTTCGGAAATTAAAGTTCCCGTATTAAACCGGCTTGGGAAAATGAGTTATTCTATTTACCTGATACACCCTATTATAGGCGCGGCTGTTATAAACTTATTATGTAAATACGCGACCGGTACAATCCAAAAGACACTTATTATTTTTGTAGGATTAATTGTTACATTTATATCTTCTTTTATCATGTATCTTCTTGTTGAAAAACCTTCCAAAAAATTGTCTTCAAAAATAAAACTGTAATGCGGGTTGCTCTAATAACTGACGGGATATGGCCATACGTGATCGGGGGCATGCAAAAGCATTCTTTTTATCTTGCCAAATATTTAGCCAAGCAGCACATTAACGTCGACCTTTTACATTATAATAATTCAGAGTTAAACATTAATGATTTAGACTGTTTCACCGAAGAAGAAAAAAAATACATTCGTTCAATTGTTTTACAATTTCCGAAACCTCTGAGGTTTCCGGGCCATTATATATATGCTTCCTATAAATACTCTGAATTAGCGTACAATTCGATAAAAGCTGACTTGCACAAGTATGATTTCATATACACTAAAGGCTTTTCGGGTTGGAAGCTTATCAATACAAAACATAGGGGGGAAATTGAATGCTGTAAAATAGGGGTAAAATTTCATGGTTACGAAATGTTCCAAACAGCTCCCGATCTAAAATCAAAAGTTCAACAGTATCTATTAAGACCTTCTGTAAAGAAGCTGACTCTTCAAGCAGATACAGTATTTTCTTATGGAGGAAAAATTACAGAAATTATAAAATCTCTTGGGGTTGATTCCTCAAAAATTATCGAGATTCCATCCGGTGTAGAAAAAGAATTAGTTAGCGAATCAATAGCCGCTCATCCCGGCAGCAAAATTAAATTTGTGTTTCTGGGAAGATACGAAAGGAGAAAAGGCATAGTAGAGTTAAATGAAGTTTTAAAAAAACTTATTTCAGAACAAGCATCTTTTATTTGTGAATTTATAGGGCCTATTCCAGATAGCGAAAAAATAATACACCCCGATATTATTTATTACGGCGAAATAAGAGATGCTCAAAAGATTAGATATATATTGCAACAATCTGATGTGCTTTTATGCCCAAGTTGGAGCGAAGGATTCCCAAACGTTATTTTGGAAGGTATGGCAAGTGGCCTGGCAATTATAGCAACCGATGTCGGTGCTGTTTCCGCTATGGTAAGTTGTGCAAATGGTTGGCTTATTGAACCCGGAAGGCCTGATTTATTAGAAGAAGCTATAAAAAAAGCTATTAATTCTTATAAAGAATTATCGTCAAAAAAAGAGCATTCGTTAAAAATAATAAATTCAACATTTAACTGGAACAACATTATTAATCAATTACTCTCAGTTATAAAATAAGCCATTTATAGGTATACTGATACATCTTTTGTTCCGGAAATCAGAGCCGGTAGCCGGTTAATCTCATTTATTTATATTATTTTTAGGGATGCTTAGTAAAATAACAGACTTTTTTATTTTTTTAGTTATTTTCATGAGTGCTATAGTCCTTTTTAAGACTCCTTTTGAATTTTATATTTCTTATATAGGCCTAATCGTTTTATTACTGAGGTTTATATTTAAATATAAATTTCCTACAAAACTTTTATACTTAATGTTGCCCTTATTGCTTTTTGGGATAGTAAATATTTTATATGGCAATAATACCTTTGCCTTCTTTATAAAGATATATGCTAACATCTTTGTAGGTTCCTTATTTTTTTATTATGTATTCGAATATTATGAAAGAGATATCGTAAAATTTTTCTCTATTTATATGCAATGGAGTTATGTTGTATCTGTTATTGGTATTATACAATTAATATCTTACTTAGTCGGATTTAAATACGGATATGATTTTCGGATTTTGTTTGGTTTTAATAAATGGGGAATCATACCGGGCGGTTTGGGAATAAGGATAAACAGTATTTTTTGCGAACCTTCCTATGTAGGGGCCAGTCTTGGGCCTGCATTTTTTATTTGCGTTTATAATTTAGTTTTTCGTAAAACCTATTTTATTACTCATCTCCAGGCATACGCTATTTGCTTCACTTATATATTTTCAACTTCTTCCGTGGCCTACCTGGGTGTTTTGTTTATCCTGATTTTGTTATTGATTAACTTTGGAGTAGTACGTTATATCGCGATTATTCTTCCTCTCAGCTTTATTTTGTTTTTCTTCGCATACCATAATGTCAAGGAGTTCAGAACAAGGATGGATGGAATTAAAACACTTTACATAGACCAAGTTTTAGAAACAGAAGAAGAGAATGATGACAGAGGCGGCGCTCTTGTAAAATTAATGAGAAAAAGACGTTTACTTCAAACCATACACGGTTCCAGCTTTGTACAATACAACAACTATATAGTAGCAAAAAACAACTTTATTCATAACCCGTTTTTTGGCACAGGACTCGGATCTCACCAATATATTTTTGAAAAATACGATCTCAGTTATCTTCTTGGAGGTGAATATGACAATAATACATCTGATGCTAATTCTATGCTTTTAAGGATCATATCAGAAACAGGATTGTTCGGTTTGGTTTTCATGTTTATGTTTATAAGAAATAGTTATGTCAAAAAAGATCCTGATCATCCCGAAGCAGATTACCATTGGCTTATTTCTAATGCTGTTTTAATAATTATATTATTGCAATTAGCAAGGCAGGGTAATTATACCTTTGGCGGGTTTATGGCATTTATGTGGCTTTATTATTATACAAAGCAGGATTATATTCAATTTCTTAATAAAGAAGGAGCGCATGCCATTGAAGAAATTGAGGCCGAGGAAATTATCCCCGAAAAAATTGAACAAGGCCCGGCCAAATAGTTTTATATTTGTTGCCTGAAAAAACAAATACCATGCTAGCACTTACTTCAACACAATTTAATTTACCAAACCAAAAAAGTTTTTATAAAGGAAAAGTAAGGGATGTTTATAATATAAACAATAAATTGCTCGTAATGGTGGCAAGCGACCGTATTAGCGCATTTGACGTGGTGTTGCCCAAAGGAATTCCGTATAAAGGACAAGTATTAAACCAAATTGCCTCTAAATTTTTGGAAGCTACTAAAGATATAGTCCCTAATTGGATTACAGCTGTGCCAGACCCTGTTGTTAGCATTGGCCGTTTATGCGAACCATTTAAAGTAGAAATGGTAATAAGAGGTTATTTAGCGGGGCATGCTGCAAGAACTTACAATAACGGATTAAGAACCCTTTGCGGTGTTACATTACCGGAAGGATTAAAAGAAAGCGATAAATTACCTGAACCTATCATTACCCCAACTACCAAAGCTTCCGAAGGGCACGACGAAGATATTAGCCGTGAAGACATCTTAAAACAAGGCCTGGTAGAAGAAAAATATTATGTACAGCTGGAAGATTATACCCGTAAATTATATGCCCGCGGACAAGAAATTGCCGATAAAATGGGATTGATATTAGTAGATACCAAATATGAATTTGGCTTATATGAGGGCAAAGTTATTTTAATGGACGAAATTCATACCCCCGATTCATCTCGTTATTTTTACAAAGAAGGATATGAAAAAAGACAAAAGACAGGGGAGGAACAAAAACAATTAAGTAAGGAATTTGTTCGCCGTTGGTTAATTGATAACGGGTTTCAGGGTAAAGAAGGGCAACAGATACCGGAAATGAGTGATGAATGGGTAAATGAAATTTCGGACCGGTACATTGAACTGTATGAAAAAGTAACAGGCGACACTTTTATTAAACACCCTACTGAACATATTTTAGAGCGGGTAGAAAAAAATATCCTTTCGGCCTTATAGCCCCGCGCATATCCTATTTTTTAATTCTTTAAATGAGTCGGTAAGTAGAGTTACCAACATTTTTAAACAGTGTATGTTATATATACACTGTTTTTCTATTTTTACGTCACAAAAATAAATTACTATAATGTATCAAAAAATCAGCAAAAATATTTTAGAAACAATCGGCAATACGCCCTTAGTACAAATAAATAATATTACCAAAGACCTGCCTTGTACCGTACTGGCAAAGGTTGAAACCACAAACCCGGGCAATTCTATTAAAGACCGTATGGCCCTTAAAATGATTGAAGATGCGGAAAAAGACGGACGTTTAAAACCGGGCGGGACTATTATTGAAGGCACCAGCGGTAACACCGGTATGGGTTTAGCAATAGCCGCTATTATTAAAGGCTACAAATGTATTTTTACCACTACCGATAAACAAAGCAAGGAAAAAGTAGATGCCCTCCGTGCCTTTGGAGCAGATGTTATTGTTTGCCCAACCGACGTAGAGCCGGAAGATCCTAAATCATACTATTCTGTATCGTCACGTTTAGTAAAAGAAGTTCCCAATTCATGGAAACCCAACCAGTACGATAACTTATCAAACAGTGTGGCGCATTACGAACAAACAGGGCCTGAAATTTGGGAACAAACCGAAGGAAAGATTACACACTTAGTGGTTGGTGTTGGCACAGGCGGTACCATTAGTGGTACAGGTAAATATTTAAAAGAAAAAAATCCCAACATTAAAGTATTAGGCATTGATACTTACGGTTCTATCTTTAAAAAATTAAAAGAAACCGGTATTATTGATAAAAACGAAATTTACCCGTACATCACGGAGGGAATCGGTGAAGATTTTTTACCGCAAAATGTAGACATTAATTTAATTGATCATTTTGAAAAAGTAACCGACAGGGACGCGGCAATAATGACCCGTCGCATTCCGCGTGAAGAAGGTATTTTTGCCGGTAACAGTGCCGGTTCTGCCATGGCAGGCTTAATGCAAATGAAAAACATGTTTAAACCCGGCGATGTGGTAGTTGTTATTTTTCATGACCACGGCACACGTTACTTAGGTAAAATGTTTAACGATGATTGGATGAGAGACCGCGGGTTCCTTGAAATAAAAAAACCAAAAGCCATTGACCTGATCTCTTCTCACAAAAACCAAAAATTAATTACGGTTGATGCCAACTCTACTATTAATGACGCATTAACGGTTATGAATAAGTTTGGTATTTCGCAAATGCCGGTTAAAAAAGGAAATGAATTTGTAGGTTCATTAAATGACAGCATGTTATTCTCCAAACTATTTGCAGACCCTTCCTTAAAAATAAAACAGGTATCTGATTTAATGCAGCCGCCTTTTCCTATGGTGAGCGAACAAGCAACAATGGAAGATATTTCAAAGCTTATTAATAAAGAAAATAACGCGGTTTTAATGACCGACCTTGGAGGAAGCGTGCACATTATTACAAAGCATGACTTAATCCAGGGAATTTCTCAAATGAGTAATTAACCTTTTATCATCTGTTATTTCATTCTGCAAAAATTAACATTTTCTAAAAAAATTAAGCAGTAAATTGCTTTATATTAATAAATCTACCTACGAAATTACCATACGTAAAATGCAAAAACACACATTCATAGTATGTTGCATTCCAAATCAAAATAAATAATATCTATATATGAAAAAAATAACTCTTGCTGCCTCATTATGTTTTACACTGATAAGTCAGGCACAAACTAAACGGCCCGACAACTGGTTTAATTTAGATGCTACTAAAGATAATGTGAATGGTGTAAGTACTGAAAAAACCTATGAAGAATTACTAAAAGGTAAAAAGTCTACCACTATTATTGTAGGTGTTTTAGACAGTGGCGTTGATTATATGCACGAAGATTTAAAAGGTATTATGTGGACTAATCCGGGTGAGATAGCCGGAAACGGCATTGATGATGATAAAAACGGTTACATAGATGATATACACGGTTGGAATTTTATAGGTAATAAGGACGGAAGAAATATTGAGAAAGATAACCTTGAATTAACCCGTGTTTACAAAGATTTGAATACTAAATACAACGGTAAATCAGAAAGCGATCTTAAAACTAAAGCCGAAAAAAAAGAGTTCAAATACTATCAAATAGTTAAAGCGGATTACGACAAAGAGGTTGCGGAAGGAGAGGCTCAAACCAATCAGTATAAATTTATTCGAGATGCCGTTGCAGGTGTCGTGGAAAAAATTAAAAAAGAAAAAGGAGTTGAAAAAGTTACGGTCGATGATCTTAAAAAGTTTGACGCTAAAGAGCAAAAAGATAAGCAAGGAAAGGCAATTGCAGTAGCACAGGCTTCTGCCGGAATGGACCCGCAAGAGCTGATCTCACAATTGGATGAAGCCTTGGCAAGCATGGACGGCAGTCGCCTGGATGTTAATTTAGATACGCGTTCCATTGTTGGAGATAATTACAACGATATTAATGAAAAATATTATGGTAATGCAGACTGTAAAGGACCGGGAGCTTTTCATGGTACACATGTAGCAGGTATTATCGCCGCATCACGCAAAAATAATTTAGGAATGGACGGTGTTGCGGATAACGTGCGTATTATGAGCGTACGTTGTGTGCCCGACGGTGACGAACGCGATAAAGACATTGCAAACGCTATAAGATATGCAGTAGATAACGGCGCTGTGATCTTAAACATGAGCTTCGGCAAAAAATATTCACCGGGTAAAAAAGCGGTAGATGATGCCGTAAAATATGCTGAAAGCAAAGGTGTTCTATTGATCCATGCGGCGGGTAATGCTTCCGAAGATATTGATGAAATTACACACTACCCATGCAAAAAACTGGAGAACGGAAAAATCCCTTCTAACTTTATGGATATTGGCGCGTTAAGCTGGAAATCTAATGATGAGATGGCTGCTCCATTCAGTAACTATGGTAAAAAAACGGTTGATTTGTTTGCACCGGGTGTCGACATCCATTCAACCGTGCCCGAAGGCCTTTATAAAGACGCAAGCGGCACAAGCATGGCAGCCCCTGTAGTAGCAGGCGTTGCAGCGGTTTTAAAATCCTATTATCCTGAGTTGACACCAAAACAGATCATTAAAATTTTAAATAAATCATCTATTAAAACCTACAAAGACATGAAAGTGATAAAACCCGGTACTAAAGACGAAATGATCAAATTCAAAGAATTATCTAAAACAGGCGGTACCGTAAATTTATATGAGGCTGTAAAAATGGCTCAGGGTATGGTTAAAGTAAAAGGGTAATTTATAATTTGTAATATTCTCATTTTATTAAAGAGGCTGTTATCAGCCTCTTTTTGGTTTATAAACTTTTTTGTTAATATAGGGTTTACATAATATCTTTATACACTTTATGCTTACAGGAAAAAAACTCATATTAGCGACCAAACCCTTTGCTAAAGAAGATCGCGCAAAAAGCTGGTTTTTAACGCTCTCAAGTTTTTTTATATTAATAGCTTTTCTTATCGGCACAGTCTATAACGTTCACTGGACACTGAAATTATTTTGCAGCATTTGTGCGGGGTTTGTGATTGTGCGTCTGTTCGTTATTTACCACGACCATCAGCACAAAGCCATACTTGATAAGTCGCCGTTGGCCAACGCTTTATTCACCCTCTTTGGCTTTTATGTATTGGCGCCAACAGGCATTTGGAGCGCCAGCCACGATTACCATCACAAAAACAACTCGAAGCTGTTCAGTGCAAGCATCGGCTCCTACCCTATTTATACCAAGCAAAAATTTGAAAAAATCCCCAAAGCAGAACAACGTCATTACTTATTTATCCGCCACCCCTTAACTATTATTTTCGGTTATTTTTTTACATTCATGTATGGTATGTGCATTAAATCTATCATAAATCGTTTTTCAAAAAATATTGATTCTTTAGTGGCGCTTATTTTACATTTTTCTTACCAGTTTTGTGTTTTTTATTTTTTAGGTTGGCAAACATGGATTTTGATGTGTGCTATTCCGCATTTTATTTCAGGCGCAATGGGTAGTTATTTATTTTATGCCCAACATAATTTCCCTACAGTAAGTTTTGCAGGTAATGAGGAATGGACGTATGAAGGTGCGGCCTTAGATTCATCGAGCTATATGGAGTTAATTACCCCATTACGTTGGGCAACGGCAAACATAGGCTATCACCACATTCATCACATGAATTCACGCATTCCGTTTTATCGGTTACCCGAAGTAATGGCGGCTTTCCCGGAATTACAAAACCCTAAAAAAACATCCTTGAACCCTAAAGAGGTGATGGCGTGCTTTCGTTTAAAAGTGTGGGATTACGAAACTCAAAAAATGGTAGGATTGTAATTAAACGTTTGGCGTTTTTAGTGCTTGGCAACAGGTTTCAAAAATTCATCCTTTGTAAGTAAAAGATCATCAATCAGCTTTACAACAAATTCCAGTTGTTCTTCTTTACTAAGGTCAGTGTTATCAAGCACTAAGGCATCTTCTGCCTGAACTAAAGGATTTTCTTTTCGCGTTGTATCATCATGATCGCGCTTTTGTAAGCTGCGTTTCACATCTTCAAACGTGTGGTATTCACCCTTACTGCTCAATTCATCTAAACGGCGTTGCGTACGAACCGAATCTTCGGCAGTCATAAATAACTTTAATTCAGCATCAGGAAACACGTGGGAACCAATATCTCTGCCGTCCATGATAACGCCTTTATGTTTTCCCATTTCACGTTGAAGGATCACCATTTTTTGCCGAACTTCTTTAATAGAACTGATCGCACTAACATTGTTTGCCACATGCATAGTACGTATTTCGCGCTCTACATGCTCACCGTTCAATAATACCTCCGATGTTTTAGTTTGGGTATTATAGCCGAAAGACACTTCAATGTTTTTCAAAGACGCTAGCAGTTTATCATAATCTACTTTCGCATCCGTAATAATGTCGTTCCTTAAACAATAAATAGTAACTGCCCTATACATAGCACCGGTATCAATATAATTATAATTCAGCTTTTGAGCCAATGCTTTTGCAAGGGTACTTTTACCGCAGGATGAATAACCGTCTATAGCAATGGTAATTTTTGACATTGAGGTAAATGTAGGATTTTTTTATTTTGTGTAAAACAAAAAAATGTTATATTATAATGAAGCTAACCTGCCGCTCTCCGCAAACGGTCGTTAATAGCCAATCCCAGGTCCATGCCCGGTAAAATAGCACAAATAATAATATCAACATCCGACTCATCCAACTCTCTTAAAAAACAAAATAAATTAGCGGCAGCTTCATGGTAATTTTGTGTGGATGATAAATTTTTAACGAGATTGCCTTTCAGATCTATAGCCGATTCACCAAAAATAATAAACCCTATTTTTAAATGGCTATGCGAATGATAAAGCTCTTCTACATTACCTGTTAAAACAGGCTTTTTAGGAGCGTAATGGCTTTTTAATTGTCCCGGAGCTTTTGGGTTACTCGATTGGTTTAATTGTATAGATACGCTGCCTATAATGTTTTCAATGGCATCAACTGATAGTCCGCCTAAACGGTAAATAATAATTTCTCCGTTCTCTTCGCCTACAATGGTCGATTCCAGGCCAACTTCACAATTACCGCCGTCTAAAATATAGGGAATTTTATCCCCTAATTGTTTCTCAACATGCGCTGCCGTTGTAGGACTTATGTAACCAAAAGGGTTTGCGCTCGGTGCAGCTAATGGAAACGCCAGTTGTTGTAATAATTGCAACGTAAGCGGATGGCTCGGAACCCTTACCCCTACTCTGTTTAAACCGGAAGTAGTAAGATCGGGGATTTTATTTTTTTTAGGAAGCAATAAGGTTAACGGTCCCGGCCAAAAAACGTTAGCCAACTTTAATAATTGCGGATGAATTTCGGTAACAAAATCATATACACTCTCTAAGCTGTGTGTGTGTACAATTAAAGGGTCGAACGCGGGTCTGTTTTTAGCTTCAAATATTTTAGCAACGGCTTGTGCATTAAAAGCGTTGGCGGCAAGGCCATACACCGTTTCTGTTGGTATTGCTACCGGTTCGCCTCCTATTAAAAGTTGTTTGGCTTTTTGTATGTCTTTGCCTGTTTGTGCCACGCTGCAAATATAACCTGATATTAGAAAAACGGCTAATACTTTGCCGTATTAATTTTACTTTTAGGACATATATGTTGTAAATTTGCTTTCACTGAATAAAAATGAAACAATGGCTTCAACACAAGTAAAAAAGCAGTTAGACACCTATTTACCTTTGTTGTCGAACAGCAACAAGAGATATTATTAGATATGGTGAAAAACATTTTAAATATTGATAAAAAAGAAAACCGAATTACCGTAGAGCAATATAACATTGAAATTGAAGAGTCTTTAAAACAAATTGAAACCGGATAATCTGTGACACATAACGATGTTTTAAAACAAAGTAAAACATGGTTCAAAAGAAAATAAAAACAATTGTTTGGTCTAAAAATGCCGCAACACATTATTACAAAATATTAAAATATTTCTCCAAAGAAGCTCCTGACGCTATTGACATCGTTGGGAATGAGTTATTGGATATGATTGAAAGCTTGTTATTAGAATATAATAATCCTTCACAAGACAGATTTAAAAAAAATAATAATGACACGTTTAAAGCAGTATATAGTTCTCAGCTACCGTATCTCTTATCAAATTAATAAAACAACCGAAAGTATCTTAAGCATACGTCACAAAAATCGCGAATCCATTGGTTATTAAGACTACATAATACTTAAATCATTTAAAATAAAGGAATAAATAACACGATGAAAATATCCCATAACTGGCTTAAAACGCTTATAAAAACTGATTTAACCCCGCAACAAATTTCTGATTACTTAACCGACTCAGGCCTTGAAGTAGAAGGTATGGAAACCTTTGAAAGCGTTAAAGGCGGCTTACAAGGCATTGTAATTGGTGAGGTTATTGAAAAAGAAAAACACCCCGATGCCGATAAATTAAGTATTACCAAAGTAAACGTAGGCGGCCCTGAATTACTCAATATAGTATGCGGTGCGCCAAATGTGGCTGTAGGGCAAAAAGTATTGGTAGCAATGGTTGGTGCTAAGTTATATCCTACCACAGGTGAACCGTTCGACATTAAAAAATCGAAAATTCGCGGGGCTGTGAGTGAAGGAATGATTTGCGCAGAAGATGAGATAGGCTTGGGAACAGACCATAACGGCATTTTAATTTTACCGACAGATGCCGTAGTGGGAATGCCCGCCGGCGAATTTTATAAATTAGAAAAAGATATTATTTTTGATATTGGCTTAACTCCTAACCGCGCCGATGCTGCTTCACATTACGGTGTAGCCAGGGACTTGCAAGCCATTTTAAACACAAAACATAACACTACGGAATATAAAGCAGAACTTGTTGGCATTAATGAGTTGCCGCAAGCCAGCAATATCAATACAATGAATATTGCTATTAAAAATTATGAAGCATGTAAACGTTACAGTGGTCTTGTTATTTCCGGCATTACTGTAAAGCCTTCGCCCGCTTGGTTAAAAAATTATTTACTGGCAATTGGCTTACGCCCTATCAATAACATTGTAGATATTACAAATTTCGTATTGCACGACCTCGGGCAACCGCTCCACGCCTTTGACATGGATAAAATTACCGGGAATAAGATTATTGTGAAAACAGGTTTAAAAAACGTAAAGTTTAAAACGCTTGACGGTATGGAACGGACACTTTTTGAAAACGACTTGATGATCTGCAATGAAAACGAACCAATGTGCATGGCAGGCGTATTTGGCGGCGCAGACAGTGGCGTATCGGAAAAAACTACAGCCATATTTTTAGAGGCAGCCTATTTTGAACCGGCATTTGTAAGAAGAACGAGCAAGCAACACGGTTTAAAAACAGACAGCAGCTTCCGCTTTGAACGCGGCACCGATCCTGAAATGACAGTTACCGCTCTTAAACGTGCGGCAGCATTAATTTTTGAATTAGCCGGGGGAGTATTAAGTATGGATACCGTTGACCTTTATCCGGTTAAACTCGAACCTTTTAAAGTGGCGTTCTCTTATACGAACTGCCAAGACCTGATTGGTAAAGAAATTGACCGTACCATAATTAAAAACATAATTGTATCACTTGGAATTACGATTGAGCAGGAAGGAAATGACGGCTTATTACTTTCGGTGCCGCAATACAAAACTGATGTAACCCGCGAAGCAGACGTTATTGAAGAGGTGATGCGTATTTACGGTTATAATAATGTAGAAGAGAGTTCACAGATAAAATTTACGGCAAACTTTACAGACAGGGAAAAAGCAACCGCTGCCGAAAACACAACTGCTAATTTATTAATAGGCTTTGGCTTTAATGAAATGATGGGACTTTCGTTAACCAAAGAATCCTATTATGATGAAGCAACGCTTTTAGTAAAGATACTAAACCCTTTAAGCGCCGACTTAAATGTGATGCGCCATAGCATGCTGTTTGGCGGCTTGGAATCATTAGCTTATAACATTAACCGTAAGCAAGCCGACCTGAAATTATTTGAATTCGGTAAAGCCTACGAGAAAACAGATGCCGACCCTACAGCTACAGAGTTCAAATACGCAGAAACAAAACATGTGACCTTATTTGTTACCGGGAAAAAATACAATGAAAATCCTTTCGGCAAAAACGACAAAGTAGATTTTGCTTTTATAAAAAGTTGCATAGAATCTGTTTTAAATAAGCTCTCTATTAAATTCAAAATCACCGAGTTAAACAATCCGCAATTCAGTTATGGTTTATCCTTTGCAAATAAAAACAAGCACCTGGTAAACTTTGGATTAGTTGATAAAGCAATCTGTAAAAAAATGGATGTTAACGCAGAAGTATTTTATGCTGATTTTAACTGGGATAATGTACTGTCATTGGTAGGAAAAACAAAATTAGAATTTACAGAAATCCCTAAATTTCCTTCTGTACGAAGAGATCTGGCGCTTTTACTGGATAAAAAAATTACCTACAAAGAGTTGGAAGAATTAGCCTATAATACAGAACGTAAACTTTTAAAAGCAGTTAATTTGTTTGATATTTATGAAGGTGATAAACTGGAAGTAGGTAAAAAATCGTACGCATTAAGCTTTACATTATTGGATGAAGAAGCAACATTGAACGATAAGCAAATTGATAATGTGATGCAAAAACTCATCAAAACTTACACCGAAAAGTTAGGGGCGACTTTGCGTTAATTTTCCGGTTAAAACCCGCATTTCTATCAAATTATTATTATTTTTAACATTCGGGATATTTTTTAATTATGGCAATTAATTTACAAAAAGGTCAAAAAATAGATATCGGCCTTACTAAGATAAGTGTAGGCTTAGGGTGGAATCCTAATGAGGGCACAGGAAGTGACTTTGATTTGGATGCATCCGCGTTTATGTTAACGGCAAAAAAAATAATTCCGGCCGATGAATATTTTGTGTTTTACGGCAATACCGATTCTCCCGATAAAGCTCTGTACCATACCGGCGACGACCCTACGGGCGGCAATAGCGCTGGCGGAGATGATGAAACTATACAGGTAGATCTTTCAGTAGTGAACCCCGACATTGAAGAGATTTTATTTGTAGTAACCATTCATGAATCTGAAAAACGAAAACAAAACTTCGGACAGGTTCGCAACTCATACATTCGTATTGTAGACGAAAATACAAATGCTGAAATCGCCAAATACGAATTAGGTGAAGATTTTTCAATAGAAACAGCAGTTGAATTCGGCCGCTTATATAAACGAAACGGTGCCTGGAAATTTGAAGCGAGCGGCATCGGTTATAAAGAAGATCTTTCTTTTTTTGTAAGTAAATATTTTACGGGAGAGATCATTAAATAAAAATAATACAATCATATAATTAACCTAAACAACTAAACTATGGCTATTAACTTACAGAAAGGACAAAGAATTGATTTAAGAAAATCAGGCGGTTCCACCTTAACCGAATTTTGTGTTGGGGTGAACTGGGGTGCTATCGAGAAAAAAGGCGGATTATTCGGCTTATCTAAAACATCGGTTAACGTGGATCTTGACCTTAGCTGTGTAATGATTGACACTAACGGCCAAGTGTCTGATCATTTATATTCGCCTGATTACAAGCCTGATTTTTTAGCGAAGTTTGGTTTGCCTCCGGGTAAATTAGTATCACGTAACAGTGCCTTAAAACATTCAGGGGATGACCGTGCAGGTGATTCAGGCGGAGATGACGGATTAGACAATGAAGTAATTACAGTTAATTTAACAGCGATTGAAGCTTCCATCACTCAAATTTTCTTTTTCTTAAACAACGTTGGCCAGGAAGATTTTTCTCAGATTCCTTATGCTAAAATTCGTATGTATGAAGGCACACCTACTCAAGTAAAAGAAGTGTTTGCTGATTATAACGTTTCTGCCGAAGCTCAGTACACCGGAAAGAAAGCCTTGATCATGGGTAAATTATACAAAAAAGATAATGAATGGAAATTCAATGCTATCGGAGATCCTACTGAAGACCGATTTTTAGGAGAAACGATTCAACGCATTGTAAAATCCTATTTATAAATGAATTATTTTAATGTACGCCACGTCTCCTTTGATTTATGGTTAACACTTATAAAGTCAAACCCCGAGTTTAAGCCAAAACGCGACGCATTATTAAAAGATTATTTTAAGATCCCACATCCTGTTGAAGCCATTTCCGCTAAAATAAGAGTGTGGGATCTTCGTTTTAATGCTATCAATGAAGCCGGCGGTAAAAATATCGATTCCGATGAAATGGTGTTGATCATATTGGCAGACTTGGACTGTGATCTTAAACGAATTACACCTAATGTGATGGAAGACTATTATAAAACAATGGAAGAACTGTTTTTTCGCTACCACCCTGTTTTGTATGAAGAATACTTGCTTGATTATTTAAACCGATTATCAGATAAGGGAATTACCTTAAGTCTTTTAAGCAATACCGGTTTTATAAAAGGAGAAACATTAAAAAAACTATTACAGCAATTAAAAATAGCGCCTTACTTAAAATTCCAAATCTATTCGGACGAGATTATGTTTTCAAAACCTTCAAAAGAAGCCTACCAACATGTGTTTGATAACATTAAAACGTTTAATACTATAGAAACAAATTCTATTTTACACATTGGTGATAATGAAAATGCTGATTTTATAGGCGCTAAAAATTTGGGCATGCAAAGCGCGTTGATCAATTCAAATACTATTTCATTACTCAGTTTAAATATTAATACCTATTAAATGTACCATCATTATTCATTGCACAAAATTGAAGATGATACTCAGCTCAGTTTTAGCCCGGCAGACTATAGCAATTTTAAATTCGGTGAGCCGGGCACCACTCATCAATTCGGAAAACAGCTCGCAGAAGGTTTTTTAAGCCAATACAGTGATTTATTATTACAACATACCGATATTGTTTTTTTACCGAGCCCGTTTAATTATATCCCTACAGCTTCCTATTATTTATCTCAAAAATTTAAAACGGAGATCAATAAATTTCTTCACGGGCATCACAAAAAAGCATTGTTGGAATCTAAAATTCACCGCTATAAAACATACAGTGAAGACTATGGAAACCTGAGCTTTGAAGAACGCCTGCAACTTATTTCATCTGACACTTACCATGTAGATACTAAATTTTTGACTAACCGGTTATGTATTTTTTTAGACGACATAAAAATAACGGGAAGCCATGAATTGATAATTCGAAAGATTTTGCAACAAAATAATATTGAAGGCGATTTTATGTTTGTTTACTTTGCGGAACTTACCAATACCAATATTTCCCCTACTTTCGAAAACTACCTGAATTACTATCACGTAAAAGGAATTCCTGAAATTAGTGTATTATTAAATCGTGAAGATCTGCAAATAAATACACGTACCATAAAATTTATTCTAAATGAAAAAAATTCAATAAATTCTCTTATTTTAGAGGTACCAAAGCATATACTGGAAAAAATTACAGACTATGCCATTGGTAACAATTACCACTTAATGAATGAATATAAAACTAACTTAACTCAAATAATTAAACACATCAATTATGGCAATTAACTTACAAAAAGGACAAAGAGAAAGCTTAAATGCTCAAAAATTTACCATTGGTTTAGGCTGGGATACCAATGCGAGCTCAACAGGCGCGGCGTTCGATTTAGACGCTTCGGTTTTTATTTTAGGGGGCAATTCTAAATTAATTGCCGACGACTATTTTGTATTTTACAATAACAGCAAATCTCCCGATGGCGCTGTAACCCACACAGGCGATAATTTAACGGGCGACGGTGACGGTGATGATGAATCAATCACCGTAGACCTTTCTAAAATAAACCCTGCCGTACAGGAAATATGTGTAGTGGTTACTATACATGATGCCGGTGCAAGAAAACAAAATTTCGGACAAGTTCGTAATTCATTTATCCGCATTATTGATGAGCAAAATAATGTATTGGTAAAATATGAACTGGATGAAGATTTTTCGGTTGAGACAGCGGTTGAGTTTGGCCGCATTTACAGAAAAGATTCGCAATGGAAATTTGAAGCCATTGGTGCCGGCATGAAAGGCGGACTGGAAGACTATTTAAAAAAATATAATTAATAAAAGTAAAGGTCATTACGAACCTGTTTCGGAATCTTATGAGATGCAGAATCAAGTTCAGCATGACGTAAATTCATAACCCAATTAAATAACAATGGCAATTAATTTAGAAAAAGGACAACGCATTAACCTTGAAAAAGTTAATGGTACCAAGCTTAATAACATTTGTGTAGGCGTTAACTGGGGCGCCATGGAAAAAAAAGGCCTCTTCGGTACAAAAAAAGAAGCGGTTGATTTGGATGCAAGCTGTGCTGTGTATGATATCGATAAAAAAAATATGGATACCGTAAGCTTCCGCCAAAAAAGATCGAAGGACCAGGCTATTCAACACAGCGGCGATGACCTTACCGGTGATATGAACGGCGATGACGGACTGGATAATGAAGTCATTAAACTGGATTTTTCTAAATTAAACCCTGCTGCTAATTATGTAGCCTTTTTTATTAATAGCTTCCGAGGGCAGGATTTTAAAGACATTCCCTTTGCAAGCATTCGTATTTATGAAGGCACGCCAACGCAGGTAAACGAAGTATTTGCAAAGTATGACATCGCTAACGATCCCTCTTTTGCAGGAAGCGTATCCATGGTATTAGGTGTATTCTATAAAAAGAATAACGAGTGGAAATTCAATGCCATTGGTATGCCTTCTCCTGATAAGCGACTAGAAGATACAGTTATCACAATTCAAAAAAATCATTTATAATAATAAAACAACATGGAAAATAATGAAGTAACTATTGTAGATAATTCCGCCAATCCTTTGGATAAGGACGGAAATGTACACTTGGAAAAAATACAACCCTCTGAACTGGCTAATTACACAGCCCTTTCGAACCAATTGAACGAGAACGATGTAAATTCCGTTATGAATTACGGAGCAGACATTCAAAATAATATCGCCAAACAAAGTGATACATTTTTAACGAATGTACGTACCTATAATTCAGGTGATGTAGGCGGACACATCAATGAACTGTTAACTGAGTTGAATTACATTGACGTTGATCAGTTAAATCAAAGTCCTTTTAAACGCGCGCTTTCCAAAATTCCATTTTTAAATAAACTGGTAGTGGACGTTAAAAAATTGTTTCAACAATACGATAAAATTACTGCTAACGTTGATAAGATCAGTAATAAAGTGAAAGCGGGAATGATCAACTCCGTAAAAGATAATTCTTCTTTACAAACCATGTTTGATGCAAACGTAGGCCTGATCAAAGAAATGGAAAAGCATATTGTAGCCGGACAATTAAAGTTTACGCAGGTAAATGAAGAGTTGACTCAGATGGACGCCAATCCTTCGCAATACCAGGATTATCAAATTGCCGACAAACGTAACTTTGCGGCTCGTATTGACAAGCGTTTAGCGGATATGAAAATTGTTCGTTTTATTATGATCCAATCACTGGCGCAAATCCGGGTGGTGCAAAACAACAATACATCCATCGCCGAAAAAGCACAGTCTATTTTAACGACCACCATGCCGGTTTGGAAAAACCAGTTAACCTTAGCAGTGGCATTACAAAGACAAAAAGCAAACATTGAAATACAGCGTAAAGTATCGGAAACAACTAATACCATTTTACAGAAAAATGCAGATATGCTGAAACAAAACAGTATTGAAGTTGCTAAAGAAAATGAAAATACAGTGGTATCATTGGAGACTTTAAAAATGACCACTAAATCGTTGATTGAAACGTTAACGGAAGTAAAAGCGATTCATGAACAGGGAACTGAAACAAGAAGACAGTTGGATGCAGGATTACAGAGCCTGGAAGCTGAATTGAAAAAAGGGGTTACCGGTTAAATTTAAGAGAAATAACATATTAAAAGCCACTAACGTGGTTTTTTTGTAAATTAAATGGTAATACGTATCTTTACTAAAAAAACACGTATCATGACTACCAAATTAACATTAACTGTAGAAAAGTCTGTAATTGAACGGGCAAAGTCATATGCTAAAAATACCGGCAGGAGTTTATCTGATTTAGTAGAAAGCTATTTGGAACAAATTGTGGAAAATACTAACGTTCAAAGTATCTCTCCTTCATTAAAAAAAATTGTAGGATCTGTTAAGCTTCCTAAAAACTTTGATGAAGACAAAGAGCTTCATTCGTATTTTGAGGAGAAGCACTTATGAAGAAAATATTTGTTGATACCAACATCCTTGTTGATCTCATAGCAGACAGACGCCCTTTTAGTAAATTCGCTATAGAAATTTTCAGTAAGGCGGAAAACAAGAAGATTAAACTCTTCACTTCTTCGCATTCCATAGCCACTACGCATTATTTATTAAAAAAATATGTAGCTGAAAAAGAATTAAGAGATATTCTTTATAATTTATTAGAATTTGTTAATGTAATACCTGTAGATTCAGATACCATAAAAAAAGGACTAAAATCAAAACATAAGGATTTTGAAGATGCTATACAAATGATCTGTGCTTATTCTATTGAGAAAATAGATTGCATTGTTACAAGAAACATAAAAGACTTTCGCGACAGCGAAATACTTGTTTTACCTCCCGATGAGCTTGTAAAAAAAATTCAATAAAACGGTTATTACGACTGAAACAGACTTTGAAAATAGCTGTAATTACTTTAAATTTGTTAGGCATATTCGGTAAGGCACCGTAATAGGAAGAGATGGAAAACAAAGAGGATCAGGAAACATTTAAACAAATTATAAACGACAGCAAAAAAAAACTGTCTACTTTAAAAATAGTATCGAATTTTTTTAACCATCCCGATCTTATCTCTATTCAAATTCGTACTAATGTTATTCATAATTTATTTGAGAACAACAAAAACCTTGATATTCATAAGCTTGACCTGTTTCATATTCAGTACACAAACAGTTTAATTGAATTATTTCAGAAATTAAAAAAATCGAAAGAACAAAAATACCTTTTGATCAGTGATGAGATTTACATTAACGACGATTTTATAGCCAAGCTCAATACAGAAATGAGTCATGTTCCTTTTGTAGATGAATCAAGAGAACACTCGAGAACCGTTGCTGAAAAAATTGAAGTGTTGTATAAGCTGTTTGCAGAGGGTGGAAATACTCATTTTGATTGGTCTGCTGTTACCCAATTTGTAAATAAACGAAGCAACGAGTTTTACAGGGAGCTAACCGAACAACAGTATGTAAAGCTTACAAACCACACAGGTAAACAAACTTACCAAAACACCTATGTTACTTTTGAAAAGAAATTATTGGGTAAATTAAATATTCAGAAGTTTAAGATCAAGTTTTTATGCGGCCTTCGTTATGAAACGGACGAAGTAGAAGTATATGAATTCATTAATTCTAATGATAAATTTATTTTCATAACTGACAAAAAAATCTTTTATTTAATAGATGATTCGCATGTTTTAGGGATAGACCTGTCAAAGAACGAATCTCAGAAAGAAGAGGTAATTGACAAATTAGTAAACAAGAATCTGCAATTAAAAGATCAGTTAAGTACCGTTAAAACTTCTATGCCTAAAGACGTAGAGAATGTATTAGAAAGTTATTTAGAAAAAATATCAGATGTTGAGTTCCTGGACGATCTACAAAATGTGGATGAACAAACCAACATCTTAAAAGCAATGTTAAACATTAATATAAAATAAACTATGGCAATTAATTTAGAAAAAGGACAAAGGGAAAGTATTTCATCACCAAAATTTACTGTAGGTTTAGGCTGGGACAGTAATTCGAGCTCAACAGGCGAAGCATTTGATTTAGATGCTTCCGTTTTTGTTTTAGGAGCAAACGGAAAATTACTAAGTGATAATCACTTTGTATATTATAATAATTTAAAAACACCCGATCAGGCTGTAGTTCATATAGGGGATAATACAACCGGTGCAGGGGATGGCGATGATGAAAAAATAATCGTTGACATCTCAAAACTATCAGGCGATGTAGCAGAAATTTCTTTTGTAGTAACCATACATAAAGCACAGGAACGCCGACAAAATTTCGGACAGATCCGTAATTCATTTATCCGCGTGGTAGACGATTCATCTAATTCTGAATTAGTAAAGTATGAATTAGATGAAGATTTCTCCATTGAAACAGCGGTACAATTCGGCCGAATCTATAAAAAGAATAACGAATGGAAATTTGAAGCCGTTGGAGCAGGAATGAAAGGCGGCCTGCAGGATTACTTAACTAAATATAACTAAATTATAATGAGAAAATTACCCGTTTATTTATTATTAGACACATCCGGTTCGATGAGCGGAGAACCAATTGAGGCTGTAAAAAATGGCGTTCAGGTAATGATCAGTTCATTAAGACAAAATCCGCAAGCTATTGAAACCGCTTTCCTGAGCGTAATTACTTTTAACAGCTCAGCAACACAATTGATTCCGTTAACAGATCTGGCTTCGTTTCAAATGTTGGATATTAAGGCATCAGGAACAACCTCACTTGGTGAAGCATTAAGCCTTGTAGCCAGATGTATTGATAACGAGGTACAACAAACTACTACCGAAAAAAAGGGAGACTGGAAGCCGTTAGTATTTATTATGACGGATGGTGTGCCAACCGACAACTGGCAAAATGGATTAGCAGAATTTAAAAGACGGAAAATTGCGTATACAGTTGCCTGCGCGGCAGGTTCAGGCGCCGATACAAGCGTATTAAAACAAATTACCGATAATGTGGTAAGTCTTGATACTGCCGACGGGAACAGCATTGCAAAATTCTTTGCATGGGTTACCGCATCCATTGGCGTAAGCTCAACTAAAGTGGAAGATTCAGGGAAAGAAGTAACCGGTATTAATGAATTGCCTCCCCCACCTTCCGAATTAAACATTGTTGTTTAATTAAATAAAACCTGTTAAGCCATAGCAGATAAAACAAAAAACGATGAGAAGACTTCCTGTATATTTTTTGTTAGACACTTCCGGGTCTATGTATGGAGAACCAATACAGGCGCTAAATAATGCCTTGAGTGGAATGATTAATACATTAAGATCAGATGCACAGGCATTGGATTCATTATGGATAAGCATTGTTACATTTGACAGGGAAGTAAAAGAAATTGTGCCGTTAACTGAATTGGTAAATTTTCAGCTGCCAGAAATTATGTGTCCTCAAAGCGGCCCTACCAATATGGGAGAAGCTTTAATGCTGTTAAGTAAAATGGTGAAAGCCGATATCAGGAAAGGCACAGACGATCAAAAAGGAGATTGGAAACCGTTATTATTTTTAATGACGGATGGCAGTCCTTCCGATCTGGCATTATTCAGAGAAGCCGTTCCGGTAATTAAAAATTTAAACTTCGGTGCTATCATTGCCTGTGCGGCCGGTCCAAAATCAAAAGATGAATTTTTAAAAGAGATTACACCAAACGTTGTGCATCTTGATACTGCCGACAGCTTAACGCTTAAATCGTTTTTTAAATGGGTGTCAGACACCATTGAAAACGGCAATAAAAGCGTTGGCGTTACCGAATCATTAACGCTCCCTACTCCACCTTCTGAAGTTCATTTAGTTATTTAAACAAACCATCCTATGCGTTTATTATTTTCACTGGCATCCATTTTTATAAACGTCCTTATCATAGGCTTATTTTTATATTCTAAACTCTTACCTTATAAAGACAGACTTACCGGGAATTATAAAAAAGCGTTTATTTTTTTTGATTCTTTATACAAGCCTGTTTTTAATTGGTTAAAACAACGCGTAAAGCCTCATCAGGTTGGAAACGGATTGTTCGTTGATATGTCCCAATTTATTGTTCTGTTAATTTTGTTGTTTTTAATAACGCTGTTACATTAATTATAACTCAAATACATGAGAAGATTACCAATTTATTTTTTAATAGATATTTCTGAATCCATGGTTGGAGAGCCGATTCAGCAGGTAGAAGAAGGATTGGCAACCATTATAAAAGAATTAAAAACCGATCCCTACTCTATTGAAACCGTTTGGGTTTCCATTATTGTATTTGCAGGTCAACCCAAAACTATTGTTCCTTTACAGGAGATTATTAATTTTTATCCTCCTAAATTTCCTATAGGCAGCGGTACATCTTTAAGCAAAGGACTTGGACATGTAATGTTTGAGCTCAGACAAAATATAGTAACCACTACTTACGAGAAAAAAGGAGATTGGAAACCGATCGTATTTTTATTTACGGACGGCGTACCAACGGATGATACAAAATTAGCCATACAGGAATGGAAACAAAACTGGCAACGCACCGCTAACATGGTAGCGGTATCGTTTGGTGAAGAAGCGGATATGTACTTGTTATCTGAACTGACAGAAAATGTACTGCACTTTAAAAATACAGATTCTAATTCCTACAAAACATTTTTTAGGTGGGTTACTGATTCCATTAAAACCAGCAGCGTAAGCGTTGAAAATAACACAGGAAGTTTTGACCTTGCTAAATTAGACGGAGATACCTTGTTTGCAGCGGATCTAAAGAATGCCCCCGGGAGTTCCGCTTCGCCTAATACATTATATGCCGCTCACGTCGATTCAAATTTTGTAGTGCTTTCAGGCAAGTGTCAAAATTCGAAACGACCGTATTTAATGAAATATAAAAAGTCTATTTCAGATTCAGGAATTTATTCAGGACTTGAAACACGCTCGTATCGGTTAGTTGGTGCTTTTCAGGTAGATAATTCTTATTACGAACTAACCGATAATAATGAGAACGGCTTTAAAATAAATACTACTGAATTGATGGGTTCACCCACTTGCCCTTGCTGCGGAAACCAATATGGCTTTGCCATGTGCAGCTGCGGAAAAATTCATTGCATCGGTGATGAAACCGAAAGTACCTGCCCTTGGTGCGGCACTAAAGGGAAGTACGGCATGAGCGGTGACGGAGGATTTGATGTAACTCGTGCGCAGGGATAGTTGCGTAAATTAACTGAACGTATAGTACGATTTGCCACTTCGAGTGTGCCACAGGAGCGTATCGATTATGCATTAATAAAATGGCCTTAGTTTAAGTGGTCAATTACAGCCTTTCGCCAAAAACACAACCGTACCTTTAAAAAGGTTTTGCGAAAATGCAATTAAAAAAAAGTAAGTAGTAGAAAGCTCAATTTTATACTCATGCATATTTAATAAGCCAGTTTCTTTAATTTAGCTTTCACTTCATCATTAGGCTCTACCAAAGGTAAACGAACGGCTGCCTGTGTAATTTTCTTTTGAGCCAACACTACTTTTACACCACCCGGGTTACCGTCGGCAAATAATTGTTCCGTAATTTCCATTAGTTTATAATGTAACTTTTGGGCGGTTTTAAAATCATGTACCAAAGCTGAACGCACCATATCGCTAAAATCTTTCGGATACGCGTTAGCCACTACAGAGATTACACCATCTGCGCCGCTTGCTATTAAAGGAAGCGTTAAGGTATCATCACCACTGATAATTAAAAAATTATCGGGGCGATGCTTAATAATCTTCATGCATTGTTCGATATTGCCGCTTGCTTCTTTAATAGCAATGATATTTTTAAATTCATTTGCTAAACGAATGGTGGTGTCCCATGTTATATTTGAAGCGGTACGTCCGGGAACGTTATATAAAATAACAGGCAGCGGACTCGCTTTTGCAACGGCTTTATAATGTTGGTAAATGCCTTCTTGCGAAGGCTTATTATAATAAGGTGATACAGAAAGAATAGCCGAAAAAGCGGAAAGATCAGCAGTTTTAAGCATCTTAACAAGCTCTGCCGTATTATTACCTCCTGCTCCAAGCACTAAAGGCACACGCTTTTTAGTGACTGTAATGATGTGATTAATTATTTCCTGTTTTTCTTCATTTGATAGAGTCGCGGTTTCACCGGTTGTTCCTAATACAACTATATACTCCACTCTTCCTTTTATAATGTGTTCTACTAATTTGGTTAATGCCGGGAAATCAATAGCTCCTTTAGTTGTAAACGGCGTAACAATTGCTACACCTGTACCGGTAAAATTGGGTGATTGAGTCATTAGTTATGTTGTTTTAATCATATTCAAATATACTACTACTTGCTTTAAGTAATTAGAAATATTAAGCGTTTTGTCACTGTCAATGCTTATATCAAAAATATCATGTTGAAAATTACTGATCTTGCATTTTGCAACAATCATTTTACTTAAAGCCAAAGATTTGATCTGTTCCGCGTTTCCAAGGTTAATTAATACATTCACCTGTTTCGAAGAGATGTTTCGTAAAGCTTCTTCATTAGGCAAGCCAAAAAAATTAAACTGTTTTTTATCTAAAATTTGATGTTCGAAATGCGGTTTAGGGGCTTGTTCAAGCTTACCGTTATAAATAATAGCAACCTGCACGCTTATGTTATCCTTTTTACAAATATTAATAAATTCAACAATATCTGCCAACTGGTTATCATAAGCTATGATCAATATAGTTGATAATTGTGACCAATTTAAAAATTGCTTATTGCCTTTAGCAGCCTCTTTTTTAGAGATGAGGCTTAATGCTATGTTGTTTATGAGTGACACTGTTTAATAGTATTAAAAGATAAAAGTATTAAGATTAAAGATTACAATTTAAGAGTATTAGAAGATAAAAGTATTAAGATTAAAGATTACAATTTAGCAGTATTAGAAGAAATAAGTATTAAGATTAAAGATTACAATTTAGCAGTATTAAAAGATAAAAGTATTAAGATTAAAGATTACAATTTATCAGTATTAGAAGAAATAAGTATTAAGATTAAAGATTGAATACTCTTAATACTTGATACTTATTATCTTTTTTATTCTTTTAATTTTGCTTCATTCCAAAATACATCCATCTCTTCTAGCGACGAATCAGCTAACGCTTTACCCTGCTCTTTTATTTTTTGTTCCATGTAATTGAACCGAAAAATAAACTTTTTATTTGTTTTCTCTAAAGCATCTTCGGGGTTTATTTTTAAATAACGAGCATAATTAATTAATGAAAATAATACATCTCCAAACTCCGCTTCTAATTTATCTTTATCCCCTGTTTTTACTTCTTCCTGAAGCTCACCTAATTCTTCCTGCACTTTTTCCCATACCTGTTCGGGCTTGTCCCAATCAAAGCCAATGGCGCGTGCCTTATCCTGTATCCGTAAAGCTTTTAACAATGAAGGCATGCTGCCGGGTACACCTGATAAAGCGCCCTTGTTGCCTTCCTTTTGTTTTAATTTTTCCCAGTTTTCGGTAACCTGTTCAGCATTATCCACTTTTACATCCCCGTAAATATGCGGGTGGCGAAAAATCATTTTTTCGCATAAGGAATTAATAACATCCGTAATAGTAAAGTCGTTGGTTTCACTGCCAATTTTAGCATAAAACACTAAGTGCAATAATATATCGCCGATCTCTTTTTTAATCTCGTTTTTATCGTTCTTTAAAATCGCGTCACTTAACTCATAGGTTTCTTCTATAGTCAAATGTCGCAACGTTTCCATGGTCTGTTTTTGATCCCAAGGACATTTTGCTCTCAAATCATCCATTATATTAAGCAAACGCTCAAACGCCACTAATCTTTCGTCCATATATGTGTAATTATAATAAATTTAACATGGCTGTTTCTACTTCTTCGCTATCCCACTTGGCTTCTATGTTGGGCATCTGCATAATTTTATCCATAATGAATTGTTGTTTTTGTCCGCTCTGCAATGCCTCACTGTACCGTATGCTTGGGGTATAAGTTACCATGGTATATAGCGGGATCCATTTTTCGGGATGTTTACTATTGAAATGCGCTTCTATTTTCTTTTGTAATAAAAATGTTTTATCACCTGTTTTATCACGCATTTCTATAAAATTATCAAGTGCCAGGTCTGCAATTGCATCCGCATCAGGCTTACGCAATAGCTCGTATTCATGTAAACAAGCGCCGGTTAAATCGCCGTGCTTATTAATTAATTCATCCAACACTACGCAATCTTCAAAACCGCAATTCATACCTTGTCCGTAAAAAGGAACAATTGCGTGAGCCGCATCCCCTATCAAAGCTATCTTTTCATCCCATACCCATGGCTTACATTTTACAGTAACCAGGCTTGCAACAGGATTGATAAACCAATCTTCCAAATAGGTCGGCATTATTTTAACAGCATCCGGAAACTCACGGTTAAAAAAATCGGTTACTTCTTCTTTTGTTTTTAATCCTTCAAAAGAAACTTTTCCTTCCATCTGAAAAAATAACGTACAGGTAAAGCTCCCATCCATATTAGGCAGGGCAATCATCATAAAGCTTCCTCGAGGCCAAATGTGCAATGCGTTTTTTTCAATAACATGTTCCCCGTTTTTTCCGGCAGGAATCGTTAACTCTTTATAGCCGCAATCAATATAAAACTGCCGGTAATCAAACCTGTCTGATTGAAGCTGCATTTGCATACGAACTGCGCTGAATGCACCATCTGAGGCTAATATGAAATCACTTTTTATTTTAGAAGATGTTTCGGAACCGGTATTATAAAACGTTATTTCATTGCTTTTTCTGTCTAATTTATCACAACGTTCTTCAAAGTGAATTTTTACATTTGGTTGTTGTTCTGCCAAGTCCATTAAACGCATGTTAATGCCTCCGCGCGACACCGAATAAATAGCATGATTATCTTTACCGTATTGCTGGTAAGCAGAAGTTCCGTCTTTCATGTGAATAGAGCGGCCATACATCGGGATCGCAATTTTTCGGATTTCTTCCGCAATACCCACTCCTTCCAAACCTCTCCAACCCCTATCGCTTAACGCTAAATTAATGGAACGGCCCGCAGCTACTTTTTCTTTACGCATATCGCCGCGCCGTTCATATATATTAACTTTATGTCCGCGTTTTGCTAAATAAATAGACATTAAAGAGCCAACTAAACCTGCTCCTACGACTGTAATATTTTTTTGAGTACTCATAAATAGGATCTTAAATTCGACCTGCTAATTTATTCTTTTGTTTTTGAATTAAATACAATTAATTATAAAATTGTCCCGAAGATTTCGCTGAATTCGCAGAGTTTATAGTATGGTTATAGTGATGGATCCGATGACATGGAATTATTTATAAATTGTCCCATAGATTTCGCTGAATGTAAGCGCGGCCAAATTACTTTCGCAAAAGGCTTCATGCCTGCAATTACTTTGTGGATAAAGCGGCAGCATTAGGATTATGTTTTACTTTTGCCGGAATAAATGTAGATTTACAAGTGCTTAAAAAATTTGAAATAAACATACTTAAAAGTGCCCTATTTACCAAGGCAGACAAGCTTTTGCTGGCTTTTAGCGGTGGTGTTGACTCCGTTGTTTTGGCTCACCTGTTACACAATGCAGGATATGCTTTTGATATTGCACATTGTAATTTTCAACTAAGAGGATCGGAGGCGGATGAAGATACCGGTTTTTGTAAAAAATTTGCCGAAGCAATTAATGCAGAGTTTCATGTGGCTTACTTTGACACCAAAACATACGCCTCAGAGCATAAATTATCTACCCAGATGGCAGCACGTGAATTACGCTATAATTGGTTTAACGGCTTAATTAATGAGTTTGGATTTAGTTATATTTTAACGGCACATCATGCCAACGATAACGTTGAAACAGTATTGGTTAATTTAATAAGAGGCACCGGCATTAAAGGTTTACAAGGCATCCCCGAAAAGCAAAACCGTATTGTAAGGCCCCTTTTATACGCTACCAAAGAGGAAATAAGAAACTATGCTCTTAAAAATAAATTAAATTACAGGGAAGACAGCAGTAATGTGGAAGTAAAATATAAGCGCAATTTTATAAGGCATCATATTATTCCGGAGCTTAAAAAATTAAATCCTTCTATTGAAGAAACGTTTCATTCATCCGTTCAATTTTTTAAACAATCGGCTGAAATTGTAGGTCAATTTGCCGTTTTAAAATTTAAAGAAATTTGTAAACAAGAAAATGATGGGCTTTTTATTGATATAAAATTATTGCTGAACGAACCTCAAAAAGAAACGCTGCTGTTTGAATGGCTTTATAATAAAAACTTCAAAACCAATCAAATACAACAATTGAGCGAAATATTGCTTTCCTTAAAAAATACCGGGAAACAATTTACTTCATCTACACACCGCTTGGTAATTGATCGAAATTATATTATTGTAAAAGCCTTAGAAAAACAAACCGAAGTAAGTGAATATAAAATAATATCTCCGTTTGATATTCCTCATTTACCGATTCAATTAAAATTTGAAGAAGTTAAAGAAGCTTCTTTTTCTCTTTATAAAAACGAAATAACCATTGCTTTTCCCGAAACCTTATTTCCATTAACGTTGCGTCACCGGAAACAAGGTGATAAGTTTAAACCCTTTGGTATGAAAGGATTTAAGAAACTCAGCGATTTTTTTAAAGATAAAAAACTGTCTCTTTTCGAAAAAGAAGAGGTTTGGATTTTAGAAAATAAGGAATACATTATTTGGGTGGTTGGCTACAGGATGGACGACCGCTGCAAGGTAACAGAAAACACCGAAAAAATTCTTAAAATAACGGTTGGTTAGCTCCAGGTAAAATTATTATGAGAGTGCGATAAAACTCTTTTAACGGTAATGTAAACCGTTTATTGTTTTGTGTTATCGTAAAGAATTTTAATAGTTTAGATGCCGGTTAACTGTTAAGCCGGGTGATGTCAGATCAGGCATTTATTTAGTGAAATTTATTTCTATCGATGGTGCAATAAGAACTAAAAAGATCACCGTAAACCAATAGTAATTTCTATAAATTAAAAGCCGATCTGCATTAAGGGCAGCTTTTACATCTTTAATCGGCTGATAATAAGTATATTATAGCAGATCATTTCTATTAATACAAAGCTCTAATGTGAACATTAATCTCCTCACGTATATATAAATTACCTAACGTGTACATTAAACCTGATTAGTATACTATTTTTTCAAAAACCTATAGTCCGTCAGGGAGTTTAAAAACGCTTCGAGGTCTTTTTTCTCTCCGGCCGTTAAATGCAAAGGCTTTGCTAATAATGTGTTGCGGTTAACCGCATTAGGAATGCCTGCATCCGGGTTATCGTAATAATCAATTACGTGTTTTAATGTTTTAAACATGCCGTTATGCATGTAAGGTTTGGTAACAGCTATGTTCCTTAAACCGGGCACTTTAAAGCTGCCAATATCTTTTAGGTCGCGGCTAATTATATAACGCCCGCTGTCATTCAAATTTTTACCGTTAAACAAGCCTATATTTTTAAAATCATCCCCTGTAAAATCAGGTCCGAAATGGCAATCGAAGCATTTTCCTTTTTCATTAAAAATTTCCCGCCCCCGCTGAGCCGACGCGGTAAAAGAAACCGTATCCTTCCCGTTCATGTAATTATCAAAAGGCGTATCATTCGTTTCTAAGGTTTTTTCATAAGCCGCTAAAGCGTTCACTAAATTTTCTTTAGTAGCTAAGGAGTTAAATAGCTTAATAAAAAAAGCCCGGTATTGCGCGTGCTTATTTAGCTTTTTAACGATAGCCGATAAAGGAATATCCATTTCCCCCGGGTTCTCCATTGGCCCCCCGGCTTGGTCTTCCAGTGTTTCACTTCTGCCGTCATGAAAATAAAAATTGCGGGCTGTCATATTCATTGTACTTGGCGTATTCCTGGTGGCAAGGGTATTATCAATACCAACGCTCAAGGCCACCGAATCGGCAAAGGCAAACTCAGGTTTATGGCAGGACGCACAACTTATTTTATTTTCGCGCGATAGTATAGAATCTTTAAAAAGCAGTTCTCCCAATTCTTCAACAGTTGCCGGCTCTTTTAATAGTTTTTCATGTTTATCGGGCAAGCATGAAAGCATGCTTATTAAAACACATCCAAAAACAAACTTAATTACAGGCTTTACCATTCAACAAATATAACCCGAAAGTAAGTATATACAGGCTAATTGATCGCTAAAACTTATATAAAACCACTTATGTATAATATATTATAAACTCCTTAAAAATGATAATTTTGTATATTATGGAACTAAGCCCTCATCCGGAAGTTAAAACAGGTAATCCCTTTCCTTTTAATAATCTTTTTTTGATAAAAGGATATGTTACAGGCAAAAATGATTTCTTGTCCTATGTATTAGGAATTGTTGCCGCTTTTTCAGGATATGTTTGTTTTCAATTTATCATGCTGCTTCCTTTAATGGCTGCTGCTGCTAAACAAGGCATCGGCATAAAGGAGATTAAGGCAAACCCCAACATTCTTTTTAACCCCGATGCTATTGGTATGAACAGGTCATTATTACTGGCATTAATGATGGGGATGTTTGTATTTACACTCTTGTTTTTTTGGGCCGCTGTTAAGTATTTTCAACATAAAACATTACCTTCTATACTTACAGGCTTTGAAAAAATAAGATGGAAACGTTATTTTTTTTCATTTACTGTTTGGGGAATTTTGCTCGTAGGACTAACCATAGTTTCATATTTCATAAGCCCGGAAGATCTGGAACTGAAATTTGATCCTCTTAATTTTAGTATATTATTAATTGTAGCAATTATTTTTATTCCTATACAAACCGCTGCCGAAGAAGTTATTTTTAGAGGTTATTTAGTACAGGGGCTTTCTCAAATTAATTTAAGACTGCCGTTATTTTTTAAAAAAATCTTAAACAAAAAAAATCCAGACCTATTGTTAGACTTAAATCAGTCCTTATCTCGGTTTAGTATAAAATTATTTCGTAACGGTATTTTCCCACTCATTATTACGTCTTTATTATTTGGATTAATGCATGCTTCTAACCCCGAAGCCAAGGCTCACGGCCTATTAATTATGATGCCGTATTATATAATGTTCGGGGCCTTTTTAGGGATACTGACCTTATTAGATGAAGGTGCTGAATTGGGAATGGGAATTCATTGCGCTAATAATTTATTTTCAAGCCTGTTGATCTGTTCTAAAAATTCGGTATTACAAACAGATGCTGTATTTTACACGACCGTCGAAAATCCGGGGAGCGAATTTATTGCCTGGATCATCATGGCCGGGGTTTGCTTCTTTGTTTTATTTAAAAAATATAAACTCTCTAATTGGAAATTATTAATTCGCTAACCTAAGTCTTATGAAGAAACTTTTCTTTTTTATATCAACCCTGTGCGTAACACAACATGCGTTTGCCGATGGTAACTACCGTTATTATGTTGACATTACGAATGTACACGATGACAAGCTTACCATAAAATTAACGCCACCCGATATTGCAGACAATGAAACCGTTTTTATGTTCCCGGCTATGGTACCGGGTACGTACGACGTGTATGACTTCGGGCGTTTTGTTTCTAATTTTAAAGCAGAGGGAAAAGACGGGAAAACCATTGTCGTACAAAAAATAGATGCCAACTCTTACAAACTTACCCCTGCCAACGCTATTAAAGAGATCAGCTACGATGTAGAAGATACATGGGACACACAAATAAAAGAGAAAGTTGTATTTGAGCCGGGAGGAACAAACATTGAAGAAGGAAAAAACTTTATTTTAAATACACATGGTTTTTTCGGTTACTTTAAAAATAAAATTGGAGCCGGTTTTATTTTGGAAGTCACAAAACCAAAAGGCTTTTATGCGTCTACTTCTTTAACCGATCTTAGCAGTGGCGAAACCAAAGATGTTATTTCTGTTTTTAACTACCATGACCTGGTAGACGCGCCTATCATGTATTGCAAGCCTGATACGACTTCTTTGAAAATTGGTAATTCTACTATTTTATTCTCCGTTTACTCTCCCAACGGAATACTTACTTCTGATTTCATTGCAAGGAATTTAAAAGAATTATTACACGCGCAAGCCGAATATTTAGGCGGTGAGTTACCGATCAGCAAATATGCTTTCCTGTTTTACTTTTCAGACAAGCCATCTTTGAGCGGCGCGTCAGGCGCTCTTGAACATTCATACTCTTCTTTTTATTACTTACCGGAGGCAGATACCGCGGCGCTTGCACAGGAAATAAGAAATGTTTCAGCTCACGAATTTTTTCATATCGTTACACCCTTAAGCATTCACGCTGAGCAAATAGGGAATTTCGATTTTAATAATCCGCAAATGAGTAAGCACCTTTGGTTATATGAGGGTTTAACCGAATACGCCGCGCACCACATGCAGGCCAAATCAGGCTTAATAGACTATGACGCTTTTTTAGCGGTAATGGTTGAAAAAATGGAAAATGCCCGTGAAAATTTTAATGATACCGTGCCTTTTACCGTGATGAGTAAATACGTGTTGGATAAATATAAAGCACAATATGCCAATGTATACGAAAAAGGCGCACTCATAGGCATGTGCCTCGATATTACGCTAAGGTATTACAGTAACGGTAAATATGGAACACAGGAATTAATGAAAGACCTTTCTAAAAAATACGGTAAAACAAAATCATTTAAAGATGATGATTTGTTTAATGATATTGAACAACTGACCTATAAAGAAGTACGCACTTTTTTAGATACTTACGTGGCAGGTAACAAACCGTTACCTTATAAAGAAATTTTTGCTATGGTTGGGCTTAATTACATTGATAAACGCGTGGAAGAGCAAATTACCTTAGGGGGTATTTCTGTAGGCTACAATGCCGAAACAAATCGCCTGGTTGTAGTAAATATAAGCAAACTGGATGAGTTTGGTAAAAAACTGGGTTTTAAAGAAGGTGATGAAATAGTAACGTTTAATAACAGGAAGCTTGGCACTGACAATATTAAAGAGGTATTGGGAGGATATATGAAAAACGCAAAAAAAGGAGACAAATTAGTGATCGACGTATTTCGTAAAGACAAAAAAGGAAATGAATCCATTAAAACATTAAAAGCAAAAGTAAAACCGGTTAAAGTAACGGATTACGATGTGTTAGAAGTAAATGATAAAGCAACCGAACAGCAAGTATTAACACGTAAAGATTGGTTGGGAATTAATTAATAAAAGTATTAAGATCTAAGTATTAAGAAGAAAGACATAAGATTAAATAGAAAGATTTAACAGACTTAATACTTTGATCTTTATACTTCTTCACTATGAGTAAAAAACAAAACATATACTGGATTTGCCAGGTAGGAGGTTGGACGTTTTTCGCAGCCCTCAATTTGTTTTTCTTTAAATTAAGCTACAGCACCAATTTAAAGGACATTTTAAATTATATGATCTGGCTGCCTGTGGGCATTACCATTACACATGTGTTCCGTTATGTATTATTAAAATTTAATATATTACGATTAAGCATTGTTTCACAGATCCCTATCGTTATTGTTTCAGGCTTTATAAATGCTTTTTTGTTTTTTACGCTTACAGTAGGCCTTGCTAAAGCTTTTGGTATCATTACTTATAAAATAGATGTTGTAGCTGCTGTTTCAAACATATTAAGCTTGACGGTTATCTTTATTTTTTGGTCTTTGATTTATTTTGGTTTTCATTTTTTTGACAACTATAAAAAAACAGAGATCCAGAATTTAAAGTTGGAAACTAATACGAAAGAAATCGAATTAAACCAGTTAAAATCGCAGCTGAACCCTCATTTTATGTTTAACAGCATGAACAGCATCAGGGCTTTGGTAGATGAAGATCCCAAACGGGCAAAGATCGCCATTACACAGCTCTCCAATATTTTGCGCAACACCTTAATGATGCATAAAAATAAATTTATTACCCTAGAAGAAGAACTGGTATTAGTAAAAGATTATTTGGAATTGGAGCATATCCGGTATGAAGAACGTTTGTCTTTTTATTTTAATGTTGACCCCGATACCGTGTTTTTACAGATCCCGCCTATGATGATCCAAACACTCGTTGAAAATAGTATTAAGCACGGCATCAGCAAGTATCCGGAAGGCGGAGAAATAAAAATTTCTGCTACAAAAACACATGATGGGTTTATTATTAAAATTATTAATACGGGGCAATTAAACAACAACACTACGGACACAGGATTTGGAGTCGCTAACACAACTAACCGCCTTGAACTCCTATTCGGAAAAAAAGCAGAATTCAGCTTGAGAAATTTAGATGCAAAAAATGTGATCAGTGAAATAATTATTACAGAATAGTCAATTGTCAGTTCGGGTGCCGACGAAGGAGGCGTATCGAGAACATTTTAAAACTTAATTAAAACATAAATTTATGAAAGCAATTATTATAGATGATGAACGCCTTGCGAGGCAAGAGCTTAAAAATTTATTAGCGGCTCATAAGGAGATTGAAGTCATCGCCGAGTGCAATAACGCACAATCTGCCAAAGAAAAAATAGCGGAACTTAACCCGGATGTTATTTTCCTCGATATACAAATGCCCGGTAAAACAGGATTGGAGCTCATTGAAGAAGTATCTGCCCTACCCGATGTGGTGTTTGTAACAGCCTATGATGAATACGCCATTAAAGCGTTTGAAGTAAATGCTTACGATTACTTATTAAAGCCTGTATCGCCGGAACGCTTAGCGGAGACCATTAAAAAGCTGACTCTGAAAGAAAGCTCTGAAAAGAAAGAAAACACAACGCCTTTAACAGAGAGCGACCGGGTATTTATAAAAGATGGGGAAAAAACATGGTTCGTGCAATTAAATAACATCCGCTTATTTGAAAGCGAAGGAAATTATGTAAGGGTGTATTTCGATAATTTCCGCCCTTTAATTTTAAGAAGCTTAAATAGTTTGGAAGAACGCTTAAATGAAAAATCATTCTTTAGGGCAAGCCGTAAGCATATTATTAATTTAAGCTGTGTAGATACTATTGAAACATGGTTTAACGGAGGCTTAATGGTTAAGCTGAAAAGCGGCCAGCAAATAGAAATTTCGCGCAGGCAAGCCGTTAAGTTAAAAGATATGATGAGCTTGTAAGCTTTCAGTATAAAGTAATGCTGTCCCGATGGTTATCCGGATCAGCATCTCATTATATTCTCGTTTATAATTATATGTTTTGTTTCAATTGATTCTTTTCAAATTTATTTGAGCAACACTAATTGTCCGGTATGGTAAGCTAAATGAGTTGTTCTGGTTATAATGATGTTTAGTTTATTTCGATGCGGTTCTTTAATAAAATCTTCAGCAGTAACAGCAGTATGTTTTTCAAACCATTCTCCGGGTTTTAAGCTTTCCATTTTTTGCTTTAATACTTCGCATTGCTTACTCCAGTAGGCTCTCAATTCTTTTGCAGCCGGAATTTCTGCAATTACTTTGTCACCGGATTTAAGAAAAGGCTCATGTAACTCGGGATACAATTTATCGCCCATATTCAATAGTAATAGCATATCATCATGCACAGCTATAATATGCCCTAGTAAGTATATTCCTCTATTCTTACCCGGTGCAATTTCTTTTTGCAATTGCACATCCGTAATTGAATTAAGCAGAGTATCCCAATTTTTTACGGAACCGTACCATCTGTCGAATGTCATTTTAATCATTATTTCAGTTGAATTCATGTTTATGTGTTTTTAGTTATTTTACAAAATTATGGTTTTAACCGGGAATATTTAGGGTGTAAAATAGACATTATAACGGGTTGATTCGGACAATTTAAATTTATACTTTTGAAAAAGATATATATGCATGAAACACCTTACAATCATTGTTCCTCAGGGCGAAAATAATTTAAGCAGCATTGTAGGTGCTTATAAACTATTTACACGCGCTAATCAGTACCGAAAAAAAGCCGGCAAAAAAGACTTGTTTAAAATAGAATTAGCGGGTGTTTCAAAAAAAGTAGACTTCTACGAAGGTTTATTTACCGCTAAGCCACACACAAATATTTCAGCCCTTGCCAAAACCGATCTTATTATTATTCCATCGTTGAATCATAATTATCAAACAGTAATAAAAGGAAATAAAATAGTGATCGATTGGCTTTCGAAACAATATAAAGCCGGGTCTGAAATAGCAAGCATTTGTACAGGTGCATTTTTACTTGCATCAACAGGTTTGTTAGACGGTAAATCTTGTTCTACACATTGGTCGGCGGTAGAAGATTTCAGAACTCTATTTCCAAAAGTAAATTTACAACCGGATAAATTAATTACCGATGAAAACGGAATTTATACAAATGGCGGGGCTTATTCTTTTCTCAACCTTATGTTGTATCTTATAGAGAAATATTACGACAGAGAAACAGCGATCTTTTGTTCTAAAACTTTTCAAATAGAAATGGACAGAACAACCCAGTCAACCTTTATGATATTTTCAGGTCAAAAAACACACGACGACGACACGGTAAAAAAAGCGCAAACTTATATTGAAAAAAACCTTCATGAAAAAATTTCAATAGAAGATCTGTCTTCTAAATTATCTGTAGGACGAAGAAATTTTGATAGAAGATTTATTAAAGCAACCGGAAATACGCCTCTTGAATATTTGCAACGCGTAAAAATTGAATCGGCAAAAAAAGCACTTGAAACAAGTCGTAAAACAATTAATGAAGTAATGTATGATGTTGGCTATTCAGATATAAAAGCATTTCGTGAAGTGTTTAGGAAAATTACAGGAATATCGCCTATAGAGTATAAAGAGAAGTACACCAAGAATGCTGTGATAAGAAAGAAAAAGGTTACTGATTAGTTACTATACAGGAAAGCTTTGATATAAGCGTTTAACACGACTTTTATTTAAGTACCCTGAATAGGCTCGAACTATTATAACTTTTCATTTGAATTAATAAAATTTACAATACTCCGTTACCATATTCTTACTAAATTTGCATTTCAAAAAAGACAGGACCATGAACATTGACGAAAAAGAGTTGCCCGAAGATTTAGAAGATATAAAAGGAGGATTAGTTCCTGAAATAGATCCCGAAAAGTTATTTGATGAAAAAGAATACGCTACAATTATTATAGGATCGGAAGGTATGAGTAAAAAAGACACTCATAATGCTGATTACGTTACTGTATTGGTAAGCAGCAGTTCTACCCGCGAAGATAAAGACGAGGCCTTAAAAACATTAAAAGAAAATAATGCGCAGTCTTTTATTCTAAACGCTATTGCAAAAACAAAAAATCTGAAACAAAAAGCGCTTTTGGTAGCAGCCTGCTGGGAAACAGGCCTTGATTTCAGTAAAGATTATTTGTTTTTTATTGACCTCATAGGACACGAAGATTTTACTGTATCTTTTGAAGCTTTTACCGTTATACAGGAATTGGAAGCTGAAATTGATACTGATACACTTAACAAAGCACTTGAAGTATTACAAAAAATAAAGAGTCCGGGTTTAAGTGTAACAGATGCTATTCAGTTTATTGAACAAAAACTAACTACTGAAGATTGAAAAAAAATTTACTGAACGTATTATTAATTAGCTTTTTCTTTTTGTGCTCTGCCGTTTTTTCACAAGAAACGGAAGGAGTTCAAACCATAAAGGTAAAAAAAGAAAGTTTGTTTATTAAAGCCGGCTTTGATGAAGGCGAATTTAAAGTGATCGCGTTTGATAAATACGGCAATCCTCACGAACAAGCTATTACATCTTTCTCAATCATGTATAGCGATGGAAGATCATCGTATGTATTAAATGTTCAAGGAAATACGTTTCCGAAACAAACCATCGAATTTTTAACGAAAAAACGAAAAGAAGCGACTAAAATTTGTCTCGGTAAATTAAAGGCCGCGGATGATAACGGGCACACAGAAGATTTGCCGCCTTTATGCGATATCGTTATTTTCCCGGATTGTAAAAAGGTACATAAATAAAACGGCTATTCATACCGCTTTAAATTCTTAATCCACATATCTTAATCATACATTTAAAGAGAGGAAAAATTTCTACAAAGAAGATTTTTTTAACCTATGTATGTGTATTGATTATAAGCAAATTAACTTATGGCACATTTATAGCCTTTATCATAATGCAAAAACCCACTACATGGAAATCCTCGAAACTAAAGTAATGCGCGGCCCTAACTTTTGGTCTAATTACAGAAAAAAATTAATCGTCTTAAAACTCGATATCGGCGAACTGGAAAACTATCCTACTAATAAAATCGAAGGATTTGTGGAAGGACTGGAAAAACTTATCCCTACTCTTTACAGTCACGAATGTTCTGAAGGACACCCCGGAGGTTTTTTTCACCGTGTTGAAATAGGAACCTGGATGGGCCACGTTATTGAACATATTGCTTTAGAAATTCAATCATTGGCAGGTATGGAATGCGGTTACGGCCGAACACGCTCTACAAATATAAAAGGGATATACCATGTGGTATTTTCTTACGAACATGAAAAAGCAGGTTTATATGCAGGCAAAGCAGCTTTAAGAATTGCAGAAGCTTTAATTGCAGGACAGGAATATGATCTTCAAAAAGACATTGATGAATTAAATTATTTTAAACGTAAACTAAGCTTTGGCCCAAGCACAAGTTCTGTTGTAGCAGAAGCTAAAAAAAGAAATATTCCTTTTAAGCGTTTAAGCGAAGGCTCATTAGTAACGTTTGGCTACGGTAATAAACAACAACGCATTCGCGCAACCATTACCGGTAATACAAGCGGAATAGGCATTGATACAGCAAGTGATAAAGATGAAACTAAAAGGATTTTACAAAACGCTTATATTTCCGTCCCTAAAGGTGTATTGGTTTTTGATGAAGAAGAATTAAGAGCAGCTCTTAACAACATTAGCTTTCCGTTAGTTCTAAAACCGGTTGACGGGAATCATGGAAGAGGTATTACCACTAATATTACAACGGTTGAGCAAGCAGTTGCAGCATTTCATATCGCTAAAACTATTTCACGGGAAGTAATTGTAGAAGAATTTATTCAAGGTTCTGATTACCGTTTTTTAGTGATTAATTATAAATTGGCAGCGGTTGCTAAACGCACACCGGCTATGGTAATGGGCGACGGTAAATCTACTGTACAATCATTAATAGATCAAACCAATAAAGATCCTAAAAGAGGCGCAGGGCATGAAAACGTAATGACGGAAATTACGGTTGATGAAATTACGGAAACAATTTTAGCTAAAAAAAACATTACCCTTGCTGACGTTTTACCGTTAGGAGAAATATTATTTTTAAAAGATACTGCTAACATTAGCACCGGCGGAAGCTCTACAGATGTAACCGATTTGGTACATCCTGAAAACATATTTATGGCTGAACGGGTAGCGCGCTTACTAAATTTAGATATTTGCGGTATTGACGTTGTAGCTAAAGACATTAACATACCGCTTACTAAAGAAGTTGGCGGTATAGTAGAGGTAAACGCAGCGCCGGGTTTAAGAATGCATTTAAGCCCGTCTAAAGGTCTGGCCCGCAATGTAGCTGAACCTATTATAGATATGCTATTCCCTAATAATCAAACCGGCAGAATTCCTATTATTGCCGTAACAGGCACCAACGGTAAAACAACTACTACTCGCTTGTTGGCACATATAGCAAAACAAGCCGGCCATAAGGTTGGCTATACTACAACCGAAGGAATTTATATTCAGGATAAAGCTATTAATGTTGGAGACTGTACAGGACCGGTTAGTGCAGAAGCCGTGTTATACGATCCAACAATTGACTTTGCTGTTTTAGAATGTGCAAGGGGAGGGATTTTGCGTTCAGGCTTAGGTTTCGAAAATTGTGATATTAGCATTGTAACAAATGTTACGGAAGACCACATTGGTTTAAAAGACATTCATACCATTGAAGATCTTGCAAAAGTAAAATGCGTGGTAGCCCGCAGTACTTATGATAAAGGCTACAGTATTTTAAATGCGGATGATGACTTGGTATATAATATGAGTAAAGAGCTATGTTGCAATATTGCTTTATTCAGCATTAACGAAACTAATGAGCGCGTTAAGCAACATTGCGAAAATGGAGGTATGGCTGCTATTATTGAAAAAGGTTACTTAACCATTTGTAAAGGCGATTGGAAAACCCGTATCGAAAAAATAGTTAATATACCCTTAAGTTTAAACGGAAGAGCGGAAGCGATGATTAAAAATATTTTACCTGCCGCTTTAGCAGCAGTTATTCAAGGTTTCAAAACAGAAGACATCAGGGCAGCTTTAAACTCATTTATACCGTCGGCTGAACAAACTCCGGGCAGAATGAATATTTTTAAATTTGAAGGTTTTGATGTGATGATTGATTATGCTCACAACCCTGACGGTTTTATGCAGCTGAAAAAATTTATGGATAAAACTCAAGCTACTGTTAAAGTAGGCATTCTATCCGCCACCGGTGACAGAAGAGATGAGGACATTTTAAGTGTTGGGCGTTTAAGCGCTCAGATTTTTGATGAAATTATTATTAAACATGATAAAGACCTGAGAGGCCGTACAAAAGAAGAAATTACAAAATTGCTACTGGAAGGTATTTATTCTGAAAAGAAAATACCTGTTCAAATTATTTCAAACGAAATTGACAGTATACAATATGCCTTGGATAATGCCAAGCCGGGATCCTTTAATGTAATATTGGCTGACGATGTTTTAAAAACAATTCAATACATCAAAAATGCTCAGCTTAAAACTACTCATAACGGTATGGATACCTTACCAAAGGATGTAGTACCAGACCCTATTATTATACACGTAAATAAATAAAATCTATTCCTGATTCTGTTTATTTCAAAAGAGGACAATTATAAATATATAATTGTCCTTTTTTTTATTACTTGAGAGCATTCATTACATAAGTCTATTATCAATTTTATTAGGTCAAATCCCGGTTATTTTTACAATATTTGCAGCTTAATGCCGTTAATTGCCAAGTGTTACAAAAAACAGCCTATACAATATTCTTTTTATTAAGTGCTTACATTTCGCTGTGTCAAACAGCCACTGTTTCAGGCACTATAAAAGATGAGGATGGCATAGCGGTTCCGTTTGTACAAATTGCCGTTTTAGAAGACGGATCTAAAAATACAACTACCGACGTTAACGGGACTTACAGTTTGGAAGTCCCGGCTGATAAGGAAATCACACTTTCCGCCTATAATATCAGCTACAAGCAATTTAATAAAAAAATGACGCTTAAACCGGGCGAAAAAGTTGTGTTCAGTCCTAAAATGGAAACTAAAAATATTATTACGCAGGTGGATGTTACATACGAAAAGAACCGGAATGTTGAAATGACCACCATCGATCCTAAAACCATATTTTTTATCCCGAGCCCTAATGGCAGCATTGAAGATATTATTAAAACACAGATCGGTGTAAGCAGTAATAATGAACTAAGCAGCGGTTATTCGGTACGGGGCGGTAATTTTGACGAGAACTTAGTGTACGTAAATGATATAGAAGTGTACCGTCCGTTTTTAGCCCGCAGCGGACAACAGGAAGGCTTAAGCTTTGCCAACCCTGATATGGTAAGTAATATTAATTTTTCGGCAGGTGGTTTTGAAGCAAAGTACGGAGATAAAATGTCGTCGGTACTGGATATTACTTATAAAAAACCATTAAAATTTGGCGGTACGGCCAGCGGCAGCTTATTGGGCGGAAATTTAAGCTTACAAGGCGTTTCTAAAAACAGGGTATTTGCCTGGAGCGTAGGCTCGCGTTATAAGTCAAACTCCTATATATTAAAAGGCTTAGACACTAAGGGTGAATACAGGCCCCGGTTTTATGATGTGCAAACCTTTTTAACATTTACACTAAATGAAAAATGGAGCATTGAATTTTTAGGAAATATTTCAAATAACCAATACCTGGTTATACCTGCAAACCGTGAAACCACCTTTGGTACCATAAAGGATGCCGTAAAGTTTACAGTGTATTTCGACGGCAGGGAAATAACACAGTATAATACGGTAATGGGCGGGCTTTCTACAACCTATAGACCAAACAGGCGTACTAAATTAAAGCTTATTACATCGGCCTATAATACAAAGGAGTCGGAAGATTTTACGGTGCAAGGTCAATATTATATTGACCAGTTGGAAGCAGATTTCAGTAAAAATAATTTCGGACAGGTAGCGTATAACCGAGGTATCGGCACTTTTTTAAACAATGGCCGCAACTCTATTGAAGCCACTGTTATGAATATGGAACATAAAGGCACCCATCGGTTTAACAGGAACAGTGAGCTTTTATGGGGTGCAAGGATCCAAGAAGAAATTATTCATGATAAATTGAGCGAATGGAAAATGGTGGATTCCTCGGGTTATGCTAAACCCTATAATAACAACGACATAAATTTGCAGGAAGTAGTAAAGTCAAAAAATGAGCTGCAAAGCATGCGTTCACAAGGTTACCTGCAATATGCGTATACAAAGCAATTAAAGGATTCGTCAAGCATATCTTTTACGGGCGGTATAAGGGCAAACTACTGGAGCTATAATAAGCAAACCGTTATATCGCCGCGTGCAACGCTCACCTACAGGCCTCATTGGAAAAGAGATATTTTATTCAGGGCATCGTACGGATATTACTACCAACCTCCGTTTTACAGGGAAATGCGCGGTTTCGACGGACAGTTGAATCCAAGTATTAAAGCACAGCAGTCCATACATTATATGCTTTCGGCTGATTACAATTTTAAAATGTGGAACAGGCCTTTTAAAATAATTTTAGCAGGCTATTATAAGGATATGAAAAACCTGATCCCTTATGAGATCGATAATACTCGCATCCGTTATTTCGCTAAAAATAATTCGGTAGGTTACACAACTGGGATTGATTTTAGAATTAACGGCGAATTTATTAAAGGCATTGAATCATGGGCAACCATAGGTATTTTAAAATCATACGAAAATATTTCGAACGACAGGCAGGTAACCTATTTTAACGCAAAAGGCGATTCTATTATACCCGGTTATACGTTTGATACTAAAGCAACGGACAGCCTTGTAAAGCACCCGGGCTATATTCCGCGCCCAACTGATCAATTGATAACCTTCGGTATGTTTTTCCAGGATTATATTCCAAAATTACCATCCTGCAAAATGTATTTAAATATACAATTTGGCTCCGGTTTGCCGTTCGGCCCACCCGATCACATCCGTTGGCACCAAGTATTTCGCATGCCTCCTTACAGGCGTGTTGATATTGGCTTTGCTTACCAGATCGTTAAAGAAGAAAAGCCGCTGTCAAAATCAAACCCGTTTCATTTTATAAAATCGGCTGCTTTAAGCTTAGAAGTATTTAACTTATTACAAATAAATAATACGGTGTCGTATACGTGGATTACCGATGTAACAGGGCGTCAATATGCTATTCCGAATTACCTAACGCGTAGGCAGCTTAATGTGAAACTGCAGATTAAGTTTTAGGGTTTCTTTTAACCACTATTACCATCTATTTTAACCGAGTAGGCATATAAAAGATAAAGATTCTTGAACTTACAAGAACGTCAGTTCACAATGACTGAATTCATAAAGAACAGTTCACCTATGTTTCTATGTGGTTAATAAAGTTCTAAATTTTATTCTTCAATACATCCACCACCTTATCCAACATGTCGTCCGTAAAATCTAAATGTGTCACCAAACGCACGGTCTGCTTACCAAAAGCAGATATCTTAATCCCAAAAGGTTTCAATGTTTCATCGAAAGATGCTGCGGTGTATTGGTCCGTTAAATTAAAAATAACAATATTGGTATCAACCGGCATTACATTTTTCACATAGCCTACCTGTTTAAGAATGCTTTCCAGTTCCTTGGCGCGGGCATGGTCTTCTTTTAAACGCTTGGTGTTATGATTAAGCGCGTAAATACCGGCAGCCGCTAATATACCCGCCTGGCGCATGCCGCCCCCCATTACTTTTCTTACCCGTCGTGCTTTTTTAATAAACTCTTTACTGCCTAATAATAAAGAGCCCACGGGTGCGCCAAGTCCCTTGCTTAAACAAATTGAAACGGAATCGAATTGCTTTCCTATATCACCTGCCGTATAATCGGTTTCTACCAAAGCGTTAAAAATACGGGCACCGTCCAAATGCATCGGTAATTTTTTTTGATCGCATACTAGTTTAATTGCCTCTATATCTTTAAGTCCGTAATAGCTTCCCCCTGCCCTGTTTACTGTATTTTCCAACGATACTAAAGCGGTATGCGCCATCCAGTCGTAATCCGGGTTTATATGTTCTTCAATTTGCGATGCTTTTAATCTGCCCCTGTCGCCTTCAATTAACCTTGCCTGCGCACCCGAATGAAAGGAAATACCCGCGCCTTCATAATGGTAAATATGAGAATTGCTTTCACAAATTACTTCATCACCTTGTTGTGTATGGCACTTAATAGCAATTTGATTGGTCATGGTACCACTTGGGCAAAACACGGCGGCTTCTTTATTAAATAAGGTTGCCGCTTTTAATTCCAGTTCTGCAACCGTTGGGTCTTCACCGTATACATCGTCACCTACAGGGGCATTTATCATGGCTTCCAGCATTTGTGGTGAAGGCTTTGTAACGGTATCGCTTCTTAAATCTATAGTCATGATCTTTAATATTAGCTTTGTAAACATAAGAGATTCTTTTGATTTTAATGCTAAATTTCCGGGATAAAATGATGCTTTACCGGCTATAATTCTTATCTTAGAGAGTTAAAAAAAATGATCCCTCCATATGAAAAAAAATAATATCTGTGCTCTTTTAGCTCTTTGTATCTTTTCTTCTGCCTTATTTTCACAGCAAGGTACCATGTCTCAAAACTGGTGTGGTTCCATTGAAGCCATGGAAGCAAATTTTGTAAAACATCCTGAACTGAGGCAACGCTTTAATGTTTCTCAGGCTGCTGCCAATACCCTGCAAAACCAAGCTCAGGGCAGAACTGCCACAGTTAATTACACCATACCGGTTGTATTTCATGTATTACATTTAAACGGGACTGAAAACATCAGTGATGCCCAAATAAAAGATCAGATTTCTATTTTTAACCGTGATTACAATTTACAAAATGCGGATACATCGGTTGTGATCAATTCATTTAAGAACCTGTTAGGAAATATTCATTTTACATTTGCCCTTGCAAAAAAAGATCCCAACGGTAACTGCACCGGCGGTATTGATCGTTTTTATGACAGCAACACGACTTTATGGTCGGGTAACTCACAGGATTATATTTACACATGGGACCCCACAAGATACCTTAACATATATGTTGTAAAAAGCATAGGGAGCGGGGCTGCAGGCTATGCCTATTACCCGGGCAGTTTAAGTTACGGGGATGTTATGGACGGTATTGTTATTTTATCAGATTATGTAGGGAGCATAGGGACTTCACAAGTGTCGCATTCAAGGGCATTAACACACGAAGCCGGGCACTGGTTTGACTTACAACATACATGGGGCAATACAAATAACCCCGGGGTTGCCTGTGGCGACGATCAGGTTGGCGACACACCCGATACACAAGGCTACAGAAATTGCCCCTTTGAAGCAAACTCGCAAATTTGTAACCCCGGTGTTTCAGAAAATTATCAAAATTACATGGACTATTCTTATTGCTCGGTTATGTTTACACCGGGACAAGCTGCTCGCATGACCAATGCTATTAACAGCGCAACTTCCGGGCGCAATAATTTATGGTCAACCTCCAATTTAAGCTTTACCGGTATTTCACCGGTGGCACCTTGTGCACCGGTTGCTAATTTTACGGCCAATAAACAAATTGTATGCATTAACCAACCGGTAATTTTTTCCGACCAAAGTAATGTAGGTACTCCTACTTCTTGGAATTGGGCTATCCAGGGAGCAACACCAAATACGGCAAGCGTACAAAACCCTACAGTGAGCTACAGTACGCCCGGCACCTATTCGGTACAATTAACCTCTTCTAATTCTGTGGGCTCCTCTTCTCCTACAATAAAAACAGCTTACATTTCCGTAATTGCCGCGCCTGTTACAAGCAGCCTGATTGAAGGCTTTGAAGGAGGCCCTATACCAAACGCTACATGGTCGGTAAAAAACCTTTCTTCTTTAAGTATTAACTGGCAACAAACAAATTCAGCGGCTGCAACAGGAATCAAATCGGTACGTGTATCGGAAGGTATTGACCCCTCAACCACCGTTGAATTGTATTCTCCGAGCTATGACTTTAGCGCCATGCCGGGCGTTATTTTAACACTAAAGTGGGCAGGTTCTGAAAGGGAAGCAAGCACAGCATCCTTTGATGTATTCAGCGTACAGTTCTCTACAAATTGCGGAACCACCTGGCAATCTCGTTTAATCCGAAATATAGTAGCAGGAAATACAGGTGTAAGCCCTTCGGTAAGTTCCGGGTTTGTACCTTCCGTTTCACAGTTTAAAACAGAAACCGTTCCTTTATTCGGCTTAACTACGGAAACGAACATTATGTTTAAATTAAAGTTTATTGCTGAAACGGGTTCATCCAATAATTTTTATGTGGACGATATTAACCTGACAAGCGCCACAGGCATACAGGAACAACAATTGGTTTCGAACATACAAGTGTTCCCAAACCCGGCCACTGAAAAGGTTTCTGTAGAGTTTGACTTAATTGATAACAACGTTATTGAAGTTGAATTAAGAGATGTATTAGGGAGAACTGTAAAACAGGGAATTAAAGAACAGATGCAAAGCGGCCATCACACGCTGTCTCTTCCGTTAAGCGATATAAGTAAAGGCATTTACTTTGTATCCATAAAAACGAATGCAAGTAATGTTACCAAGAAACTAATTGTAGAATAGATTTATATTATTTTAAAGAACGTTTTTACGTCCCGAGAAATCGAATAGGCGTCAGATAAAGAATGATATTTATGAAGTAAATTCACTTTATTCCCGGATTCGTAAATAATTGATTATTGACCAACTGACCCATAAGTATCAAATTATTTTGAGGCATCAAAGTGGTGATACTGCTGTATATGGGATGCAAAAGGTGTCATTGTATCCCACAAGATCTATCGGCAGTATTTAGAACGCTTCTAGAACCGGTATCTGTAAAGAACGTACAAGCAACACTCTAAATGGACAACCTTTTAGGCAATCTAAATTAACGAATATATTACTCTTTAATAAACTTGCTTTGATAAAAACCGTCGCCTGCCTTTACGGTTATAAAATATAAACCTGCAGCCATTGAATTATTAAATTGTAAGGTATAATTATTCATTTCATTTTGAGTCAAAACAAAATCTATTGAATGCCCTAACACGTTTGTCAGTACTATGGATTCCGCAAAGGCAGGTAAGTGAAAGCTAATTTGGTTTTTTGCCGGGTTTGGAAATAATTTCATAGCGTCTTTTTTAGTTTCCTTAATTCCCGTAGGCATAGCTGCTAAATACGTATTTGCTAAACACATGTTCGGAATTCCCCAACCGTAATTATTATCGGGTGTGGCATATTGAGTAGAAGCGTTACGGATAGCACTGAGTACCTGCCAATTGGTTTTACCGGGGTTAGCCTGCCATAAGCACGCCACAGCACCCGCCATAACAGGGCATGCAAAAGAAGTTCCGTTACCCGATGTAAAAGCCCCGCTTGGCTGACACACATAAGTTCCTTCACCCATGGTGCTTACATCCGGCTTAATTCTTCCGTCGGCTGTTGGCCCAACCGAGCTAAAACCCGAATGTTGCCCGCTTCCGTTCACAGAACCAACTGTACAAATACTGTCTGCATCAGCAGGTACACCAACGCGCTGCCAAGCACTTGCGCCTTCATTACCCGCGGCGTTTAACACAAAAATACCCTTACGAACCGCCATGTTGGCGGCAATTGAAGCAACAGAAGTTTTTCCGTTAAGGTCGGCATAGGTATGATCCTGTGATGAAATATCAAACGTTGTGTAGCCTAATGAAGTTGTAATAATATCCACTCCTAAACTATCCGCCAGCTCTGCTGCAACCACATAATTATCTTCTTCAATAATTTTCTCAGAGGATACGTCTTCCGAACGAAGCAAATAAAAGCTTGCTTTTGGC
>JANYGK010000011.1 GCA_025362395.1 Bacteroidota bacterium
TTCTCCTGGCGTTTACGCTCTGTCTCATCCAACAAAACTTTAAGCATGCGTATAGATCCCGGAGTGATTTCAACATACTCATCGATTTGAATATATTCCATCGCTTCTTCTAATGAAAAATTAATTTTCGGTGCGATTCTCATTTTATCATCCGTACCGGATGCACGCATGTTGGTTAATTTTTTCTCTTTGGTAATATTTACAACGATATCATCCTGGCGGTTGTTTTCACCAATCACTTGTCCGGTGTAGATCGGTTCACCCGGATCAACGAAAAATTTACCGCGATCCTGTAATTTATCAATAGAATACGCTACTGCCGTTCCTTTATCTTTACTGATTAATACACCTGCAATACGACTGGGGATTGGCCCTTTCCAAGGCTCGTAATCTTTAAAACGGTGAGCCATAATAGCCTCGCCCGCTGTAGCTGTTAATACATTGTTACGTAAGCCGATAATGCCACGGGCAGGAATTTCGAACTCAATATGAGTTAAATCTCCTTTAGCTTCCATCAGCATTAAATTACCTTTACGTTGTGTTACCAGGTCAATTACTTTTGAAGCTGATTCCTGGGGAACATCAACCGTTAACACTTCAATCGGCTCACATTTTTTACCGTCAATTTCTTTAACAATAACCTGCGGCTGACCTAATTGTAACTCATACCCTTCACGGCGCATGGTTTCAATTAAAACTGATAAATGGAGAATACCACGACCGAATACTAAATAAGAATCCGGTGAAGCAGTTTCTTCCACACGCATTGCTAAATTTTTCTCTAATTCTTTATATAAACGATCACGTAAGTGACGGGATGTTACAAATTTACCGTCTTTACCGAAGAAGGGAGAGTTGTTAATCGTAAACAACATACTCATCGTAGGCTCATCAATTTTCATGGTTGGCATTCCTTCCGGATTTTCAAAATCGGCCACAGTATCACCGATTTCAAAACCTTCAATTCCAGTAAATGCACAGATATCGCCTGTTTGAACTTCGGTAACTTTAACTTTACCTAAACCTTCAAACACATACAATTCTTTAATACGGGATTTCTGAATCCTGCCATCACGTTTTACAACGCTTACCGGCATGTTTTCTTTAATAATGCCACGGAATACACGACCCACGGCAATACGGCCGATAAACGAAGAGTAATCCAATGATGTAATTTGAATTTGTAACGTTCCAACGCGCTCAGGAGCTGTAGGAATGTTTTCTAAAATAGTATCTAATAAATAGGTTACATCCGTAGTTGGTGTTTTGTAATCAGCACCCATCCAACCGTTTTTACTCGACCCGAATACCGTCGGAAAGTTTAATTGGTCTTCTGAAGCATCTAAGTTAAAGAACAAGTCAAATACTTGATCATGGACTTCATCAGGACGACAATTTGGCTTATCCACTTTATTGATCACAACAATCGCTTTTTTACCTGCTGCAATGGCTTTTTGTGTTACGAAACGCGTTTGAGGCATAGGGCCTTCAAAAGCATCCACTAATAAAATAACGCCATCGGCCATATTTAATGTACGTTCAACCTCGCCTCCAAAGTCCGCGTGACCCGGTGTATCAATAATGTTGATTTTTGTGCCTTTGTACATAACAGAAACGTTTTTAGCCAAAATGGTAATACCACGTTCACGCTCTAAATCGTTATTATCAAGGATTAATTCTCCTGATGCTTGATTTTCTCTGAATAAATTACATTGATGTAAAATTTTATCCACTAAGGTTGTTTTGCCGTGATCGACATGGGCAATGATGGCAATGTTTCTAATTTCTGACATGGTATATTTTAATAAGGGCGCAAAAGTACTAAATTTTACGTAAAAAACCAATTTATCTCATTGAAAATGTTGACTTTGGCATTAAATAATCGTTAATAAAGCAGTTTTTGTTCTGAATTTTAAGAATTGCCGGTTTTACAAAATTGTTATGTTTAATTTTGAATACTTAGTTTACGATTTGGCTTCCATAAAATATATAAGTTTATTTACTTTAATCATGATCGGCCTGATCATTTTTTCATGTCATATCCCGGAGGGAAATAAAACGCAAATTTCAGTAACAAAAAAAGACACTTTGCTTTATTTGAATCATTCCGATTCGGCAAAATACGTGGGTATAAACACCTGTAAGCTCTGTCACCAAAGCATTTACAACAGTTTTATAAAAACAGGCATGGGTAAATCGTTTGATATTGCCACTAAGCAAAAGTCTGCAGGAGACTACCATACCTCGGTGGTGCATGATAAGGTAGGCGATTTTTATTACAAAGCATTTTGGCAAAATGACAGTCTGCGTTTTTTAGAATACCAGTTAAAAGGAAAAGATACCATTTACAAAAGGCAGGAAACAGTTAATTACATTATAGGTTCAGGGCAACATACTAATTCGCACATACAATCCATTAACGGGTATTTGAATCAAATGCCGATGACATTTTACACTCAAAAAAAACAATGGGACCTGCCGCCGGGTTTTGAAGACGGACATAACAGCCGTTTTATGCGCAAGATAGGATTGGAATGTATGAGCTGCCATAATTCCTACCCTGATTTTGTATTGGGATCGGAAAATAAATACAACTCCATAGAAAAAGGGATTGGCTGCGAACGTTGTCATGGACCCGGAAGCATACATGTGGCTCAACGCCAAACAGGAAGCAAAATTGATACGGCCAACTATATTGATTACAGTATTGTGAACCCGGCTAAGCTAAGTATTGACAGGCAGTTTGATGTATGCCAAAGATGCCATTTACAAGGTAACACTGTTTTAAAAGACGGGAAATCGTTTTATGATTTTAAACCGGGAATGGTATTAAGCGATTATATGACAGTGTTTTTACCGAAGTATAAAAACGCGGATGATGAATTTATTATGGCTTCGCATGCAGACCGGTTAAAGCAAAGCCAATGTTTTATTAAATCGATGGAGAAAGCAAAAGGTTCCCATTCTTTAAAGCCTTACCAAAATGCGATGACCTGCATTACCTGCCACAACCCGCATGTGAGCGTTAAAGAAACCAACAAGGAAGTGTTTAATGATGCGTGTAGGAAGTGTCATTTGGGAGAGACTAAAGGGAGTAAAGAGACAGAAGGGATTAAAGGGAAAGAAGAGATTGCAGAGACAAAAGATAGAAGATTAAAGATTAAAGACAGTTTAAGTTTTGGATCTGAAATATTTTGCAGTAAAAAAGGCATTACTAAAACATCTAATTGCGTAAGTTGCCACATGCCCAATTCGGGCTCTATTGATATACCTCACGTAACGGTGCATGATCATTATATTCGCAAACCTTTGAATAAAAAAGAAAAGCAAGGCATTAAGGAGTTTATTGGATTGTATGCGATCAATGAAAAAAGTCCGACACCTTTTATAAAGGCAAAAGCCTATTTAAATCAGTACGATAAATTTGACAGTAAGCCTTACTACCTTGACAGTGCCGCGTTTTACTTAAAGGATAAACCTGAAATAAACCTGAAAACAAATATTGAATTGTTAGTGCAACTGAATTTTACAAAAAATAATTTTAATCAAATCATTATTTACACGAATGCGTTAAGCGATACTTACTTATTAAATACAAAGCTGGTAACAATATCCTATTCAAATGATAACGCTTGGACCTGTTACCGGATAGGTGAGGCTTTATATAAAACAGGTAACGTTCCGCGGGCGACCGTTTATTTTAAAAAAGCAGTTAACCTTGCGCCTTTTGTATTAGATTTTAAAAATAAACTGGGATCTGCTTATGCATCAAACAATGATTTAAAGGAAGCCGAGAACCTGTATAATGAGATCTTAAAAGAAAATCCGAAACACGTTTCCGCATTAACCAATTTAGGGTATGTGAAATTGGCAGAAGGTAGGCCGCAAGAAGCTGAAGCCCTATATACAAAGGCTTTAAAACTTGATCCTGATTATGAGCCATTACTTCTAAATTTAGCCGGTTTATACGCTTATAAAAAAGATTTCAATACTTCAAAAACTTATTTGGCACGCATTATTACTTTAAACCCCAATAATCAACAAGCTAAACAAGCATTAACGCAAATAAGCGGAATGCATTAATACAATTTGTATGTCTATTATTAAATCCACAACGTATTCTGTTTATATCGGCGATAAAAGCTTTGACGCACTCAATAACTTTTTAAAGAAAAAAACATATTCAAGTTATTTTTTAATTTGTGATGAACATACGTTTCAATATTGTTTGCCGAACCTTTTATTTAATTGCCCCATCCTTAATGAAGCGGAAATTATTGAATTGGAAAGCGGAGAACAGCATAAGCATTTGGAGACATGCATACAGGTATGGGGCGCTTTAACGGATTCGGGAGCCGATAAAAAAAGCTTAATTATAAATTTAGGCGGCGGTGTTATTACGGACCTTGGCGGTTTTGTAGCATCAACTTTTAAACGCGGCATTGACTTTATAAATATTCCCACAACACTATTAAGCATGGTAGACGCAAGCGTTGGCGGAAAAACGGGAGTTGATTTTGAAGGTATAAAAAATCATATTGGCACTACCTATGAACCAAAAGGCGTTTATGTTAACCCGGTTTTTTTAGAAACGCTATCTGAAAGGCATATCAGGAACGGGTATGCTGAAATTATAAAAATTGCTTTAATTGCTGATCCGGCTTTTTGGAATGACATTAAACAATCATCTACGACTCCTCACTTTTATTCCGAAGAATTAATTATACATGCCATTGAATTAAAAAATGCAATTGTAAAAAAAGACCTTTATGAAAATGATTTACGTAAATCACTTAATTTCGGGCACAGTGTAGGCCATGCCCTGGAAAGCTCTTTATTAAAGCTTAATAAGGATATTTTACACGGCGAAGCCATTGCTTTTGGCATGATCATAGAAAGCATTATAGCTTATGAATTTAAGCGAATTACAAAGAAGGAATTAAATGAAATATGTAACTACATTAATTCTATTTACCCGAAAATTAAACTGAACAACGAAGTTAAAAAATGGATGTTTGAGTATATTTTTCACGATAAAAAAAATGATAACGGTTCATTAAACTTTGCCTTGCCTGATTCTATCGGCTATTATAAATTACAAGCAGGAATAAAAGATGAGCAGATCAAAGCTGCTATTGCCCGATATTAATTAGTAATCAATTTAAAAACAGTTCGCCTGTTTTGCTTATGCTCCGCATCTGAGCAATCCACACCGTTTGCACAACGATTGGTTAAGTCTGTTTCACCCATGCCTTTTGCAATTAAACGTTTTTTATCTATTCCTTTAGATTGAATGTAATCCACTACACTCATCGCTCTTTTTTGAGAAAGGTCTAAATTAAATTCATCACCGGCTACAGCATCTGTATGTGACTCTACCTGCAGCGTTAGTTTAGGATTTGCTTTTAACGCTTCAATGGCACGATCCATAATGGGTTCGGCTGATTTAGGAACTACAAAAGCGCCGGATTCGTAATAGATGTTTTCAATAATAGAGACTTCTTTTTTAGCTTTAATAGAAAATGTAAGGTTGTCCCATGGGTCGGGCTCTGTAATAGAACTCAGTTGTGTTCTTTCTAAATCCAATAGTTTATATTCAAAAAAGCCGGCGTCGTTCTTTGAAATTATTTTTAAGACCTGCCCTTTATAATCAAGAATAATAATTTTATTGGTATTAATTTTTTTTGCTTCTTCTATATCTATCTTAAATGAATAATTTTCGCCAGGTTTTAAATTGGTAAAATTAAAATAACCGTTCTCATCTGTTTTTTTGGTAATAACTTCGTTATTACTCTTAACCAGTTGTAACGCCACATTTGGCAACGGAACCTGTGTTCCCGATACTGCCATTAAGCGACCTGCTATATTGATCATTAAAGGCATATCGTCAATCGACATAAGGCTCATGGTTGAAGCATCAACCTGTAATAACTCGAACGCGAAGCTGTTTGGATTGTTTGCAGACTGCGCCGATTTCATAACCTGTTTACCGGTTTTATCAGCCAATATAAAACCGGTTTGTCTCAGCTTCACATCAGGCTCTTCCACTTGGATCAAATAGTCTTTATCCATGGGCAAATCTTCAAATCTAAAATAACCCTTACTGTCTGTTTTACCGGCATAAAATTCTTCCCCTCTTTCATTAGTTAAATAAATGGTTTTATTTATTAAAGGTTTACCGGAGCCGTCGTTACTTAAAATGATCCCTTCAAGGCTGGCAATAGCCCTTGTTTCGCTCACAATACGACCTATTTTAATGGTTTTAGTTGTAGCGTTATTATAAATATCCGTTACGGTAATATCTACTTTTTTTAAATTTTCCGTTTGTAACGTAAATTTAAAATCAGGGTTAAGAGCTTCTTTATCGAATTCTTTTTCCAAGTCATTAACTACAATCGATTTAACGGTGCTTTTATCTATAATTTGGCCTTCAATGATCAATGTAATTTGATTAACATAAATATTTGTGAAATTATTATAATCAATAGCAGGATAAGCAATCTTTACCTGGGGAGGATCACTTTCTTTATTGGCAACATAGAACTTAGAGTCTGCCTGCCTTAATAAATTTTTAGCTTCATTGTTATTAGAATCTAGCTTTAAACAGGTTTTGAAATCTTTAATTGCATTTTTAAAATTACCGAGTTCCATCTCACATTGACCTTTATACAAATAGGTTAGCGGATTTTTTTCATCTAATAAAGATGCTTTAGTGAAATCGCTGATGGCGCTTTGGTATTGACTTGTAGACCTATATACAATACCTCTTTGAAAAAAGAGTACAGGGCTTTTCCCGTTAAGCACAATTGCTTTATTAAGATTGCCGATAGAATTATTATGATCGGATTTCGCAAAATAAGATAAGCTGTTATAGTAATACACTTCAGCATTAGCCGGTTTAACGGTATCAGGAATGTCCAATGAAATAGCAATATCAAAATTTTGTATGGCTTCATCATAAGAACGTGTCGTATTTTGAAGCTTTCCAAGGTTTACATAATAAGGTTTGTATTTTGGCAATGCTTTTAGGCGATTAAGCTCTCTTGTTTTTAAAATTACAATGGCTCTTTTGTATGACGTTAAAGCTGCTGTATTATCATGTAAGCTGTCTTTCGCCAATGCTCTATAGTAATGGGACACATCGGTTAATTCGCCGTCATCTTTAGAATCTTCTTCAATAGCCAAATCTGCTTTTACAACCGCTTTATTAAAATCCTTTAACATAATAAGGCAGTAAGCAGACCGTTGTAAACCGGGGACATTATCTTTATCAAAGGCTAGAAGTTTTTCTAAAATATCATTTGCCTCTTTATATTTATTAAGCTTCATATAAAGGTCAACAATTTTAAGATGAAGGTCTTTATCTTTTTTTTCAAGTTCTAAACACACCGAAAAATCTTTTATGGCTAACTCAGGTTGGTTTGTCTTTTCGTAGCTAACGCCCCGGTTGTAAAACACATCAAAATCTTTAGGTATGATTGAAGTCAACTTTGAATAACCGGTAATAGCTAACTCATATTTTTTAAGTTTAAAGTCAGCATCTGCCTGTTTCTTAATAACTTTAGGCTCCTGTGCAAACGCACAAAAACACAACATCAATAAAAAACATTGTAAGTAAAATTTCATTCGTCTTTAAATTTAGAAGATTAAATATACAAAAAAAATAAAAGTGATCTTTCTCCCTCTTTTAAAGGATATTGTTAAATCAATTAAGTGTATTATATTTATTGACAATAGTATTAATTTACTCTATGAAATTACCAATAAGAAAAATAAATATTTTTATCCTTTGCTTGCTGTTAACAAGCAATCTTTTCTCACAGGTAAGTAGTTTTTCTGCAACGCCCCAAACAGCGGCAAATTGCTCATCCTGTTCTGGGGATACATGGACAGTTACACCATATTATTACATTTTATATTCCACCGCAACAGCGCCTTCCAAAGATCTAAACTTAACAAACTTAGGGTTTAATATTCCTGTTAACGCAGTTATAAAAGGCATCACATTAGCGATATCATCCTTTTCCTGTATGCCTGAGGAATATTATGATTCAGATGTAAAGCTTTTATTAAATAACATTCCATCCGGTTCAAATAAAGCTACTTTAAACAACTTTTTAGCTTATCCATCCTATAATAATATTTTATATGGAGATACAAACGACTTATGGAGTAATACGCTCACGCCGTCAATTGTAAATGATATAAATTTTGGAGTAACTTTTAAGGTTATACATTCTGTTCCTTCCTCTTTCAGTTGCTTTCAATTAAATGGAACATTTTCAGCAATTGGGCCTGTTTCTTATTATCCGGTTATAACGGTTTATTATACATCTGCACCTACCAATAGTAATACGCCTGCTACAGGCATAGTCTCAAACTTCCAGTCCGGAAAAAATTAATGCTTTTTCTTTTGAGGGTAAAATGTATGTAAATAACACTTCCTCAGAAATAATCGAAAATGCTAAAATAAAAATCTATAATTCAGTTGGAGAAATTATTTATTTGGACGAAAAAACAATTGCTCCACAAGAAACTGAGTCTCTGTTAATAAATGCACCCGCTACAGGTTTTTATATTTTCACCCTAACAAGCAGTAATGATAGATTAATTTATACAAAAAAAATATTTATAAACTCAGGTTAGAATTATAAAATTTTATAGTTACGGTACTCTCCTGCTTTCCAACCGGTGGTTCTTTCAATGAACAACAAAAATTTATCTTTCGCACTTATTTTTATCTGCGATTTATCAAATTTAAAATTCCAATTTGCTGCATTTACCCTTGTCTGCATTACTTGTGGGTGGGTTTCTTTAAATTCTTCTAAACTGTCTATTTGCGAGTAATCAAACTCTTCAACCTCCGCTATATTTTTTTTCATCCACTCGTCGTCATGCCACATCTTGTGAAAATTTTCCTGTTTTGCCTGCTGTGCTTTTGGCGACTTTACCCAGCCGTAATGGTAAATTTCTGCATTGATCGGTTTTACGTTTAGTTTGGAATTATCGGTTTTACGAAAGCCCTGCGCATCTTTATAAGAGCGGATACTTTTATTGTTTTTAATGATCCGGATTTCTTTTCTGTACCATCGGCGTGAATTGCCAACGTAATTATATGTGCCGTAAAAATGAACGTAATTAAACAGCAAGCCGTCTACGTATTGATCATCTTTATATTGTTGCATGGCCTCTTTAATGCCGGCTAAATGTTTTTCATGAACACATTCGTCACTTTGTATGTAAAAACACCAATCGGTGTCGGCACTAATGGCATCAAATGCTTTATTGGTTTCAATAGCCAATACCTTCCCTCCCTGTCTTAAAGAATCGTCCCAAACAGTTTCAATGATCTTTATTTTAGGAGAATTAATGTTTTTGATGAGCTGTAAGGTCTCATCTTCACTATTGCCAACAGCTACCACAAACTCATCGCATACAGGCAAAATAGAAGTAATGGCTTCCACTACGGGGTAATCGTACTTAATAGCGTTGCGTATAATGGTGAAACCGGTTACTTTCATTATAATGCTTGCTTTATTCTTTTAGAAGTTATAAAGTATAATAATGTTAATTTATCGGGCTCCAACTTAAAAAATACAGTATGTTGTTGATATGAAAAATAGTAGATGCCTTTGCTGTTTTTATAATTCACCTGCTTACCCGGAAATGTTTCCTGTTCACTTATTACAATAATTTTAGCTGTAATTATCCGAAGTTTTCTTATGTAATGTTGCAGATCCTCGATCGAGGTTATTTTATATTCCTGCCAATTTTTAAGCTGTTTTACGAAGCTTTTTGTTCTTGTTATTTTTCTCATAAAAATCAGCTTCAATTTCTTTTATTGTTTGCTCCATATCATTAATAAATTGCTGCTTATTTATATTGTTAACAGCCTTACTATTTGATTTCTTTGAAGCAACCGGGCTTTCTGTTTTTACAAAGGAAAAATTATTTAATAATTCCATTATAAAATCAACCTTGCTGTCTTTTATGTCTATTACAATTTTCATTTAATTTTTGTACAGTAAATATACTAAAAATGGCTTAAATTTAAAACTCAGGATTTTTACCCACAAAATTTTGAGGGGTAATTTGCAACAGCTCTTGTTTTATGTCATCACTTATGTTTAGTCCGTTAATAAAAGTTTGTATCGATTCTTTGGTGACATGCGTATTTGTGCGCGTTAAGTCTTTTAAAGCTTCATAAGGTTTTGGGTAACCTTCCCTGCGCAAAATAGTTTGTATCGCTTCCGCTACTACAGCCCAGTTATTCTCAAGGTCACGGTTAAAGATCTCTTCATTTAAGATCAATTTATCTAATCCTTTTAAAATACTTTTGTAAGAAATTAAACTATGCGCGATCGGTACACCGATATTTCTTAATACAGTACTGTCTGTTAAATCCCTTTGCAAGCGCGATAAAGGAAGCTTAGCGGCAAGGTGTTCTAATATGGCATTTGCTATACCTAAGTTTCCTTCCGCATTTTCAAAATCAATAGGGTTTACTTTATGCGGCATCGCAGACGAACCTATCTCTCCCGCTTTCAATTTTTGTTTAAAATATTCCATACTCACATAGATCCACACATCCCTGCACAAATCCAACAATATAGTATTGATTCGTTTTAAAGCATCACAATAAGCAGCAATATTATCATAGTGTTCAATTTGTGTAGTGAACCGGCTGCGGTTTAAACCCAATGTACTATTTACAAAATCATCACCGAATTTTATCCAGTCATGTTTTGGATAAGCTACATAATGGGCATTAAAATTACCGGTTGCTCCGCCAAATTTAGCGGAAAAAGGAATGGCTTTCAAATGATTGATTTGTGCTTGTAACCGCTCAACAAATACGTAAATCTCTTTTCCTAAACGGGTTGGTGATGCAGGTTGACCATGGGTTCTGGCTAACAAGGATACGTTTTTCCAATCTCTTGATAAGGTGGTTAATCTTTCTGTAAGTAAATTTAAATTTGGCAGTACAACGTCTGTTGTTGCTTGTTTTAAAGATAAAGGAACAGACGTGTTATTAATATCCTGGGATGTCAACCCAAAGTGTACAAACTCTAAGTAATTTTCTAACCCCTGTGCGTTTAATTTTTCTTTAATAAAATATTCAACTGCCTTCACATCATGGTTGGTTATTTTTTCCGTTTCCTTAATAACTTCCGCGTCGGCAAAAGAAAAATGTTGGTACACTGACCTTAAATTGTTGATTTGTAAATCGATTAATTGCGGCAATTGCGGTAAGCCTTGTTGTGATAACAAAATAAAATACTCTATTTCAACTTGTACGCGGTACCGTATCAATCCAAACTCAGAGAAATAAGCGGCTAGTTCTTTGGTTACTTTCCTGTAACGACCGTCAACAGGCGAAATAGCAGTAAGTGCATTTAATTCCATATTTTTAAATAAAGGGTAAATATAAGCAATTTAATGCTTCTTCATTCCCACAATTTCCAAATCACAGAATCATATTCGTCAATCGATCAGCACTATTTTTTTTAACGATGATGTATCGTTTCCTATAAGCTTAATCATGTAAACTCCCGGTGCAATATCTTGCACGTTAACTATTTCTTTAGCTTCCTTTATAGGTTGCTTATAAACTAGCTGTCCGCTTACATTATACAGTTCAAGCATCGTATATTTTTTACCGGATTGCGTTATGGTAAATTCATGCTTAGCGGGATTTGGATACACCCGCATTTCATCGGCACTATTTAGTTCGTTAATAGCATTAGGCTGAGCAGGTACTATTAAATGATTGTAAAGTGTATCGGCTTGGTGTGCCGCTGCAATTAGTGATTCCAGGCTGTCGGCACCTATCAAAGCAAATGCAACCTTAACCATTTGGCCGGGAGGTATACGGAAAGGACCACTGCTCATAACATTAATAATATCATTACCGGTTCCTCCAACCCCTGCTTGTAAACGTTGCGTGCTCATGGCTTTATATTTTTCTTTGGTATCAACACCGTTCGTAAAATCCAAACCGCCGTTACCGCTGTTAAAATTATCAACTGCATAAAAATCGGAAGGTGCGGTATGGGTCAATAATTTAATTCCCGCATATTTCCCTACTGCTCCCGTATAAAAGCTATAACCCATTTTTGTAGCGGTATCATAGTTACTCCTGTTTTGTCCGTATGTAGAGCCATCGATATCCCAATCGGCAAAAATACCCGCGTATAACGTTTTAAGTGTGTCCGTTGCATGGGTATTTTTAATATAGTATTCCCAAATAACAAATTGCTTATACGGATTGGCGTTCCATGCGTATGTATTTTGTTGTACCTCTACAGGTATTGGGGCTATGGAATTATTATCATTGATCTTGGCTTGCGTATCAAAATCAGAGGTTAAGGCCGGTAACAATTTTGCAATACGACTTAATGTTGCAAAATCAACATCGGCCGCATTTACATTGGTCCCCCTTACACAGTCTGATACCGCTGCTGTATCTTTCCCTATCATTAAGCCTGCTTCATATAAAAAATCGTTTCCTTTATATTTAAATCCTAACCCCTGTGCCTGTGCATCAAGGTTATAGCCTATTTTCCCCTTACCTGTAGCAGTAGTGTAAACGTCGTTAATTTTAATATCTATATAATCTATATTAATAAATACACTGAAATACTGTCTTGCCGAATAGCTTCCATCCTGCATCAACACTTCAAAATCAATAGATTGATTAATAGGAATACTTCCGCTGAGCTTAAAGGTAAAAGGATCCAACGTATTGGTTTTACTTGCCAATGTATTAATAAACCCTAATGATGTGGTATTATCCATTACGGTTGAATAGGAAGATAAGGGGGTAACCGTTACATTTAACGCCGCGGTAGGATTAAGGTAATTTGTAAATTTTCCGGTAATACGCAACGTATCGCCTACATTATATATATCATCATTGTGATCGGTAATACTTATATCGCTCAATACAACGCTTGGTAATGGCGGATCGGTAAGAGCCCTGTATAAATTAATTCTTCCTGCTCCCAGTTTATTAATATATGAAGGGTTTACAGGATAAATATTATCGGAAGTTACTTTTAACCGTTCCCCAAGCTGTAAACCGTTATACGCCGGAAATTGTTTTTTAACAATACCTGCGGCACCTGCCGTTAAGGGCGATGACATGGATGTGCCGGTTAATGTAATATAAAAGCTGCCGGGCCAGGTAGAATTAATATTGTCTCCCGGAGCGCATACATCCACAAAATAGCCGTAGTCGGATGTAGAATGCTTCACATCGTTAGAGGACGTGTTAGCGACGGCCAATACATAGTTATAAGCACCGGGGAAAAAATCACCGTCTGTTCCATTGTTGCCTGCCGCAGCCACTACCAAACAATTTTTATTAATGGTTGCGTAATCTATAATATCCTGCCCGTATTGGCTTCCGCCTCCGCCACCCCAGGAACAATTAATAACTGCACAACCATGGTCGGCCGCGTATTTAATGCCTTCATACGCTGCTATTAAAGAACCGCTTGCATCACCGATTTTTACCGGTAAAAATTTACAATTAAATCCTACACCTGCTCCGCCAATAGCGTTATCCGCGCTTGCGCCCGCTATGCCGCATACATGAACTCCATGGGCATTGGCTTCCCAAGTTGGGTCATTATCATTTACCCCTAAATCCCACCCCATATAATTATCAATGTAGCCGTCGCCATCGTTATCTACACCATCAATTACATCCGCATAATTACGTTTAATGTTGTTAAACAAATCACTGTGAGTGGGGTCTGTGCCTGTATCTGTAATACCTATCACAATTGATGAATCTCCCTTACTGATGTTCCAGGCGCCAAATGCATTAACCGTTTGTAAATGGTATTGATTGGTAGCATTAGCCAAAGGATCGTTTGGCATATAGGTTGTCTTCGGAATAAAGTGCGGCTCGGCATATACTAAAATTCCTGAAAGCAATAATTTACTGACGGCCTTTTCAATAAGCAGATCTGATGTATAGTTAAGCTCATAGATCAAAGAAAGATCAGCAAATTTTTGTCCTGTTTCATTGGTTGGCTTATCGGGAGTTTTATCTGAAGGAAATTTTTTATGGAGGTTTGTAATGCCCACGGCAGCAGCCATAGCATTAAATAAAGGATTATCTATTTTACTCAGATCACAATTTGCCGCGTAGGCGGGTTTAACTTTAATGATAATTGTTTTCGGCAAATAATCGGCGTCTGTAATGTTTTTACTTAGCTTGTATAGTTTTTGCGAATTTACACTTTGGCATAAAAGCAGAAATGGAAAAATGATTAAAAATGATCTCATTTAAATTAATTTAATGAAGTAAATAGCCCCGGTGTTTATCGAATTTTTCGAGCGTACGAATGCCTGAAGAGCTGATGTGTTCAAACTCCTTATCACAAAATACATTCACGATCTTAATGTCCGGTTTCAGTTCTTGTATATAACGGTATTGATTTTGTTCGTATTGAAAGTCGGTTGAATTACGTAAACCGCGTACTACCGTAACACTGTAGCCTAAAGAATCAACACAGTCAGTTAACAAACCGTTATACTCTGTTTGCTGCCTATTGGCAATGGTTTTAGGAACGTCCCAGGTTCGTTCTGCTTTATCCGAATTTTTGCCAAAGGCTATTATTACTTTATCAAACAGCTTTTCCGCCTTTTGCAAAACGTTGTAATGACCTTTATGGAACGGATTAAAACTGCCTGCGAACAAACCGATATTGGGTTCTACGGAATTAACATAATCAATTAAGTGAGTTAAATTCCCGTTTGTATTGAAGTGTTTTAATATTTCGATCCGTTTTACTTTATACTCTTTATAATCGATAAATTGAAATTCTTTAAAAATTTGTTTTTCGTAAACGATCAATTTATCAAATGAAGCATTTAAAATTGATAAGTCTGCTTTTATAAATTCCTCCGAAAACGGCACACTTGGCTTATGGTTTTTTGTATCAAGGATCAATTGCCGGATGTGCTGTTTTTGCTCTGTGGTTAACCCGGATAACTTAGCGGCATTTAAAAAGTATTCTGCCGAATCTTCTTCATTGGTTGCTGATTGAGGGTTATAGATAATATCGTGAAATACAGCCGTTAAAAATAATTCATCGTGCATTAACATATCCGCGCTGTGTAATTGTTTCAACACCTCTTCAATATGCGTTAAAGTGTGATAAAAACGATGCGGCTCATCATAAAGGTTTATCACATCAGAGTTGAACTGAAGATGATTTAAGCGATGTGATATTTCGGCAATGGTCATAATTAATAATGTTGGCCCGCAGATCACGCGGATTTAGCAGATTTTTTATAAATTATTTACTTTTCTATAAATTGATTTCGATATATCATCACAAATAAAATTAATTAATAAACCTAGTTTTAATCCCGTCAATCTTAAATATGAGTAGCTTCATAAACTGATTCTAATAAACCCGGCCCAAGTTCATTATATACATCAAACACACATCCTCTTATAGTATAAGAAATGTCATTTTCAGTTAGTATAGTTACTTTAGACTCCATTTTTTAATCTTTTCTAATCTGCGAGAAGCTATTTCTTTTTCAAATAAAACAAGGTCGAACAATTTGTTTTTCGCAAGATCTTATTTGCCTGTTCTTTTATTTGTTCTGCCGTTACTTTTTGGTAATTCTCAATTTCTAAATTAATTAAATTAGCGTCTCCCAAAAGTTCAGATATAGCAAGGTTTGTAGCCTTATTCAATACATCTGTTTCACTAAATGTTACAGTCGATTCTACTTTATTTTTACATTTCTGTAATTCGGTATCGCTTACTAATTCAGTTTGTAATTTTAATATTTCAGCGTCAATTCCGGCTTCCGCTTGTTCAATACTTACCCCATCGTTAATTTTACCTGATATAACAAATAAACCTCTATCAAAATCGCCCATTACATAAGCGTTCAAATCAGAAAATAATTGCTTGTCTTTTATTAATGTTTTGTATAGACGTGATGAATTTCCTCTCGATAAAATATCAGAGATCAGATCAATCGTATGGTATTCCGGATCTACTCTTGAACACATTCGGTAAGCCCTGTAAATGGAGCTAATGGGCACATCGCGCTCAACGGTTAAGCTTCTGTACTCTGTTTGCGCAGGTTCGGCAGGCAAATTACGTTGCAGCTTTATACCTGCATCAATCGGTTCAAACCATTTTTCTGCCAAACGTTTTACATGGTCCACATCCACATCACCCGCAATTACTAATATAGCATTGCTCGGATTATAATGCGCTTTAAAAAATGCTTTCACATCTTCCATCGTCGCATCTTCAATATGTTTAATTTCTTTACCGATGGTGGCCCATTTATAAGGATGTACTTTATAAATTAACGGGCGTAATAACAACCAAACATCGCCGTACGGCTGGTTTAAATAACGTTGCTTAAATTCTTCAATAACCACGTTTCGTTGCACATCCAAACTCTTTTTATCAAAAGCCAGGCTCAACATTCGGTCACTTTCCAACCAAAAAGCGGTTTCTAAATTTTCAGCGGGCACTGTGCAGTAATAGTTGGTAATATCGTTGGTGGTAAACGCATTATTTTCGCCTCCAACAAGCTGCAGAGGCTCATCGTAATTGGGTATATTAATGCTGCCGCCAAACATTAAATGTTCAAATAAATGAGCAAAGCCGGTTTTATTTTCATCCTCATCGCGCGCTCCAACGTCGTAAATAATATTTAAGCAGGCCATCGGCGTACTTTTATCCCGGTGAACAATAACTGTAAGATTATTTTTAAGTCTAAACTTTTCGAATTGGATCATAAAATGTTTTGAGTACTAAATTATGTTTAAAGATACTAAAAAGGGGGTTAAATAAATACAAAAACCTTATTTTTAAACCCATATAATGGAGTTTACCCAAAACATAAAAAAGCATGAAAACCTGCACGTTGTTTTTTGGCTCATCAAAGATAGTTGTTGGATGCTGCAATTAAGATGGCTTGGAGTAGTGATGATTATTCCAACCTTAATTATAGCGGCTGTTATTGTATACGCTACCCGAAAAACAACGGATGTTTATATAAACTTTGCCGTTTTATTTTGGATTTGCGCTAACAGTTTTTGGATGTATACTGAGTTTTTTACAACCGGCAAATATAAACTGTTAGCTGCTATCCCCTTTGTATTTGGGTTTATGTGTGTTGGCATTTATTACTACAAAACGCTGTTTGGAAAGCAAGCCGGGTCTTAATTTTTTCCAGGCTAAATCGACTAATTCTTGTCTCAAAACCGGAAAAACTACTATATTAGTCAACTCTATTTAACTCAATTTCCAATGGAAACTACCCCATACCACTCTAAACATAAAATTCGTATTGTAACTGCTGCTGCTTTGTTCGACGGGCACGATGCCGCTATAAATATTATGCGCCGTATTATCCAGTCGAGCGGTGCCGAAGTAATTCATTTAGGCCACGACAGGAGCGCACAGGAAGTAGTAAATTGCGCCATACAGGAAGATGCGAATGCAATTGCCGTAACAAGCTACCAAGGCGGGCACGTGGAATATTTTAAATACATGTACGACCTTTTAAAAGAAAAGAATTGTGAACATATTAAATTATTCGGCGGCGGCGGCGGTGTAATTTTACCAACAGAAATTGAAGAATTACATAATTACGGAATTACAAAAATATATTCTCCCGATGACGGGCGTTCCCTTGGCTTACAAGGAATGATAAACGATTTGCTGCGTCAGTGCGACTATGCAACGGGCACCAATATTAAACAAGACGTTGCTAAAATAGCAGACCGTGATTATAAATCAATAGCACGAATTATTTCGGCAGCCGAAAATTTTAATGAAGAAAATCTAAGCTTATTAAATGAGCTGAAAGAAAAAGCAGGTAAATCACACACCCCTGTGCTTGGCATAACGGGCACGGGAGGTTCAGGAAAATCGAGCCTTGTAGACGAACTGGTACGCCGCTTTTTAATTGATTTTAAAGATAAGCAAATCGCTATTATTTCGGTTGATCCGTCGAAGCGTAAAACCGGCGGTGCATTATTAGGTGACAGGATCCGGATGAACGCTATAAATAATGACCGTGTGTATATGCGTTCATTGGCAACACGACAAAGCAATTTAGCCTTAAGTAAATATGTACAGGATGCGGTTAATATTTGTAAGGCTGCTAATTTTGATCTGATCATTTTAGAAACATCAGGAATAGGACAAAGCGATACAGAAATTATTGAGCACTCTAACATGAGTTTATATGTAATGACGCCTGAATATGGCGCTGCTACACAGTTAGAGAAAATTGACATGTTGGATTTTGCCGATATTATTGCGCTGAATAAATTTGATAAGCGCGGTGCATTAGACGCTATTCGTGATGTAAAAAAACAATACAAACGCAATCATAACTTATGGGAGATTGCAGATGAAGACATTCCTGTTTTCGGAACTATTGCTTCTCAATTTAACGACCCGGGCATGAACCGTTTATACAAAGCGGTCATGAATAAAATGGCAGAGAAAACAGGCAATAAAAACCTGGCTTCTCAATTTCACATTACGGAAGAAATGAGTGAGAAAATTTATATCATTCCTCCTTCCAAAACACGTTATTTAAGTGAGATCTCTGAAAACAACCGCAGCTACGATAAACGTGCGAGCCAACAGGCGGAAGTGGCGCAAAAATTATATGGCATCCAAAAAACTATTGAAACAATTAGTGAGTCAAAGATGGACGATAAAGATCGCTTGATTAAAGGTTTACAAGAGGCTTTTGAAAAAACGAAATTAGATTTGGATCCTCGTAATTTGCTAGTGATCGAAAACTGGGAAGCAAAAAAGAAATTATTCAGCAGCGAGTTTTACGAATTTAAAGTGCGTGACAAAGTGTTGAAGATCGCGACACATTATGAATCTTTATCTCATTTACAGATCCCTAAAATTGCTTCGCCGAAATACACTTCCTGGGGCGATATTTTAAAATGGAACTTGCAGGAAAATTTCCCGGGAGATTTTCCTTACACTGCCGGTATTTATCCGTTTAAACGTGAAGGGGAAGACCCTACCCGTATGTTTGCCGGCGAAGGCGGACCTGAGAGAACCAATAAACGGTTCCACTACGTCAGTAAAGGATTGCCTGCAGCCCGCCTGAGTACAGCGTTTGACAGTGTGACACTTTACGGCAACGACCCCGATTACCGCCCTGATATTTACGGTAAAGTTGGGAACAGTGGGGTAAGTATTTGTTGCTTGGACGACGCTAAAAAATTATACAGCGGTTTTAATTTAGCTGATCCTAAAACATCGGTGTCGATGACCATTAACGGTCCGGCCCCTACCCTTGCCGCTTTTTTTATGAATGCCGCTATTGATCAGCAATGCGAATTTTATATTAAAGAACACGGTTTAGAAAAAGACGTTGAAGAAAAAATAAAAGCCATTTATAAAGTTAAAGGAACGGTTCGCCCGACCTATCAAGGCGAATTACCGGAAGGCAATAACGGCTTAGGCTTAATGTTACTAGGTGTTACAGGCGACCAAGTGTTACCGCATGATGTATACGAAAAAATTAAAGCAACCACTTTATCGCAAGTGCGCGGGACTGTGCAAGCTGATATTTTAAAAGAAGATCAGGCACAGAACACCTGCATTTTCAGCACAGAATTCAGCTTACGCGTTATGGGCGATGTACAGCAATACTTTATTGATAAGAAAGTGCGTAACTTTTATTCGGTAAGCATAAGCGGTTATCATATTGCTGAAGCAGGGGCCAATCCTATCTCCCAGTTGGCTTTTACATTGGCAAACGGGTTTACGTTTGTTGAATATTATTTAAGCCGCGGAATGAACATTGATGATTTCGCCCCTAATTTATCCTTTTTCTTTAGTAACGGTATTGACCCGGAGTACAGTGTCATTGGCCGCGTAAGTCGCCGTATTTGGAGTAAAGCGATGAAGCTGCGTTACGGCGGAAATGAGAGAAGCCAGATGTTAAAATACCATATTCAAACATCGGGTCGTTCGTTACACGCACAGGAAATTGATTTTAATGACATTCGTACAACCTTGCAGGCCTTGTATGCTATTTATGACAATTGTAATTCACTGCACACCAACGCTTATGATGAAGCTATTACCACGCCTACAGAAGAATCTGTTCGTAGGGCTATGGCTATCCAGTTAATTATTAACCGTGAATTAGGCTTAGCGAAAAATGAAAATCCGTTACAGGGGTCCTTCATTATTGAAGAGCTAACCGACCTTGTAGAGGAAGCCGTGTTAACCGAGTTTGACCGTATTTCTGAACGCGGCGGGGTATTGGGAGCTATGGAAACAATGTACCAACGCGGACAAATTCAGGAAGAAAGCTTGTATTACGAAACACTGAAACATACCGGGGAATATCCTATTATCGGCGTAAACACGTTTTTATCAAGTAAAGGCAGCCCTACCATCATTCCTAAAGAAGTGATTCGCTCAACATCGGAAGAAAAAGAATACCAGATAAATATGCTTAACGAATTACAGAACTCACATAAAGAAAAACATACTGAGTATGTAAAAAAGCTACAGCATGCGGCCATACAAAATAAAAATATTTTTGATGAATTAATGGAAGCCGTTAAGTACATGAGCTTAGGGCAGATTACACGCGCCTTGTTTGAAGTAGGCGGCCAGTACAGGAGAAATATGTAAGTAATGATCAAAAAAAACTTACTTATTCTTTTTATTTTATACTTGTCATTATGCGATGCTGCTGATTTTATTCCAAAAAAAACAAAAACATATCCTGCCGGTTTGAGCGCGCTAACCTTGAGTTATTATAATAAAAAATTTAATGTATCTTTTTTAGAACATAAGAATAATTATGAAATATCTTTTAAAGAATATACTTTCAGGAGATTTGATTCCGCAAAAAAATTTAATAAAGTAAATTTTGTTTCTGTAAATATAGATGAGAATGGACATTCTGAAAAAAGGATCATTGATGAAAATAATACCGCGCATTTATTTCCTTGGCTAAATGATAACCATCAACATAAAGTACATAGTTTTGAAAGTCGGTCTTTTATTCCGTTAGAATTTTTATTCAACTAATATAAGCTGGAAAGGAAGTGTTAGAACGTGTACTGTGTAGTGTGCGAAATTTAATTAATAAAAATCAGGTTTATGTAGATGCTCTTAATATATAACCAAAATTCTCTCAAATACTTAAACCAAACTAATTACTCCGGAACTTCAACGTTAAATCACTGTTCCTGATCAAAAAAACATCTTAAATTTTAGGCTATTTGCAAAAATGGCTTACTTTTGTTAAAATTTAGATCCTATACATAACTTGACATTTTTAGGGTAGTTGATAAATACAATTATTATATGAAATTAATATATACCATTCTTTTCTTTATTTTATTTTTGGCTTCCGGCCTACAAGGAACTGCACAAATAAAAAAGGCGGCAAAAAAAAATTCCAAGAGTCAGTTTTGGAGAAACGTAGAACGTTCCACTATAAGATCGCCCTGGACTGTAGGTTTAGGTTGGAATGTAATTGACGATGACGGAAAACCTTTTAATAAATTATTTAATGCAAGCAATTCATGGAACGTTGTTCCTTATCCTTCTAAATTAAGCTGCGAAAAAGACCTTATTCAAGGTTGGAGTGTAGAAGTGGCAGTTAATTATAATCAACTAAAAACCGGCAAAACGGTTAATAACGATGTTTTAAAAAGTACAGGCTCTTTTATTTCAGCTGATATTAATGGGAAATTCAGCTTTTTGGACCTTATTAAAAATAAAATACCTTATTTTGATCCTTATGTACTACATGGTTACGGTTACACTTACAGAGGTGTGGGCAAATATAGCAGCGTACCTACCGCTAACATTGGTTTGGGATTTAATGTTTGGGTGTATGATGATATGATCGGTATCAACGTTCAGTCTCAGGCTAAATTTGCTATTAATTCTCCTTTCATTAAAACAGGGGGTAATTATTTACAACATTCGTTAGGTATTGTGTATAAATTTGAAACAGGATCTTCGCGTTACGGACAAAAACCCGGGCGCAGTGGAAGCAAGTATAAATTTTTTAAAACCCGAAAGAAAAGCGTGAAGTAATTTTCATTTACTGCTTTACTTTTTCTTCATATCATTTAAAATAATCCTATTCCTAAATTTTTAACACATCTCTTGTTTGTTAACACCCAAAAAAGTCTTATAATTGTTAATAATTAGTTCATAACCTGAATTTATAAATTATTGAAACAATCTTATTTGTGAGAAAATCCGGATTTTGCCTTTTTGTAATATTTACTATTTGCCTGTGTAATTCTTTGTTTGCGCAAAAAAAGCACCCGATGCTTGTTCCTTGCTTTGTGCCTTTGCATTCCTTTAAGCACTTTATTACTAAAACCCCTTGGATCATTCAATTGGGAGGAAATGTGGTAGATGATGACGGGAAGCCTTTTAATAAAGTGTTTGATGTTAAAAATACATGGAATGTTCCTCCCTTCCCTACAAAACTTGCCATAGAAAAAGAATTAAACTACAATTGGAACCTAGAGTTGGCATTTACTTATAATAATTTTAAACCCGGTAAAACCATTAATAACGATGTGTATACAACTGCCGGAACATTTTTTTCGGTTGATATAAACGGGAAAAAGATTCTTACTAAATTATACAGGATCGAACCCTATTTATTTTCGGGCTTCGGCTATACGCTGCGCACTGTATCAAAATACTCAAATAGTGTAACACTTAATGCCGGCTTTGGTTTTAATATATGGGTGGTTGACAATGTATTGGGAATAAATATACAGGGTTCGGGAAAGTTCGGGCTTACAAGCCCTATAGTAAAAACAGGCGCTAATTATTTACAGCATTCATTAGGTATTATTTATAAGTTCAGCGGCAACTACAAAAAATTAAAAGCTGCACGTTTACACATTCGTAAAATTTACACTAAATAATTTATTATATTTTTTTAAATTTAATTATGAAACTTACTTTATTTATTTTATTATTCAGCTGTTTTTTAATGAAAGGGTTTTCGCAAACTGTTTACAGTAATGAACAGGTTATTAAGATCTCTGATTACCTGACGAAGCTTGAAAAGCAGGATTCTTTGATCAGAACTATGTTATCAGGTCTGGATGTATCATTATCTGCCACAAAGGAAGAACCTAAACCTAAAACGGTAAACCTCTGCGGAAAGCTTACCGGGCTTAACAAAACACAATTTCCCATAACCGATATTAATTTAATGTTGGTGAAAGAAAATGGAGAAGTCATCAGTCAGAAAACTTCTAACAACGGTAATTTTAATTTCTTAAATATTAACCCTACCGAAAATTACAGCTTTAAAATAAGTTCTGAAGACACTAAAGTATTGGAAGCAGGTAAGCTTATTATTTCGGATTGCAATGGAAAGACTGTAAAAATAATTACTAAAAATGCCGCCGGGCTTTTTGAGTATAAATTGTTGGATGTTGAAAAAACACAGATGAGCACAGAAGGCTCGGGTGAAGTAACAAGCGGTTCTATGGATCCTTTAGCAAAGGTAACGACATTAATAACAAACTTCGAAAAGTTGAAAGCTGATACAAAAACCTGTGAGGCAAATGTAGCAGACCTGCAAAAAAAATTCAGTGAGCTTGAAAAAATATTTGATGCGCTTAAATCAAAACCTCAGGATATGGACACAGACCTGCAGTTGTATGATGGCAACTTATTATCAAAGTATTTAAAGCTGATCAATTTTAAATCGAACGATGCTACTTTAGATGAGGAAGCTTACAAATCGTTAGATGCCTTAACGGTACAGTTAAGAAAGTTTACTAAAGTAAAATTTGTAATACAAGGACATGCTGATAATTCGGGTACTGACGAAAAAAACCTGAAGCTGTCGCAGGAAAGAGCTGACGTGGTTAAAGCGTATTTAGTTTCTAAAAAAGTAGATGTTAAACGGATCTCTACACAGGCTATGGGTTCAGCTTATCCTATTGCCAACAACGAGGTAGAAGAAGGCAGAGCGAAGAACCGTCGTGTAGAAATTAAAGCGAATAATAATTCGGCACCGGTTGCTTCAAAAAGCAAAGCTAAAGGAAAAAAGGGGCAATAAATTATTTTATTGACGGCGTAAAATAATGTTTATAGGTTATTGCTCCGGGTAAGTGTATACGATGTTATTTACGGAATTTTAGAATAGAGAATGTGAATCAAAAACTCAACGCTTATTTGCCTCCTTTGCCCTTTGGTTCTATATCTTTTACCCGGCGTTGTTCCACTTTTAGTTTACCGAAATTGTAATTCACGCTAATGTTTATTCGCCTCGTATCATAGGTTTGTCGCCCGGTCATGTGTAAGTTTTGGTAATTTACAATTGTATTTCTTATTAAACCATAACATATATCGTTAAAAGCTAAGGCTACCGAAAGCTTATCTCCTAATAGTGTTTTTTTGAAAGCCACATTGATATAAGACCTTGCTTTCGTATGATAAATGCCTTCCAAAAACGGACTCAGGTAAAAAGCATTCAATTCTATTGAATACCCTTTTGAAAATGTTATTCTGCTAAACAAATTAGGATTAACTGCCACAGTGGAAATAGCATACGGCAAATTATTAATACTGCCTTTGGCATTAATATGAAATACGGTTACATTTAAATTAACCGACCACCATTTAAACAAATCTCTTTGTATAAATAAAGAGTAAGAATAAACATCTGCATATTTTAAATTGGCAGTTGTGTTCACATACGATTTACTTGAATCGTTTTGAATATTATAGGCCATAAAATTGTTGTAGATCCTGCTAAAGTTAATACTGTTGCTTAACCATGTTTTATACGAGTGTGTTAAGCCAAAATCATGACTGTACTCCGGCTTTAAAAAAGGATTGCCTTTATTGGAGGCTAATGTACTTATAAAAATAACAAAGGGATTAAAGGAGTTATAGTCAGGGCGATTTACCCGCTTATTATAAGAAAGTGAAAAAGCATGATTATCCGACTTTTTATAATCTACAGTCACTAATGGAAATAGATTAAAGTATTGCCTGTTAAATCCTAAACCATTACTTTTACTTATGGTGTTAATAACCGTGTTTTCAGCTCTTACACCTGCCTGCAACGATACTTTTTTGTATTGCTTGTTAATGTTAATATAGCCTGCGCTTATGTTTTGCTTATAATTAAACACATTGGTGTAGTTACTGTCTGTTATATATTCGCCGGTTGTATAATTTTGGTTTTGTAAATTATAATCACTGATCATTTTCTGGTAACTGTGTTTTATGCCGGCTTCCAACTTAAACTCTTTTTTAAATTCTTTTTCAAAATCAAGTATGGCAGAACCGGTGGTGAAATATAAGGTATTAGATGTTTTAAAAATAGCAGGCGTTGTCGCATCATTATTATTGGCGTCTAAAAAATGATTATCGAAGTTGGCAGCATAAATATCCCAATACGGTTTATAATCGGCCGAAAACCGAAGCGCTGTACCCAGTGTATCAAATAAATGTTCAGCGTTTATGTTAAACTCAGGATAAATCCATGGGTTTGGTTTTTGAGATATAAGTTTCAGGTTTTGATATCCTAAGCTGTTATCACCCATTGCTGTGGTAGCTACATTATCTACATTGCCCATGCCAAAGGCACCGTTCATTTTTACACTAACAGAATTAGATCTATTAATAAACCAGTCTGCACCAAGATCATAGGTTTCGGAATGGTGATGTTGTTTGGTAATGTATTTTGACTGAAGTGTTGATCGGGTTCCGTTATAGTTAACAGAGTTTTTAAAATCTTCATTCACCCTTAGCCATTCTTTAGTAGCCGTAAACCCTGAAAAAAAGTTCATTTTTCGCCCTTTATAATTTAAGCTGAAGCCACCCGACGGGTTTCCGTAAAATCCTTGCGAATAACTGCCAAATATATTGCCGCTGATGCCAACGAGTTTTAATTTATTGGTTTTAATATTAATCATACCACCTGTGCCGGCGGCATCATATTTAACGGGTGGTTTTTTAAGAACTTCTATTTTTTCTATCCGGGAGGCATTCATGCTTTTTAAAACATTAATTAATTGCTGCCCGGATAATTGTTGAAGCTTGCCATCAATTAAAATTTTTACGCCAGACTTTCCTTGTATGGAAATGTTACCGTCTGAAACTGTGACACCGGGCAATCGTGATAATAAATCATAAGCCGTATTGCCCATGGCTAAAGCTGTACCCTCTACATTTACAATGATATTGCCATTTTTAAATTCAACAGTTTTCTTTTGACCGGAAACTGATATTTCATTTAAGTTAATACCTGTAGGGTGTAGGTTAATGACAGGCACTGAAACAGTACCGGTGCTGTCATACTCTATTTTACCGGAGTAATACATATTGAAACCCATTGCTGAGATTTTTAACCGGTAGCTCCCTTTTTTTATGGCTTCAAAACAATAATTTCCATCTCCATCGGACATTACACCTTTTACAATACTACTGTCGCTATAGTTAAGTAAACCTATTGGCGTATAAGGAATAACGGACTGCAGTGTGTCCGTTAATTTTCCTTTCAGGGAACATTGCGAATGTAAGGCATACGTAGCAGCAAGTAAAAAAATAAATAAAATAAGATTTTTACTAAGCTTCATATCTAAGGGATATTTAAATATAAACTAAAATATAATACGCATACTTTTGTATTAACACTTTTTGGTGAATATGCTTTAATAACCAACGTCTAACTATAGCTATGGGGAGCAATCAATAAAAAAATAAAACAAGTTATTCCTAAGCACCAAGCCTTCTCATTCATAATTTATAACCCATAAAAAAATCCCGGCAAAAGTTCCGGGATTTTTATTTTATGTTATTCTTTTTTTAAAGTTCTTTTTTTTGCCACCATTTTTTTGGACTGTCCTTTCCGTAATTTCCATAGCCGTAGCCATAACCGTAACCGTAGCCATAACCATAGCCACGCTTATAATCAGAACCATTAATTAATACCGCCATATTAGGTAAACGTTTTTCTTTGTTAAGCGATTCTGCAATACGCAGCAGGCGTTTATCAAGGTAGTTGGCACGTGCTACAAATACAGTACAGTCGGCATACATATTAATCAGCAATGTATCTGTTACCAAGCCTACCGGTGCTGTATCAACAATTATATAATCATACCCGGCTTTTACCTGTTCAAATAACCCTTTAATGCGCGGGTTCATTAATAACTCAGCCGGGTTAGGCGGTATAGGGCCTGATGGCAAAATATCAAAGTTATTTATATTTGAAGCATTAAAAACAACATCCTTTAGTTCCAGCTCTGCATCGGTAATATAATTAGTCAATCCTTTTTTATCCGCTAAACCCAAATAAGCTAATATTTTAGGGGCGCGCAAATCGGTACCAATCAATAATGTTTTTTTACCCGAAAGGGCGAAACTTGCCGCCAGGTTTAAAGCAATGTATGATTTTCCTTCTTTACCAATAGTAGAGGTAACAAATACGGTTTTGCTTTTAGTGGCGTTAACAGTAGTAATAAATTCGACATTGGTTCGTAATAACCTAAAAGCTTCCGCAATATGTGAGCTGTTATTTTCTAATACAACGAGCCTTGTTTTTGAAGTGGATTGAGGAATATCGCCCAGGAACGGAATTTTCACTTTATCAATATCTTTTTTACCATGCACTTTAGTATCTAACAGGTCCAATATATACAGGATAACAATAGGAATAATTAATCCTATTAAAAAAGCCGACAAATAAATAATTTGTTTTTTTGGAGCCACGGCCTCACCCGTGCTGTAGGCGGAATCGATAATTTTAGCATTTGCTACAGTTACCGCTAAAGCAATATTTGTTTCTTCGCGCTTTTGTAGTAAGTATAAGTAAAGGGCTTCTTTAATTTGTTGCTGTCGTTGTATGATCCGGTATTCGCGTTCATATTTAGGAACGGAGCCTATTTTGGTGTTGATCTCCCCTTCTTTTTTTGCCAATTCTTTTGCGCGAATTTGTAAGGCAGCTTTTAAATTGATAAGGCTTTCTTTGATGGCACTTTTTAAACCAACCAACTGATTCTCTAAATTTTCCACTACCGGATTTTTCTCACCGGAGCTTTTTAGCATCCTGTTACGCTCCAATACCAGCTTATTATATTCTGCAATCTGCATTGATAATGGCGCATCATTTAATCCCAGGTTAGTCGGGATTAAATCACCGGGTAAGCCGTGCTTTTGCAGATACTCATTCATAAATTCAGAGATACGCATCTGCGTATTTGCCTCTAATACACTGGCTTCGCTTTCACTACCGTTTTCAAGAAACAATTTTGCTTCCGACTCTACATCTGTTAATTTATTTCGGGTTTTAAAATCCTGTGCTTCTCCTTCCACTACAGAAAGCTCACCTGTAATAAATTTAATGCGTTCATTAATAAATTCTGCTGTATTACGGCTCACCTGATTTTTATCGGCAACCGCATCCAAGTTATGCTGCTTAATTAAATTATTAACGATATCAGCTGCTTTAGCAGGAATGGCATCCCTCAAGCTAATGGTAATAGCATTAGCCGTTTTATTAACCGGATTTACTTTAACGGAACCAAGGTATCTGTCAACCACTTCATTAATGGGAGTTATAATTACTCTGAAGTCTGTATTTATATAAGTATCGCTGAAAAAAGAAGTGGTCGTAAAAATTATCTTTCCGAACTCTGTCATAACAGCATCGCCGAAGTTATAACTCCCCAAAGTTTCATCCCCTTTACCTGTCTTTAAAATAAAGTGTTTTGCAGATTCAGGAATTACCAGCCAATTACCTGTAATGGAAATTAAACTGTCCTTTACAATATAATGCGCGATAATGGGTGTATCATAATACCGCTCATGTTCAATAGGCCTGCCTTGTGAAAAGTAAGAAATATTAAGATCCAATTCCTTCACAACCATCGTCATTAAAGTGCGTGATTTTAAGATTTCTATTTCATTATCAATATTTTTATTATTCTTTAAAATCCCCAGGTCTTCAAAAGCAGAAAGCTCAGAAGAGATCTCTCCTTTTTTATCGTCTTTAATTAAAATAGTAGCATTTACTTCGTATAAAGAAGTTTGGTATCTCAAGTATACAAAACCAAGTAATAAGCTTGCTATCAGGCTTACTATAAACCATTTCCACTGGTAGAGATACTTAATTAAAATATCCTTTAAAGAATGTTCCGTGGTTTCCTCAACCGAAAAATTATATTGTTCTAATTCCATTATAAATGATTATCGCTTCAGCAATACTGCCATAGTAATCAATAAAGATACTATAGAAACTACCAAGCTTATGTTGCCGGTATTAACGACTGATGAATTTATTTTAGCACGGTTCGGTTCAACATACACCACATCATTTTGGCTAAGGTAATAAACAGGTGATGAAAATAAGGCTTTAGAGGTAAGGTCAATTCGTGTTTCCGTTTTTTTACCATCTACATCTCTTATTACTAATACATTTTTACGAACTCCTGTAATTAATAAATCCCCGGCTATACCAAGGGCTTCCGGTAAGGTAATGCGTTCGTTAGGTATAGTAAACGTACCCGGGTTTCGCACTTCACCCAGCACCGTTACCTTATAATTTAAAATTCTCAGCAAAACAGTGGGTTGTGTTAAGTAAGATTTAAGGCGGTTTTTTAAAGTATCGATAGCCACACTACGACTTAAACCTCCTAATTTAATTTTACCTGCAACCGGAAAATCCACATATCCTTCTGCATCAATTAAATAACCGGCGGGCGTTGGGGTTCCTTGGCTATATCCTCCCATGGATTGACTGACAAAGGTTACAGGAATATTAAAGGGTTTAATGGCTTCGGGGTCTAAACCTAAAACGGTAATGGATAAAATGTCATCCGATTTTAATACAGGGTTATAACTTTTGTTTGCGTCTGAACCACTTATGGCTTCAGGAGTATTGAAGTAAACGAGTTTTTTCTTTGAAGTGCAGGCCTGAAAAAGCAGGCATACTAGTATTACCGGCAAATAAATAAAAGGAATTACTTTTTTTAGAAAGCGCATTGTTATTTTTTTATAGTGCAAAAGTATAAAAAAAAGCCTTTTAACCTACCGTTTTTCCTATTTCACCGATACGATAGTAGTTCAGCATCTGTTAATGACAGCGATAAATCAGTACACATTTTTATTCTTAAAGAAAACCAATGTAATAGTTTTTAAAATAATTTTAAGGTCCAATAAAAATGACCAGTTTTCAATATACCAGATATCAAACTCTACCCTCTTTTCCATTTCTTCTACATTTTTAGTTTCTCCTCTAAAGCCATTTACCTGGGCCCATCCTGTAATTCCCGCTTTCGCAAAATGCCTCACCAAATAATTATTAATAAGGTCAGAATATTCCTTTGTATGCTTTAACATGTGCGGGCGCGGACCCACAATCGCCATGTCGCCTTTTAATACATTAATGAACTGCGGCAGCTCATCCAGACTTGTTTTACGCATAAATTTACCGACAGCAGTTATACGTAAATCTTCTTTAGTAGCCTGTAATTCATCGCTTAATTCATTAACCCGCATGGTACGGAATTTATAACACCAAAATGTTCGATTGTTTTTACCGGAACGTTGCTGCTTAAAAAATACCGAACCTTTAGAGCTTAATTTTACCGCAACTATTAATATAGGGAATAGCCACCAAAATACTAACATGATTAATATAGCAGTGAACATTACATCAAAAAAATATTTAAGAATCCTGTTGGGTGCATACTCTAAGGGTTCTTTACGTAAGGACACCACCGGAATATTACCATAAAAGCTCACTTCGAGTTTACGACTTTTAGTAAAATTCCTGAAATAGGGCACAAAACGGATCCGTATAAAATGATGCTCACAGTAATTAGTCAACTCCCGTATTTCGGGTGTATCGTAATTTTGCACAGCCATATAAATCTCATGCACCGGCTTATCGGCTATATATTTAATAACTTCATTAATTTTGCCGAGCACTCCCGGCACATTGAGCTCGTTATCAAAAAAACCAAGCACCCTGTACCCGTAGCTTAAATCTCCCGAAAGAGTTTCCCGTATTTCGAAACCGGTTTTATCGGCGCCTATAATAATAACGTTACGAAAGTTATATCCTTTGCGCCTTAATTTTTTTAAAAGAGAAATAAAGCCGATTCGTCCGAAAAAAATTACTAAAAAAAATAAGCTGCAAAAGGCTAAAAGGCGGGTACGTGACACCTCATTATATTTTAAGCCTACAATAAATATAAACATGAGGGCCATCAGATAAAAAACCAGCTTAAATGTACGTCCTAACATTTTTTCCATGGGCTCTAACCTTACAAACCGGTAAGCGTGAAAATAGCTCGCTAAAAAACACCAGGTAATGTTTGAAAACAATAATACAGTTTTAGCATCCTGCGAATGAAATTCGGAAAGCCTTTCGTTACTTATAAAATAAGAAAAAACGTATGCCAGGTTAAGCAACACTAAATCTATTACCAACCCAATAAGCTTTATATAACGTGAATAACCGTATATGTAATCGCTCCGTTTCTTTTTTGCCATCCTCATTTAGCTATGCACTTCGTTTGCGTTTAAATATGATATTAAATATGGCCGCAAAAAAGTATTTGGTATCAGTCGTATAAGATTTCTTTAATTTTTCAATTAAATATTTTCTTTCTGCTTCCAACACTTCTTCTACATTCCCTTTCATATTTAAGGACACATAGGGTGGTATACAACCGGGCTTTTGCGCAAGCCTAAGAGAAAGTAAGTCTTTAGGGATGTCTTCTGCATAACGACTGCTGATAGGCCTTACTCCAACCAGTCTTAAATCACCTTTTACTACATTAATTAATTGGGGCAGCTCATCCAACCAATACCTTCTTAGGTATTTTCCCCAAGGTGTAAGCCTAAAATCGTTAGCAGGCTTGCCGGTGTCCGCATAACCGTGTACTTTTAAAATATAATCCTGCAAGTACTCTGCATAAGGATGCATGGTACGAAATTTATAAACATAAATTATTTTCCCGTGTTTTCCTAAACGCGGCATTTTATATATAGGACCATAGCTTGCATTCATATTAAAGTCCGGTTCTTTTATTTTTTTGGAAACTACATACATTAAGCCGTTGAAGGTTTCATAATCCACAATTTCAAAACCACAGCTTGCTAAGCGCCCAAAGGTTTCTGCCTTGGAAAGTAAACGGTTTCTGCCACGGGTCAATAAAAAATAAATTTTTTTGAAGCCCCATAGCTTAGGAAGAACCCGCATAAAAATAAACTCCGTCCCAAAATACAAAGAACGCAACAACGGAATTTTACCTATCGGTTTTCTATGTTGCCTTGCATTAAAGGTTTCAAAGCGGCATATAAATAAATGGTCTTTATTGAGCTTTGAATTAACGCTCTCGAAAAATTTATTAATAAAACGAATGTCATTTACGCGGCTCAAATTAATAATAGCGTTACATAAACTTACATGGTTTAATATATTAAAATCGTTCGTAGTAGATACGACTAAGGTTTCTGCCGACTCCGGAGAAATATAACGTGATATATAATCATACGCCTCTTGACTCGACTTCCCAATAATTAAATTCTTCACTTAAGTTCTTTTTTTATAAAAAATATGCTACTTTTTGTGTACATCATATAATTTTGGCATTTTATTAATTGTATGGATCACGCGTTTAAAATCCAGTCCTATTATTTCAAGATACCATCTTAATGTTTCGTAACGCACTTTATTTTCTTCATTTACTTTTACCAATGCTTTTTCTCTTGTAATCATTCCTTCCCTGATTTGATTACTTCTAAATGTATCATTTTCAGTGAAGCCGGCAACGGTATAATAAATGTAATTGTAAAAGCTTACTGTACCATCACCTATACGCCATGTAGAATCCGTATCAATCGCTTTTTCCCAATTATACTTTTCTTTAATCAGCTTCTCTAACTCCTCCTCATCCCACTTATAATAATCGAATAAATGAAAATAGTCTTTTTTAGGCATCAGGTAGCGCACAGCAAAGGAACCTAAACTATCAAAGACAGATTGATTTATGTAGCCCGGACTTTGAATAATGTTTTTACCCACAAACCCAAAAAGCTTTAAATAATTTGGACCCGTTAATGAATAAATTCTTTTTTTATCAAACTTTGGTCTAAGCCCCGCGAAGCCTGTTTTGAAGTTTGTGTTTTCTAAATTATTTATTCCCCAAATGTTTAAATCAATACCGGTTTGTTTTTTCACACGGTTACAATAATAAAAAAAATATTTATCGCCTGCCATAAACAAAGGGATCATACCCAGCTCGGGTTTTTTTAACCATGCCGTAACGTTTTTCTGTATATTCTCCCGTTTCCATTTAATATCCGCTGAAACAACTATGTTTTCCACACCCAGTTTACCGCATACTTTAGCGATATTCCTTCTTGCTAAATCGGTAACCATACCCCAATCATACGTAAAAGCGATAGGGTTTAAGCCTAGTTCCTCTTTTACTATATGCAGAGAATAAGTACTGTCCCTGCCACCGCTGAAAGGGACAATACAATCAGGGCTTCCGTCTTTACTTTTATAAGGTGTTACCAATTTTTTCAGTTCATCAAAATTTTGAATTTGATTTTGAGTTTTATGATTTTTACAATAATTACATTGGCCTGCTATATCAAATTCAATAAAAGGAAATGTTTCAGGTAACACGCAAATGGTACAACGTTTTAATTTACTGATAGCATCAAGGTTGTTTTCAAGAATTGAATATAATTCAGATTCTTTACCCCTGTCAATAAATTCCATAGGATCAATAACAACCTCTTTATCAAATGATCCTTTCAAATTAATACATTTAATGCTGTATTTTTTATGATTTTCAATTTTATAATTTCCTGTAAAAGCCTCCTTTTGTTTGAACAAGGTAGTTTCAAAAGAAACTGTATTTAAAATAAATCCCGTAAACGCTTTCAATTGAACAATTTTAAAATTGAGTGAAAGTTTTGATAATACTTCTTCTAAAAAATGTTTTTCAGAAGCAAACATTAAAACGTCCTTGTCTAAAACATAAAATAGCGAGCCATTATTAGTAAACAATGCGAGTTCATGCCTGTCATCAAAAAGCAAAGCGCTTGATACGGTTCCTTCAATTTTGTTTAGTGAAATTTGTATGGCTTCCGGTAGTGTTTTTATACTGAGTTCTTGTGCAATCAGACTTAATAAAACTTCGGTATCAATATCGAATTCTCTTGTAATATTCCGGTTTTCGTGCCATAAAACGTTATGGTTTACAATAATACCATTATGTATCCCTATTAACCCGTCTTTTACAACAGGCTGGTTATTTTCCTCTTTAAGTTGTGAGCCATTAGTAACAAGCCTTGCATGACCTATTGCCCGGAATGCCTGCCCCTTGTCGTAAAGTGAAAGAGATTCTTTTAAACACTCAGAATATTCTTTGCTTTTAAGTAACTTTGTTACGGGTATATCTCCCTTAACTAAATTAAACGTTCCGCTACTCTCATTTTTAAATACAATACCTGACGAATCATTACCGCGCGCAATAGAAACTGACGCAAGCTTGTTTAACGCAGTTTTAATAAATGATGATGAACGACTCGAATTCTCCTTAACTATTATTCCAAAAATGCCACACATTATTTATTAAGGTATTTAAAAACGATGTTAAAATTCTTTTTTTGTAACACAACTCTATTGAAAAATGTAATTGGCAATATTTTAAAAAAAATTTCCAATATCATCCTGGTATGAGGAATAAATAACCTTCTAGGCTCCTGTATAATTCTGAAAGGCGTTGCAAATCCCATTTTTTTTACCCATGGAGGGCTTTGCTTTGCATATCCCGAATACACATCTATCATACCACCGCATGGGATTATAATGTTAGAGCTTAGCTCAGCTCTATAGGTGTGAACAAACTTTTCTTTTATAGGTGTTGAAATACCGATTAAAAGAATGTGAGGTTTTTGATGTTTTATTCGTGCAACAATTTCCTTCTCTTCCGTTTGTTTATAGTAACCGTTAATACCGGGAAGCATTTTTATATTCGGATATTTTTTTTGAAGGTTCTCCATTGCCTTTCTATTTATTTCTTCTTTTGCTCCAAACAATAAAACACTTAACCTATTAGTGTTGGCGTACTCAAGTGTATAGTTAGTAATATTTGGAATGGAAATAACAGTTTTTAATTTAAAACCGTTTAAGTAACAATACCAATTAAATTGGGTGCCATCGCAAACTAACAGATCAAATGAATTGGTTATTTCGTAAAGCCCCGGATATTTTTTAAATAACGTAATATACCCAAGTGAATGTCCGAATAACACGATGCTGTTTTTGTTATGGATCGTTGAATAAAAAAATTCATCAATTTCTTTTAATTCGAAGTTGCTTACTTTTAATCCAAAAACGTTTAAGTGTTCCATTATTTAACGCCGTTCCAGAGGTTGCTTAGCTTTGCATTACCCATAATTAATTTTAATACCCTCCAAGATGTGTTGTCAATATCATAATCACTTGCAATTTTTGAATATCCTTTAGTTAATTCAAACTCTTTAATTACTAAGCGAATGCTGTCTGACACCACCTGCGGGTTAAAACCCGATAAAATAATAGTTCCCACATCCTGTGCTTCGGGCCTTTCCATAGATTGACGCAAAGAAATAGCCGGAAAATTCAGGATAGAAGATTCTTCGCTAATGGTACCGGAATCAGAAACCGTACATAACGCATTCATTTGAAGATTCACATAATCTAAAAAGCCGAACGGTGTCATGAAATTTATGAAGGCATTCATTTTTATATCCGTGATATCTTCCAAGCGTTTTCGGGTTCTGGGGTGAGTAGATACGATCACCGGCAAATTATATTCTTCCGCCAAATGATTTAAAACTGTCATGATCTTACGCAAATTATCGGGGTTATCTACATTTTCTTCGCGATGAGTAGAAACAACAAAATATTTTTTTTCTTTTAACTTTAAAGTCTCTAGCGCCTGCGATGCTTTGATCTTAGGCATATAATGATGCAATACCTCTTTCATCGGGCTGCCTGTTAAGTAAATTCTCCGATGCGGCAAACCTTCCGCTATTAAATGCCTGCGGGCATGCTCGGTATATACTAAATTAAAATCGGCAATGTGGTCAATTATTCTGCGATTGGTTTCTTCCGGTACATTAAAATCAAAACAGCGGTTACCTGCTTCCATGTGGAACACGGGAATGTGCATACGTTTAGCAATGTAAGCGGCCAGGCATGAGTTTGTATCTCCTAAAACCAGAAATGCATCGGGCTTTTCCAACTTTAAAACTTCTTCTGTTTTACGCATAATGTCACCAACCGAAGTACCCAAAGAAGATGTATCTACATTTAAAAAATGGTCAGGTTTTCGAAGCTCCAATTCATCAAAGAAAACCTGGTTCAACGCATAATCATAATTTTGGCCGGTATGCACAATAATATGATCAAGGTGATCATCTAACAACGACATTACACGCGATAACCGAATTATTTCAGGGCGTGTACCAACTACCGTAAGCACTTTTAATTTTGCCTTCATGATTTTACTTTTAATTTTTAAACTGTTACAAAAAAAGTATCCGGATCGTTCTGATCATAAAATTCATTGATCCAAAAAATAGTATAGAGCTCCTCTGTACCAATATTTTTAATATTATGAGTATACCATACCGGCATATCCACAAAAGAAGGATTTTCTCCGTCGAGCTCAAAAGACAGTATTTCACTTGTTCCTATTTTTCTTAATTCAATTAACGCTTTACCTTTTATAACTGCGAATCGTTCGACCTTGCGTGTATGAAAATGATTACCGCGCGTTATACCGGGAACGGTAGTTGAAAAAGAAACCTGCCCGCCACTGTTTAGCTTTACGGTTTCTACAAAGGAGCCGCGCGGGTCTGTATTTTTGGTAAGGTGAAAAGGGAAAAATGTTTTATGTTCGATATAACATAAAAAAGTTATAAATAAATTTTTTTCAAAAGGCGAATTCAGATCGGGGAACATTCCCTTTTCAAAATAATTCTCCTTAAAACTTTTAAGCTTCTGTAATAAATCAGACACCTTAACGGTAGCCGTGTGCTCAATTACTTTATGTGTCACCTGCGAAGCATCATCGGTAATAGAGGTTATAAATTCCTTTATTAATTCTGCCACGTAAATCAATTTTACTTCTGCGTCTACATCAATTTTTGGTGTTTCGTTATGTGTAAGCCGGTGACAGAATGTTGCCACCACTGAATTGTAATATGGATGCCCAAACGGGCCAAAAACATTAGGGATTACTAAGCCGGTAAATTTAGCGTTATTGGTTTTTGCCCAATTTTCAAATAATAACCGTCCTTCTTTTTTTGATTTCCCGTAAGGGTTATCACGTTCTTCCTGCGATGAGGAAGAGAAAAGTACATGCGGCTTAGAATTTGTTTTTTCGAGAGCGGTAATTAATTTCTTAACTAAGCTGATATTTGTATCATAAATAACAGTTGCATCATTATGCCGGTTCATGGCTGCCAGGTGAATAATAACATCGCAACCGGAAACAAAGTTCTCAAGTTTAAGCTCGTCCTCAAAAAAATCTTTTTCAAACAGCACACAGGTATACTGTTCTGTTTGCAGCGCCAGGGTATTATAGAGGTGGTAACCCATAAATCCTTTTTGCCCCGTAATTCCAACTTTCATCATAGTATATTAATCTTTATAATGTCCATGTATCTTTATCAAATCTATACATATCCCCGATCGATTCTTCCAAAGTTAAATCAGAAAAGACCACAACTTTTGAATCTTCCTCTAACGCTTTAAATCCGTTAGCATAACCTGCCTCAATAGTTAACACACAGGGTTCTTGTGCTTGCAACACCTGTTTTGCAACCTGTATTCTTGCTGATGGTGTTTCCCAATGATCAGGCTTAACCCAGCCAAAAAGAAAAGAACCTTTAGTTACAAAAAAGTGTTTCCGTTCAATTTTATGACCTTGCCATGCTCTTATTATAGATACGTCGGGGTGCGTAACTGTATAAAACCGTTTTACGTTTTGTAAATTAAACTCATTTACAAAACTAAGCGTTCCTCTTTCATCCGTATGTTTATTTCCTTTGATTAACATTTTTCCGTTATAATTATTTAATATCGTCACGGATTATATCAAGCCTCAATAATAATTGCTTAGTTTCTTCTATATTTAACCGTTTTGTATTGTGCGAATGGTACTCCTCAATTTTGGACATATCTTCCAATCCTTCCGAAAAAAAACTTTCATAATTAAGATCTCTTGTGTCAGCAGGTACACGGTAATAGTTTCCCATGTCCTCTGCCTTCACCATATCTTCGCGGTTCACCAATGTTTCATATAACTTTTCGCCGTGTCGTGTGCCTATTATTTTAATTTCGTTGGTAGCTTTATATAGTTCCAACAATGCTTTTGCTAAAGTTTCAATGGTTGCAGCAGGCGCTTTCTGCACAAATATATCTCCCGGCTTGCCATGTTCAAAAGCGTATAATACTAAATCTACGGCATCTTCCAACGTCATCATAAATCGTGTCATATTAGGGTCGGTAAGCGTTAAAGGTTTCCCCGCTTTAATTTGCTCTATAAATAAAGGAATAACGGAGCCTCTTGATGCCATAACGTTCCCATAACGCGTTCCGCAAAAAACAGTCCCTTCCTCGAGGTTCCGCGATTTCGCCACCATTACTTTTTCCATCAATGCTTTCGACATTCCCATAGCGTTAATAGGGTACGCTGCCTTATCGGTGCTTAATACCACTACATTTTTTACATGGTATTTTTCGGCAGCTGTCAATACGTTTTCAGCCCCTATAATATTTGTTTTAACCGCTTCCATCGGAAAAAATTCGCAGGAAGGCACTTGCTTTAAAGCAGCCGCATGAAAAATGTAATCCACTCCTTTTATAACATTCTCTACTGCCTGCGCATCTCTTACATCGCCGATATAAAATTTTACTTTGTCACTGTTTAAAGCCTTTCGCATATCATCCTGCTTTTTTTCATCACGACTGTAAATCCTGATCTCACTAAATGTATCTGAATTTAAAAACCGCTTAAGTACAGTATAGCCGAAGGAACCTGTTCCCCCGGTGATTAATAATTTTTTACCGGTGTTTGTCATAATTAAGCAAGCTCTTTTAAAGTGGTATTAAAAACATGCAGCATGTTTTTTTCAAATTTTTCAATAGTAAATTTTTCAAGATAAATCAATTTGCCTCTTTCTCCGAATTCTTTAGCGAGTGTTGGATTATTGATGAGTTCAGACATATATTTTTGCAGATCAGCCTTGTTTTCTTTTTTATAAATATAGCCTGATTTACCGATTTCAACAATCTCAGGTATAGCGCCTTCATCAGTAGCAACTACAGGCAAAGAAAACTGCATAGCTTCCAAAAGCACCAAACCGAAAGCTTCGTTTTGAGTAGGGAATACAAAGGCATCGGCATTCTTAAAATACTGTATTTTATCTTCATTATATTTTGGTCCGTGATAAAAGACATAGTCCGTTAATTCATAATTCTTTATTTTATTGAGTAATTCTATTTTACTGATGTCGCCTTCATTTCCAACTATATCAATACTAAAACTATGACCTGTTTCTTTAAGCTGTAAAGCACTTTTAAGCAAATCAAAAACACCTTTACTTTCTAATAAGTTAGATAAAAAGAGAAATTTAAAGACTCGACTTACACGTTTTGTTTCAATTAATTTTGAGCCGTTCAATAAACCAATACCGTTATTCACCACCATTATTTTTTTAGGATTTAAAAAAACAACGTCGCTTTTTTGCTTTTCGGATAATACAATGAGATACTGATTATTAAATCCTAATTTATATAAAATAGCATTGAGCTTTCGTTTTTTAAATGATTCTGATATTCCTTTACCATGCAAATGCAGAATAAATTTTTTACCGAAAAGCTTGCCGGTTAAAATAAGAAGCAGATCTCTGTAATAGGTTAATCCCGTAATGGAAGGTTGAAAGTAAATGATATCCGGCCTTTTAAAAATAAGTGATTTTAAAAATTTGTAAAAAGTTAATAAAAAAATGCCTGCTTTTCTTATTTGAAAGGAGCCGAGCTCCTTTACACTTTTAGAATAGCTTATACCGATCTTATGAATTGCAAAAGAATTGTTAAGCAGCTTACTGTTATATACAATGCCATTCATAAAAGTTGCACCGGTTAAAGGGGGCGGCATTTTTAAAAGAAATAGTAATTTGTTATTATCTCTCATCATATTTTAAGTCCAAATTTTTCCTTAAGGTTTTGAATAAAGTTCTTATTTAAATAAACAGGATCTTCGATAGATTTACTGGTTGAATAATTGGAAAACGTCTTTAGCTTAAAATCAAAACTATATGGTCCATCAAAATTATGATCAGTCAGGATAGAATGTACCTTATCATGATTTTCGCTAATTTCTATCAAAAAAACTTTCACCTCACTAAGTTTATTACCAAAACCTTGCAAAACATCCAATTCAAATCCTTCAACATCTATTTTTACAATTTCAGGAGAGACTCTATTTTCATTACAGAAATCAGAAATTTTACATGACTCAATTTGTATTGAATTACCGGTGGTTTGGTTCAATATTTTGTTTATTGAACTCCCGGCATCGTTAGTAAATGAAACCATTTCGTTACTATTACTAACTGCCTTATTAATTGGAAAGATATTGCTGCGACTATTTAACCTGATTTGTTCCTTTAAAATATCAAATGTATATGGATGCGGCTCAAATGAATAAACTTTTGAAGTTATAGCTTCGGATGCAATTATACTATAAATCCCAATATTTGTGCCAATATCCAACATATAAACTATTCCACTATCTAAAAGAAATTTAATTAAACTCATATTATTGAAATCATACATCCCCTGTGTATATATTTTTGTTCCTCCTTCGAGAGATAATTTTTTATTTCTTATTTCAATAATGGAATTTGAAACTTTTATTTTTTGAGGGAAAAAATTAAAAATTTTTATGAGCTGCCAAATAAAATAATTAAGCAGTGCTTTTGTTCTATTAACATTTTTGTTTTTTAGAATATGGTTAACAGAGTAATATATAGATTTAAGGCTCATATATTTTTTAAATAATTTACAGCGTTAACTAACCCTTCAGCGGCTTCAGAAGGAGCATACCTTTTTATATGGGTTAAACAATTTTTGGAAAAAACAGTGTACTTATCTGTATCTCTCAATAATAGATTAATATGTTCTACCCATATTTCTGCATTCAGAGGCAATACATATCCATTATAATTATCTATTACCAAATCACCAGCCGATCCCGCATTTTCACAAGTTATTACAGGTGTTCCTACAGCACAGGCATCATTAGCTACAACGCCCCAGGAATCTAGTCTTGTAGGGAACAAAAACAATCGGGAAGAAGCATAGTAAGATGGCAATTCACTCTTTTGTATAAAGCCAGGGTAAGTAAAGTCGATATTGTTATTTTTAAATCTGGTAATTACCTGATCTCTTAATTCACCATCTCCAATTAATAAAACTTTTAAATCTTTCTTGCTTTTAGCAAGAAGTTCCACAACTTCGCAGAAAAAAAATGGCATCTTTCTATCAATAAACTGTCCGGAAAACATAAGATCAAACTTCTTTTCCGAATTAATAAATTTAAAACTGTAATCATTATCTATAGCATAGTGTGAAATAAAAATCTTTTCCTCAGAAATTTTGTATCTCTTAAAGTTATTATACCCATTCATACTTACCGATACAAATGCTCCCATGCGTTTGTACATAACTTTTCTTATTAATATATGAAAAAAAGAATAGTTCCTTTCATTTAACTCCCAGGCATCTGTATTAGCAATTCTTTTCTTTCCAAACAAAAAAGTATATATTATTGCTTTAATCATTACCAGATTAAAACCGCAAGTAATGATTATATCAGGATTATATAATTTCAATTTTCTATATAAAGACTCATCAGGATTATCTGAAATGTATTTATGATTATGATGTAATACCTCTTCATTCCAATTAAAAGAAGGATGTTTTTTTGCTACATAAAAAACCATAAAATCATTCCCCAATATCTTATCTATTTCGTTAAATACAGTAACTCTATAAGGAGAAGGTATGCTTGTTAATATAAGTGTTTTACAAGTCATTAATCAATTACTCTTTCTCTATTATATTCCGTAAGCTCAATTCTTTGTTTTAGAAAATGTAAATGAATTATCCTAAGCATAATTCGAACAAAATGAAATGGCCATCTTATTATTGCCGAATATTTATATGGGATTAATTTAGAAATTAATAAACGCTGATAGGCATTGATCCTTTCAAAACTTACTTCATTTTTAACTATTAGATCCCAGTTATTATTCTTTTCTGCCGCTTTAGAGTGGGGCTGTTTTCTGAAATTAGCAAAAGCAATTTTTAGTTTTTCTACTTTCATATTTCTCGTCAATCTAGAGTAGAAATCGCCATCCATATTACACTTTAGCTCTTCATTGAAATATCCGTTTATTATCATTGCTTCTTTTTTCCAAAAAACAGCATTGGAACTTAATACAGTTGTAAATCCTAATATACATCCGGTAACATAATTAAAATTCAGATGCCTCCTTCTATAAATAAATTTTCCATTCAAATCCACAATATTCATATCTCCAAATACAATATCTATATCACTATTGCTTTTAAACTTATCTGCTACTTTTGAAAACAATGCTGAGCAAAAAGTATCATCAGAATTTATCCAACACACTATATCACCTGTTACTTGTTTCATACCAACATTAATTGCAGTTGTTTGTCCTCTGTTTTCCTGTTGTATTAAAAAAATATGATCAGGAAACAGCTTTACATATCTATTTATAACCTCAACAGAATTGTCTGTAGAACCATCATCTATAATAATATATTCGTAATTAGAGTAGGATTGAGCAGTGACACTTTCAATGGTAGCTCCAATAAATTTTGCATAATTGTAATTAGGGGTTACGACTGATATTTTCATTAGCAACTATGCTTAGCGGTTTGTTATCTTTCAAAATTACTTTTTTGGTAGAAAAATCAAACCCGGCATATACCATCGTAAGATAAACAACCGAATAAAAAGGATTTTGCCCCATAGCTATCGCTAATATTGAAAGGAAAAAAAATAATGGGTAAAATTTATTTAGTTTTTTATGAGGAGGATTTATTAATTTATGATATTTGTACAAAAATTTCAGCAAGAAAAACATATAAAAAAACCATAAGATTAGTCCATAACGGGACGCCAGGCCTACTATGCCCAAATAACTGTTACTATAACCTATTTCTCTTTCTTCCTCATTTAAATACCTAACATCATTATAAATACCTCTGCCTATCAGCGGATTATCTTTTATAATATCCAAATCGACTCGCGCGCTTAAAAAACGGCCTTTTCTTGCCGGATTTTTAGTAGAATGGTATACATTCATTTCATCGGTATATGCCTTATTTACTTTTTCAAACATAAAGGGTAATTCTTTTACCACATATATGCCCATTAAAGCCATAACAGGTAGTAAAAGCGCGACAATCACTTTGCTTTCCATATTTACTACTGCAAATAATAAAAAAATCAATAGTGAAACATAGCCGGCCGTAGAGGATGTAGTAATAATGGCTGCTATTAGTACTAGGTTAGTTTTTTTAAATAACTTAAATTCTCTGATGTTGTTTAGATATAATGCTGGTATTAAAAATGTACAGAAAACTCCTCCTTCTGCTGTAAAACCGGAGTTTTTAATAAACCCGATTGATGATCTGCTCAATTCAACATTATATAAAATAATACTCTCATTACTTTCAGGATCCAATCGTAAAGCTTTTGAAATAGACTGTAAAGCTACGCCTACAGCCGGCGAAATATTAATTAACACCCAAAATACTAATGATACAACCGCTAAAAAATAAATGATCTTTATAAAGTATTGAAAATAATTTAAGCCTATTGTTCTATAGGCAAAATAGGGGATAAGAAAGATAAGGAAGATGCCACCGAAATTATATAAATTAAAAGTTTGAAAAACAAAAGTTTGTCCTAACCCTATAAATAATAAAAGCATAATGATTAAAAAAAAGAGGCTATCAAGCTTCCCTATTCGTGACAAATAAAAATGTGCTGATATTATTGCGAAGAGTATATTGAAAACACTATATGTAGCGAATGTTACATTTGCCAAAGCAATAGAAAATATCGCCAAAGGAAACTTAACCGACTGAATATATTTATTGTAAAGAATCAATTAAAATAAATCTTTAACAGTTTATCGCCATAACGCTCCATATCACAAAATTCTTTTATCATTTTATAGCCATTATGGCCCATTTCTGAACGAAGTTGTTCATCAAAAATCAGTGTTGTTATCTTTGAAACGAGTTGTTCAATATTACCTGCCTCTATTAAAAAACCATTAACGCGATCTTTGACATAAAAAGTGGAAGAGCCGGTCGCAATTACCGGCTTTTTTAATGCCATTGCTTCTATAATATCTCTGCCCCAAGGGTTTCCTGATAAATCAGGCCTTACGTAAACGTCCAATAAAGAAACCTCCTCCAAAACATTAAACGTAAAAGGAACCAATTGGAGATTTTTAATTGAATTCTTAAGGATAAGGGTATCTACTTTCTTCTTATAGCTTCTATTAAAAATCCATTTTAATATTCCTTTTATCGACGTATCTCTATGAGGATAACCAATAATACAAAACTCTACTTCAATGTTTTTGTTAATTAAAATATCATTAATTCGTTTAATTGCTTCAATAAAAACCAAGTGCCCTTTAATCAAAACAAAATTAGCGCACATGCCTATTTTTATAGATTTCGATTTCTTTCTTGTTTTTTTCAGTATCAGGTCTGTAAGATTAAAATCATGAGGATTTGACAATATACTTGTTTTATTCGACTCAGGAAAAAAACGTAATTCATTTGGTGAAATTGCGATTATTTTATCAGCATACTTCAATGTGTTTTTAATAATATATTCATCTATTTTATGAGAAGGGCCGAAAGGGAGCATTTCTCTAAAATGCACTATAATTTTACACGTGGTTTTCTCCTTGATATCGCGTAAAATATTAGAAAAAACACTTGTATTTATATGAAAAATATCTATTTTTTCTCTTTTTATAAATTCAATTATTTTTGTTGGATAATATGTAATGTTGTTTTCAAACTCTGTAAAAGAAATAGTTCCTTCTGAATAGCTATATACGCCGGGTATATCTATTTCCGTAATGGATTTTGAATGAATAAATTGTTTACTCAAAACCTTATTCAGTCTTTTATTTCTTTTTAAAACCATGTGCATTTCTACCTTATTGCCCAATGCCTGCTGCATTACAAGAAGGCTTTTAGTAGCGCCTCCATAACCTAAACCGTGTTGCAAAAATAAGACTTTCATTTTTTAAAGAGGGCTCTGTATACGTTCCCGATCTTATGCTTTCTTTTAGCGAACGAATTATAATACCAATGATCTTTTTGTTCATTTACCATGATCTTATCAAAATCGCCTTCTGTAATGTTCATCTTTTTTAAAAAGTAACTCAAATTATTTTTATATGCTTCTTCGGTCAACAAAGGTTTTTTTAATTCTTCCAACGCCTCTTCTCGTGCCATTTGCCCCGAACAGATTAAGCTTGAATAATGCGCCCTTCTTTTATCCACTTTAAATTTTTTGGTAAGTATTACATCCTGGTAAAACTTTGTAAAGATGGATTCATCATGTTTATTCCCGTAATTTTTCCAATCCAACTTTTCTTCCAACACTTTCAAAGCCTCTTTTTTATTATATTCTAAATAATTAAGGATCGGGATCAGCTTCATGCTGTTTTTCCCAAAAGTAAGGTATTGGTAGAAGTTTATAAACTTAAACGTTGTTAGCTTTAAGCCCGCACCTTCTTTTTTGTAAATACTTTTAATATTTAAGCTATCCATTTTATAAGGATAAAGCCATGAAGCAGGCATCACCGATTCGGATTGAAAATTATATCCTGATAAAAAATACTTTATATTATACTCTTTACTGATTCTATAAATAGTTTCCCCGATCGCATGGTCGGTCAAAAGTTCAAGGTCAATTACGGAAGCTTTTAAAAGGGCTGTTTGCAAAGCCTTAAATTCTTCCCAATTAATAACATGTGTATTTAAATCAATTTTAAGCTTATCAACTATATTTTCAATGTTTTTAACTGCCTGTTCAGAATTCCATCCATTATCCAGGTGAACCGCCAACGGCCTTAAACCAAATTGCTTTACTGCAATATATGCTAAATACGAACTGTCAACTCCTCCGCTCAACCCTATTAAGCAATCATAGTTTCTATTGTTTCCCGCTTCTTTTATTTCTTTTATAATAGCATTAAGTTTATTTGCTTTAACAACGGGATCTATAAAAATTTCTTTGTTTAAACGCTGAATCGCGCCCGTACAGTGGTTACAATATCCTTTGTCATTAAACAGTATATCAGGATCAGTTGTATCCATAACACACCTGTTGCATATTTGATAAGATAGAATTTGTTTACTCATATTGTTTTCAAAAAAGAAATAAATTCAGGAAATATAAAACGGGCATCACAAGTTGCTTTCCATTTTTTGGCGGAAGTGTTTTTTTTAGAATCTATAGTTATGTGATCGTTAATGCATACACTGAAAGCAACTGCAATTTCTTCGGCATCCGGTTCCGAGCTTAAAAGCACACCGTTTGTTTCGTTTACTAATTCAGGAATTCCTCCAACGGCTGTGCCAATAACCGGAATACCGCAACTCATAGCCTCCATAACAGAAACAGGCCTGCCGCCTTCTGAAGCAGATGTTGTTATAAAACCATCTACGGGGTTTGTTTTATAAAATTCAATTAATGCATCATTACTCACTTGACCCCAAAATTTAAAATTTACTTGATCCTGTAAATTTTCTTTTGCCATTTTTAATACAGTATCCATCATTGAACCGGCTCCAAAATGGTTCCATGTAATTGCCATATCCGGGTGCTGAGCCTTAAATTTTTGCAACCCTAAAATAATAAGATCTACTCTTTTATTTTCATCAATACCTGAACATGAAACAACTCTCAATCTGTTACCGGAGGACTTTTCGCACATAAACCCGGGATCAGCCGTGCCAATGCCGAAAGTAGCTAATTTTGATTTTGATATCGCATAGGTATCTTCCACGTATTTTTTTCCGAAAACAGATACGAGAACCAATTTATCGAGCAACTTAATTGTTTTTTTCCTAAAGGGAATATAATTTTTATTTCTATACTCATAAAGGTCTATCCCATGTGCCCTGCTCATTACTTTTATTCCTGTATTATTTTTTGCGAATAAAGCCGCGGCTGTTGTAACAGGAGTAAACCAATAGGTGTATATCATGTAATCGCAGTCTTTTTTATTCGAAAAATAAGTGGTAAAAAATTTTAAATAAGACATTGCCATTAAATAATCTTTGACCGCTTTTTTAAGATTAACCTTCTTTTTATCTTTTCCTGCACCGGCTAATTCAGATATTAAAAATGCAGGGTTGTCGAATGCGCGCCATAATAAATCCGGGAATTTTATATGGTTGCGGGTATATTTTATGAGCGCATCATCTATTTCTAAAAAGGGATCCAAACTGTCAGCTGTATCAGAAATATAATTAGGCAGTATGGTAACACTCTTAAAGTTACCCTTATAATATTTCACCTCTTTGCTTAAAAAAGTATCTTCTTTCCCTATATGATAAGGATAAGATAATGTTACAAGCACTAAGTTTTTCAATTATGCTATTTTATTGTATATAAAAAAGTCTGATATGGAAGAGTTTATTTCATCACCGTTATAAGGATATTTGTTTGGAATGTGCACCATCAATTCATAATTTTTCACATTTTGTTTAATCCATTTTGAAAACTCTCTTTGTTTAACATGTGGAGAAGATTCAACGACAACTTCATCACTATCGGATGAATAAATAATAATGTATTTTGTTGATCCGTTAAACAGTTTTTTCATGTACTCATTAAATACACTATCTTCAATTAAATGGTATATAACATCAATACTTAACCCTAAATCAAATTTTTCATCGGTGTATTTATCTACTAATTTAAATTTTTTGGTTTTATCATGGCCGAATTCTTTAGTGCAAAGCTTTATAGATTTACGACTTACATCATAACCCAAATAGTTTTTAAAATCATAATATTTAAGTTGGTTGCCATCCCCGCATCCATATTCTACAACAGAATGTATTTGATGATCTTTTATAAATAAATTTATTACTTCTGCTTTAAACCGGGCGAGAATATTATATGAACCTGTTCCGGAATTACCACCTTTTTTATATCTTTCCTGCCAATAAGTAGCTGAATCTTTAAAGAGCTTGTCTTTAAAAAATAAATTTTTAATTGTTTTTCTTACTTTTTTAGGTATAATTTTTCTAATCATTTTAATTGAATACCGGTAGTTTTAATTTTTTGTTGAATTAATAAGTGTCTTATCCATAATAGTATAGTTAACATGATTATAATATTAGCAATGGAAAAACCGTAAATAGAATTATTTACTCCGATATGAAGTGAACCGGCTAAAAAAATAATTATTATGGGTAATACATTATATATTATTGAGAAAAGGAAAAAGAAATGCTGCTTATGTAATATTATTGGAACACTCCCGAACGGCGATGCTACAAAACTAATAAATAACCAGAAAATTAGAATTTCAGAAAATACCCCTGCTTGTTTCCATAAATTACCAAATATGATATGAAACATATTGCCGCCAAAAACAAAAATTAGTATTGCGAACGGTAGTCCTATTAAAACCAAATTTAAAAGCGTTCTCTTCGAAATGTTCCAAATATCCCCTGTTTCATTATAAATTTTACTGGCCCTCTGATAAAAAACCTGGCTTACCGAACTGCCTATTACCTGTAAAGGCCGCATAATAATACTTTTGGCAAATGAGAAAGAACCAAGTGCCACATTGCCAAAATAAAAGGAAATGATCCATACCAGGCTGCTGTCTTTTAACGCATCTAAAAAACCCTGAGGCATATTATATTTAGGAAAATCTTTATGGTGTTTTAAAGAATAGATAAGCTGTACTTTGGAGATATGGGAAAATAATGCGCTGTCTACCTTAATAGTTTGAATAAATAAAATGATAAAGCTGATAGCCTGACCCATGATCAAACTGATTATTAAACCTTTCTCATGGAAGTTTAAATACCCCAACAGCAACGTTAAAGAAGTTGTAACGGCTGTCATAACAATCCGGTTCGCTGCAAGCCTTTTATACCTCTGCTTGCGGTTGTTCCAAAGATTTAATGTTTGATAAAATCCCTGGAAGAAAACAGTGCACGGCACTAAATAAAGCCATAACCTGAAACCGGGATTATGAATACGGGTTATAATAAAGCTTTGAAAAACAAGAATGATAAGTATGGAAGCTAACGTAACACCTATCGTTATCAGTACCGCTAAAGCTCCGGTGTTTACAGCCTGCTCATCTTCCTTATCCAACATTAAAGCCGAATCATACATGCCCGTTGATATAATTGTAAGTATAATAGTGATGGAGCTGTAAGTAGCAAGCACCGCATAGTCTGTTGGATTGTAAAGTCTGGAAATTAACGGTGCTAAAAGCAAAGGAATGATTTGAGAAATAACGGTACCTGTTGCAAGCGTTGCAACACTTTTAATAAAATCGTTTTGGGAAATCAGTTTACTTTTTGATTTTATGCGTTCAATCATTCTCTACCTTAAATTTTGCCAATACCAATCTACTGACTCTTTCAGGCCTGATTCTAAATTATGCGAAGGTTCATAACCTAATACTGTTTTTGCTTTTTCAATAGATGCTAAAGAATGTGGAATATCGCCGGCACGTTCGGGGCCATAAGTTACAGCGACATCTGCTATTTTAGGATCGTAAGCGCTTAAGTATTTTTTAAGTAAAGTGGTCAGTGTTTTAAGATCGGCGCGCTCACCCACCGCTGTATTAAATATTTGCCCTTTAGCTGCCGCATTGTTTGTAGTAGCTGCCAGGTGGTTCATTTGTATCACATTATCAATATAGGTAAAATCGCGCGAATTAGTACCGTTCCCGTTTATTAACGGCGATTGATAGGCCATGAAAGCCTGTGTAAATTTCGGAATAGCGGCAGCATACGCACCGTTAGGATCCTGCCGGCGACCGTATACATTAAAATACCTCAAGCCTATACACTCTAACCCATAGTTTAAATTAAACACATGTGCGTATAATTCATTTACATATTTAGTGACCGCGTAAGGCGATAAAGGCTTCCCGATTATATCCTCTACTTTAGGCAGGGATTCGGAATCGCCGTAAGTGGAAGAACTGGCGGCATATACCACCCGTTTTACCTTTGCGTCGCGTGCCGCTACCAGTACATTTAAAAAACCGGTAACATTAACATCATTAGTGGTTACAGGGTCATTAATAGAACGCGGCACAGAACCCAAAGCCGCCTGTTGCAATACAATATCCACACCTTTTACAGCAGTTTCGCAAACACGGGCATCTCTTATATCGCCTTCGATTAAGGTAAAGTTTTTGTTATTTAAAAAGGGACTTATATTACCGCGTTTACCGGTTGAAAAATTATCAAGACAAATAACTTCGTTGGAATATTTAAGTAAATGTTCGCACAAATTTGACCCGATAAATCCTGCTCCACCCGTAATTAATACGCGTGAATTTTCAATTTTGGTATACGTAATTATCCTTGACATATCAAAAAAAGAAAATATTATTTATTGTAAGTTTACGGCTTCGCTTGCTTAATCCCGGTAAAAGGATTAAGCAAGCCGCGTAAATCTACTCAAAATTTGCTAAAATGTGATGGTTTGAAAGGGTTCAGAAGGCTATTAGAGCAAAAAAAAACGATTTTATAAAGATTTTCAGGATTTTACCGGGGCTGTATTTTTTAACAGGGGCATACAGTATATTTATTAGGCACAAGACGTCATTAAATAAGCCCGATCCGGAGTTTATGCCGGACATTATTTAATTCAGTAACAGCTCCCTGTAGTTAATGATGGGCATACTTTCATTAAAGTAAAATACACTATGCTTTACGCGTTGCCATGTTTAATTAAAAATGGGTAAACCATCGTCGGGTACGAACCGGGTATACTTTGAAACAAATTAATTTTAATTAGAGATGAGCTGATTATAAATAAAACCAAACGGATTATTACCCGCATAAGACTAACAGTAATTAGATATAAGTAAATTATAGTTAAGGCCGACTCACAAATATTAACACACGATTAATTACTATTCAACAGAAACGAATGATGCTTTTAACCGGATTAACTATTATTAAACATGAGTTAGTTACCGGTAAAACTCGTATCACAATCTTAAACATAGATCTCACAACATTTAAACGATGGGTATTTCTTATTAAAGCACACCCGGTTATATGAACCTCTGAGATAACGTTTATCAAAAAAGGTTTAACAATCAGGTGGCGCAAGCGATCAACTATTCAAACAGCACTACTTTTCCTTATATACACGTTAAAGGATGCTGTGAACAAACGTTAAATAAAATATAAAACACAACATTAAAAAAGTTTCTTCGTTAAACAACTGAAACTCACCCAAAAAATAAAGCTTATTCTCAATCTCTACTAAATCCGTGATGCTTTTATTGCATCCGCAAACAAAGTGAAAAGTGCTGCCAATTAACGTTCCATTGTTGAACCGCTTAAACAAATTGGTAAAAACTTAATTCTGTTTTTGTAACGGTAAATCATCAAAAAAACAAATACATTCTTGCAGGAGAATGTTAGGCCCCAGCGGAACAATTTAATTTTAAATTTTCAATGATGAAAAATTTAAAAATTGCCTTTAACTTATATTTATATAAGTTACCGGGAAAAATAAGCAGGTCAAAATATATCCTGCTTCAGATGGGGGACAACCCCACTGTGTTTACTAATTCCACAACAGAGCTGGCAGACGCCGCTACCTGTATTACAAACCTTGAAAATGCCGTTACGGATGCGGGAGGCAAGGATGTGTACAAAATTGCGTTCAGGAATGAAAAAAAACAGCAATTAATTGCGGCCATGGACAACGTTGTCGGGTCCGTACAGAGCATGCCAAACCTGACAGAGGAAATGATAATCCTTGCCGGTTTGGATGTGCGGAAAAAAGGCGGAAGAACACCGCTTGCAGGCTTTAAAGCCATGCAGGGAAGCAGCCCGCAGGAAGTAAAGCTTTCTGTGGAAGTGCAGAAAGATACGTTCTATAAATGGGAGTACTGTCTTGAACCGTTAGTCGGCAACACTTGGGTGGAAGCCAAAACCACTAACAAAAGCACAGCAAAAGTCACAGTGCCCGAAACCGGCATATACTGGTTCAGAGTTGTGTTTGTAAATATTACAGGCGAACATGAACAGGCAGCCGTTAAGTTTGCGGTGAACTAAATTTAATCTCACTATTTTTAAAAGAGAAGCTCCTGTAGGCTTCTCTTTTTTTGTTAAAAAATTCCACCAAAATTTACAACAGTTTATTTAATTGTAAAAGCGCCCATATAAAATTGCCATTGTCTTTTTTACCTTTTTTGTTTTCTTCTACAATTTTTAAAACCGTTTCGCGATCTAAAATTCCATTCACTTTTTGCAGGTTCGCGTCTAGTATTGTATCAAAACCGGTATGCTTAAACCATTCCCTTAAAGGGATGGCAAAGCCGCGTTTGGGAGCCTTTAAAACAGAGGCAGGTAAATTTTTCCCGATGCTGTTTCGCAGCACACTCTTCAGTTCCCAAGCCGGCATTTTTACATTTTTATGTACACGGGCCATAAATTCCACTAAACGATAATCTAAAAAAGGCAGCCGGGTTTCAATAGAATTAGCCATGCTCATGCGATCCACCTTTACCAAAAAATCGTTTGGCAGACTGTGCATGTAATGCACATACATTAATTTATAAAAATCATCTTTAAAGCTGCATTTTTTAAGCAAGGCTTCAAAATAAGTTTCAACAGGAATAACATTTTTTATGTTGCGGGTAAGTATTTTAATATCACTTAAATCCGTAAATGCAGTTTGCTGCGCCATACGACTATAAAACGGCAACCCGATTGTTTTTAATGAATTATGCATTTTTAAAAGTTTATACCGCCATGAACCTGTAACGCATTTGCTTAGTGCATAAAGCGCTGCCGTAAGCAGGTGTCTTAAAAATTTGGGTAAATACCTTTGCAGTGTTTGAGAAACTTTAATTCCCTTATAAGCTGTATATCCGCCTAATGCCTCGTCGCCGCCGTCGCCCGTTAATACCATTTTTACTTTTTGTGAAGCAAAGCGAGATACCACATCGGTAGGGATAGCCGATGAATCTCCGAAAGGTTCATCATAATGAAACGCGATGCGATCGATCATCTTTTCAAAATCATCCGGCAACACAGTGCTCTTGTAATGTTCTGTTTTAAATTTACCGGCTACTTCAGCGGCTAAGTCACTTTCGTCAAAATTTTTATCTTCAAATCCTATTGTAAATGTTTTTATGGGCGTTGGCGATTGTGCAGCCATTAAAGATACAATGGCAGACGAATCTAAACCGCCGCTTAAAAAAGCCCCGAAAGGCACACTGCTTCGCATTCTTATGTTAACGGCATCTGTCAGGAGTGTTGCAAATGCAGCATATACGGTTTGTTTATCCGTTAACATTTCTTTTTCGTCAACCTGTGGGAAATCCCAGTATTTTTTTTCCGAAACCTCTCCCCTTTTCACTATTAAGTAATGCCCGGGCATTAATTTATAAATGTTGTTATAAAATGTATCCGGAGCAGGAATGTTAGTTAAGGCCAAATAAATTTCTATCAATTCGGTCCTGATCTCTTTTGGCACACCAAATTTTAAAACAGATTTTATTTCAGATCCAAAAATAAATGTATCATGATACACAGCATAATTTAAGGGCTTTTCACCAAGACGATCCCGCGATACAAAAAGAGATTCCTTAACTTCATCCCATAAAGCGAAAGCCCACATGCCGTTAAATTTATTCTGGCATTCGTATCCCCATTGCTCATAGGATTTTATAATGACCTCTGTATCCGAATCGGTTTTAAAGAAATGCCCTAACGTTTTAAGTTCTTCTTTCAGCTCAATATAATTATATATTTCACCGTTAAATATCAGTATTTTTTTACCGTCGGCACTGCGCATAGGCTGGTCACCTGTACTCAAATCAATAATACTCAACCTTCTGTGACCTAAGGCTATATTATCATTTATATAAAAGCCTTCACCGTCGGGCCCCCTATAAGCAATGCAATCGGTCATGGCTTTTAACAGGGTGCCATCCGCAGCCTTATCTTTATTAAAATGAATATATCCGGTAATTCCACACATGCTTTAGTTTAATATATCAATTTTATAGTTATAAAGATAAGCCGTTAAAACTGAAAATAAATAAACGGTTGCATTTCACCGCTTATTAATTGATACACACAAAATACAGCTACAATAACAACCGCCGCCATAGCCGGTTTAGGGAGTGTTGCAAAGCGTTCCCTGTAATTCTGTTTGAAACTTTCGGGGATCCAATGAATTAAATAACCCGTTAAAATAACGGCAAATACTACTGCGTAGCCTTTTATAACGCTAAACGTGAGCTCCAACCCTAAATGGTTTTTAATACGGTCAAAAATTAAGCTCACAGTATCTAAACTATCGCTCCTGAAAAAGATCCTGGTAAAACTTATAAATGATAAGGTAATAAATACACAAAACGCTTTTGTGGCAAAGGAGGTGCTATTTTTAAAAGGGGAAATCTTATGCCATAATTTATGAACCACAAGCCCTAAACCGTTAAGTCCGCCCCAAATAATGAACAGCCAGGAGCTTCCGTGCCAAAGGCCGCCGAGCAACATAGTTACTAACAGGTTTACATTTGTGTTAATGCTTTGCTTAATCTTCGGGAAAAAGTAAGCGAGTAATACAAATAAAATCGCCACAAACAGTAATGCTAAAAACAACCACATTTCACCTGTAAGCATAACTAATACACCCGATATAATAGCAATACAGATATAAGACCCAATCGTTCCTTTTTTATTTCCGCCTAAAGGAATATATAAATATTCTTTAAGCCATGAAGATAGTGAAATGTGCCAGCGTTTCCAGAATTCGCTTACATCTTGTGCTTTGTAAGGCGATTTAAAATTTGTTTTTAACCTATAGCCCAACAACAATGCTATGCCTATGGCAATATCGGTATAGCCGCTAAAGTCAGCATAAATTTGAAGCGAGTAGCCAAAGATGCCAAAAATAGTTTCAACACCCGAATATAAAGTAGGGTTGTCAAACACCCTGTCAATGTAATTAACAGCAATGTAATCGGCCATTATTTTTTTTGAAAAGCCGTTAATGATCCAGAAGACGGCCAGGCCGAATTCTTTTTTACTTAGGTTATAGGGCTGATAAATCTGGTATAAAAACTCATGGGCCTTTACAATTGGCCCTGCCACGAGGTGTGGAAAAAAGCAAACAAAAAAACCATAATCGAAAATAGAATTAACCGGCTTTACTTTTTCCCTGTAAATATCGATCGTATAAGAAATAGATTGAAATGTAAAAAAAGAAATACCTACCGGTAAAATTAATTTATCAATGGGATCGGCGGTACCAAGAAACGTATTACTAAAACTTGTAAAATGGTTAAAGAATTCGAGGTGTGTGTTACCCATTTGATTTACGCTTTCTACAAAGAAATAGGCATATTTAAAATAGCAAAGTAAGCTTAGGTTAAGCAGTAAGCTAAACGTTAGGTACATTTTCTTTTTACCGATTGTTTTACTTTCATAAATGAGCCGTCCCCAGTTATAATCGCTTACAATTGTAAAAATCAGTAAAATAAGAAAGACCCCGCTTGTTTTATAATAAAAGAAAAAGCTTACCAGCAGCAAATATACGGTGCGTGCTTTGTTTTGTTTATAGAGCAGCGAATAAATACCCAGTACAACAGCGAAAAATCCCCAAAAGTAAAGCTGCGTAAAAATAACAGGCTGTCCTTTAACGTAGCAGAGGTAAGGGGTTAGGTATGTGAGAAGGTCGTTTAGCATTTTATTATCAGATGTGAGAATTGAGATTGGAGATGTGAGATAAACCGGGCTCAATTCTCATATCTCAATTCTGTTTATCTTTTACTTTACTATTCCGGTTATAGCTCCTGTCAATAGCTTCATACATCATATTAGCCACCAACCGGTAGCCCTTAGCATTAAAATGCACTTTATCTTTTGCGGCTAAACCGGCCTTGTACCATTTATAAATAGATTTGTATCCACCCATTACTCCATACAGATCATACACAGCGCCTTTATGTTTTTCAGCCAATTCATAGGCGGCTTCCGCTGCTTTAATAGGGCGCTTATTAGCTGTTTTACGGTTCATGTAATTATCGGTAGTGCTTACAAACAAGAACGCGCAATCGGGAGACACCTTCCGGATATTAGCTACCAAACTATCGTACTTGGCAATAAAGGCCTGCTTTGAAAAGTTAACATCGTGCGTATCATTTACTCCTAATGTAAAAATGGCCATATCGGGCGGAATGCTTTTAAGTTCGTTTATAAATTCAGGACAACGAAGGAAAGAGCCCGTAGCAGCGCCGTTCACACCCATTGATGCGTAATAAAACCCGGGGTTGGTGTTTTCCGCACTAATGCCTCTCAACATAAAATCAGGATGCATGCTGTCACGTTTTATAACCGCAAAATTTAAAGAATCTATAAAGGTTTCGAACGTAAATTCTGTATAGCCTTTCTTTTCATACTCTTTTCTTATATAGTGCAGTGTTGATTCATGATTCAACGTCAATTCAAAACTTGAATTAAAATTATGATACACTTTTACCGAATTAAAATTTTTAGGATGACTTGTCGGTAATAATGCAAAACCAAAGGCTGTTAAGCTGTCGTTTGTAATGGCAGCCATGCCTGATACGCCAAGGTTATTACACATTTCCTTGCTAACAGCGCAGCGGCAGCGCCTCCATTTACCGTAACCGTACGACCTGTAAAAACTAGGGTTATTTGTTTTAACGATCTTAAAAGGAAAAATAAATAACCCACCGCCTTCATAATTTCCGGTAGACTGAAATCCGTTGATCAACACTTCGGGCCAAAAGCCTGCCTGAATGTGGGAACCGCCAAAATGTGCAATGTAAATCCGTTTTGTTTTTCCTTTTTTAAGGTCATCCATTTTTTTATAAAAATCCATAAACAGCGAACTGTCTTTAGCATATACTATTTTGCTTTGATCGTAATTTATAAAAGGGTATTGTTGGGAGAAGGAAGGAAGACATAAGATGAAAAATATAAGAGACAAAAGTGACTTAAGAGAACCAAGATTTGTGTATGGTGACTGTGATGTTTTTATAGTTCTCTCTTTTATCATTACTCTTGTTTTAAATCTTTTACTGCTTTCTACTAACTGTGTATTTTTAACTCTTTTTAACTGGTAACTGCCCATCCTTTTATTCTCTTTTTCTTACTTTTCATCATCTCAAATCGCCTATCTCACTATCTCAGGTCTATTTACTTTTATTGTAACTGTTGTAATCATTAATTAACGACGAATACAGCAGCACCGCTATTTTGCGCGCTCCGCCTGAGCTGAAATGAATGTAATCTTTGGCGGCCACGCCCTGTTCAACCCACGTAAGCATGCTGTTTTTACCACCCATGCAGTTATACATATCAAAAAAAGCACAGTCTGCATCAAAGGCCGTTCGTTTAATGGCGTCTCTTAAGTTTTCTAACTGAGGATGCGTTACATATTCAGCGCCTTCTTTAACGCTCATATCGGCCGGGCCAATGACTAAGATAGATGCCTGCGGAGCCATTTTTTTAATGGTATTGATTTGCGCTTTTAAATACAGCCCGAAGTTATTTGCCTGTTCCTTAGTTGTAATGTAAGGGAGCGAATTACCGCCAAACTGTAAAATAATAAGCTTGGTATTTAAGTAATCATAAAAGTTTTTTAGTTGGCTGTAATTTATTTGGTTAAAAAAAGTACCTGAGCTTCCGCGCAATCCAAAATTATCGACCATAATTCCTTTACTGCCTTCCAATGAAACACCGTAAAAATCGGGGCTGTCCTTCCCTTTAAATCTAAATTCATGGAGCAACGCCCCTTGGTTTAAATTAAATTCTTTCACATTAAAGGTTCCTCCCGCAATAAGAGAGTCAGAATTATTAAATGAGCCGTTCTCATAAAGTTCCACATGTGTTTTTGTTTGAGCGCCTCCGTAAAATAATTTTATTTTAGTAAAAGCCGCTGCCTTAGGGCCGCCGCTTTTAGTTGTTACAAGCTTTACCCAGGCTGTTTTATACGATGTTGTATCCATTACTGTAATGTAAGGCGCAAACCGCGTAATATGAGCCATAGCACCAAAACTGTTGTGTTTTACGCGCTTATCCTTTCCGGCAAATGTTTGGTAACGGTCCCAACCGGTGCTCCACGATATTTTATTGATAACGCTTGGTGCTACCGGCATAAACGAAATTAAGCCCGGGCCTTCTCCGCCAAATTGTCCTTGTAACTTTAAACGTAAATAATCGCTGATGCGGTCTCCCTCAATCTGTGAATCGCCGTAATGCAATATCCGTATACTTTTGGGCTCGTTATTAATGTTTGCCAGGGCAGCAAAAAAATTAGTCATCGCCGATTTTGTTGAATTTTTATACTGAATACTTGTGTTAAGCTTTATGGTCGAATCTTTTGCCTCAATAGCATTTACAACCGCCAAATCTGAATCGCTCTTTAATGTATCTGCATCTTCCGCGTCTGCCAAGGCAATAATGTTCGAAATATCCGTTTTTGGCACTTTTTTTTCTAAAAATAAAGAGGCAAAAGTCGGAAAGCGAATAGAGAGTTTTTCATTTATATAAATCCCTCTTTCCGGGAAAATACAGGTGAGCAAACCCATTACCAAAAAAATTAGGGCCAGGAAAATAAGTGTATGGAAAGGTTTATGCAAAAACTCTATTTTAAGTTAGCCAAGATGCAAAATACTTTGCAAGGCTGTAACCGTAAAAATAATTAGTTTTTCACAATGAGGTTGTAGATAAGGTTAACATTTCACCACAGAGAAAGGAGAGAAAATTACAAAGGAAAGGAAACGAACCGCATAGAAAAGAGAGGGCATAAAAAAAGGGAAGGTTTTACCACAGAGAAAAGGAGAGGAAAATAAAAATTGATCATAGAGGGAAGAGTTACCGATCCGGGAAATAATGATCATTTTTTAACCGTGTCAACCTGTTCTATCCGTTTAATCTGTGTTCTATTTTTTTTAAAATCTATAACACGTTTAAGCGATAAAACTCCAACAGCTCAATGGCATTTATACATCCCGTTTTTTGAAGCATTTTCCTGCGGTGTGTATCAATGGTATGTTTGCTTAAAAATAATTTTGCGGCAATTGCGTGGCTGGTAAATCCTTTATTTATTAGACCAAGTATCTCTAATTCGCGCATTGAAAATATTTTTTGATAAGATTGGTTAACGTACATCTTAAATTTATGTTGGTCTAAATGAGGCGCATCAAACTTCCATTCTACACGGTTACTGCACTGCATAAAAGAAATATCGGTCAATATATTATAATGGCTTATCATTTGGCTGTCGGCATCATTATAATAAATGGAGGTTTGCCTTAATACTTTAATATAATCTCCATCCTTTTTCCTGATGCGAAACGTTACATTCAATATTAATTCAGGCAATATAAAAGTTTGAGTCGTGTAATCAACAATAGCGTACATTAACCGGTTAAAATTAGTAACGTCACCCGGGTGAATAAAATCAGTAATAGCGTTAAAGCTAAACTCCTCATCAGAGTACCCTAACAATTCTTTAACTCCGTGCAAGCCCGAAATTTTTTGATCTCTAAAGTTTAAGGTGTAAGTGCATTGACCTTTAGCATAAGGCATTACAGGCTCGGGCGCATTAGCGCCTTGTTTATTAATTAATATGAGCTGCGAAACATTTAAATCTGTGTTTAGGGTCGGTATCATAATAAGGTTACATTATTAAATTAGCAAGCATCAAATGATCTTCTGTATAATTTCGTAAAAGTATTAAACGGAAATTCACGTTCCTAAAAACCGGTGTGCTAAAAACTCCTTTTACGGTAGCAATAATTTAAAATAAATATAGTATTACCGTTATTTATCATGATTTCTCAGGTTCAACATTCTAAAACTTTCATTACGTTTTTTATAATACAACCGTGTTATAAAAGATACAGTATTTAGACATATATTTTTATGCCGGCAGTTGATGCCGCTAAAGTATAACGCTTTTACATTTTTTAAGTAAGTACCGGTGGGTATTTTAGTATTTTGTAAGATATTTGATGGGGTTTTTGTCAAAAAAACGTATTTTTGCACCCCTTATTACTAACTAATAAATTGACTATGAATATTATTAAAAAAGACATAGATGCTTTAAACGCAGAATTAAGCATAACACTTACGCCACAGGATTATGAAGAAAAAGTAAATAACGCTATTAAAAAAGCACAAAAACAAGCTGCTATGCCGGGTTTTAGGGCAGGTAAAGTGCCTGTGGGCTTAATTAAAAAGCAATACGGAAAAGGTATTTTAGTGGAAGAAATCAATAAAATACTAAACGATTCATTATATAATTACATTAATGATAATAAGCTTGAAATATTAGGAAACCCTATGCCTAAAGAAAACAGCGCGGTTGATTTTGATACTAAAACCGAATGGACTTTTGAATATGAGTTAGGCTTAAGCCCGAAATTTGATTTGAACCTTGATAAATCACAAAGCTTTACTTACAATACCGTAAAAATTGATGATGAACTGGTTGAAAAATACCTGAAAGACGTTAAGCGTAACTACGGTAAACCATCGAACCCGGAAGTGGCTGAAGAAAAAGATGTGTTATACATTGATATTGTAGAATTGGATACTGACGGAAACATTACCCCCGGCGGTGTATTTAAATCAACCAGCATAGGTATTGACCGTTTAAAAAGCGAAGCGGCTAAAGCTAAATTAACCGGCGCTAAAAAAGAAGATAAGATTATTATTAACGCTAATGAATTATACGATTCGGCGGTAGACAAATCCATGTCGTTAGGCATTGATAAAGAAATAGCGGAAAACTTTAATGCTAATTTACAGGTTACCGTTAAAAACATTGCCCGTATGGAAGATGCAGAGCTTAACCAGGAATTATTTGATAAGCTTTACGGAGCAGGAATTATTAATTCCGAAGCCGAATTCAGAGATAAGATTAAAGGCGAGTTGGCAGTTATGTTTACGCAGGATACAGATCGCAAATTTGTTGAAACAGTTGAAAAATCGTTGGTAGAAAAACTTAAGATTACATTGCCCGACAACTTTTTAAAACGTTGGTTAATGGCCGTTAATGAAAAGCCGTTAACAAAAGAACAGTTGGAATCAGAATACCCGGCATACGCTCGATCTATGCAATGGAAATTAATTGAGAACAAAATTGTAAAAGATAATAATATAACGGTTACCCCGGAAGAGGCAAAAGAAGAGGCGGGAACGTTTATCCGCTCACAATACGCGCGTTACGGGCAAGCGCCCGATGAAGCAGAAGTAGCTAAAATTGCAGAATCAATCTTAACCAAAAAAGAAGAAGCTCAAAAAATAGTGGAAGGATTATACAGTAAAAAAGTATTAGACCTTCTTAAAACAAACTGTAAGCTTGACAATAAAGAAGTTAGCTACAATGAGTTTTTTGGCATTCCGGCATAAACATTTATAGTATTAATCTGTTTTCTTTATATATTTAAAATCAATTATTGTACGCTACTAAGTAATGCAAGAAGTTTTTATAACCAAAGCTGCAAAATTTTTACCCAACGATCCTGTTTCTAATGAGGAGATGGAAGAGTATTTGGGCATGATAGACGGCGTTCCTTCCAAAGGCAAAAAACTGACGCTTCGCAATAACGGCATTAAAACACGGTATTACTCTATTGATAAACAAGGAAACTCAACGCATTCAAACGCGCAAATGACTGCCCTTGCCATTAAAAAATTAACGGATAACGATTTCAAATTAAGTGATATTGAGCTGTTGGCTTGCGGCACTACTTCTCCCGATAATTTATTACCGTCGCATGCTGTAATGGTACACGGCGAATTAAAGTGTGGGCCTGTAGAGTTGGTATCAACAGCGGGTGCGTGTTGTGCCAGTATGCAAGCGCTTAAATACGGTTATAATTCTATTTTAGCCGGCAGCACATCCAATGCGGTGTGTACCGGTTCCGAAAAATTATCATCGCTGATGCGGGCCGAACATTTTGAAAAAGAAACAGAACGGTTGGTTGAATTAGACCAACATCCCATCATTGCTTTTGAAAAAGATTTTTTACGCTGGATGCTGTCTGATGGCGCCGGTGCTTTATTATTAGAAAATAAGCCGCGTAAAGACGCCCTTTCATTAAAAATAGAGTGGTTGGAAATAAAATCATACGCCAACCAGTTTGAAACCTGTATGTACGCAGGCTCCGCTAAAAATGAAGACGGCACCACCAAAGGTTGGAAAGAATTTTCGGCAGACGAATGGCTTGATAATTCTATTTTTGCTTTTAAACAGGACACTAAGTTACTGGGGCGGGAGATAGTACCAACCGGCACCAGGTACCTTAAAGAAATTTTAGACAAAAGAGGATTTGATATTTCAACGATCGATTATTTTTTACCGCATTTGTCTTCCGAATATTTCAGAGGAAAAATTGCAGAAGAAATTTTAAAATACGATATCCGAATTCCGCAGGAAAAATGGTTTACTAACCTTACCGGTATTGGCAATGTAGGATCAGGGTCTATTTTTTTAATGATTGAAGAACTGATGAATTCAGGTAAATTAATAATAGGACAAAAAATATTGCTTATGGTTCCTGAAAGCGCCCGCTTTACTTACGCCTACTCTTTATTAACCGTTTACTAAACCACTTTTTTATGAAAAAAGAAGATGTACCTCAAGACCCTTCAGCCTTGGTAGGCGTTACGCGCGATGTATGTTACGTGAAGGATAAAAACGGTAAATACACCACCGATTTAAGCATAGGCTGGGATGTAAAAAAACAAGCGCTCGATAATGCCTGGGACGATATTAAGGAACGCGTGGCAGAAGCAGCCCTAAAAGTAAAGAACGGAGAAACAAGCCCCGTATTTTATTTTATGGAAGTAAAATTAATGGATGTAACCCTATTGGCAGGCTATACAGGCTTTTGGAAATTTACCGTAAAACGTCATTTTAACCCTGAAGTATTTAAAAATTTAAGTGGCGAAAAAATGGCTATCTATGCAAAAGCGTTTGATATTAGTGCAGAGGAATTAAAAAACTTTAAAGGATAAATTGGAACCTTACAAACACATACAATCTGCACATTGCGAAAACGGTGTGGCAACGGGCTTACTGCAACACCACGGATTAGAGTTCATGACAGAACCTTTAATGTTTGGGCTGGGCTCAGGCATTTTTTACATTCACATCCCTTTTTTAATGGTTAACGGAGGCCCGGCTATTTCTTACAGAAGCATGCCCGGTTGGATTTTCAGCCGCGCCAGTAAATTGTTGGGAATAAAAGTAAACCGCAAAAAATTCAACAGCGAAAAAGAAGCGTTTGAGTATTTGAACAAACAAATACAACTGGGGAACCCCGTAGGTTGCCAGGTAGGAGTTTACAATCTGCCTTACTTCCCCACCGAATACCGCTTTCATTTTAATGCGCATAACATTGTAGTGTACGGCAAAGAAAACGGAAATTATTTAGTGAGCGACCCGGTAATGGAAACGGTTACAACGCTTACCGAAGAAGACATGCGCAAGGTGCGTTTTGCCAAAGGGCCATTGGAGCCAAAGGGACACGTATACTACCCTGAAAACGTAAAGCAGGTCAGTAAAGAGCAAATTCAAAAAGCCATTTCAAAAGCCATTAAACGCACCTCGTTTGATATGCTAAACATACCCGGCCCAATTGCCGGCGTGGATGGTATTCATTACACCGCTAACCAAATTCGTAAATGGCGCAGTAAGCTCGGTCCGCGCAAAGCAGCCTTGTATGTAGGGCAAATTGTGCGTATGCAGGAAGAGATAGGTACGGGAGGCGGCGGCTTCCGTTTTTTATACGCGGCGTTTTTAGAACAGGCACACGGCTATATCCCTAATGATGAGTTGTTGCGCCTGTCGGATGAGTTTACCAAGGCGGGCGATATGTGGCGTGCAAGCGCCATTAACATGGGCCGTATTTTTAAAGGCAGGCTAAACGAGCAAAAAGATTTTGAAGAAAGTGCCGATAGGTTGGATGAGATTGCCGAAGTAGAGCGACAAGCTTTTAAAGACCTGAGAAAATTAAAATTGCTTTAGTATTTTATATAATTACTTAAACAAAAGGCCTCATATTATTGAGGCCTTTTTGTTAATGTTGTACTACTATTTTCTTTCGGGCAATACTGTTATCACTACCTGTAACCGTCACAAAATAAACACCGTTTACTACAGCACTTAAATCTATTTTATGTTGGTTACCTGTAGCCGGTTCACTTAATATAACTTGCCCTGTAACACTTATTAATTCTATTTTTTGAAGAGCCGTTGTACTTTGAATAGTTACGTAATGAGTAGCGGGGTTAGGATAAACAGCAAATGTATTACCGCCTTGCAATTCATCTAAACCAACACTCGCCCCAATAGCAGCAACGGTTGCAGAACCTGCTGTAAGTGATATTAATACGCCGCTTGCGTTTGATTGTTTAGCTTGTACCAAACTAATGTTTAATACAGCATCCGTTATAAGCGTCGATTTTATTTTATAATGAACTATAGCAATTTTTCCGTTACCTGTTACATTAGTATTGTTTGTATGCGTTGTAGCGGTATAAATAATCCCGTTACTAAAATCAGGCTTATTAAATTTTAAGTTTTGGTTAGCTGCATTTAAAAATGAGGTAGGATATTCTATATAAAAACTGTTTGGTTCAATTAAGGTTTGATCGAAATTGATAGTGAATGCCACGCCATTAATATTAGAAATTTGTGTTGAAGCATCTCCTAAATAAACAGAACAAGTTCCCCAAGTTCCTTTAGCAACCATGGTTTGATCGGGTATAATACTCAATTGTGGATTTGAAACCGTTTGTTCGGGTGATTTAAACGTATGTGTCAACCCATAATTATTATAAATTGCCAGTGTATCATTATTATCAATTATACCGTCACCGTTACAATCACTGTGGTTTACATTTGACCCGTTAGTAATGGTTCCCGACCAATTATTCGCTATATATGATTGCCAACTGTTGCTTATACTGGCTCTTGCAGGGCCGGTTTGTGTATAGTGTAATCCAAGCTCTAACACATCTAAGTTATCGGCTGTACCATCGCTGTTGGCATCGCCCGGCCATACGTCCTGGCAGGTATTGTCCACAACCAATTTTACCGGCAATATGCTAGTACAATTATTACTATTATTATATCCTGTAACAAAAAGGTTTTGGCTGGCAGCTGAGCCGACTGAAATCGTGTTAGCTGTTGAGCCATTGCTCCATAAATAATTATTGACTCCATTAGCTGTTACGCTAAATGATGTCCCCGAGCACTGGGTTGTTACACCACTCAATAACATAACCGGCCCTTGATTTAGTAATATTTTGAGAGTGGTGGATCCATCAGCTATTCCTAAATCCATTTTCCCGTCGTTATTATAGTCACCTGAGGCTATTCTATACGGATTAACACCGGCTGCATGGTTTGTAGCTGTGGTAAATACACCGTTACCATAGCCAAAAAGAAAAGAAATACTATGTGAACCGTAATTAGCTATTGCCAAATCCATTTTACTATCTCCGTTAACATCTGTTGCCAACACATCGTAAGGATTTATTTCAGCTATGTAACTCACCGATGATGGAACCAATGCGCCGTTTCCCTGGCCAAATAAAATTTGCACATTGTCAGCTATTTCGTTTGCTGAAATAATATCCATGTTTCCATCTGAATTTATATCGGCACTGGTGATACTGGTCCCAATATCATTTCCATAGGAGCCAAATAAAGAAAAAAGCCCTGTTCCTGAATTTAATAAAACAACAACTTCACCCACACTTCCCCCATTTGCCACTGCTATATCAATGTTTCCATCATTATTAAAATCTGCCACTGCAATATCATATGGATTTGTGCCCGCACTATAATTCACTGCGGGCAAAAAGGTTCCATTGCCCATACCTATTAATACCGATATATTAGCCCCAATATTTGCAGTAACTAAATCCATCACGCCATCGTTATCAAAATCAGCAGACGCAATTGCAGACGGGTATTGACCCACCGAAAGTGTGAAGCTTGCTCCAAAGATAGAGGGAGTTGCCGTTCCGGTTCCCAATATAACGTTAACATCGTGGGAATTATAATTCGCTACTGCTACATCAGGATTTCCATCGCCGTTGAAATCTTCCGAGACTAAAGAACTGGGCGTATAACCGACGTTGTAAGTAACCGGTGTAGAAAAAGTTCCGGAACCAAGGCCTAACAAAAATGACACTTGATCATTTCCACCACTAGCCGACGCGATATCCGGAATTCCATCATGATTAAAATCCTTATTTACTAAATCTAAAGCCGAATTGCCTGCAAAATAGCTTAAAGTCCCAAACGAGCCATTGTCTAAAGATCCAAAAAATACGGAAACAGCATTGGAACCATAATTTAATACAGCAAGATCTGTTTTTCCATCATTATTAAAATCCCCATCGGCCAGAGAAATTGTATTATAACCTACTGGATAATCCACTTTGGGGTAAAAAGTTCCAAGTCCTGTTCCAAGTAAAATAGAAACGTCATTGGATGTATAATTAGCGGTCAGCAAATCCTTTTTTCCATCATTATTAATGTCTAAGCATTTAATATACCTCGGTTCGGTGCCGGCCAAATAAGTAGTAGCTGCCGCAAAAGTTCCGGAAGGCGATCCTAAAAGAACAGAAATAGTACTTGACGTTCCATTGGCAATGGCCAGATCATTATTTCCATCTCCATTAAAATCAGTACTTGAAACCGACCAGGGTGAATTTCCTACAGTATAATTAACTGCTGCAGAAAAGCCTCCCGTTCCTAAGCCCTGTAAAACAGAAATAGTACCTGATAATCTGTTAGCGGTAATAGCATCAAGCAAGCCATCGTTATTTATATCTTTAACTATTACTGAAGATGGGCCTGATCCGACGTTCTGATTACCAAACGCTGAAAATAATCCAGTTCCCGATCCCATTAATATGGATATCGTATTTGAACTTCCATTTGCAACAACTAAGTCAACTTTACTATCGTTGTTAAGATCTGCGCAAAAAACAGATCGTGGATTTGTTCCAACCGTATAATTAACTGCAGAAGAGAATATTCCTGTCCCGGAACCCAGCAAAACCGAAATATTATTTGAATTGAAATTTGCGATGGCCAAATCAATATTGCCATCATTATTAAAATCAGAACAATCTATCGACATAGGATTTGCTCCTGTTAAATATAATACAGGTGATGAAAAATTTCCATTCGATAAACCTAAGGCCACTGAAATATTAGCGGATCCGAAATTTGCGGATACTATGTCTAATTTACCATCATTATTAAAATCAGCCTTGGTAATAGACCAGGGATTAATACCAATAGTGAAAGTATTTGCGACACCGAGCCCTTTAAAACATGGGGCAATGGATTGGGCGAGCAAAGTGTTATTATAAATTAAGAAACCCGTAGCTATTAAAATTATTTTTTTCATAAAGGATTTATTCAACAAATATACCTCAATTACCTTACCTAAACATACCGTTAAAGCAGTTTTTAGCACATCATAAAAACAAAAAACCCTCAACATGACGCTGAGGGTTTTTATAGTTATCGTTTTGTCAACTTCTCAATACGCCTTCGCTGCGCTACAGCACTCGAAGTGACAAATCTATTATTAAGCTTCTTCTTCGATCTCTTCTTTAGAAGCCATTAAACGCTCGTACTCTTCTTTACTGCCTACTACTATTTTTTCGTAGTGGCGTAAACCTGTACCTGCAGGAATTAAATGCCCGACAATTACGTTTTCTTTTAACCCGTTCAATGTATCTACTTTTCCGTTTACAGCCGCTTCGTTCAATACTTTAGTGGTTTCCTGGAACGATGCCGCAGAAATCCAACTGCTTGTTTGTAACGAGGCTCTTGTAATACCTTGTAAAATTGGCGTGGCTGTTGCAGGAACCGCATCACGTGCTTCTATAAGCTGTTTATCTTTACGGCGTAATACGGAGTTTTCATCACGTAATTTACGGGTAGTAACAATTTGTCCGCGTTTCAGGTTTTCAGAATCTCCCGGTTCAACCACTACTTTTTTAGCATATAGGTTATCGTTCTCCGTCATAAAGTCAATTTTATTAATTAACTGTAATTCTAAGAAAGAGGTATCACCCGGATCTTCAATCTGAACCTTACGCATCATCTGGCGAACGATCGTTTCGAAATGCTTGTCATTCAGTTTCTGACCTTGTAAACGGTAAACCTCCTGAATCTCATTTACTAAATACTCCTGAACTGCTGTAGGGCCTTTAATTGCTAAGATATCGCCCGGTGAAGTTGCTCCGTCAGATAATTGCTCACCTGCTTTCACAAAATCATTTTCCTGTACTAAGATATGTTTAGATAAAGACACTAAGTAACGGTGTTGTTCACCTGTTTTAGCTTCTACAACAACCTCACGGTTACCGCGTTTAATTTTACCGAACGTCACAATACCGTCAATTTCAGAAACAACCGCCGGGTTACTTGGGTTACGTGCTTCAAATAACTCAGTTACCCGAGGTAAACCACCCGTAATATCTCCTGTTTTTCCCGTCACGCGAGGGATCTTAACTAAGATCTGTCCCGGTTCGATTTTCGCTTTTTCATTAACGATGATGTGCGCGCTAACCGGTAAGTTATATGTTTTTAAAGCTTCCCCTTTTTTATCCACAATTCGCATTAACGGAGATAAGGTTTTGTCTTTACTTTCAATAATTACTTTTTCGCGGAAACCTGTTTGTTCATCGCTTTCTTCACGGTAAGTAACGTTTTCTTTAATTCCTTCGTACTCCACATTTCCTCCGAATTCAGAAACGATAACCGCGTTATATGGATCCCAATCACAAATTACATCTCCTTTTTTTACTTTAGCGCTAGGCTTAATGTATAATTGAGAACCGTAAGGAATGTTACCTGTAGTTAACGTAATACCTGTGTTTGAATCAACGATACGAACCTCCGTAGTACGGCCGATAACCACATTGGCTTTAGTTCCGTCCTGGTTAATACGCTCAACGGTACGTAACTCATCAATTTCAGCAATACCGTCGTATTTAGCAATTAAGCTCGACGATGCCGCTGTGTTAGAGGCTGTACCCCCAACGTGGAACGTACGTAGTGTTAACTGTGTACCCGGCTCACCGATTGACTGTGCGGCAATAACACCTACAGCTTCACCTAACTGAACCTGGCGACCGTTAGCTAAGTTACGTCCGTAACATTTAGAACACACACCGTGTTTAGATTCGCAGGTTAATACCGAACGAATTTCAATGGATTCAATCGGAGATACTTCAACAATATCAGAAACATCTTCCGTAATCATTTCACCACCGGATACTATTAATTCGCCGGTTGTTGGATGATACACATCATTTAAAGCAATACGTCCTAAAATACGGTCACGCAGCGTTTCAACCACATCATCATTATTTCTTAATGCCGTTGCCGTTAATCCTCTTAATGTTCCGCAATCCTGTTCGTTAATAATAACATCCTGTGCAACGTCAACCAACCTACGGGTTAAGTAACCTGCATCGGCAGTTTTCAAGGCCGTATCCGCTAAACCTTTACGTGCACCGTGGGTAGAAATAAAGTATTCTAAAATGGATAACCCTTCACGGAAGTTAGATAATACCGGGTTCTCAATAATGGAAGCCGTTGTATCACCTGCCTTCTGAGGTTTAGCCATTAAACCACGCATACCGCTTAACTGTTTAATTTGCTCTTTACTACCACGCGCGCCCGAATCAAGCATCATATAAACCGCGTTAAAGCCTTGTTTATCTGAGCTTAAGTTATCCAACACTTTTTTGGTAACTTTTGAGTTGGCATGCGTCCAAATATCAATTACCTGGTTGTAACGTTCGTTATTGGTAATAAAGCCCATGGAGTAGTTATTAATAACTTCATCCACCTGCGTTTGCGCTTCTGCAATAATTTTTAATTTTTCAGCCGGAGTTTCAATGTCACCTAAGTTAAATGATAAGCCTCCTTTAAACGCTGTTTGAAATCCTAATGTTTTAATATCATCCAGGAACTTAGCCGTTTTAGCCATACCTGTTTTCTTAACTACCATCCCAATAATATCACGTAACGATTTTTTGGTTAACAGTTCGTTGATATACCCTACTTCATGCGGTACAACCTGGTTAAAGATAACACGGCCTACAGTACTTTCAATTAATTTAGTAACTAACTGAGTTCCTTCTAAAGCATTGGTAACACGGATTTTAATTTGCGCGTGCATATCCACTTGTTTCTCGTTTAACGCGATAACAACTTCTTCCGCACTGTAGAAAATTTTTCCTTCGCCTTTAACAACGTCATTAGGCAAATTCTTTTTAGATTTAGTTAAGTAATATAAACCTAAAACCATATCCTGAGACGGAACCGCAACCGGCGCACCGTTAGACGGGTTTAAGATATTATGAGACGCTAACATTAAGATTTGAGTTTCCAATACAGCAGCATGACCTAACGGTACGTGCACTGCCATTTGATCACCGTCAAAATCGGCGTTGAACGCTGTACAAACCAATGGATGTAACTGAATCGCTTTTCCTTCAATTAATTTTGGTTGGAAAGCCTGGATACCCAATCTGTGTAAGGTCGGGGCACGGTTTAACATAACCGGGTGGCCTTTCAATACATTTTCTAAAATATCCCAAACGATCGGTTCTTTTTTATCAACGATTTTCTTGGCTGATTTAACCGTTTTAACGATACCGCGTTCAATCATTTTACGAATGATAAACGGTTTGAAAAGCTCTGCAGCCATTTCTTTCGGTAAACCGCACTCATGTAATTTTAATTCAGGCCCTACAACAATTACCGAACGAGCCGAGTAATCCACACGTTTTCCTAATAAGTTTTGACGGAACCGTCCTTGTTTTCCTTTTAATGAATCGGACAATGATTTTAAGGCCCTGTTTGATTCAGTTTTAACCGCGTTGGATTTACGTGAGTTATCAAATAATGAATCTACAGACTCCTGTAACATACGTTTTTCGTTACGTAAAATGACATCCGGTGCTTTAATCTCGATCAAACGTTTTAAACGGTTGTTACGGATAATCACACGGCGGTATAAATCATTTAAATCGGAAGTAGCAAAACGGCCGCCATCCAATGGCACCAACGGACGTAATTCAGGCGGAATAACCGGCACTGTTTTAATAATCATCCACTCAGGCTTGTTTTCAATATGGCCTTGTGCCGCACGAAACGCTTCAATAACCTGTAAACGTTTTAATGCTTCGTTTTTACGTTGTTGAGAGGTTTCTGTGTTTGCTTTGTGACGTAATTCGTAAGATAACTCATCCAGTTTTAAACGGGATAACAAATCCTGTAAAGATTCAGCGCCCATTTTTGCGATGAATTTATTAGGATCGTTATCGTCTAACAAATGATTGTCTTTCGGTAACGTGTCAACTAAGTTTAAATATTCTTCTTCGGTTAGGAAATCTAAATATTGAGTCCCGTTTTGAGCGGCAACACCTGCATTAATTACGACGTAACGTTCGTAGTAAATAATCATATCCAGTTTTTTAGTAGGTAAGCCTAATAAATAACCGATTTTGTTTGGTAACGAACGGAAATACCAGATGTGAGCAACAGGAACTACTAAATTAATATGCCCCATACGCTCACGACGTACTTTTTTCTCGGTAACTTCTACACCGCAACGGTCGCAGATAATACCTTTGTAACGGATACGTTTGTATTTACCGCAATGGCATTCGTAATCCTTTACCGGCCCGAATATACGCTCGCAAAACAAACCGTCTCTTTCAGGTTTGTAAGTACGGTAGTTAATGGTTTCCGGTTTCAATACTTCCCCGCTACTGCGTTGTAGTATCGTTTCAGGCGATGCTAAACTAATAGTGATCTTGGAGAAGTTTGATTTTACTTTGTTATCTTTTCTTAAAGCCATTTTTTTTGCTTTTGGTTTTAGTGATAATAAAAATTCAATGTTCTAAAGTCCCCTCTAAAAAGAGGGGACTTTAGGGGTGTGTTAGTCAAGTGTCACATCTAATGCTAATCCGCGTAATTCGTGCATTAATACATTAAATGATTCAGGTATACCCGGAGCAGGAATGTTTTCTCCTTTAACAATGGCTTCGTATGCTTTTGCACGGCCCATTACATCATCCGATTTAATGGTTAATAATTCCTGCAATACATTAGCTGCACCGTATGCTTCAAGAGCCCAAACCTCCATCTCACCAAAACGCTGACCACCGAATTGTGCTTTACCGCCCAATGGTTGTTGTGTAATTAATGAGTATGGCCCGATAGACCGTGCATGCATCTTATCATCTACCATGTGTCCTAATTTTAACATATAAATGATACCTACAGTTGCGGGCTGATCGAATTTTTCACCTGTACCACCGTCATGTAAATACGTACGGCCATACTGAGGTACTCCTGCTTTTTTAGTGTATTCATCAATCTCAGTGATAGAAGCACCATCGAAAATCGGAGTTGAAAATTTCAATCCTAATTTTTGTCCGGCCCATGCTAATACGGTTTCATAGATCTGACCTAAGTTCATACGGGAAGGCACGCCTAACGGGTTCAACACGATATCAACCGGTGTTCCGTCTTCTAAATAAGGCATATCTTCATCACGAACAATACGTGCTACAATACCTTTGTTACCGTGACGGCCCGCCATTTTATCACCCACTCTTAACTTACGTTTTTGAGCAATGTAAACCTTAGCTAATTGTACAATACCGTTTGGTAACTCATCACCTACTGTTATCTGGAATTTCTCACGTTTGTACTGACCTAAGAAATCGTTAAACTTAATCATGAAGTTATGTAACAGACGCTCAATTTGCTCATTTTTATCTTTGTCAGTGGTCCAGTTACCCGGGTTAACTTCCGAGAAATCAACTTTCTCTAATAATTTTTGAGTGAATTTAGTTCCTTTTGTAATTACTTCTTCGCCTAAGATGTTAGAAACACCCTGAGAAGTACGGCCATTAACCAATTCAAATAATTTTTCAATTAATTGGTATTTGATATTAGCAACAGATTTTTGATGATCAGCATCTAATTTTTCAATCATTGGCTTCTCATCCGCTTTTTGCTTTTTATCTTTAATAGCGCGGGAAAATAATTTTTTATCAACGATAACACCTTTCAATGATGGAGATACACGTAAAGACGCATCTTTCACATCACCTGCTTTGTCGCCGAAGATAGCACGCAATAATTTTTCTTCCGGAGAAGGATCCGTTTCACCTTTAGGAGTAATTTTACCGATTAAGATATCTCCTTCTTTTACTTCTGCTCCTACTCTAATAATACCTTTTTCGTCAAGGTCTTTAGTAGCGTCTTCACTTACGTTAGGAATATCCGGGGTTAACTCTTCCATTCCGCGTTTTGTGTCACGCACTTCTAAAGAATATTCATCAATGTGAATAGAGGTGAAAATATCATCACGGATAACACGTTCAGAAATCACGATCGCATCCTCAAAATTATACCCTTTCCAAGGCATGAACGCTACTTTTAAGTTACGTCCTAATGCCAACTCCCCTTTTTCGGTTGCATAACCATCACATAATACTTGTCCTTTAACCACTTTATCACCTTTCTTAACGATAGGCTTTAAGTTCATACACGTACTTTGATTGGTTTTTTGGAATTTAGTTAATTTATAAGTTCTTACATCCCCTTCAAACGATACTAATTTCTCCTCGTTGGTTCTGTTGTAACGAATGGTAATTTCACGGGCATCAACATATTCAACAACTCCTTCGCCTTCTGCGTTAATTAATACACGGCTGTCTTCAGCTACACGAGCTTCGATACCCGTACCAACAATTGGTGCTTCCGGGCGCATTAAAGGAACTGCCTGGCGTTGCATGTTCGATCCCATCAAGGCACGGTTAGCATCATCATGCTCTAAGAACGGAATCAACGATGCCGCAATAGAAGCAATTTGATTAGGCGCAACATCCATTAACTGGATCTGGCTTGGGTCAAGAACAGGGAAATCACCTTCATAACGTGCTGTTACTTTTTTGCCTACAAAGTTTCCTTTGTCATCAAGCTCAGCACTTGTTTGAGCAATATTTTTCTGATCTTCTTCTTCAGCCGTTAAATAAGTAATTCCTTTATTAACCTCCACTTTACCGTTAGTTACCGAACGGAAAGGTGTTTCAATAAATCCTAATTTATTAACTTTTGCAAATACACACAATGAAGAGATTAATCCAATGTTTGGTCCTTCCGGCGTTTCAATAGTACATAAACGGCCGTAGTGAGTGTAGTGAACGTCACGTACCTCAAAACCTGCACGCTCACGACTTAAACCTCCCGGCCCTAGTGCCGAAAGACGACGCTTGTGAGTAATTTCCGATAAAGGGTTGGTTTGATCCATGAACTGTGATAACTGATTCGTTCCAAAGAATGAATTAATTACTGAGCTTAATGTTTTTGCATTGATCAAATCGGTTGGTGTAAATACCTCGTTATCACGAACGTTCATACGCTCACGAATAGTACGCGCCATACGCGCTAAACCTACACCGAACTGAGAAAATAATTGTTCGCCAACTGTACGTACCCGACGGTTTGACAAGTGATCAATATCATCCACATCCGTTTTAGAATTAATTAATTCGATCAGGTATTTCATGATCAAAATAATATCTTCTTTAGTTAATACACGAATATTCATAGGAATATCAATGCCTAACTTTTTGTTGATACGGAAACGGCCTACTTCTCCTAAATCGTAACGTTTGTCGGAGAAAAATAATTTGTCGATTACACCACGCGCTGTTTCTTCATCAGGCGGTTCAGCATTACGAAGCAAACGGTAGATATACTCGATTGCTTCTTTTTCTGAATTGGTAGAATCTTTTTGTAAAGTATTGTAGATAATAGCAAAATCTGCCGTATTTACGTCTTCTTTGTGCAGGATGATAGATTTAACCCCGGCATCAGCAATTAAGTCGATATGATTGTCATCTAAAATCGTTTCACGATCTAAAATAACTTCATTACGCTCAATCGATACAACCTCCCCGGTATCTTCATCCACGAAATCTTCGATCCATGTTTTTAATACGCGGGCAGCCAGTCTTCGACCAACTTCACGTTTTAAACCTGCTTTCGAAACTTTCACTTCATCGGCAAGACCAAAGATCTCTAAAATTTGTTTATCACTTTCAAAACCAATTGCACGTAATAACGTAGTAACCGGTAATTTTTTCTTACGATCAATATAAGCATACATCACATTATTAATGTCTGTAGCAAATTCGATCCATGAACCTTTAAAAGGGATAACACGAGCACTATATAATTTAGTTCCATTTGCGTGACGGCTTTGGCCGAAGAACACGCCCGGAGAACGGTGTAATTGAGAAACGATAACACGCTCGGCACCATTGATCACGAATGATCCTTTTGGTGTCATGTACGGGATTGTTCCCAAATAAACGTCCTGCACAATGGTTTCAAAATCTTCATGTTCAGGATCAGTACAGTAAAGCTTTAATTTAGCTTTTAACGGCACTGAATAAGTTAAACCACGGCTAATACACTCTTCCAAAGCATAACGTGGGGGATCTACGAAATAATCCAAAAATTCCAACACGAAATTATTTCTCGCATCAGAGATAGGAAAGTTTTCGGCAAATACACGGAACAAACCTTCATTTTTACGGTTATCCGGCGTAGTTTCTAATTGAAAGAAATCCTGAAAGGATTTCACTTGTATATCCAAAAAATCAGGATACTCAATCGGAAATTTGTTTGAAGAGAAATTAATTCTCTGTGATTTTTTTACTGTTGTAGCCAATTTAATAAGGTTTATTTAGTTAGTATTCTAAAAGATTGACGTGATGACTAAAAGCAGAAAAAAGGGTTAAGGCTTTTTACCGAAGTAAAAGAAGCCTTAACGCCTAGTTTTGTAAGTAAATTATTTTACTTCTACTTTTGCACCAGCTTCTTCTAAAGCCTTTTTAATAGACTCAGCTTCTTCTTTTGCAATACCTTCTTTAACCGCTTTTGGAGCACCGTCCACTAAATCTTTAGCTTCTTTTAAGCCTAAGCCTGTTAAGTCTTTTACAACTTTAACTACTCCTAATTTAGCTGCGCCTGCTTCAAGCAAAATAACATCGAAAGATGTTTTTACTGCTGCTGCGTCACCGCCTCCACCTGCAGATACAACTACTGCTGCTGCTGCCGGCTCAATTCCGTATTCGTCTTTTAATACTGTTGCTAATTCCTGAACTTCTTTAACTGTCAGGTTTACTAATGTTTCAGCGATTGCTTTTACGTCTGCCATTTTTTATTAGTTTATTTTGTTAATGTTAATTTAAAATTGTTTGTTTGTTTTGATTGTTCTTTACAGTACAAATTAAGCTGCTGCTTCTTCTGTCGAATCTTTGAATTTGTTTTCTAATCCACCGATTACGCGTTGGATTGGAGCTTGTAATAAACCGATAATATCGCCTATTAATTCGTTTTTCGATTTCAGACCTGCTAAAGCTTCTAATTTATCGTCACCGATAAATATCATTTCTTCAACATAAGCTGCTTTAAGTTTTGGTTTATCACCGCCTTTGCGAAACTCTTTAATAATTTTTGCGGGAGCGTTAGACACTTCTGCAAAGATCAAAGCGGTTTCACCTACTAATGCCGGGATAAGTTCAGCAAGCTTGCTGTCGTTTGCACGCTCTAAAGCTTTCGCTAACAGGGTGTTTTTAACAACAGTCATGCTTACTTTTTTATCAAAGCAAGAACGGCGTAATTGACCAACTTTTTCTACTGTTAAAGAAGAACAATCGGCTAAATAGATTTTATTATTAGCGTTTAAAAGCCCTAATAACCTTTCTATTTCCTGTGTTTTTTCTTGTTTGTTCATAAAACAGATTTGGGTTTTTAGTTAAATGATTTTGAGTCGATTTGGATTCCTGCGCTCATCGTACTGCTCATATATACCGACTTAACGTAAGTACCTTTTGCAGACGACGGTTTTAATTTTACGATTGCCTGTAAAACCTCCATTGCATTTTCAGTTAATTTAGCTGCGTCAAAAGAAGCTCTTCCGATACCAGTATGAATAATACCTGCTTTATCTACTTTAAAGTCAATTTTACCGCCTTTTGAATCCGTTACAGCTTTACCGATATCCATCGTTACTGTACCTGTTTTAGGGTTAGGCATTAATCCGCGGGGACCTAATACACGACCTAATGCACCCACTTTACCCATTACTGAGGGCATAGTGATGATTACGTCTACATCTGTCCAACCGCCTTTGATTTTTTCAATGTATTCGTCTAATCCAACATAGTCAGCACCTGCTGCTCTGGCTTCCGCTTCCTTATCGGGAGTTACGATTGCCAGTACACGCAAAGTTTTACCTGTACCGTGAGGTAAGGTAACGGTGCCGCGTACCATTTGATTAGCTTTACGAGGATCAACTCCTAAACGGATAGCGATATCCACGGATGCATCAAATTTAGTTGTGGTAATTTCTTTCACAACTTTTGAAGCTTCAGCTACCGTGTGCAACTTGTTTACATCAAGTTTTGCATCAGCTGCTTTTCTTTTTTTAGTTAACGTTGCCATTTTTTAAAAAGCTTGTTTTTTGGTTATTAATTAATTGAATTAGTTTTTTACAGGTGCTTCACCTGTTACTGTTACTCCCATGCTGCGAGCAGTACCGGCTACCATAAACATAGCAGATTCGATTGTAAAACAGTTCATGTCTACAATTTTATCTGTTGCAATGGTGCGAATTTGATCCCATGAAATAGAACCAACTTTTTTACGGTTACTTTCTCCGGAACCTGCTTTAACTTTAGCCAACTCCATAATTTGAATTGCAGCAGGCGGACGTTTGATAACGAAATCAAACGTCTTGTCAGAATAAACATTGATCATAACCGGTAATACTTTACCTGCTTGCTCTTGGGTTCTTGCATTAAATTGCTTGCAAAATTCCATAATGTTTACCCCTTTGGCACCTAATGCAGGACCAATTGGAGGCGACGGGTTAGCAGCTCCACCTTTGATTTGAAGCTTTACAATTGCTGATAACTCTTTTGCCATTTTTGTTGTTTTTATTTGATTAGTTGATGTTTTGCTGATCTGAATTTTTGATTAACCTTGGAAGCAGTAACCGTTAATTTTCAGAATCCTTAATACATCAATGTGTTTATTGTTTTTAAAAATTATTCTCTTTCAACTTCACCGAAACCTAATTCAACCGGTGTTTTACGCCCAAAGATCTTAACAGTTACTTTAATTTTTTTCTTCTCGTCATTAATTTCTTCAATAACTCCGTTAAAGCCGTTGAACGGCCCGTTAATTACTTTTACGGATTCCCCTATAACGTAATTACTTGTTACCACACTTTCCGCTTCGGTTAATTCATCCACTTTTCCTAAAATACGGTTAACTTCCGATAAGCGCATTGGTACAGCTTCTCCGCGTTTTGTTTCTCCTAAAAAACCTATTACACCGGTAATGTTTTTAATAGTATGTGTAATTTCACCAACCAAAGCCGCTTCAATTAACACATAACCCGGGTAAAAAGAACGTTCTTTCTGGATTTTTTTACCGTTACGGATCTGGATAAACTTCTCCGTTGGTATTAACACTTGGGAAACGTAATCGTTTAACTTTAAACGGTTAATTTCTACTTCAATGTATTGTTTAACCTTTTTCTCTTGTCCGCTGATAGCACGAACAACATACCATTTTTTAACGATGGAGGAAGTATCTTTATTTATTGTGTCAGCCATTTTAGTAAGTTTCTATAATTATAACCCGTTCACCATTTTATAGGCATTGCTCATCAACACCTCAAAGCCCAGATCCATACCCCAAACCAAAAGGCCGATGATAGTGGATGCTACAGCTACCAAGATAGCGCTGCTTTGTAATTCAGACCAGGTTGGCCAAGTTACTTTATTAAATAACTCGTCTTTTGTTTCTTCAATGTATGTTACAAACTTACTCATGTCGTTTTTAGTTTTTAATGTTTAGCATCCGGTGTTTAATTTTTTAATCTGGTTTTATTAAAAAAACACGCAACACATATCACTTTGGTTCTGCACGGGCGGAGGGATTCGAACCCCCATCAACGGTTTTGGAGACCGGTATGCTACCGTTGCACCACGCCCGTAAATACAATTTCTTTAAAACAGCAAAATGGCTAAGCCTTTCGGCAAGCCATTTTGCTAATTGCATTACAGTTATTATTCAATGATTTCAGTTACCTGACCTGCACCTACCGTACGGCCGCCTTCACGCATTGCGAAACGTAATCCTTTAGCCATAGCTACCGGAGCATGTAACTCAACCGTAATAGTAACGTTATCACCCGGCATAACCATTTCACGTCCTGCATCTAAAGTGATCTCTCCTGTTACGTCAGTTGTACGTAAGTAGAATTGAGGACGGTATTTGTTATGGAATGGAGTATGACGTCCGCCTTCTTCTTTTTTAAGAACGTAAACCTCAGCCTTAAATTTTTTGTGAGCTTTAATTGAACCCGGTTTAACGATAACCATACCGCGACGGATATTAGATTTATCAATACCGCGTAGTAATAAACCAACGTTATCACCTGCTTCACCGTAATCTAAAATTTTACGGAACATTTCAACACCTGTTACAGTTGATGTTAATTTTTCATCGCCCATACCAAGGATCTCAACAGGATCGTTAGAGTTGATTACACCTGTTTCAATACGGCCTGTAGCAACAGTACCACGACCTGTAATAGTGAATACGTCTTCAACCGGCATCAAAAATGGTTTATCTTTTTCACGCAGAGGTAATGGAATGTAAGAATCTACAGCATCCATTAAATCCATAATTTTATCAACCCATTTTGGATCGTTATTTAAACCGCCTAAAGCAGAACCTTGAATAATTGGAGTGTTATCACCGTCAAATTTATAGAATGACAATAATTCACGGATTTCCATTTCAACTAACTCTAATAACTCAGCATCTTCAACCATATCCACTTTATTCATGAATACAACGATTGTAGGAACACCAACCTGGCGAGCTAATAAGATATGTTCGCGAGTTTGTGGCATTGGGCCGTCAGTAGCAGCAACAACTAAAATTGCACCGTCCATTTGAGCAGCACCCGTGATCATGTTTTTTACATAATCCGCGTGACCCGGACAATCTACGTGAGCGTAGTGACGAGTCGCAGTTGAATACTCAACGTGAGATGTGTTAATAGTAATACCACGTTCTTTTTCTTCAGGAGCATTATCAATAGAAGAGAAATCTCTTACTTCTGATAATCCTTTAGTTGCCAATACAGTAGTAATTGCAGCAGTTAATGTCGTTTTACCGTGATCTACGTGACCAATTGTTCCAATATTTACGTGTGGTTTGGAACGGTCGAATTTTTCTTTAGCCATTGTGATTTTTTATTTAATTGTTATTATTATTTATTATATTATTTAACTGTTATACGCTTTTAAACTATGCCTGAGTTATTGAGCTGTTGAGCGGGATTGAACCGCCGACCTCCTCCTTACCAAGGAGGTGCTCTACCACTGAGCTACAACAGCTTATTAAAGTCGCTGCCCGCCTTATTTAAAAGAACTTTGTTTTTGTATACACGAAAAGTCCCTCGTTTTTGGGGACTATCAAAAGGGCTAAAGCCGCAAATTCAGGCCTTTACAAACTTTTGTCCGTATACACGGTTATTCATCAACTTCACTAACTCCAAATACTGGAGCGAAAGACGGGTCTCGAACCCGCAACCTCCAGCTTGGAAGGCTGGAGCTCTACCAATTGAGCTACTTTCGCTTGGTTTTCTTTTTTAACAATGCGACAACCATTGTTACCCTGTGGGGACAGGAGGATTCGAACCTCCGAAGTCGAAACAACAGATTTACAGTCTGTCCCATTTGGCCACTCTGGTATATCCCCAAAAAAAGAGAGCCGAAGAAGGGACTCGAACCCCCGACCTACTGATTACAAATCAGTGGCTCTACCAGCTGAGCTACTTCGGCATACATTTTTTTAATTTGAAAGAACGTCCCATTTAATTGGGGTTGCAAATTTAGTAACAATTTTCATTGTTGCAAAAAAAAATAAAACTTTTTTTGTTTTTTTTCCCGCAATTTGTTTTTTAGTGTATAATGCCAAATTACAATATTAATTATGAGCTATATTTTGCATGCATGTTTGCTAAAATTTATTGGCCGGAATCCTTACAGGGAGCCAAATATAGTATGTTTTCGTAAATTTTACGTATATTAGCAGACTTAATTATTTTATGAAAGATTTCTTCGCATTTCTTAAATCCAAATTATTTTTAAAGCACTTTTTAATAGCTTTAATAAGCCTTATCGCAATTTTATGGATCCTTTTTAAAACACTTAATGTGTATACACAACATGGAGAAACCGCGGAGGTTCCCGATTTTAAAGGAAAGAAGATACCTGAGCTTGAATCTTTTATTCAAAATACAAACGTAAGGTATTTAATAATTGACAGCATTTACGACCCTAAGGAAAAGCCCGGTATTGTGATTAAACAGGATCCCGAACCAAAATCGCAGGTCAAACACAATAGAATGATATACTTATACGTTACCAGTACACAGGCACCGCAAATTGCCATGCCAAAATTGGTTGACAGAAGTACGAGACAGGCATTATTTATGATTGAAAGTTACGGCTTTAAAAAAGGTAAAGTAACCGAAGTAGGTGCTGATTGCAAGGGTTGTGTGTTAAAGCAACTGTTTAACGGAAAAGAAATAAAGCCGGGCGATGCCATAAAAAAAGGAAGTAAAATAGATTTGGTAGTAGGGCGAAAAGAGGAAGGTTATGCAGCGCCTGAGGAGGAAGCCGGTGAAGAGGCGGTTGACCCTGAACCTGAAATAAAAAAATGATCAAAAAAAATAAAATATACCTAAGACTGATTATTGCTTTAACGACAGTAATACGTTTTAACGTGCATGCCCAAGAGCAATTAATGCCATTGAGCGCTAATAACGGGTTAACGTCGTTGCCCGAAGAGGCGCAGCTTGCCAGCAGAACGTCGAGCATTGTTGTTTCTGACACCATTCCTTTTTTTGATGATTTTTCCTATTCACCAAAATCATCTAAGCCAACTATTAATCATTGGTTAGATTCAGGTGGCATTTTTGTTAACCATACATTTCCTATAGCTCCCATTAGTATTGGGGTAGCTACGTTTGACGGACTTAATAAAAAAGGATATCCATACAATATCAGCGCGTTGGTTTCAAGCTCTGCTCCCGCCGATAAATTAATTTCAAGGCCTATTAATTTACAGTTAAAAGGAACTTTGCCGTACCAACCTTCTGATAGTACTTACCTGAGTTTTTATTATCAGGCCAAGGGAAGAGGCGATGCCCCGGAAGCAAATGATTCATTAAGCGTTGATTTTTATAAGCCAAACCAGCGTAAATGGGTAAAAGTATGGGGCAGAAAAGGTTATAATCCAATTGCCTCCGACAGCCTTTTTCATTTAGTAATGCTCCCTGTTAAAGATAGTGCTTATTTTGACAGCTTGTTCCAATTCCGTTTCAGGAATAACGCCACCTTAAGCGGCAGCCTCGACCACTGGCATGTTGATTATGTGTATTTAGACAGGCGCAGGGCGTTTGACGATTCTCTGAAACAAGATATTGCTTTTGAATACATGAGCACACCCTTTCTTAAAAATTATTCTGTTATGCCCTATGAGCAGTATGTTTCTTCGGAAATGGCAACTACCCATTACAATTATATACGTAATAATTATATAGGGCAGGGGCAGCAATTAAATTACAGGGATACTGTTTATAATCAGAATAATGTTGCAATTAATACCTATACTAACAGCAATAACAATATTTATCCCTACAGTGTATCCGGTACAGGTTCTGATCCCGCTTATGCGGCCAGGCCAGTCTCCTTTGCTTTTCCGCCTATGACGGGTAATACAACATATACTATTAAACACATGTTTAATGTGCCTACGTTTTCGGATATTGCCCGAAATAACGATACGCTTATTCAAACACAGGCGTTTTCTAACTACTACGCTCATGATGACGGTACTGCTGAAGTAGGCTATTACAATAACACCTATGGTGCCAAAATTGGCGTAAACTATACCATTAATAAAGATGATACATTAGGAGGCATGCGTATTTATTTTGATCCTATTACAGACGGATTAAATATTATGGGCTCTTCATTCAGAATGATGGTGTGGAAAGATACAGGCAACGGACCCGGTGAAGTTTTTTACAGGGATAGTATGATGTATCCAACGTATTTGCAGGGAAGCTATAATTTAATGCCTATTTATAAACTTAGCGGTTGTAAATATCTGCCTCCCGCAAGTTATTATTTTGGCATACAACAAACTACCAATAAGCCGCTTAATATCGGCTTTGATAAAAACAATGACCATTCCACTTCACTGTTCTATGATGTTGGCAGCGGCTGGACACAATCTGCCATTAAAGGCTCTTTAATGATCAATCCTATTATGGGATGTTCCATACCTTTAGGAATAGATAAAATGTTTCAAAAGCAGCAGAGTGTAACCCTGTATCCTAACCCTGCGCAAAACAGCGTTCGTATTGAAACTAACGGTTTAATACTTGAAAAAGCCACTGTCACTATTTTCTCTTCCCTAGGCCAAATAGTGTATTCTTCTCCTTTTATTGCAGAAGAAACCATTGATACAGGCGACTTGCCGAACGGAATTTATTTTGTTCAGTTAAGCGACAACACCCTAAACATTACTCCTCAAAAACTGATTATATACCGATAATGAATAACGATACCGAAGAAGTTGAATCCGGTGAAGATGAAAAAGAGCTTTACGAACACCACCATATAAAAATTGAAAAGGGGCAGGTTATGCTGCGCATCGATAAATTTTTAATGACCCGTATTGCCAATGCTACCCGCACAAAGCTTCAGCAGGCTTGCGATGCCGATTGTATACTGGTTAACGGCAAACCCGTAAAATCAAATTACCGCGTTAAGCCATTTGATGAGATCTCTGTTTTAATGACCACGCCTCCGCGCGATATTGAAATTTTGGCAGAAGATATTCCTATAAATGTCGTGTATGAGGACGAATACATTTGTGTGGTAAATAAAGAACCGGGCATGGTAGTTCACCCTGCTTTCGGTCATTACAGCGGCACGTTAGTAAACGCACTCGCATACCGTTTTAAAAATTTACCGGTCTCAAAAACGCAGTTAACGGCAAATATGTCTATTGACCGCCCGGGGTTAGTACACCGTATTGATAAAAACACCTCGGGAATTATTATTGTTGCCAAAACAGAGCTTGCTATGACACGGCTTGCAAAAGATTTTTTTGACAGAAACCTTGACAGAAAATATATAGCTATTGTTTGGGGCGATGTAAAGGAAGAGAGTGGTACAATTGTATGCAACGTAGCCCGCGATTTAAAGAACAGGAAAGTAATGGCTTGTTTCCCTGACAGTGAGCATGGCAAGCATGCCATTACACATTATAAAGTATTGGAGCGTTTTGGGTATGTAACGGTTGTTGAGTGTAAGCTCGAGACAGGGCGCACCCATCAAATTCGTATACACATGAAACACCTTGGCCACCCGTTATTTAATGATAATGAATATGGCGGAGACCGAATTTTAAAAGGCTTATCAAGCAACAAATACAAACAGTTTATTGAAAATTGTTTTGAAATATTACCGCGCCAAGCCTTGCATGCCAAGACGTTGGGCATAACCCACCCTATTACGAAAGAACCGATATTTTTTAACAGCGAATTACCGGATGATATGCAACAGGTTATTGAAAAGTGGCGAAAGTATTCTTTTAAGTTTGAGGAAGAATAACTTTTTAGTATAGGTACATAGGTGTATATTATTAAAAAGTTTGGCACGAAGTTTTTAATTCACGTGTGTAAATTAAAAAGCAGGGTTATAAAAATTATAACCCTGCTTTTTAAATATATTTAGAATTTCTATTTTTTACTTTTTTAGTGTTGTAGTCGCCTCATCAAATTCAAACTTTAATGTTTCCGCTTTAAGGCTTACGGCCTCTGATTCCATAAAGGTTTCGTGCCATATAATGGTCATAGCTACTTTCTGCATGTCCATTGCTTTCCCGCCTTCCATTCTATCCCATTTTAACGTAAAGTTTTCGTTTTCGCCCTTCATTAATAAGATAAGATCCGATTTTTTAGCGTTAGCATATTCTTTACCGTCAGGCATTTTTACAGCCGCTTTCGAAGCTTGAATAAATCCGATTTTTTTACCGTTATAAGCGCATTTAAACTTCACTTCTGTTCTATCTGATTCTTTATATACGCTTGAAACTGTGCATTTAAAATCGCCGGCCTCAAAATCGTTCTTTGCAGCAGGCAGGTCAAAGTTGGCAGCGGGCACTACTGTTGCTTTGGTGGATACGGTGTATAAGCCTTCCATAACAAACGAATAACTTTTTACCTCATTAAGTGCCGCTCCTTTTAAATTAATCACTCTAAAATCAGATTCATTCGGTTTAATGATTAACCATTTCTCTTTAGGGCTCATTTCTTTACCATTTATAATGAACTTGCTTTCCTCGGGCTTAAAGATGATGTAATTACCTGTAAAGTTTGTTATTTTTAATTTAAACTTAGTTTCAGCGGCTGTAGAAACGGCATTATCCACAGTGATTTTTACATCGCCTGTTTCCAAGGTCAAATCTTTGTAAAATAATCTTTCGTATTTCACCTCTTTTTGTGCCATTGCTGCATTGCCGATTGAGAATGCTAATGCGAGTCCTAAAATTGCTTTTTTCATAATTATATGTTTTTGTTTGCTGTGCCACAAAGTAAGCACCCAATTTAAAAAATGCTGTTTATCCGTGTTGCAAAGTTATGTAAAGATGTTGCATGGGTCATAACACTCTTATTTACAGTGTTTTAATTATTATTATTTGAGTTCTAATTTCAAATTTAAGCACGCTTTATTTATTAAACCACATAAATACGTGACCATTATCTTGATAATTCTCAAAGTTTTTTTTATCAAACGTAATCACGCAAAAATCAATAAAGGGTAAAATACCAAATACTCCTCCTAAACTGGCGATATACGCCACCGGCACATAGGGCTTTGTACCTAAATAAATACGGTGCAAGCCTACTATGCCAAAAGGAAATGGAAATGCCAATACCGCAGCGGTGATTCGCTTATTAAGGCGTTGTTTTTTGCGAAACAGCTCAAAAACAGGATTAGGCTTTTCGCCTGAACATGATTTAAATTCATTTACATTTAACAGTTGCGATGAGATAACTGTTAGAGAGCTGTCTAAATAATAAATTGTACCTTGCGTTTCGGAAAACAGTCCTTTTGTAAACAGGCAAACTATTACAAACAAACACACTCTCATTAATTTATTTCCTGCTTTAGTATTTTAATATCGTCTATTAATTTTTTAACGGCTACGGAATCAGTGCCGTCATAACTTCCCCTGATCCTTTTTTGAGAATCAACCAATACAAATAATTCGCTGTGTAAGAACCCTTCAGGAGTTCCATCATCTTGAAGGGCATTTACTAAATAGCTGTTTTTAGCAAGGTCATAAATCTCTTTTTTATTTCCCGTTAAAAAATGCCATTTACCTTTAATGGCACCATAGCTTTTCGCATAACCGTTTAACACCTCTACGGTATCATGCATAGGATTTACAGTATGCGACAGTATTAATACATCTTTATCATTTTTAAATGCATTTTGCACTTCTACAAGCTGTGAGCTCATTTGCGGACAAATACTTTGGCAGGTAGCAAAAAAGAAATCGGCTACATAAATTTTATGATCAACAGTTTTTTCAGTAATTTTTTCGTTGTATTGATTTGTGAAAAAGAAAGGCTGAATAGTATGATAAACAGTATCAGTACCTAAAACTGTTTTTTCACCGTAAATAGGCAATACCTGTTTATTTTTGCCGGAACCTGTTTTGCAGGCCGCAAATATTAAACTAAAAAAAAGTGTGGCTAATAATAACAGTCGCATGCTTTTATTTTTTTTCTATTTGATTAATATTAATGACTTTTTGTTTTTCTTCTTTTAAACGAAGGTGCTGATATTCTTCTGTGAGGCGTTTAATTTCAGACACATAACGTGCGTCATAATACCCGCGAATGTGGCGGTTTTTATCAATTAAAACAAAAAAACTATAATCAATGTATATTGGCTTATCTTTAAAGAACGTTAAATTTAAACTGTCAAAGGATTCGGGCTGCCAATACAAGGTGAATATATTTTGGTTACCGAGCTTCAGCTTATCAAGTTCTTTTAAGGATGACGAATCGTTAGCGCCGGCGCATGGTGTTACAATAACAAGAGGAATGAACCGTATTTTATCTTTTTTATATTGTGCATACTCACTTAAACCGGCTAACCGGTAATTGTCTTTTTTATAAGCGGGCTTAATAAAACACACCGCAAATAAAGAGTAATTATTTGTGTCGAGTTCAATATTCTTTAAGCTCGGTGCAGGGTTTTGTTTTTCGGGAAGCGTTTTAAAGGTTGATGTTACTTCATAGTAAACAGTATCTTTACCGGTTAACTCTTTAGGTCCGTAATACGGGAGTTTTTTAGAATTAATAGTGGTAAACTCTAAAATAATTTTAAATAAAGCAGGAAATAAAAGGATAACGAAAAAAAGAAGTTTTTTGTTTTTCATGTGATTGATTATCCTATTTTATTTGGTGCAGTTCAATTAAAAATTCCTGGTGGCAATACTCAAAGCAATTTTTTCATTCAATGCTTTTTTAAAATTAGCTTGTTTAGCCCTTCTCATACCAAACAACGGTAATGATACGGCTTCACCGTCGTTATAGATCATTACTAACCGCGAAGCTCTATTCTCGAGTTTTTTTGCATCAAGGTAATAGAATTCTTTATTATAAATAAAATTCCGTTTTATTTCAAACCTGTCTTCATAAATAATAGCATATGGATGCACTAAAAGCCACAAACCCTGTAGGGTAAGCACCATGCCGGGAACAGAGGTAGCAGTTCCCCAAGGATTAACATTAGATAAAAGGTGCAAACTCAGCCAGTCTAAAAAAAGCCCCGTTCCTATATAAATTATTACTAGCAGAATATTGCGTTCAAAATGTTCTTTTGGTTCATCATCGTCATTTTTCACAGCGCAAAGTTAAAAATTTAAGTACTTTAACTTTTGATTTTAAAATATATTTTTTATTATTGTATTATTATCCCGAATTTTATGTAACGTTTTGTAAATTACTTCGTTATACAACGGTAAGAAATCTGAAGCTGATGAAACTAAAAAGAATTTTCCAAAAAGCGCTATATGTGTCTGTTTTGGCTACAGGAAGTTTGTTTGCGCAAAACACACTTACCATAACAGATAATCCTGTAGCGGCGATGCTTGATAGCTTAGCTAATCAGAAAGTGCTCGAAAAAGCCCTGTTGAAGCCTGTTTACCCAAAAACAAATAAATATAAATATACTGAAGACAGTGTTCCGAAGTTTGAAGATTTTATTTACGAAAGCCGCCTTGCCAAGTTAGATGCTAATTCACCGTTTGACTTGGTTTATAACCCTCACGTTAAGGGGTTTATTGACCTGTATTCTATTCGTAAACGCCAATTGGTGAGCCGAATGATGGGTTTATCGCAATTATACTACCCCATGTTTGAAGAAATTTTTGATAAGCATAATATTCCTTTAGAATTGAAACATTTAGCGGTTATTGAATCGGCTCTTAACCCAAATGCACGCTCAAGATGCGGAGCTACAGGCTTATGGCAATTTATGTACCCTACCGGTAAAATGTACGGTTTAAATGTAAACTCTTATATGGACGACCGTTCGGATGTGTATAAAGCAACTGAAGCTGCCGCCGAATATTTAGAAAGTTTATACAGTATGTTTGGAGACTGGCAAATGGTTTTGGCGGCATACAACGCCGGGCCGGGAACCATTAGCAAAGCCATTCGCAGAAGCGGCGGCAAAAAAACATATTGGGAAATTCGCCCGTATTTACCGGCTGAAACACAGGCTTATGTACCCGCCTTTATTGCGGCAAATTATATTATGAATTACCCTACGGAACATAACATTTACGCGTCAACACCGCGTAAAACATATTTTGAAGTAGATACTGCTGTTGTAAAAGAGCCCATGTCATTTACTCAAATATCAGCCGCGCTGGATATCCCGGTTGATGAAATTACGTATTTCAACCCACAGTACCGTAAGGGAGTGATACCTGCAGGCGGTAACATGTTAACGCTGCCAAAAGCAAAAATAGGAACGTTTTTAGCTAACGAATCGGAAATTTATTCAGCTATTAAATCACAAGAGCTGGTTGCTTTAGAGAATACGGTAGCTGTAAGGGAAATCCAAAAAATGCATACGGTTCGCGGCGGAGAAAAAATAAGTACAATCGCCCGTAAGTATGGTGTAACGGTAGCCGATTTAAAATCATGGAATTACATTGGTAAAAAAGGAATTAAAGCTGGGAAAAAATTAATTGTGTATGTCAAGCAGGATGTGCCTAATTCGGCGCCGGTTAAAACAGACAGCCCTAAAGCACCTCAAACAAATGTAGCTTCTAAAACAAAAACGGATACCGCTTCTACAAAGGTAAAACTGGCTGATAACTACACTGCAGAGCAATACCATAAAGTACAAAAAGGCGAAACCTTATACAGCATTTCCAAAAAAAGTAAAATAAGCGTTGAAAAGCTTATTGAATATAATGATCTTAAAAAGAATCCCCAACTGAAAGTTGGCCAGAAAATAAAACTGGTTTCTTAACTAAAGCTTAAAACCCCCTGATAATCAGGGGGTTTTATTTTTACTGACGTGTAACTTTTAAGTATAGGTATGCGTTCTATGCCTATTAAACTGTGACGGTAACCGAATTTAATACGTGTGTAGATCAGTACTCTGATAATTTATATCGCTTTATTTTAAAGCATATAAAGGATACTGACGCGGCCAAAGATATTGTGCAGGACACATACGAAAAAATATGGCGCAAAGTAAATGAAGTGGAAAGCGTAAATGCTAAATCTTATTTGTTTACAACAGCACATCATACCTTAATTGATTATACACGTAAAGCTAAAAAGCAGGGTGATTATACTGAAGCGGTGGAACAAAAATTAAATCATTCAACCCAGTATACGGATATAAAAGAGATTTTAAATTATGCGTTGGATAAGCTGCCTGAAATACAAAAAAGCGTTATTTTATTAAGAGATTATGAAGGCTATGACTACGCAGAGATAGGCAAGATAACCAATTTGAGTGAAAGCCAAGTGAAAGTTTATATTTTTAGAGCCAGGGCATTTTTAAAAAATTACATCGGCAAGTTAGAAGCAATTATTTAATGCATACTATTACGATACATAATTACGAGGCTTACCTGTTAGATTCCGTTGAAGGGAGCTTAACCGGTGAACTACAGTTGGAGCTGGATATTTTCCTGATGCAACATCCCGGGTTATGTGTTGATTTGCCGGAGCTTTCGTTACTTACTTTTGATCCTCAGAAAAATAATTATACCGGTAAAGACCGGTTAAAAAAAACAGAAACAGACCTTGTTTCGGAAAATCAATTTATTGCTTATGTTGAAGGGCAACTAACGGAAAATGAAAAAGTGCACGTTGAAAAAAGTTGCGCTTTGAATCCCAAACTGGCTAAGGAACTTGAGCTATACAAACATACTATTGTTTATGCCGATGTTTCTGTGATTTTTGATAATAAGCAGACTTTAAAACGCAAGCCGACAGTAATTTGGTTTAATTTTCGGGCAGCTTCATTTGCAGCCGCGGCATCTGTTGCTGTAATTGTATTACTATATTTCTTATGGCCCGCAAAATTAAATGAAACCGGCAATTCTGCAAGGTACGCGCACACTGCTTCAAAAGAAAGAATGAGTAATCCTATTTCAAATTCAATTATACATACTAATTCCGGGTTGCCCGAAAAACAATTAGCTGCAACTTATTCGTTAACCACTTTAAATAAAAAGAATTACAACGCAGCTACTGTAAACAATAGTGTTACTAATAATAGTGCTATTGCTTCTACAGTTACTATTACCTCGCAACGCGACACATTACATATCGCTTCTTCAAAAGAATTCGTGACGATTCCCGAAGAACAAAAGATTGTGAGCAGTGAATCATTAACCCACAAAACGGTGGTGGATGTTATTTCGGAAAATGATGATGAAGAACATGTACCTATTGAAAGGAAACCGGGCTTTTGGTCGATTGCCGGTAAGGCCTTGAAAAACCTTAATAAAGCGGGTGTTAAAGCGGTGAACGGTGAAGAGAATACAGTAAAAAATGATGCTGCCTATGCGTTAACGCTTGGTGATTTAAATATTACACACAGCTCTCATTAAATTTACAGCGTCGGATAAAAAGCACCGATGATATGCTCCACATTTAATTCGTTAGGGTTTTGTATTACGGAAACAATATCAAACCGGGTTTCGAAGTCAACTTTATTTTCCAGAATATAAAACTCGGCGGCCTTAATTATTTTTTTCTGCTTTGATTTTGTAACAAATTCTTCAGGTGCACCAAAAGCATTGCTTGCCCTCAGTTTAACTTCAACAATTACCAATAAATCATCGATTTGTGCTACTATATCTAGCTCCAAATGCTTGTGTCGCCAGTTTTTAGCTAAAATAGTATAGCCTTGTTTTAGTAAGTGGGCTGTCGCTATTTCCTCGCCAATAGTACCTTTTTCTGTATTATTTGACATAATTTTTATTTGTAACTAAATTTAATTAGTTTAGTGTAATAATTTAAAAACAATCTCTAAATGAACAAAATAAAACTATTAGTAGCAAGTTTGACGTTATGTGTCGCTTCTGTTGCGCAAAATTTTGAAGGGACCATTGAATTTAAAATGGAAACCAACAAAGATACAACAACTAACATTTATTATGTAAAAGGCAATGATGTAAAGCTGGATCAAATTGGCCGTAAATCAGGTAAGGTAGAGGGTAGCTTTGTATTTGATCTTGCAACAAACCAGATCAAATATGTAAACCCGATCCGTAAAGTATGGGGCGAGCATAAAAGTGAAACTGTTCCTACTGTACTAGGAACCTGTATATCTACAAAAGGTACTAATACAAAAACAGTACAAGGACAAAAATGTGCAGAGTATATTGTAAAAAACACAGACGAAAATACAGAGATTACGTATTGGATCGTTGTCGGAAAATATGATTTTTTTGTTCCATTGGTTAAAGTATGGAACAGAAAAGATAAACAAAGTATTTATTTTAATCACATCAAAGATCTTCCTAAAGGCTCTATGCCACTGTTATCCGAAGAAAAATCAATTTCTGACGGTAAGTTAATGAGCAAATTAGAAGTTTCTAAAATGACGAAAGGAGTTATTGATGCTTCGAAATTAGCTATACCGGCTGAATACAAAAAATTTGAACAAAAATAACCGGTTCCAAAACTAAAAAAACCCGGTTTCATAAATATGTAACCGGGTTTTTTATTCCTATAAATTTATGCGAATACCTATTTACAATTGCTCTATGCGTTGCCCATACCGGATATATGCTTATTTTTGTGGGCTGCTCTTAAACACAAGGTATTTATTTTGCGGTTTATGAAAGAAAAATAAGTATGATTACAGTAGGTAACGCCATAGTTAATTCTGATACAATTTTAAATTATATTCCGCAACGGCCGCCAATTGTGCTGATCAGCAGGATTTATAAAGCGGATGAAACTTCTGTAATTACCGGTTTTGACATTACTGATGAACACATGCTCACTCAAAATAAACACCTTACAGAGTCAGGCATTGTAGAAAATATGGCACAAACAGCTGCATCGAGAGCAGGTTTTGAAGCTGTAAAACATAACGCGCAGCCTGCCGTAGGGTTTATCGGAAACATTAAAGACCTGGTTATTCATTTTTTACCGGGATCGGGAAATGAATTATTAACGGAGGTTTATACGAAGACGCAGGTTATGAATGTATCTATTATTGAAGCAAAATCTTACTGCAATAATGAATTAGTAGCAAGCTGCGAAATGAAAATATTTTTACAGGAACAAGCATAGATGAGTGTTTTAGTAGATATACAACATGTTTCGAAGCAGTACAAGGAAGCCCCGAAACCTGCAGTGAGCGACCTTTCCATGACCATAGAAAAAGGAGATGTGTTTGGTTTGCTCGGCCCGAATGGTGCCGGTAAAACAACGTTGATCTCTATGCTCTGCGGTTTATTCCCACCAAGCAGCGGCACTATTTTTATTAACGGGCATACGCACCAAACCCATAGTAAAGCATCAAAACAAGCTATTGGCGTAGTTCCGCAAGAGATAGCTCTTTACCTTAAACTAACAGCCTGGGAAAATCTTAATTTTTTAGGACACATGTACGGATTGAAAGGTGCGTCACTAAAAGAAAATATAAAGCAGCATCTTTCAGTATTGGGCTTAGAAGCAAACATGCATCAAAAGATCAGTTCTTATTCGGGTGGTATGAAACGCCGCGTTAATTTAATTGCCGGCTTACTGCATAATCCGCAGTTATTAATTTTAGATGAACCTACCGTGGGTGTTGATGTACAGTCGAAGCAAGCTATTATTGATCACTTAAAAAAAATGAACCGTGAAAACGGCATGACCATTTTATATACATCGCATCACCTGGATGAGGCAGAAGATTTTTGTAATTACATTGGTATTATTGATCATGGTACATTGATTACGCAAGGGAAAACGAAAGAGCTGATCGCACAAAATAATTGCAGTAGTATTGAAGAAGTGTATTTAAAAATAACGGGAAATAATTTCAGGGACAAATAATGAAACTGTTGTATAGCTTATATAAAGAGTATAAGGTGCTGATTCGCGATAAGGCGGGGCTTGCCATTACCTTTATTATGCCCACTGTACTGATCCTCATTATGACCTTGATACAGGACTCTACGTTTAAATCGGTAAACGAATCGTCGGTACCTTTATTATTAATAGACAGGGATCATGATTCTTTATCGCAAACATTGGAAAGATATATTACGAATTCTAAATTTTTCCTGGTCACTAAAAAGCAACTCACCAATGAAGCAGCCAAAAAAGAAATTGCGCAGGGACATTTTTTTATAGGCATTATTATTCCCGAAAACACCAGTAAAAAATTACGCGAACGTTCAACGGCCCGTGTCACCAAGTTATTGAACAGCTTTGGCGGAGACTCTGCAAGCGTTGAAAAGACTATAGATACATCGAAGATACAATTGAATTTATTTTTTGATCCTATCACTAAAAAGTCTTTTAAAACTACCATCAGTAATTCTATTGAACGCATTATTTCGCAAATTGAAATGCAGGGAATGGTAAGTGCATTGAACGAGAAGATGCGGGAATCGTTCCCGGATGCAAAGCCTTCGCCTATGGAAAATACGCCTTTGGTTAGCATTACGGAAGAATACGCGTCTTATAATAATTCAACGATTATTCCTAACGCGGTGCAGCATAATGTGCCGGCATGGACCTTATTTGCGATGTTTTTTATTTGCATTCCTTTAGCGGGAAATATTATTAAAGAACGGGAAGACGGCAGTGCCTTCAGGCTGTTGACTATGCCCGGCTCTTACTTTATTGTGATGCTCGGGAAATTAATTACCTATACTATTGTAAGTTTAATACAATTTGCTTTAATGCTGTGTGTCGGTTTATTTATTTTACCGTTGTTAGGTTTACCGCAATTAAATATAGGAAACAGCTTGCCTTTATTATTTTTAATTGCTTTATCTGCAGGCCTTGCTGCCACGGGATTTGGTTTATTAGTTGGAACAGTTGCCACTACGCACGACCAGGCTTCTTTATTTGGCGCCGTGTTTATTATTATATTAGCTGCTATAGGCGGTGTGTGGGTTCCCACATTTGTAATGCCTGATATTATGAAAACCATCAGTGTGATTTCGCCTTTAAACTGGGGCCTGGAATCGTTTTATGCCGTGTTTATACGTAACTCAGGGTTAAAAGAAATATGGCCTGAAATTGTGAAACTGTGGCTCTTCTTTTTTGTAACGCTTGGCGGATCTTATTTATTTCAAAAATATAAAAGGTTGAAATAATTTTTTATTTATTCCGTTCTCGATACAATTTTTGAAAAGAGACATCAAAAATCACTCGAACTGACAGAAAAATAATATTCGAACTGCATAAAATCTCAACTATTACTTCATTTCTGTGATCATTTCATTGTACACAAGATAGTAAGTATCACTTTTATTTTTTTCTAAAATATATAGGCCGGTTAATTTACCGAATGCCGGTAACACCATTTGATTTTTAGAAATATGAAAACATGGTAATGATAAACGCTGCCTCCCTTTACCGGTAAGCGTTACACCGGGATGGATATGACCACTGAGAACAAATTTAATAGTATGTTCCATCGGTTCATGGGAATAGATAAACACATCGTCTTCCCATGTATCGATCACTTCAAAGTTTGGCAATGCGTACCGGTTCTTTTTTAAAATGTCATGATTTCCTTTTACCAAAATAAAGCGGATGTTATTAAATGATTCCAAAAAAGCTTCAAACAAATGCCACTCGCGATTGTAGGAGCTGTGAAAAAGATCGCCCAGTAAAATAACTTCTTCGGGCCGATATTTTTTCATTAGCGCATCCAACTTTCGCATATCTTCCAATACGCTATCGGCAGGAATGCTAATGCCGGCTTTACGGAAGTGACTTGCTTTACCGAGGTGAATATCTGCAATAATCAATTGATTTGTATCGGGCCGCCATAAAGCTTTTTCGACTAATAAAATAAAAGGAATTCCGGCAAGTGTGAGCTGCATTTATTTCTTTTCAATTTGTTTTAATAATTTTTCTACACGTGCTTCAATAGGTTCATTGCTGTAAAATTCTCTGAAGCGTGCCACCATAATAGCAAAACAAAAAGGAGTAGGTTTTGTTGGGTAGGTTACTATAATTTTTTGTGCATTGATGCGTTTAAAAGCTGCCTGTTGACGGGAAATTTCTAACTCAAAATTAATCACTTCGTCGTAAGCCTGCAACAATAATAAATTATCATCTTCATTATCTTCGAACACTTTAAAAAATAATTGAGAAGATGCCTGTAAGTGTCGTGTCTTTTTTTCTTTGCCCGGGTAGCCCGTAAATACAAGCCCTGCAATAGAAGCAATATCTCTGAACTTACGTTGTGCCATTTGGCTTGAATTGATGCTTCTAATTGCATCCTCATACACAAAGTCGGCAGACAGTAAATTATTATCCAAGAGTTCTTCTATATTAATATCCTGATCACTCAGCAATTCAAAGCCGTAATCATTCATAGAAATAGAAAACGTAACCGGGGACAGTAAACTGATACGGTACGACAGGATGGCTGCCATGCCTTCATGCACCAACCTTCCATCGAACGGGTACATAAAGATATGATAGCCTTCGCGGGTTTTTATTTTTTCAATTAAAAACTCATCGTTCCCCGGAAGGTGCGATACTTTTTCCTGCAATTCGAATAAAGGCTTTAATTTTTTTAATTCCTCATTTAATTTTCCGCCTTCTTTATAAACGGTTAAGCTTTTGCGAATGCTTGTTGAAAGTTGTGAAGACAATGGCATTTTGCCGCCCAGCCATGAGGGAATAATTCCATTTTTATCTTTGGAAGATCTTACCAATACCGTCATATCTTTAACGGTATGCAATTGTAAATTTCTGCCGGCAAACCAAAAAATATCTCCGGGTCTTAACTTGGTGATAAACGCTTCTTCAATAGTGCCGATTGATTTGCCGCCTAAAAACTTAACGTTCATCATGCTGTTACCGACAATGGTTCCAATGTTCATGCGGTGCCTGGCAGCAATACCTTTACTTGTTACTTTATATAAGCCGTCTTCCAACACTACCTTATGAAACTCGTCATACGCTTTTAACGACTGCCCTCCTCGTGTAATAAAATCAATGCACCATTGCCATTCAGTGGGTGTAGCCGATTGAAAGGCGTGCGTTGATTTTATTTCATTGTACAATGCTTCCGAATTAAAGCCGTCGGACACTGCCAATGTTACCATAAACTGAATGAGCACATCGAACGAACGCACATAAGGAATACGGCTTTCAATAAGCTGATGTTTTACGGCATCTTTTAAAGCGCTGCCTTCAATAATTTCCAATGAATTGGTTGGTACAAAATAAATATTACTTTTTTCTCCGGGGCTGTGCCCGCTCCTGCCCGCTCGTTGTATAAAGCGCGCTACGCCTTTGGCAGAGCCAACCTGAATGATTGTGTTTACCGGACGAAAGTCAACACCAAGATCAAGACTAGACGTACAGACTACTAATTTTAAACTGCCGATGTGTAAATTTTCTTCTACCCATTTACGCGTTTGAAAATCGATAGAGCTGTGATGTAAGGCGATTCGGCCAGCCAAGTCAGGTGCTTTTTCCAATAATTGCTGATACCAATTTTCGGCCTGCGAGCGCATATTGGTAAACAAGAGTGTGGACTTACTCTCTTCAATAATCGGGATCAGCTTAGGTAAAAGCTTTAATCCTAAATGACCGCCCCAAGGAAATTTTTCGATCTCATCGGGCAGCACCGTATTAATATTTATTTTCTTTTCTACATTGGCTTTTATAATTTCAGTGTTATTTGAGATCGGGCCCAATAAAATTTCTTTTGCTTCCTCAAGGTTACCAATGGTTGCCGAGATGCCCCATACTTTTAAATTAGGATTGATCGATTTTAAATGCGCCAAAGCTAATTCAATTTGCACACCGCGTTTGTTACCGAGCAGCTCATGCCATTCATCAATAATCACAAATTCTAAATTGCTGAATTGCTCCCTGTACCCTTTTGCGGCCAACATTAAATGCATGCTCTCGGGCGTAGTAATCAATGCTTGGTGCTTATCTTTCTTTTGCCTGGTGCGTTCTTTCATAGAAGAGTCGCCGGTACGCAACTCTATCGTATAAGGTAAATTCAAATCGGCACTTACCCTGTTAGTAGCTAAATAAATTTCTTTAGATAAGGCTCTTAAAGGCGAAATGTATAAGCAATGTAATTTATTTTTTTGCGGTTTGGGATGATCCGTAAAGTGTTGAATGACACCAAACCAAACCGCAAATGTTTTTCCGAAACCGGTTGGTGCATTCAGCAAACCGCTTTTTCCTTCTTTAATGGCAGCCCATGTTTGCTTCTGAAACGCGTGCGGTTTCCAGCCTTTTTGTTTAAACCAGGTTTGCGATAAACTAATCAATTAATTATTTTTTGATCAGGCTAAGATAGTTACAAGTAACAATCTAACTGAGGAAGAAAACTTAATTTTCCCTAAGTTTATGATAATTTGTGCAGCCTGGAGTTTTTATAAATAGGTAACGTCAAAAGGTTTAGAATAATTTCAAAACAAACATTATCAATAAGATCACTTAACAACAATCTTTTTAATTACAGAACTATTTACACTGCCTAAAATCCCTGTACCACCATCTATATTGCTATAAACCTGATTATACGGATACAAATTATATATATACGCAAAACCTTCGCCGCTATAATTTATTGCCAGCAAATGTTTATTTACCGTTTTCAGGTATAAGTAATACTCTTTTGATATGTGCTTTAAAACTACCAGCAAAAGCCTTTTGCTAGAGGAAAGCACGCCAGAATTAGAATTGGAGTTAGGGCCGGAGTAGAAATCCAATTCGTAACTTACTCCGTTAAACAATTTATCGTTAAAAAATATGGGGGTAAAATATTTCAAATCCAATGCAATTTCCCCTTCTTGTTTTATGGCGGGATTATCAGAGCCGGTTAAGTTGATAAAATTATATTTATAATCGTATTTCCCCGGCAGGTTTTCTACCGAGTCGATGTCATATAATTCCAATTGATAAAAATCCTCGTTCGGAGTGTCTTGAATGGTAATGTGCGATAAATTTTTTGGTAAATTTCGTATTGAATATGTTGGATCCCAGTTATAAAAATAATTGTATATCAAATCATTTATAGTAAAGTCCGGTTTCGACGGTAATTTAAATTCACAACTTGCGTCATTGTAACCATTAGCATAGGAAATTATTTTATAAAATATATTTGGTGAACTCAGTATTATTTTTCCCTTATATAAACCACTACCTTTATAATGAAGCGTATCAATAACACTATTGTTTGCATTATATAAAAAAACCTTGGCATTTTCAAGAGCGGAAACCTTAATGGTATTTAAATCATTAGGTTTGGTGATATAACATTTTGCGGCGCTGTCACAAACTATCACTCCTGATATGACCTGTATGGGAGGTACTTCGGGTGAATAACTGGTTATTTTCTTTTCGCATGCAAAACAAAACCAAAGCACCTGTAACACTGCTATTTTAAAAAGAATATTCATAACTAAAAAACGGTATTAATTGGAAAACACTTATACTTTTTAAATCAAATTGTTGAGCGCCGTAATTGTAGGAGTAATAATAAGCAAAAGGATTGTGATGGTTATACACATTATAAATGCCGACCGACAACACCCGTGTGCCATGTTTTTTTTGCTTGGTAAACCTCGCAGCAACATCAAGCCGATGGAAGTTACTGGTTCGCGCTGTATTGATTCCATCATAATAAAAAACATAATTGGTGTTAATCAGGTTAACATCCTGCACATAACTGTTATTTGATTGCGTATTGGGTTCCGTAGCTATAGGAACATTATAAATGGCTTTTGGTAAAGTAAGGGCATTACCGGTAGCAAAATTAAAGTTGGCATTGAAGCTGATTTTTTTATTTAATTCGTAGTTAACAAAAACATTTAACTCATGCCTTCTGTCATAATTAAAATAAAAGGGTTTACCATTATTTAAATTTTTAAATTGATTGGTTGTTTTACTCAAGGTGTAGGCTATAAACCCGGTAAGCTTCCCGGTTTGTTTTTTTAATAAATTTTCCCAGCCATACGATAGGCCTTTACCCTCTGTTTCAATCGTTTCTAACCAATTGTTTTTGGGTGTAAATAATCCATAGCCATCTTTATACCTGATAAGATTCTGAGAGGTTTTATAGTACACATCGGTCTGAAAAAAATACTTTTTTTTGGAAAAAAAATTGGTGAAAGATAAATTTAGTTGCCGGGAAGTTTGAGGCGGCGCAAATTTGTTTGCGGACACCCATACGTCGCTTGGCATGCCGGCACCATTATTAGTTAATAGATGAAGGCTTTGAACATTTTGACAATAACTTACACTAATTTGTTGCCGGGGATTTATATCTGCTTTAGCATATACCCTTGGCTGAAAAAAATTTTTAGTGTACCCCTCTGAGATAAATAACAGATTATTAAAACCCGCTGCTAAACTTAACCATGACAGAGGCAAATAGCCTGCCTCCATGTAAGCAGACAGTTGATTAGAAACCAATTTACCACCGTTAAAATTCCTTAACGAGTTTTCATTGGCGGTTTTAACAGTTTGAGATTGATCGCCTAAACCCGAACTTATAAATTCATACTGCAGGCCCGCAGTGTATTTAAGCCGGTTGTTTATATTATAATCGAGGTTCGATTTAAATATGATGTTTTTTAACCCTAAACGGAACTGATTTGTTGCGTTATAGGTTTCAGTAGAATTTTCGGATACTATCGACCTGGTTTTAATTATATAATTGTAGCTACTCCCGGTTATTACATGCGTCAAGAATATTTTTGGTCTTGGATTTTGCATTAAGCGTATGGCAGCAGCCGTATTTCCCCATCCAATATCCAGATTAAATTTTGTATTCAAGTCCGTAAAACTATCCGAAAATTTACTGAGTATTTTAATTTTATCATTTGTGTTAAAAAAGCTAAAAGAAATTTTATTTCTTTCATTCAGTTTATGGGTGTACTTAAGCATGCCATCATAAAAATAATATGACGGTTGTGTTTTAAAATCCAAAGCTTTAATAATGGGAGTTGTGATTAAATCTAAATTTAATCGCCTGAATGAAAGTTGTAAAGTGCTTTTATTTTTAAAAACAGGGCCATTAAAATTTAATCTCGTGGCTAATAACCCCACACTTATGGTTCCACTCCATTTTTGAGCATTGCCTTCTTTCATCCGTACATCAAAATACCCCGAAAGCCGTCCGCCATATTTTGCGGGGCTATGATTTTTAAATAATTCTACCTTGCTTACCGCATCTGAATTAAATACAGATAAAAAACCGCCCATGTGATTTACATAGTAGAGTGGCATGTCATCCAAAATATACTGCACCTGGTCGGATGTGCCGCCCCTTATTAATAAGTTGCTAAATCCTTCCGCACCCTGCTTAATGCCCGGCATTAGCTGATAACTTTTAATTATATCCGTTTCTCCCAGGATAACCGGCATTTTTTTAATTTCGTTCAGGGTTAGCTGTTCTCCCGTATATATTTCCTCCTTATTGGCTTTTACTTCTATTTCCTGAAGAATATTTGTAGGTGAAAGTTCGATGTTTAATGATAAATTGTTTTTAATAAGTAAAAGTGTATCTATTTTCCTATAGAGACTGTAATAAATGATAAAATGTTGAATAGTGTCTTGATTCAACTTAACAGTATAAAAGCCGTAGTTATTGCTAACTACGGCTGTATTGTTATTTAAGCAAAAAATAGTGGCCCCAATAAGTGGTTCATTTGTGAATTGATCGTTGATGTAACCGCTAAGCTGGGCGACAACTTTATTACTGCCTAAAAAAATAGTTAGGAATGAAATAATTAAATTTACTTTAAACATTTAATAGTGTAAGTTGTTTGCGCACCACAACACCCTCTGATGTCAAATAATTGTATTCTTTCTGCCTACCATCCACTAAACCACTATTTAAACTGTA